>JBKCXU010000052.1:0-63913 GCA_046316025.1 Betaproteobacteria bacterium | reverse complement strand
GAGCAAGGGTTCCCGTACTTTCCGTGCTGATTTTGGCGGTAACGAAGTCGGTCGACTCGGAACCGACGCGACCGCTGGCCGATTTCACGGCGGCCCACCCCATCCGTGACTGCCCCACAGCAACCCGGTTGAGCGGAGGTCTCTGATTCTGCCCGCTCAGCAACGGCGGGTCGCCGGCAAGTGACCGGTAGTAACAGGCGATCGGCGCGCGCACTGCGGTGCGCGTTGACCCAACGCCACTCGCCGCACTAGAGTTTCCTCGCATCTGTTTGGGGGGCGTGCAATGCAGGTTATCCATCGCTGGCAGCAGCAATACCTCGGCACGACCACTCTACCGCGCGCGCTCGGCATCGCTGAACTGCAGGCATTTTTCGTCTACGGCGAAGCCGAGATTGCGCAGATCAAGACGCGCCGCACGGCAACGTTGCGGCTCGCCGCCGCCATCCAGTTGGGTTTCATGCGGATGTCCGGCAGCCCGCTGGCGGACCTGCACACGATTCCTGCGCGCCTGATGCGATTCGTGGCGGCGCAGTTGAAGCTCGACCCGATCCCCATCACGTCGCTGCGCAGCGTTTACGACCGATCGAAGACCCGCTACGAGCACCAGTGGTGGGCGATGCAGGTTCTGGGTTTCCGCAAAGCCGAGGAAGACGACCGTGCCCAGCTCGCCACCTTCCTCGACCGTGAGGCAGTGACCTCACCTGGCACGGACTACCTGATGGGCCGGGGCATGGCCTGGTTGTACCAGCACAAGTTCATCGCCATCGCGCCCCGTGATCTGCGCACGATGGTTGTGCGCTCGATGTCGCTTTCGGAGATCGGGCTTCTTCGATTGATCCACGAGCAGATCCCGCCGGCAACGATCGCGTACTGGTTCGCAAAGGTCATGGCCCCGCACGGCGGCGAGCGGTCGGCCCTTGAATGGCTGCAGAAGCCGCCCCGGCGAAAGTCTGTCAACCAGATCCGGGAACGCATGGATCGGGTCGAGTTTCTCAAGGAGCTCGGCGTGCACAAGCTCAATGTGCACCAGATGTACCAGGACAAGGTCAAGGTATACGCCAAAGAGCTCAAGAACATGCGACCCGCGAAGGTTCGCGAGCTGCAGGATCCGACGCGCAGCCTCAGGTTCGTGTGTTTCCTGCAATGGGCACTGGCGGCAGCGACCGACGCGGCGATCATGCTCGGTGCCAATCGTGTGACGAAGCTGGTCAGCAAGGCCTACAAGGCCGCGGAGACCCTGGAGGCCAAGTCATCGAAGTCGGCGCACGACGCCATCGCAGAAATCTTCGGCAAGGCGGCCGACGCGACCGTCGAGGACGCTGACTTCAGGCAGTACGTGCTTTTGCTCCAGGAGCAGTATGAGCCGCCGCGGTTTCCGACACGGGCTGCGGCCGCGCGTTGGATCCTGAGTGAACCGAACTCCGAGATCCGTGCGCTGCTGTCTGAACTTGGGAAGCTCGATCTGCAGGCCGAGGAAGGCGACGAGTCCGTCGAGCGCGCCGCGATCCTGCAGACGCTCTATCAGGGCAAAGAGACGACGTTGCCCCGGGGCATCAAGATTCCGATGCCGAGGCCCTGGCGCGAGATTATCGAAGGCGAAGATCGGGAGCGCGCGTTCCGGGCCGTGGAGGCGGCCACACTGATCGGCCTGCGCAAGGCGCTCAAGAGCGGTGCCGCGTTCGTCACGCACAGCGAGAAGTTCCGGGGACGCCGACGCGTGCTCATCGGTGACGAGGACTGGCAACGCGACCGTTTGCTGCGGTACGCGCAACTGAACCTGCCCCTGGAGGCTGGCCCGTTCCTGGACAGCCTGAAGCAAGAACTGCGACTCAAGCTCAGTCTGCTTGCCGAAGCCGTCCGGTCAGATCGCCTGGGGCTCGACAACGGCCACTTCAGGGTTCCACGTCTCGGTGCTAAGGCCGCTCACCCGGACGCCAAGCAGAACAAGGACGATCTCTTCGCCAAGATCGGTGTGGTGCAGTTCCCCGAGCTTATCCTCGACTTGGACAGCCGGACCGGCTTCAGCAAGATCATGCTCGGCCGTATGGCCCGCAGCGCCGAGGAGCTGCTCGAGGTGTACGCCGGTATGGTGGCGCACGGCTGTGCCCTGGATGCGTCACAGGTGGCGCTGACGATGCCGCAGCTCAATGCGAACGGCGTCCTGCGGGGCATGCATCTCTTCGAGAACGCCGAGACCGTGCGTGCTGCCAACGCCGCCGTCGTCAACTTCCACAAGCGGCTTCCCATCTGCACCGTCTGGGGCGACGGCTCGCTGGCGTCCAGTGACATGATGAGCATCGATGTGTCCAAGCACATCTGGGCGGCACGCATGGATTACCGGCGCAAACAGCCCTCCGTCGGCACCTACACGCTGGTCGCAGACTTCTGGAGTGTGCTGTACGACCTGCCGATCGTTCTCAACGAGCGGCAGGCGGGTGCAGCGATCGAAGCGGCTCTGCGGCAGACCGAGGTCGAGATCGACCGCCTTGCAGTCGACACCCACGGCTATACAGATTTCGCCATGGGGCTCGCCAAGCTGCTCGGCTTTGCCTTGTGCCCGCGCCTGGCCCACGTCGCCGACCGCAAGTTGTATATCCCGAGCAGCATGAAGGACGTCGACGAGGCGTTGGCCGACGTCGCGCAAGCCGTTGTCTCGCTGCGCCTGATCGAGCAGGAGTGGGACAACCTGGTGCGCATCGCTGCTTCGGTGGAAACGGGCCACACGGCGGCGACCGTTGCCCTGGCACGCTTCGGCTCTGCCGCATCGGACAGCCCGACGTATCGTGCCGGTGTGCATTTGGGCCGCCTCGTCCGCAGCATCTATCTCTGCGACTACCTGCTCAGCGAGGAACTCCGGCGACTGGTCAATCGCATCCTCGTGCACGGGGAGGCACTGCATCAGCTGCAACGCGCCATCTACGCCGGCACGTTCTCCAAGCCGCGCGGTCAGGACGTGGACGAGCTGCACGCCACCTCTGGGGCACTGACGCTGATGCTCAACCTGTGTCTGGCATGGACCGCCAACAAGATGCAGGAGCACCTGCTGGGCGATCGTGCTTACCTCACCGAGGATGAAATGGCGTGGCTGGAAGGTACGAGCCCGGCGCACCACGGCAACATCAACTTCCGCGGCATTTTCAGCTTTCCGCTGCAGCAGTACGCGGAATGGCTCTTCGATGCCGGCAGCGGCGCCGCTCGCGCTTAACCGAGTTCAGCTCGTTGGTCGTTTAGGTGGTCCGTCAACAAGCGGCCTGGGGAAGAGCCGTTGCAAGACGTGTTCGTCGAGGGCGAGCTCGGGCCGGGTCAGCAGCAAGCGGGGCTGGCGCGGCCCCGGGACGAACTCTTCCGGTGCGTGGCCGTGCTTGGCGATGTAGATCTGCCGGACAGGACGGCATCGCGCCGATCTTCCGGCAACCGGTTGAGCCAGTCGACGAACAGGCGCTGGCCCTTGGCGACGTTGCACGCCGCACATACGTAGATGGCGTTGCGCACCGAATCGTCGCCGCCGCGGGACAGCGGATCCATGTGATCGAGGTGGGCCGAATTGAAATCGACGGCCGCAGCCCCCGGCTCGATCGCGAGGAACTGGCCGCAGTATGGGCACGGGTCGCGCTCAGCAAACAACGTCCAGCGCAGCACATACGGAGGCGCATAGTGGGGCCACCAGTCGCCGAACAAGATCTGCAGCTTGCGGACTGTGATCTTTTCCTGCGGTATCAGTGCGGCAGGAACACGGATGCCTGTCACGAACGGCGGCGTGGCAATGGCACGACGTTGCTATTTCGTCGGGGCGAGGCGGCCGGGGCAACCGCCCCCGGCTCGGACGGTTGCGCCCGCTCCGATTGCGCAAGGCCCTGCTCAAACCGTTGTGCGATCCTGCCTTTGTCGTTGTCGAGGTAGCGCAAGGCGGAGTTGCTGTCGCGCCATCCAATGTAGTCCATCAGCGCCTTCAGATCCCAGCCGCTGTCGCGCGCCCAGTTGGCGAAGCCGCGGCGCAGCGAGTGGCTGGTGTACAGCGACGCGTCCTGAACACCGGCCTCCCTAAAGAGGGCTCGCAGCCAGGGCACGACGCTGCCTTGGGCCAAGGCGCTGCGCCCAATCCCGCCCCAGCGGTCGACGCGCCGGAACACCGGGCCCGTCGTCAAGCCGGACGCCGACTGCCATGCCAGGAAGGCCTCTACAGGGCACAGCCGCGAGAGGGCTGGGCACTCGAACGTCTGGCCCAGGACGGCACGGTCCGATTTGGTGCGAGGGATGAAACAGGTCATCCCTACACCCGGGTCGACCTGGACGTGCTCGAACTGCAGGCGGCATAGCTCGTCGGAGCGGAAACCGCGCCAGAACCCGAGGCGCAACATGGCCTGATCGCGACTCCGGCGCAGGAGGTCAGCCCGCGCGCCCGCGAGCGGCCCTGCTGCGACGATTTCCTCGTCGAGCCAGTCCGAGACACGCTTGAGGACGTCGAACTCGACCGGACGGGCCTGCCTTCGTGGGGCGTTGTGCGCGGCGCGTACGCCCTTGAGAACCTGCTGGACGATGGGCGCCTTGGTCGGATCGACGAAACCATGGTCCCGATGCCAGCGGGACAGCCCGGCCAGGCGGACCTGCAACGTGCTCGTCGTAAGCGAAGGCGCGTAGTGAGCCAGGTACTGGGCAATGGCCTCAGGCGTGGCGGGGAGCGCGCCACGCCACTCCAGCTCGTAGTGACGGACCGAGGCGGCATACGACCGCCGGGTGTTGGCTCGATCAGCAAGCTCGAGATACTGATCGACGTTTCTCACGGCGAGAGATGCTAGGAGTCTGTCGGACTTTTGCATCGGCGCGAGGGTCGGTTCGGAATTGGCCAGTCCTTTCCAATGCGGCGATGAGCCTGAACGGAGTTCGGTGATCGGTGCCGGAGCGGATCGATCGGTTGGAGAAGGAGCCGTAGTGTAGGAGTGTTTTGCATTGCCCTTTTTCTATCGATTGAGCGGGCGGGCGCGGGGGGCGCAGCGCCCCCGCACGCAGGCCGCGCGTTTTGTCGTGAGTCGCTCAGGCGGCGCGCCGAATGCGTTCGAACAAGGCCAGCCGTGCACGGTTCAGGGCATCGGCGGCGAGCAGATCGGTCTGCGCGCGGGCCTGGGCCTGAAGCTCGGCCAGGCCGTGGTCGGGGCGCAGGAAGGACTCGGCGGCCGCCAGGCGGGCGAGTTCCTCCAGCGGCGTAATTGCATCGTGGGGGCGATAGACCTTGCGGATGCGGCCGAGCTTGGCCGGATCGGCGATCTCGGTGGCGAACAGGCAGGGCCGGTGCAGGTTCAGGAAAGGGTTGAGGCGCTCGCGGCAGAAGGCGTTGATGGGCGCGGCGTGTCGCTGCGGGATATGGCCGTAACCGAAGGTCTTGCGGATGACGGCGCCGTTCTTGGTCTCCGCCAGCGCGTTGTCGTTGCAGTGGCGCGGGCGGGACTTGGTCAACTCGATGCGCAGCTTCTCCAGCAGGCGGGCCACGCGAGCGTTGATGTACTCGGAACCGTTGTCGGCATGAAAGCCCAGGAGGGCGAACGGGAACTGTGCCAGCAGTTGCTCCAGCACCGGCAACAGGTAGGCCTCGCTGATGCGCTCGCAGCAGGCCACGATCTGCCCCTGGGTGACGCAATCCACGGCGTTGACGTAGTAGACGCCCTTGACCCCGTCGAGGTCGCCCTGATGCACGCTATCGACCCGGATGAAACCGGGTCGGCCCTCGGGGGCGGGAGCGCGGCGGCTGCCGATGGCCACCGGGGTCGGTCGGGTGCGGGTGTGCGCGAGCCGCTGGGCGGTGTAGCGGAAGCTGGCGCGCAGGTTGTACAGGTGCGCCACCGACAGGGTGGCCAGGCGCTCGAAGCGGGCATCGGCGTAGACGGTCCAGGCACGGCGCAGCAGATGCGCGGTGGCTGGGCCGGACAGGGTGTCGAACTGCCGATCGACCTCGGCCAGCAGCAGGATGTCGGCCTCGGTGTAGTGGCGCGGGAACGGGCAGCGCGGCGCGTGGCGGCGCTGCGCCAAGGGCAGACCGGCCAGTGCCAGATGAACCAAGCGGGTCAACTGCGAACGGCTGTAGCCGCCGGTGGCGCGCAGATAGCGCAGCACCCAGCCGCGCTCGCGGCGACCGAGTGCGGCGTAGTTGAACCGTTGCAGCACCTCGCCGATGTGCCGATAGCGGGCGGCGGCATCGCGGCCTGGGGGCGGTCAACGCGCACCGGATCGAAGCCTTCTTCGCAGTCCACCCGGTATTGACCACCAGCGCCCGCGCCCTGGTCAAGCTCGAGCAGGAGGAATTGATCCCTTGGGAACGGCTGCTGGTGCCGGGCGAGCTGAACGGATCGCGCGGGGCGTTCCGCGCACCGCGCGGGCGCTGCGTGCTGACAGCGAACAACGACTACGAGGCCGTGCAGTCCTGGCTGCAATTGCACGAATCGGCCGTCACCCAGCGGGCCTATCGCAAAGAGGCGGAGCGGTTGATCCTTTGGGCGATTCTGGAACGGGGCAAGGCGCTGTCCTCGCTGACCACCGAGGACGCGGTCGCCTACCGCGCTTTTCTGCGGCAGCCCACCCCGAAGCGGCGCTGGATCGGGCCGGTGGCGGCGCGCACCTCGCCGCAGTGGCGGCCCTTCCA
Source organism: Betaproteobacteria bacterium (assembly GCA_046316025.1). GTDB lineage: Bacteria > Pseudomonadota > Gammaproteobacteria > Burkholderiales > Burkholderiaceae_F > JAJTHJ01. The sequence continues at coordinate 57,282 of JBKCXU010000052.1, read as the reverse complement.
AGGCCCCCTTTCGCCGCGTTCGGCCGCGTATGCGCTTTCCGTGATCTCGGCGCTGTTCCGCTGGTTGGTCGAGCAGCGATATCTGATCGCGAACCCCTTTGCCGGGGTGCGGGTCAAAGCAGCCGCCGGAAGATCGCGGTCCAGCAGCCGGTGGTTCAGAGAACACGAGTGGTCGCTGCTGCGGCCGGTGGCGGATCGGCTCGAAGACGAGGACTGGTCGTTGGAAGCCGCGCGGCGATTGCGCTTCGCGCTGGACTTTGCCTATGCGACGGGTCTGCGCAGCAGCGAGCTCGTCGCCGCACGGCTCGGGCATTTGAGTGAAGACGAAGCGGGAAATCGCTGGATCGAAGTGCTGGGCAAGGGCAGCAAGGCCGGCAAGGTGGTGGTGCCGGCGCGGGCGCGGCTGGCGCTCGACCGTTACCTCGCCGCGCGGGAGATCTCGACCTCAACCATGCGCTGGCCGGCGGCGACCCCGTTGCTTCCGAACCTGAAAACCGATGGCGCCGGACTGACCGGCGCGCGGCCGTGGGCGATTATGAAGCGCTTCTTCAAGCAAGCGGCTGCGACGATCGAGCCGGTCAACCTGGCGTTAACCGAAAAGCTGCGTATGCGTCCGGCCAAGTCGTATTGACGGTCGGGCGCCGGATCAGACCCGCTGGGGCGGCTGTCACCGATGCGGCAGCAGTTCCTCGATGCGGCGCATCGGCTGCGTGGGCAGCCGTTCGAGCACGTCCTTCAGGTACGCGTAGGGGTCGAGGCCGTTCATCTTCGCCGAGCCGATCAGACTCATCGCCGCCGCCGCCCGCTGCCCCGCGGCCAGTGTCCCGGCGAACAACCAGTTCGCCCGCCCCAGCGCAATCGGTCGGATGCGGTTCTCGATCCAGTTGTTGTGTGTGCCTTGCCAAGGCACGGTTGATCCGTCGGTGAAGGCGAGGCCTCGGCCAAGTCCAAGTCCGACCCGGCCAACTCTCGCTCCGGCCGGAAGCGCAAGGAGCGGTCCAGGAGGTAACGAATGGGCTGAAGCACTTCTTGAAAAGGCCCCGCAAGGGGGCCAGCAGACCCTGCGGGCCGCAACGCGAGTGAACACCGAGCAGGCCTCGAAAGATCGTCGTGGATGCCGACCCGCCATAACAACGGGGAAGGTCGCCGGCGGCGCCGAAGCGAGCGTGAGATGCAGGCGCCGCGTCCACCGGGGTAGTGGTGGCAGCACGCAGGGGTACCGATCGATCGTGCAACAAGGGAAGTCCGTGGGAGTGCGCGGCGGGCCGCCGGGCAACGGCGACCTCGTGAGGGGTGGAGTCGGCTCCTGCGGATGGCGGATGGGGGTGTAGTAGTGACGAAGCCGGGTAACGCTGGTGGAGCGAAGGCCTCCTGTTCCGATGCGGACGTGCAAAGCGAGAAGAGCCCGGGGATTGGTGCAAGCCTAACAACCCCGCTCGATTCGGTTCGAACCTTGCAGAGCGCGTTACGGGCGAAAGCCAAGAGCGAAACAGCCTATCGGTTCTACAGTCTGTGGGACAAGGTGTGCCGTGCGGACGTCTTGCACGAAGCCTTCCGCCGCTGCCGCGCCAATCGCGGCGCACCGGGAATGGACGGCGAGACCTTCGAGGCCATCGAAGAGCGCGGACGAACGGTGTGGCTGCGAAGATTGGAGCAGGAGTTGCGGGCCGGGCAGTATCGGTGCGCGCCCCTGTTGCGGGTATGGATTGCCAAGGCCAGCGGCGGACAGCGTCCGTTGGGCATCCCGACCATCCGCGACCGTGTCGCGCAAATGGCGGTGCTGCTGGTGCTGGGGCCGATCTTCGACGAAGACCTGTTTCCCTGGCAGTACGGCTTCCGCGAGGGCATGGACGCCAAGATGGCGCTGCGGCGCATTCACTTCGGCATCGCCGACCGTGGTGCGCGCGAAGTGGTGGACGCCGATCTGTCCGACTACTTCAACACGATCCCGCACGGCGATCTGCTGCGCTGCGTGGCGCGGCGGGTTGCCGACGGGTCGGTACTGGCGGCGATCCGCCAGTGGCTCGACGCACCGGTGGTCGAGCGGGCCGGCGGCGGCGGACAAATCCGCACGACGGTGGCGCGCGACACCAACCGCGGCACCCCGCAAGGGGGTGTCGTCTCGCCGTTGCTGGCCAACCTGTACTTCCGCCGCTTCATGCTGGCGTGGTATCGGGGCGGTCACGCGCGGCGGCTGCAAGCCGAAGTGGTCAACTATGCCGACGACTTCGTCATCCTGTGTCGTCCCGGCGCGGGTGCCGAAGCGATGGCGACGATGCGGCGGCTGATGTCCCGGCTTGGCCTGACGGTCAACGAGAAGAAGACCCGACTGGTCAAGCTGCCCGAGGAACGGTTCGACTTTCTCGGGTACACCGTGGGCCGGTTCTACGGTTACCGGGGCCGTCCCTACTGGGGTACGGCACCGGCGATGAAGTCCGTCAAACGCCTGCGGCAACGCATACACGAGGAGACGAGCCGGCGGTGGCACGCCACGTCGCCGGCCAAGCGGGTCGAAGAACTCAACCCGCTGCTGCGCGGCTGGGCGAATTACTTCAGTCAAGGGCCGGTGACGAAGATTTACCGTGCTCTGGACGGCTACACCGCGCGGCGTCTGCGAATCTGGCTGCGTCGGCGCAGCGGTCAGCAGGGAACGGGGTACCGCCAGTACCCCGACCAGTACCTCTACGAAACGTTGGGACTGATACGCCTGCGACCGATCGCACGTGGCCGCTCGAACGCGAAGGCCTGATGTGTCGGAAGAGAGCCGGATGCGGGCAATCCGCACGTCCGGTTCGACGAGGGGGATGTGGAAACGGAGCCACGGCGAGGGTACTCGGGCACCGCCAGACGAAAGGGGCGGCCAACAGACAACCCAAGCCTACAGCCGCCGCGCCACATCCCTACTCTACCTGCCGGCAGATTCCCGTCGTCGAGATACCGCGTCAGCGGCCCCCAGCGCTTGAGGCTGTAGTCGATTGCTTTGGCCGTGGCCGAGCCGTCGGGCAGCTTCTGCCGCTGCGCGATCAGCCAGGCGTGCAGATCGTCGGCAATGGGCTGGGCCTTGCTCTGCCGAATCCGTCTGCGTTGGTCGGGATGGAGTTCCTTGACCTCGCGCTCGACCTCGTAGAGTCTGCCGAACAGCAACAACGCCTGGTCGGCGAGCGTGCTCTTGCCGGCGGCGTGCAGTTCGTGAAACTTGCGCCGCGCATGCGCCAGACAGCCGGCCTCGGTGACGTTCGCGCCGAACAGCGCCTTGTAGCCGGCGTAGTCGTCGCACACCAGCGTGCCGCGCCAGGCGCCCAGAAATGTCCTGGGATGCTCTCCTGCCCGCGTCCTGGCCAGATCGAAGACCACCGCGCGCAGTCCGTCGAAGGCGGTGCTGGCGTAGCTCCACAGGTAGGCCCGGTGCGTCTTGCCGGCACCCGGATCGAGCACCGGCACCGGGGTTTCGTCGGCGTGCAGCACCGCGCGCGCCAGCAGCGCTTGCCGCAAGGCATCGACCAGTGGCTGCAATTGCACGCCGCAGGCGCCCACCCACTGCGCCAGGGTCGAGCGCGACAGTGCCACCCCGGCCCGGGCATAGATCGCCTCCTGCCGGTACAGCGGCAGATGATCGGCGTACTTGGCCACCAGCACCTGCGCCAGCAGTCCCGAGGTGGGCAGCCCCTTGTCGATGACTTGCGGCGGCACCGGCGCCTGCACCAGGGTGCGACACTGGCCGCAGACCCACTTGCCGCGCACATGCCGCTCGACCTGGAAGCGGCCCGGCTCATAGTCCAGTCGTTCGGCCACGTCTTCGCCGATGCGCCGCAGCGCGCAGCCGCAAGTGCACACGGTCGACTCGGGTTCGTGCCGGATCTCCCGCCGCGGCAGAGCCGACGGCAAGGGCAGCCGCTTGGGACTGCCGCGCGGCCGATCCGCCGCCGGCGGGCGCAACTGCGACAGCCGCTCTTCCAAGGCCGCCAGGTCTTCGTCCGCCGACTCTTCGAACAGGCCTCTCTGTCCGGCGCTCCAGGCTTCGCTCTTCACGCCGAAGCGCACCCGCCGCAGCACCGCCAACTCATGCGTGAGTCGCTCGATGGTGGCTTGTCGGTGCCGCAGCGCCTGCTGCTGCTCTTCGATCCGCGCGCTTTGCGTGCGCACGGTGTCGATCAACCGCGCAGCCAACGCGCGCACCTGGGCGGCGCTCAGTCGGTCTACGTCGGCGGCATCGATCATGGCGGCAGTGTGCCGCGCTATCGATGCCCGCGCTATTGGGGGATTCGCCGATTGCGCGCGCGCCGCTCCTACACCACGCTCACGACCGCTGCCGCTCCCAAGCGCTGCCACGGTAACCCCAGCACCAAGGCATCGAACTGTTCGCGGCTCAAGGCGACGCGCTCGCCGGCGGCGCTCCAGGCAAAGCGACCGCGGATGCAGCCGGCGCACGGCCAGCCACAGGCCGTAGCCGTCGTGCACCAGCACCTTGATCCGGTTGCCGCGCCGGTTGGCGAACAAGTACGCCCAATGCGGCTGCGCGGCTCCGAAGACGGCCACCACCCGCGCCAAGGCGCTGTCCAGCCCCATGCGCAGATCGACGGGCTCGACCGCCAACCAGATTGCCTCAATGCGGATCATCGCCACCAACTCCGCAGCCACTCGGCGCAGGCGCCCGCGGCCGTCAGCGGCCAGTGCACCTGGGCAACAGTGCCATCGCGGCGCAGTTCGATCCGGATGGCAGCCGACGCAACATCGGCCACGGTCACGGGGACGAACTGCGCAACGGGGGTGCCCGGCGCGGCGGCGCTCGTCCGTAACGCGGCCGCGGCGGCGCGACTGCGCCAGTAGTAGATCAGGTTCGGATGCAGGCCGTGCGCGGCAGCCACCTCGGCAACGCGTGCGCCCGGCGCTGCGCACTCGGCCAGTACCTGCCGCTTGAACTCGGCGCCGTGACGTCGATACCGCCTCTTGTCCTGCCGCCCTTCCATCGGGTTCACCTCCTACTCGGTGAAACCGATCCTCGCCCACGACCGCAACCATCTCAACCTGAGTTCGGTGGACGCTTACAAAGCTGCGCCGCGCCAGCCCGCACTGGATGCGGCACACCCATGCCACGCACGCGCTGGCGCCGGGCGCAGCCCTCACCACCGTCCGCGACAACTTGCGTCACGCGTCGATCGCGACGACCTCGGGCTATCTGCACACCGACGAGGCGCGGCGGGCGGAGGAGATGGGAGCGGCGTTTGGCGATCGCGCAGGAAGGCTGCGCAGCCCAATGCCTCGGCGGCGGATCGGACGGGGTCTCCAACAACCTCGCAAATGATGCAAAGTGCACGAAAACCAAACTGCGCCGAAACAGGCGATTCTCCAAGTGCTTGATACGGCTGCCCTCACTTCGACCAAACCGCACAAATTGCACGAAAACCGAGATCACCCCGTGCAGGCGGCAGCGCACAGTAGTGGTAGAAATAACAGGTATTGAAACAACATACAGTTCGAATTTGGATAAAGTACATTCATCAGTAGTGTCCGGTTAAATTCAGGGCGAGTGCCCGGAAACCCAATAGCGGCGCGGCTTTCATGGCAGTTAGGGGTGTCTCCGATTTGAACGGCGCAGCCGGCTTGCGCCACGCTCGCGGCCTCGTTTCGGCCGGAGAGCGCGATGAACGTCGGCAAGACCCTGTTCGCCCAGATCATGGACTTTCTGCCGTGGAAGACCTTCCACCGCATCGTCGAGCGCTACGGCGGCGACCATCGAGTACGGACCTTGTCGTGCGCCGAGCAGTTCCGCTGCATGGCCTTCGCGCAGTTGACCTGGCGCGAGAGTCTGCGCGACATCGAGATTTGCCTGTCGGCGCAGGTGGCCAAGCTGTACCACATGGGCCTGCGCCAGCCGGTGGCCCGCTCGACCCTGGCCGACGCCAACGAAGGCCGCGACTGGCGCATCCATGCCGACTTCGCTCAGGTACTGATCGCACAGGCGCGGAAGCTGTACGCCGCCGACAGCTTCGGGGTCGAACTGTCCAACACCGTCTATGCACTGGACGCCACCACCATCGACCTGTGCCTGTCGGTGTTCCCGTGGGCGCCGTTTCGCTCCACCAAGGCGGCCATCAAGCTGCATATGCTGCTCGATCTGCGCGGCTCGATCCCGTCGTTCATTCACATCTCCGATGGCAAGCTGCACGACGTCAAGGCCCTGGACCTGTTCGTGCCCGAGCCCGGCGCCTTCTACGTGATGGATCGCGCCTATCTGGACTTCGACCGCGTACTGCAACAGCCTCGAATTCGACCGCAACCGCGCGCAGGCGCATCCCGCCCAGAACTACGCCCTTGTTCGTCGTCCCCTCCTTCAAAACCAATTACTTCAGCGCTTCCCTAATTTCTGGGCATATATAACTAATGCGATTGATTTTAAGAAACGTGTTGCGTCACCGCGGACGGTTCCTTTTAAGTGTTTTTGTTGTCGGAGTAGCTAGCCTGTTATTGGTCTTTGCGACCGCTCAGATCAGTGGCGTCAAGGCTGCGCTGGTACGCGGTATGACCGACAGCCTTACGGGCCATCTTCAGATCAAGCCCAAGGCAGCGGCGTTGAGCTTCTTCGACGTCTCCACCGGGCGCCGGCTGGAACTTATCGAGGTTGACGAACTCTCGTCGGTCCTGAAAAAGGTGCGCGCCTTGCCCGCAGTGGAGGCGGCATCCCCGCGCATGAGCTTCGGCGCCGTGGTCGGCAACGGCGAAAGCTCGACGCCCGCGATGGTTATTGCTGTCGAGACGCAGCAAGAGCAACATGTCATCCCCGACATGGCCGAGGTGCTGCCTCTGTTAGACACCGCGGTCCAAGCTGCTTTGGTCTCGCCTTACCTGGTGGAGAAGTCCGGCGTTCCGCTCGAAGAGGAGATCCTCGTTCTGACCGAAACGCCAAGCGAAGTGTTCAACGGCCGGCCCTACGACATCAAGGGCTACGCCCGCTCGCCGCATTTGATCGACGAATTCATGAATGCCGTGGTATTCACGAACCTTGATCGCACGCGCAAGATGCTGTACGTTGAAAGCGTGGCCACAGATATCGCCGTGCGCGTCAAGCCCGAATATGCGGATCGGCTACCCGAGGTGGTCATCCAAGTGCGCGAGGCGCTGTCGCCCGACGAGCGTGAGCACCTCGCTGTGCGTACGTACCGTGAAGTCGCGCAGGTCATCGACAGCGTCGGCAGTATCGCTACCGGCATGGCGACAGTCCAGGTGGGGGTTGTCATCTTCGTGATGCTGATCGTAGTCCTGATCCTCACGAAATTGGGTCTGCACGAGCGACGCCGGGAAATCGGCACGTTGATGTCTCTGGGCATGACCCGCGAACGGCTCGTGCGCATGTTCGCGGCGGAGGTGGTCATCAAGGTCCTGATCGGCTACATGCTGGGATTTGCTGTTGCCATGGTGCTGCTGCTAGGCATCCGTCAGGCCGGCGGGCTTAAGGGCGAGACCCTGGTGGAGCAGTACATGAACGGCGGCAAGGTTCTGCTGCCAGTGCTCGACGCGTACAACATCGTGCTCGGGCTGCTGCTAGTGCTCGGCGTGTCGCTGCTCACCACTATCGCAAGTTGCTGGCAGGCGGCGAACGAGGACGTCGTTTCTCTGCTCCATACCAAGGAGTGACCCCCCATGGTGCCCGAATACATCGATGTCGCGCACGGCCGTCAACGCGCATACCGTGTCCAACTCGGAGGGGTGGGGCTGAACAGCCGCTGGAAACTGATTGTGCGCAACTTGCTGCGCCAGCGCTCGCGCAACCTACTGCTCGGCGGCTTGATGCTGTTTGCCAGCTTTGTGATCATTTTTTTTTCGCAATTCCTGGCGGGCGTACAGCAGAACTTTTCGCGCAACTTGGTGGCCGTGGCGACCGGTAATGTGTACATCGCATCCAAAGTGACGCGGCGGATCGACCGCAACATCATGGACCGGGACTATCACTACTTCCGGTTCACGCCGTCGATGCAGGCTACGCTGAAGCAGTTGCCGGGCTATGCAGGTGCCAATGTGCGCTTGGAATTTGACACCAAGGTCGCCACGGAGATCGACAGCGTACCTTTCAAGGCCATGTCCTTCGACGTGCGCAGTGACTCCAAACTGGCGGCCAATCTGCGGCTGGTCGAGGGTCGCATGTTCGACAGCGGTTCCTATGAAGTCATCGTCCCGGCGGATTTCGCGCGCCGCAACCTCATTAAAGTGGGAGACACGATCCGTCTGGTGGCGCGCTCGCTGGACAAGAAGGTCAACCTCATCGACTACCGTGTGACCGGCCTGTTCACGGCCATCAGCCTGCCCGCTTGGCTGGACGCCTACATCTACCTCGACCTGGACGTTGCCCGGGTATTGGTAGACGACCCCTATGCCGCCACCCGGATCAACGTGCACCTGAGCGACGATGCGAACGTCGAACGCGTTCTGAGCCAGATCAACCCTTACCTTGTGCAGCGGGGGCATCCGGGCGACGAACCCGAGCTCGAGGCTGCCGACTGGCGCAGCGGCGCGCAGATCTTTGCCGATCTGACGGACGCGCTCAAGCTGAGTTACACCATCGTGATCGTGATTGTGATGATCATGGTGGCCGCCAGTTTGGCGTTCACCACCATGCTCAACATCATGGAGCGCACTAAGGAGATCGCCACGCTGGCTGCGCTCGGGGCCAGTCCTGCCACGATCCGTGCGTTGCTGATGCGCGAGAGCCTCGTCCTGGCGCTGGCGGCAAGCTTGGCCGGTCTGCTGGTTGCGGGGCTGCTGTACGTCGTGACCGTCCGCTACGGAATCCCGATCGGCAATCGCGAGCTGAGCGGCTTTCTGGGCTCCTCGCATTTTCACCCTGCGTTTGCGCCCGCAGGCTACTTGGCCGGTGTTGCCTTGCCGGTCCTCACGGCCGTCACGGCAAGCGCATTTTTCGCGTGGCGTGCCTCGCGCCTGCCCATCACCACGGCTCTGGCCGATCGCTGACCCCGGCCTTGGAATGACAGAGAAAATGGAAATCGTGCTGAACAACGTGCACAAGCGATACGCTCTCGGCAAAACCGAGGTCCAGGCGCTACGGGGTGTCAGCTTGCGCGTGCAGGCTCAGGACTTCCTCACGCTGGCCGGCCCGTCGGGCAGCGGCAAGACGAGCATACTGAACATGCTTGGCTGCCTAGATACGCCGCAGGAAGGCGAGGTCCTGTTCGATGGGGTGAACGTGGGTCGGCTCAGCGCGACGGAACGCGCCCATCTGCGCAACGAGACGATCGGCTACATCTTCCAATCCTTCAACCTGATGCCAGTGCTCAACGTATACGAGAACGTGGAGCTTCCTGCACGTATCGGAAGGGGCCGGCCCGACGAAAAGCGGCTGCGCGAGTGGGTGCTGCATCTGATCGACGCGGTCGGGCTGGCCGACCGCGTGCATCACCGGCCCGACGAGTTGTCGGGCGGGCAGCGCCAACGAGTTGCCATTGCCCGTGCATTGACCAATCATCCGCAACTGCTGCTCGCGGACGAGCCTACGGCCAATCTCGACTCTGAGACCGCGCTGAAAATTCTGGAACTGCTGCGCAAGGTGAATCGCGAGGAGAAGACCGCGCTGGTGTTTTCCACGCACGATCCCGAAATCAGCGAGCACTGCGACCATGTTTTGCGCATGCGCGACGGTCAGCTGGTGACGCAGTAACGCCGCCGAGGAAGCTCGAATGACCCCCTTCGTCAAGAACCTGCTCGTCACCAGCCTGCTGGCCCTCGCCGTCTGGCCCGTCCTGGTGCAAGCCAAGCTCGAAGAGAAAGACGTGCAATCCTTAATTGCCCACGTCGACCGCACGATGTTCCCCGCTAATGCGGTCTCGAACTATAAGTTGACGCACCGGCGCGAGGAAAAGGTGCTCAAGACCTTTGCCTTCGAAATGACCATGAAAGGCAACAACAATCTGCTGGTCATGAACTGGCCCGCCACGGCCAAGCACAAGTATCTGCTGAAGGCGGACGCCAATCTCTGGATGTACTTCAGCGACGTGCGCCGCTCGATCCGACTGTCGGCGCGGGACTCCTTCATGGGAACGGACGCCAACAACTACGACCTGATGCAGCTTAATTTGCTGAAGGACTACACGATCAGCGGTTTTTCCGAGGACACGCTGGACGGCGAGCCGGTCGTCAAAGTTGAGCTGACCGGCAAGTCGCAGACCGAAGGCTACGCCAAGATCATCAGTTGGGTCGCACTCAAGACCAAGCGCATGCTGCGCAACGACTGCTATTCGATCTCGGGCCAGCAGATCAAAACGATCTACTACACCGACTACTTCGAGACCGGCGAGTATGTCATTCCGGGCAAGGTAAGCATCGTCAGCCACGTCAACAAGGACCGCAGCACGGTAATGGAGATTTCCAGCGTGTACCCGAAGCAGGCAGGCGAAATCCGTGATGCCATGTTCACGCTGGGTTATCTCGAGACCGTGGACTGACTTCGAGTACAAGCGGACGAGCGTTAAGGAAGGGACCGTGAAAATCTGAACACGGCTGACAGTGGAAGAGTTGCTTCGATGGGCAGGAATAAAGCCCGGGCAGACGAGAGGCGAACAGCATTAGCAGACGACCCTGCAGTAGTGGCTCGGCGGCTTTCAGGGCCGAAGTGACGCTCGAGGTGCGCGCAGTGACACAACGATGGCCGAAACCATCTAGAAGTGCGACATATATCCAAAATGCCTGAAGAACCGAAGATGATGCGCAAGACGGTTGCCGTGATCGGCGCCGGCGTGATGGGATCGGACTTGGCATTGCTGTGCGCTGCCTTCGGTCACGAGGTGGTGCTGCACGACATCGATGCTGCCGCACTTGAGCGCTTCAGTGCGGGCTTGGCGTCTTCGCTGCGCAACTGCCGATTGGTGGGGGCATTCCTGCCAGCCTGCAAGGCCTCGGATGTTGCGGCGCGCGTGAAATGTACCGCGGCGCTGGCGGATGTCGGCGCCGCGGACTGGATCATCGAGTGCGCAACCGAGGACCTGACCGTCAAGGAAACCGTCTATGCCGGGCTGCGCCGGCATTGCCGGACGGATGTGCATTACGGCGTCAACACGAGCTGCATTCCGATCACGTGCATCGCCTCGCTGCTGCCGCGCCCCGAGCTCGTGGTGGGGATGCATTTCATGAACCCGGTACCGCTCAAGCGTGTGGTGGAGGTGGTGCAGGGCTTTCATACCTCGTCGCAGACACTAGATGCAGCCCGGGAGTTCCTCGGGACAATGCAGCGCCATGCCATCGTCGTTAAGGACATGCCCGGCTTTGTCGCCAACCGTCTGTCGCATCTGTTCATGAACGAGGCGGCCGTTCTGGTGCAGGAGGGCGTGGCCTCGCCAACGGAGATCGACGCGATCTTCCGCGAGGGCTACGGCCACAAGATGGGGCCGCTGGAAACGGCCGATCTGATCGGGCTGGACACGGTAATGCGTTCGCTGCATGTGCTCTTCGAGCACTACCAGGATCCAAAGTTCCGCTGCTGCCCCTTGCTGCGCAAAATGGTCGACGCTGGAGTAACGGGCAAGAAGACAGGACGAGGTTTCTATGCATATCGCGATTGAGGCGTCGTCCTTGCCCGTCGCTGCGGCGCCGGCGGAGAAGGCAGTGAAGTGCGTCGTCTGGGATCTGGATCACACGCTGTGGGACGGCGTCCTGTCCGAAGGCGACGAGGTGCGCCTCAAGCCGGGCATCGTGGAACTGCTGCAGGCGCTGGATGCGCGCGGGATCCTCAACTCGGTGGCGAGCAAAAACACGCATGACGACGCCATGCGCAAGCTGCAGGAATTCGGCGTGGCCGGCTATTTCCTGTATCCGCAGATTGACTGGAGTGCCAAGTCCGCCGGCGTGGGCCGCATTCAGCAGCAGCTCAACATCGGCCTGGACAGCATCCTGTTCATCGACGATCAGCCTTTCGAGCGTGACGAGGTCGCCGCCGCGCATCCGGCCGTCCGCTGCGTTGCAGCCGAGGAATTCTCCGGCCTGCTCGACCATCCCTGCATTCGCTCGGTGCGGATGACCGAGGACGCCGGTCGGCGGCGGAAGATGTACCTGGAGGACGCCGCGCGCAAGCGCGACGAGGAAAACTACAGCGGCACGCCCGAGGAGTTCCTAGCCACGCTGGACATGCGTTTCACGATCAGCCGCGCGCGCGAGGCCGATCTGTTGCGCGCCGAGGAACTCACGCTGCGCACCAACCAGCTGAACTCGACCGGCATCACCTACAGCATTGAGGACCTGCGTGGGTTCATGCACTCGGATACGCACAGCCTGCTGCTGTGCGAACTGATCGACCGCTACGGCAGCTACGGCCAGATCGGCCTAGCCCTCGTCCGCCACGCGCCGGCGCACGACCGGCTGCTGTTGCTGCTCATGTCCTGCCGTACAGCCTCGCGCGGGGTCGGCAGCGTGCTGCTGACGTACCTGATGCGGCAGGCCGCCGCGGTGGGCAAGACGTTGCAAGCGGACTTCCTCCGCACCGAGCGCAACCGGCAGATGCTGGTGACCTACCAGTTCGCCGGGTTCAGCGCGGTGCAGCGCGGCGGCAACGGCGACATCCTGTTCGAGCACGACTTGAAGTCCGTGCCGCCTTTTCCTTCCTATATCGACGTGCAGTTCCAGCCATGACCAACGAAACCGCGAACCCCATCGACGCCGAAGAACTCGAGGCCCTGCGCCAGCAGATCCGTACCTATGTCCAGGTCAACGTGAACGTCGACGAGGAGATCAACCTCAAGGACGAGGACAACATCTTCCGTTTGGGCTACGTGTCGTCGCTGTTCGCGACGCGGCTGCTGGCGTTCATCGAGAAGGTGGGCGGCATCGTGCTGGCCGACGACGACATCGCGCTGTCCAACTTTAGTTCCGTCAACGCGATGGTGAAGCTGGTCGGGAAAAACCGCAGCGGTATCCCATCATGACGCCGGTGCAGCCCTTGCATCCGCTGGTCGAGCAGGCCCGCCGCTTCGCACAGGAGGTGCTGCGACCGCGCGCCGCGGAGTTCGACCGTTCCTGCGCAGTACCCCACGAGATCATCGAAGCCATGGCGGCGCAGGGCTTCTTGGGCTGCGTGCTGCCGCCGCAGTTCGGCGGCGCCGGTATCGACATGCGCTCCTACGGCGAGCTCACAGTCGAGATTGGCAAAGGCTGCAGCTCGACGCGCGCGCTGCTGACCGTGCACACGAGTCTGGTGGCCGAGACGCTGCTGCGCCTGGGCAGCGCCGAGCAGAAGCAGCGTTGGCTGCCGCGCCTGGCCCGCGGGGAGCGGATCGCCTGCTTTGCGCTGTCCGAACCGCTGATCGGCTCGGATGCAGCCTCGGTGCGTACTCGTTACAGCGCCTGCGACGGCGGCTTCATGCTGTCGGGCACGAAGAAATGGATCACCTACGCGGCGGTCGCCGACCTGTTCCTCGTCATTGCCAACGGCGAGTCCGGTCCGGCCGCGTTCTTGGTGGAACGCGGGACGGCGGGACTGCGGACAGAGCGGATCACCGGCCTGCTGGCCAGCCGCGGGGCGCACTTGGCGCAGATCACGCTCGAGGCGGTGCCGGTGGAGGCCAACGCTCTGCTCGGACCGCTGGGCGCGGGTTTCAGCTTCGTGACGAACCAGGCACTGTTTCACGGTCGCTACAGCATTGCCTGGGCCGGTGTGGCCACGGCCGAGGCGGCGCTGGAAGAAATGGCGAGCTATGCCCGCAGCCGCGAACAGTTCGGCCGCAAGCTGCGCCACCACCAGCTGATAAAGGAAATGATCGCCGACGGCGTGGCCAGCGTGCATGCAGGACGCGCGCTGTGCGAGCGCGTGGCTGCCTTGCGCGAAGCGGGCGACATCGAGGCCGTCAACGAGGCCAACATCGCCAAGTACGTTACCTCGCAACTGGCCACACGCACGGCCGGCGATGCCGTACAACTGCTCGGCGCCAACGGCATCAGCGAGGAGTACGCCGCCGAGCGCTTGTACCGCGAGGCCAAGGTTCTCGAGATCATCGAGGGATCGACTCAGATCCAGCAGCTATTGATCGCAGAGTATGGCGTGCGGCGCTATCGCTTGCCGACGCGCCGCTGATGCGAGTTGAGGGGGCCGAACATGCACCAAACTCTCCTAGATGCCTTGAACGCCGCTGCAGAGACGCAGCGCGGCATTCACATCGTCGAGAACTCCGACGAGGACCGCGTCCTCAGCTACGCAGATCTGGCGGTGCAGTCGCGCGCCGTGCTGGCTGGTCTGCAGACGGCGGGCGTGCAGCCCGGTGATGAGCTGGTGTTCCAATTCGCCGACTTGCGCGCCCTGATCCTGACCTATTGGGCCTGTCTGGCCGGCCGAATCGTGCCGGTCCCGCTCGAGTTCGGCGACCAGACGGCGGCCACGCAGAAGGTAATGGCGGTATGGCGTACCTTGCGGTCACCCTGGCTGGCGACCGACGGCGAGCGGCTGGTAGAGAAGTTCTCCGCTTATGCACAGGACCATGGCGAAGAAACCACTTGGCAGGCGATGCGCGCGCGGCGGCTGCAGCCGCTGGCCGCAGCCGGAGATCCGGCCGCGGCCCGCCTGGACCGGGTGCAGCGCGACGACATCGCCTTCATCCAGTATTCGTCCGGTTCGACCGGCACGCCAAAAGGCGTGACACTGACGCACGGCAACCTGCTGACCAATATCGACGACATCTTGCAGTCGGTGGACTACGAGAGCGGTGACCGCTTCCTGACCTGGAAGCCCATCACTCACGACTTCGGCATGATCGCCTTCCACTTGGCGCCCATCGTCGCGGCCGGCGACCAGGTCCGCATCAACACCGACGCCTTTATCTGGAATCCCGTACTGTGGTTTGCCATGGTGCACAAGTATCGGGCGGCCATTCTGGGTTCGCCCAACTTCGGCTACCGCCATTTTCTTAAGCTATTCCGTCGCGGGCGCTCGGCCGCGGCCGACTGGGACCTGTCCTGTGTGAAGGTGATCCTCAATGGCGCCGAGCCGATCTCCGAGGAGCTGTGCCGCGAATTTACCGACACCCTGGCGCGCTACGGCCTGCCCCGCCACGCCATGACGCCGGGCTATGGCCTGGCCGAGGGTTCCCTCATCGTCTCGCTGTGCCCGCGCACCGAGGCCGAGGTGCGCGCCATCAGCGTGGATCGGCGCAAGATCGCTCTGGGCAAGCCGCTGGTGGAGCGGCCGGCGGATGATCCGCAGGCGGCGCGCTTCGTCGACTGCGGCCATCCCTATCCGCACACGGCGCTGCGCATTACCGATGCCAAGCGCCGGCCGCTGCCCGAAGGCCACGTTGGGCAGATCGAGATACGCGGCGGCGCGGTCACGACCGGCTATTTTCGTAACCCACAGGCCAGCCGCGAACTGATCACCGACGACGGCTGGCTGAACACACAGGATCTCGGCGTACTGCGCGGCGGCCGCCTTTTCGTGGTCGGCCGGGTGAAGGAGATGATCGTGGTTCGCGGTGTGAACTACTTTCCGCACGACATCGAGCAGGCGCTGCTGCGGGCCAAGGGCGACAACCATCTCAACAAGTACGTGGCGGTGGGAGCGCATGACGCCGAGCGCGGCAGCGAGGCACTGTTGGTCTTCGTCTATCACCGTCGCGCCGACGGCGAGTTCGCGCCGGTGGCCGAGGATGTGCGCCGTATCGTGCGGGATGCCTTCGGCCTACCCGTGGCCCATGTGCTGCCGGCCGCAAAGATCCCCAAAACCACCAGCGGCAAAGTGCAGCGCTTCAAGCTCTTGCAGGCCTTCCTGGCCGGTGCGTATGACGAGGTGCTCGAAGGCTTGGGCGAGCGGCGCGAGATCGGCCGCGAACCGGCTGATGCCAGGGACGAGGCGGCAGTGCCGGAGGCGTGCAACGCGGCCGATGGCGCCGCCGTGCTCGAGCGCGTGCACGCGGTCGTGGCCGGCATGCTGGGCCGTGCGCAGATCGACCTGGACACCAGTTTCTTCGATCTAGGCCTGACCTCGATGCGACTGGAGCAGTTCAAGCTGGCGCTGAAAGAGGACTTGGGCATCGAGCTCGACGCCAGCAGCCCGCTGGACTTTCCTACCGTGCGCCGTCTGGCACAGCGCATCGCCGCGCACCAGACCCCGCAGGAGGCGGCGCCGGACGCACCGAAGTCGGCCGCTGCCGGCAGCAGGGCCATCGCACTGGTGGCCATGGCCTGCCGCTTCCCTGGGGACGCCGACACTCCCGAGGCGCTGTGGCAGGTCCTGCGTACCGGTATCGACCCGGTGCGCGAGGTACCTGCCGAGCGTTGGCAGCGCGACCCGCAGGCCGGCATGCCCCTGACCACGCGCCAAGGCGGCTTCCTGCGCCAAGTGGACCAGTTCGACCCGCTGTTCTTCGGCATCTCGCCGGCCGAGGCGGTGGCTTTGGACCCGCAGCAGCGCCTGCTGCTAGAGGTGACGCACGAGGCCATCGAGAACGCCGGCTGGAGCCCTCAGTCGCTGAACGGCACGCGCACCGGCGTGATCGTCGCCATCTCGGGCACCGAATACGCAGCCGTGGGCCGCGACCTCGGCCATGCTACCGGCCCCTACACCTACACCGGCACGATGTTCAACAGCGCAGCCGGGCGGATCGCTTACACTTGGGGCCTGCAAGGCCCCTGTCTGGCGGTGGACACTGCCTGCTCCTCCTCGCTGGTTGCCGTGCAGATGGGCATGCGCGAACTACGCTCTGGCAGCTGCGACCAGGTCATCGTCGGCGGCGTAAACCTGATCCTGCGCAGCGATGCCCACCTCAGCTTCACCGAGCTCAACGCTCTGGCCGGCAGCGGTCGCTGCCGCAGCTTTGACGAGGAAGCCGACGGCTACATCCGAAGCGAAGGCTGCGGCGTCGTCGTCCTCAAGCCTTTGGAAGACGCCGAGCGCGACGGCGACCCGATCGTTGCCGTGATCGAAGGCGGCGCGGTCAACCACAACGGACGCAGTGGCGGCTTGACCGTGCCCAGCGGCCCTGCGCAAGAGCGCCTGATCCGCGCGGCGCTAGCCAATGCAGGCGTAGCGGCCGACGCCGTCGACTACGTTGAAGCCCATGGCTCAGGCACCCGTCTGGGCGATCCGCAGGAGCTTACGGCCTTAGCTCACGTCTTCGGTGAGCGCTCGCAGCCGCTGCGCCTGGGCAGCGTGAAGTCCAACCTCGGTCATCTGGAAAGCGCCGCCGGCATGGCCGGGCTGATCAAAGTGGCTCTGATGCTGCAACATCGGCAGTGGGTGCCCACGCTGCACTTCCGGGCCGGCAACAGCTTGATCGACTGGGCGGCCGTTCCGCTCTCGGTCGTCACGGTTTCGCAGCCCTGGCCCGCGGCGCAGGACCATGTGCGCCGTGCCGGGGTCAGCTCTTTCGGCATCAGCGGCACCAATGCGCATGTGGTGCTGCGCGAATACCGTGCTCGCCGCACCGCGACCGCAGCGCCGGTGCCCCATGCGCAGGTATTTACGCTCAGCGCGCGCTCGGGCGAGGGGCTTGCGACCACCTTGCGGGCCTGGGTCGGATGCGGGGCGCTGGAGGAGACCGATTTCGCTGCTTTGTGCCAGACGGTCAACCGCAGCCGCAGTGAGCACCCATGGCGCTTCGCCTGTGTTGCCGACAGCTCCGCGGATGTGCGCCGCCAGATCGAGCAGGCCATGCACAGCGGCGAAGAGGCTGTCGCGCCGGTCAGCGCGACCCCGGTGGGTCCCGTCGTGTTCCTCTTCACCGGACAGGGTTCGATCTACCCGCAGGTGGCACGCCGCCTGTACCAGGAATCGACCGTCTTTCGCAGGGCCTTCGACCGCTGCGCGCAGCTCTTCGCGCCCCATCTGCCTGACCCGCTGCAGGCCTGTGCCTTCGACGGCGACAGCCGCACGCTCGCCGCAGCGTCGGTGTCCCAGGCCCTCATCTTCGCAGTCGAGCACGCCCTGGCAGCGCTGTGGAAATCCTGGAAGGTGCAGCCTCAGATCGTGCTCGGACACAGCATCGGCGAGTACGCGGCGGCCTGCGAAGCCGGCGTAATCGGCCTGGAGGATGCGGTGGCCATGGTAGCGCTGCGCGCTCGCTTAGTCGACGCGGCTCCTGCGGACGGTGCGATGGTCGGCCTGCTGGCCGACGAGGCCGCCGTGCGCCAGATCATCGCGGGCTGCGCCGACGTGCACATCGCCGCCGTCAACACCGACGAGAACTGCACGGTCAGCGCACCGGTGCAGCGCATGGCGCAGCTGACGGCCGCCGCACGCAAGGCGCGCATCTTCCCCGAGACCCTGCCGGTCTCGCACGCCTTCCATTCACCGCAGATGGCCGACGTCGCCAGCCGCCTCGTGCAGGGCTTGGCCGGGGTGCGTTTCGAGGCCCCGCGCCTGACATACATCTCGGCGCAACGGGCCGCAGTGATGGAACGGGCCGAGCAACTGGGTCCGGCCTACTGGGGCGCGCACCTGTGCGAGCCGGTGCGTTTTCGCGACGCGATGCAACTGGCGCTGTCGCTGGGCGGCAGCACCTTTGTCGAGATTGGCGGTACGGCCGCCCTGTCGGGTTTGGCCGCGCAGATCGGGCGCGACGAGCGGCTGGCCTTCCTGCCATCCCTGCGCGAAGGCCGGGACGATTGGAGTCAGATCAACCAGAGCCTGGCGACGCTATACCGGCGCGGCCAGCACGTGGACTGGCAGGCTTATCACGAGGGGCGGCGCGGCTTCGTGGCCGGTCTGCCCAACACCGGCTACCAGCGCAGCGTGCATTGGTTTGCCGACCTGGCCGGCTCGGACAGTGCAGCCGCCGCGCCGCGACGCAGCGCCGCGCCGGCGCGACCGCAGGAGGCGGTCGTCGCTGCAGTACGGGCGGCACCGGCGCTGCAGGCCGGCGCGGACCTGCAGGACAGGGTGACGCACGAACTCCGCGCGATGATCGGTCGCGTTACCGGCATCGCCCAGGATCAGATCACTCCTGACGCGAATCTCTTCGAACTGGGCATCGACTCGCTCATGCTCATGCAGATCGACAAGCGCGTCGTCAAGCGCTTCGGGGTGAATGTGCCGGTCAAGCAGTTCTTCGCCGAATTGACCACCCCGGGAAAGATCGCCGACTACCTCTGCACGCGGATGCCGGCGCCGGTGCGAGCCGGGCTGTTGCCGGCGCCCGGCGCCGCCGCGTCGAACGAAGGACATGACGAGCGGGCCGCCGATGCGGCTGCCGACATGCGCACGATCCCCGCAGCAACAGCAGCGCTGCCGCCCGCCGCAGCCGGGCTGGAGGGTCTGATCACGGCCCAGTTGGAGATCATGCGCCAGCAGCTCGCGCTGCTGCGCGGCGATCCCCCGGCGGCTGCGACGCCGGCCGTGACCGGGGCGGCCCCTGCGGCCGCGCCGCGCCCGGCCGCTCCGGCGACCCAGGGCAGAAACACGCTGCGCGACATGGCCCTGTACGAGGAGGATGTCACGCCGCAGCAGCGGGCCTTCATCCGCGATCTGGTCGAGCGCGTGGTAGCCAGAACGCCCGGCTCCAAGGCTTACGCGCAGCGCCACCGCCGTTTTTTTGCCGACTGGATTGCCACGCTGAACTACAGCCTGACGCTCAAGGAGATGGCCTATCCGGTGGTTGCCGCACGCTCACACGGCAGCCGCTTCTGGGACATCGACGGCAACGAATACATCGACACGGCCATGGGCTACGGCGCCACGCTGTTCGGCCACAACCCGGACTTTATCGTCGAGGCCCTCCGGGTGCAGCTGGACGAGGGCATGATCCTCGGACCGCAGTCCGGAGCGGCCGGCGAAGTGGCTGAGCGCATCTGCCGCCTGATCGGTCAGGAGCGTGCGGCCTTCTGCAATTCCGGCACCGAGGCCGTGATGATGGCCGTGCGCCTGGCGCGGGCGGGCACGCGCCGGCCCAAGATCGTGCGCTTCATCAACTCCTACCACGGCAGCTTTGACGGCGTACTGGCCGAGGCCGGGGAGGACGGTGCCACGCCCGTCGCGCCGGGCATCGTCGACTCGATGATTGCCGACACCGTGGTGCTGCCCTACGGCTCGCCGCAGGCTCTGCAGTCCATCCGCGCGCTCGGCCCGCAACTGGCGGGCGTGCTGGTCGAGCCGGTCCAAAGTCGTGCGCCGCGCAACCACTCGCGCGAATACCTGCAGGCGCTGCGCGACGTCTGCACGGAGATCGGCGCTGCGCTGATTTTCGACGAAATGATCACCGGCTTTCGCGTCCATCCGGGCGGCGTGCAGGCGCACTACGGCGTGCGCGCCGATATCGCCACCTACGGCAAGGTCGTGGGCGGCGGTATGCCCATCGGCGTCGTGGCCGGTTCGGCGCGCTTCATGGATGCCATCGACGGCGGCTTCTGGCAGTTCGGCGACGCTTCGGGGCCGATGCACGAAACCACCTTCTTCGCCGGTACCTTCTGCAAGCACCCGCTGGCCATGGCGGCCGCGCGGGCGGTGCTGCGCCGCCTGGAGGCCGAAGGCGAAGCTCTGTTGGGACGCATCAACAATTTGACGCAGCGCTTTTGCGACCGCGCCAATGCCTACTTCGATGCCGAGGAAGTACCGATCGAGGCGCAATGCTTCGGCTCCTTATATCGCTTCGAAACCAAGTTGTCGCAGGACCCGGCCCGCAGCGCGCTGGAAATGAACCTGCTGTTCAGGCTCATGATGCTCGAGGGCGTCTTCGTCTGGGAACGGCGCACGTCTTTCTTCTCCGAGGCGCACACCGAGGCCGACGCCGACCGCATCCTGGAGGCAGTGCGGCGCGGCGTGGCGGCGTTGCGCGCCGGCGGCTTCGTGCTGCGCTCGGCCCGGGCGGCGCGCCCGGTGCCGGCGCTGCTGGCGGCTGGGCCCGGCATGCTGTCGTCCGAGGAGCGGCGCATGTACGTACTCAGCCTCATGAAGGGAGGCGAGTATGCCTACCACGTGACCGGTGCGCTGCGCCTGCGTGGCCAGTGCGATGTGACGCGCGTGGCGCGGGCTTTGAACGTCCTGGCCGGCCGGCACGCCATGCTGCGCGCCAGCTACGGGGTGGTCGAAGGGCAGGTGCAGCGGCGCGTGGCCGACCGCATCAAGCTACCCCTGCAGACGCTGGCGCAGAACGGACGGGAGCTGGGCGCCGTGCTGGCGGATGTCATCCAGCCCTTCGACTTGACGCGCGCGCCGCTGTGGCGCGCCGCGCTGATCCGTCCGGATGCGCCCCAGGGGCAGGAATGGGTGCTGGCGCTGGACTTTCACCACCTGATTGCCGACGGCGTGTCGATGTCGGTGCTGATCGAGGAATTCATCCAGCTGTGCCGCGGCGCGGCCCTGGAACCCGTGGGCGAGGACTACAGCGCCTTCGTGCGCTGGGAGCAGACCTATCGCGCGTCGGCCGAGGCTACGCAGCAACGCGACTACTGGCTGCGCACGCTGTCGCCGGTGCCGGCGTCGCTGGCACTGCCGGCCGATTTCCCGCGGCCGCCGCGCAACGATTTCGCCGGCGCTTCGCTGCGCTTTGAGCTCGGGCTGCACGTGCTGCAGCGTGTGCGCGCAGCGGCGCGGGCCCACCAGTCCACGCCCTTTATGGTGCTGCTGGCGGCCTATTTCGCCCTGCTGCGCAAGCTCACGCAGCAGTCTGACCTATGCGTCGGAACACCGTTCGATCGGCGCGGCAACGGCGACTTCGACCGTACCGTGGGTATGTTCGCCCAGACCCTGGTGGTGCGGACGGCGGTCGAGGAGACGCTCAGTTTCAGCCAGATGCTGGCGGCGGTGCGCAGCGCCTGCATGGATGCCTATGCGCATCCGAACTGCGCGCTCGACGAGATCGTCAACGGTCTCGGACTGGCGCGCGACTTCAGCCGCAATCCGCTGTTCGACACCCTGTTTATCTACGAGAACGGCAACCGCCGCGTGGTCGACGGGCAGATGCTATCGGTGGACACACTGCCTGTGCCGTCCAAGGGTTCGGCATTCGACCTGACGCTGGAGATCACCGAGCAGCAGGAGGTGCTGCACGGCCATTTCGTCTACGCCCGGCGCCTGTTCCAGGCAGACACCGTACAGCGCTGGGCGCAGCATTTCGAGCATCTGCTGCTGCAGTTGCTGGCAGCGCCGCAGACACCGATGGCCGAGCTTTCCCTGCTCGACGCTGCCGACCGCGCCCGACTGATCGAAGGCAACAACCGCACGGCGCTGGCGCATGACCGCAGCGACACGGTCGTCTCGTGCTGGCGTGCTGCCGTGGCCCGCACGCCGCGGCACCCAGCCCTGGTGTTCGGCGAGCGGGTGCTCAGCTACGAAGCGCTGGACGCGTTCAGTGACGATGTGGCGCGTCATCTGCATGCGGCTGGCGTGCGCCGCAGCGATCGCGTAGGTATCCTGCTGCCGCGGGGCGTGAGTCTGATCGCGGCCATGCTGGCTGTGCTCAAGGCCGGCGCCGCCTACGTGCCGCTGGACCCGGAGTACCCGCCGAAGCGCGTGGATTACATGCTGCGCAAAGGCGGCATCGAAGTGCTGCTGACCACGGATGGGCTGGCCTCTCGTATGGGCTTTGCCGGCCACGTGCTTGACCCCGAAACGCTGGCGCAGCCCGGCCCGCAGACTGCAATCGAAGAGGCGCAGCCTCGGGACTTGGCCTACGTGATCTTCACCTCGGGCTCAACCGGCGAGCCCAAGGGAGTGATGCTGGAGCACGCCAGCGTGGTGAACTTCCTGCGCGGCATGGAGCAGGCGCTGGCCTGGCCGGCCAAGCCGGTGGTGCTAGGCCTAACGACGATCAGCTTCGACATTTTCGTGCTGGAAGTATTCAGCTGCTTCGTCGCTGGCGGCACCCTGGTGCTGGCCGACGAAGCCGCGCAGCGCGATCCGGCGGCACTGGCCGCGCTGCTGCGTGCCCGGCGCATCAATGTGATGCAGGCCACGCCGAGCCGCCTGCAGGCCCTGCTGGCGACGCATATGCCGGCGGAAGTGCTGGGCGGCCTGCAGATGCTGCTGGTGGGAGGCGAGGCCTTCCCGCGCGCTCTGCTGGCGCCGCTGCAGGCCTTGCCGGGTCTGCGTATCTACAACATGTACGGACCAACGGAGACCACGGTCTGGTCCTGCGTGAAGGATCTCACCCGGGCCGGCGAAGTGACGCTGGGACGGCCGATCGCCAACACCCGCGTCTATGTGCTGGACGAGCGGCTGCAGCCCGTGCCCGTCGGTGCCACAGGCGACCTGTGGATCGCAGGCGAGGGCTTAGCGCGCGGCTACCTGGACGACAGCGAGAAGACGGCGGCCGGTTTTGTGCCGGACCCTTTTCATCCGAACGAGCGCATGTACCGCAGCGGTGACCGCGCCGCCTGGACAGCTGCGGGCGAACTGATCTATCAGGGCCGTGGTGACAGCCAAGTCAAGCTGCGCGGCTACCGCATAGAGATGCAGGAGATCGAGGCGGTGCTGCAGCGTCACCCGAGCGTAGCCCTGGCCGCGGTGGCCGTGCAGGACCTCGCGCCCGGCAACCCTGTGCTCGTGGCCTGCTGCGTGGCTCGTGCGGGGGCCGCTGCGGACGAGGTCGCCTTTGCCGTCGAGCTGCGTGCCCATGCTGCACGCGAACTGCCCGCCTACATGGTGCCGGCCATGGTGCTGCGCGTGCCCGAACTGCCCCGTACGCCTAATGGCAAGATCGACCGTCGCAATCTGCCGCAGGCCCGCCCGCCGGAGGTTGCGGCACCGCCTTGGGCGCACGACGGAATAGAGGCCGAGGTCGTGCAGATCTGGCAGCGCCTGCTGGGCGAGCGCCCGATCGGACTGCACGACAGCTTCTTCGACGTGGGCGGCAACTCCTTCAGCCTCGTGTCCATGCACGCGGCGCTGAACGAGAAATACCCCGGCGTGCTGGAGGTGGCCGACCTCTTCGCCAACCCGACGGTGGCCGCGCTCAAGGTCCGCATCGCCGCCGGCCAAGGGGCGCAGAGCATGCCGCAGGCTCTGAGCCTGCCCGCGCAGTGGCTGAACACGGCCGGTACTCCTTTGGCATCGCCCACGGTGCACATGGCGCTGGATGCCGCGGTCACGCGCGGCTTCGGCGCCATGGCGGCCAGCTTGGACGCCGAGCCCTACGAGTTGGCCGTGACCATCTTCACCCTCTATCTGAACAAGTTGGCTGGCGAGCCGAGCTTCGAAGTCGCCGTGGGCTTCCGCGAGCGGCCCGAGTATGTACTCCTCCAACTGGACTTCGGCGCGCAGAGCGGGCTGCGTCAGCTGGTGGCCTCGGTGTGCAATCAGCACCGTTCGCATAAGTGGGTGGCCCGCCGTCTGGTCGAGCGCGACAGCGCGCCGCAGGACGACGGACGCATCCGCCCCCTGCTGCTGCGCGCCAGCAGCGCCGGCAGCCGCAGCCGTTACGGCTTCGATCTGGTCCTGCGGCTGAACGCCGGCGCGCAGCACCTTGGTGTGCAGGCCGATTACGACGGCAGCCGCATGCTGCCGACCGCGATGCAGGCCTTCGTGGGCAATTACTTGCGGCTGGTCAAAGTACTGGCCGGTGCCGGCGCGGCCGAGCCCAGCCTGGAATGACGTTGAAAGGGAGCGGGAGTCTCCGATGAAACGAGTCGCTGTACTCTTCTGCGGCCAAGGTTCGCAGTACGTGGGCATGGGCCGCAAGCTCTTCGAGCGCGAGCCTTTGGTACAGCAAATGTTTGCGCGCGCCGGCGAGGTGCTGGACCTGGACTTGCAGAAGCTCTGCTTCGATGGACCGGCCGAACGGCTCAACAGCACCGAGAACACGCAGCCGGCGCTGCTGCTGTGCGCGCTGGCCGACTACCACGTCTGGCGTGCCCGCACCGGCCTTGCGCCGGCATATATGGCCGGTCACAGCCTAGGCGAGCTGTCGGCCCTGGTGGCTGCCGAGGCGCTGTCGTTCGAAGACGGCTTGCGCTTGGCACGCGAGCGCGGGCTGGCCATGAGCCGCTGTACCGCAGCGGGCGCGGCTGGCATGGCCGCCGTGACCCAGCTTGACACCGGCCAAGTACTGCAGGCCTGCCGAGGCATAGCCGGCTTCGGCAGCGAGTTCGTGCTGGCCAACGACAACTCACCGCAGCAATGCGTGCTGTCGGGCAGCATGGCCGCATTGCGGCGCGCCGGCGAGACGCTGAAGGCCCTGGGGGCGAGCGTCATCGAACTCAAGGTCAGCGGCCCCTTCCACAGCCCTTACATGGCCGAAGCCGGGCGCGTGGTCGGCGAGCAGCTCTCCCGGATGGCGCTGAGCCGCCCCGGCGTGCCGGTGATCAGCAACGTCGACGTGCGCCCGCATGGCGAGCCGGCCGATATCGTGGACTCGCTCAAGCGCCAACTCGTTTCGCCGGTACGCTGGCGCGAAACCCTAGCCTGGCTGCATGCGCAGAGCGTGGACGTTTTTCTCGAAACCGGGCCGCGCAGCGTGCTCAAGCGGCTGGCGCTGGCCAACGTGCCGGGCGCCACGGCTTATGCACTGGACGACGCCGACGATCAAGCCGCGATCGACCACGAGTTTGCCGCCGAGCAGCGCAGCATGCGTGAGCGACCCTCGCTGGTGACCAAGTGCTTGGCGGTGGCGGTGTGCACGCGCAACCACAACTGGGATGAGAGCGAGTATCAGCAGGGCGTGGTCGAGCCCTACCGGGCGCTGCAGATTCTGCAGGAGCAGCTCGAAAGCCAAGGCCGCGAGGCCAGCGAGTCCGAGATGCGCACGGCGTTGACGCTGCTGGACCGCATCTTCGCGACTAAGCGCACGCCTGCCGAGGAGCGTTCCTGGCGCCTGGACCAAATCCTGGAGACCACGGGCACCCGCCCGCTGCTCGGTGACATTGCAGCGGCCGCGCTGAACGACCGGGACTGACAGTCATGAAGCACTTGGCCGACGCCGACATGTCCAGCCTGGAGTTGGACGAGTTGCTGGCGCTTGCGAGCGACGCTCCGGCCGCCTTGCCCCAGGCCGGCGCTGCGCCGGTGCGGCCGCGCATCGCCATCATCGGTCTGGCGGGCTGCATCGGCGGCTGCGATGACCTTGACGCCTTCTGGGAGCTGCTGCGTACCGGAGGCAGCACACGCCGGGCCATGCCGCTGGCGCGGCAAGCCGACCTGCGCGAGTTCCTGCGGCTCAAAGGCGTACCGCGCCCGGGGCAAGCGCTGGAGGTGTTCCGCGAATCCTTTCTGACCGAGATCGACAAGTTCGACCACGCCTTCTTCGGCATTGCCCGGCAGGAGGCCAACCTGATGGATCCGAATCAGCGACTGTTCCTGCAAACCGCCTGGAGCGCGCTGGAGCATGCAGGCTACGGCGGCGCCTCGGTCCAGGGCTCGGCCACCGGCGTCTTCGTGGGCCACAGCGCCGACTTCGGCGACGCCTACCGCGACATCGTGCGCACCCTGGCGCCCGATGCGCCCGAAGTCTCCGTCGTAGGCAACGTCAAATCCATCGTGGCCAGCCGCTTGGCCTATCACCTTGACTTGCGCGGACCAGCCATGATGGTCGACACCGCCTGCTCGTCGGGCTTGGTCGCCCTGCACCTGGCCTGCCGCGCCCTGAGTGCGGGCGACTGCGAGATGGCCGTGGCCGGTGCGGTGAAGATCGATCTCGTGCCGGTGCCCGACGATCCGCAGACCGGCACCGGCGTCAAGGACATCCACGCCACTATGGCCGCGGACGGCCTGACGCGCAGCTTCGACGACAGCGGTGAAGGGACCTCGGCCGCCGAGGGCGTGCTGGCCTTCGTGCTCAAACCGCTGGAGCGGGCGCTGGCCGACGGCGACACCCTCTACGGCGTGGTGCTGGGCAGTGCCGTCAACCAGGACGGCTTGTCAGTGGGCATCACCGCGCCCAACATGGCCGCGCAGGAAATGCTGATCGCGCGCGCCCTGCAGGAGGCCGAGGTTGCGCCCGACACCATCTCTTGCATCGAGGCGCACGGCACGGCCACCAAGCTGGGCGACCCTATCGAGATCGCCGCCATCGCACGCGCCTACGGCCGCTATACGCGCCGCCGCCAGTACTGCGCCATTGGCAGCGTAAAGACCAATGTGGGCCATCTGGACAGCGCTGCCGGCCTGGGTGGGCTGGCCAAGGTGCTGCTGGCCCTGCGGCACCGCCAAATCCCGGCCAGCCTGAACATGCGCCGGCCCAACCGCAAGATCGCCTTCGAAAACGCTCCGGTCTACGTGAACGACCGATTGCAGCCCTGGCAGCCGCCCGCGGGCGTGCCGCGGCGCGCCGGCATCAACTCCTTCGGCCTGAGCGGCACCAATTGCCACGTGATCGTCGAGGAGCCGCCGCAGGCGCCCCCGGTCATGGCCGAGGCGTCGACGCCCCAGCTGCTGCTGCTCTCCGCGGTCACGCCGGCGGCGCTGGAGCGGCTGATCTCCGCTTGGTGCGACTTCCTCGACCAATTCGACGGACGGGTCCGGGACCTTTGCTACACTGCTGCAGTTGGCCGCTTGCACTATCCCTGCCGCCTCGCGATCCGCTTCGAGCAGCTCGACGAGTTGCGCTGCCGCTTAGCGGCGGCTGCCGCGCAGGGGCCGGCCCTAGCCGACGAGCACGTGCTGTGGGGCCAGCCGCCTCGCGGCGGTGCGCTTGGTGGCGGAGCAGCCGCGCCCGAGGCGCAGGATATCGAGCCCCGCCTGCGTGCGCTGGACGAGCAGGCCGCCGCGGATACTGGACCGTCGCACAAACCCGCGACGTTCTGGCGCGAGGCCGCACAACTCTATGTGCGCGGCGCCGATCTGCCTTGGGACGCGTGCTACCCACCCGGCAGTGCGCGCCGCATTCCGCTGCCCACGTACCCGTTTGCCCGCACGCGCTGCTGGGTTGTCACCACCGAATCCGGGGAACGGCTGGCGCGCCGCGGCGCGGCCAAGCAGATAAGCCATCCGCTGCTGGACCGCTGCGTCCTTGTCAGCCGGGGCCTGCGCGTATACGAGGCGACGCTGAGCGTGGACATCCATTGGGAACTGGCCGAGCACAAAGTGCGAGGCCATTTTGTTCTGCCCGGCACGGGCTTCATCGAAATGATGCTGGAGGTGGCTGCGCAGATGCGCGAGGGCGCAGCCGCCCAGGTGCAACTGGAACAGCTGGTGTTCCTGCGTCCGCTAGCGTTGGCCGCGCACCAGTACGCCACGGTGCATATAACGTTGGCAGCCGGCGAGGACGGCAAGAGCTGGCAGGTGCGCGCGGTCAGCCAGATCGAGGGCCATGACGACTGGAATCTGCATGCCGAGGCGCTGCTGCGCTCAGCCGCAGCCGCCGGACCGGTCCGGCAGGACTTGGCCGCGCTGCGCGCCTTGCGGACCGAGGCCGTCAGCTACAGCCTCCAGGAGGATGCGAGCCGCGGACTGGAGATCGGTGACCGCTGGAACCGGTCGGTGCATCAGGCCTGGGCCAGCACGACGCACGATGCCCTGCTGGTGCATCTGCGCCTGCCCGAGCGCTACGCCGGCGAGGCGCAGCGCTACCACTGCCACCCGGCGCTGCTGGACACGGCGGTGAACGCGGCCAACCACCTGTCCGGCGGGGGCGCGCTGTACCTGCCGTTTGCCTACAAGCGGCTCGACGTGTTCCGTTCGCTGCCGCCGGACTTCTACGCCAGCTTGCACCGCAAGCCGGACGCGTCGGCCGAGATCTGCCGCTTCGACATCGAACTCATCGCCGCGGACGGCACGGTCTGCGTGCGCGCGAGCGACTATGCCGTCAAGCGCGTGGGCGAGGATGCGCTGGCTTGGGGCGAGACGGCCCGGGCCCACGCCCTCAGCCTAGTGCCGGCGCCCGCCGCTGCGGCCGCGGCGCACGTCTCGATCAACGCGCCCGTACTCGTCCTTGGCCCCGACACGCCGGCAGTGGCGGCGCTGGCCGCTGCGATGCGCGCAGCCGGTGCTCAAGTGCATGAAGTGGTGCGTACGCCTGCGGCGGAACCGTCTTTGCTGCTCGCGCCGTTCGACAGTGCGCGCCTGGGTGGGGTGATCTACCTGACCGCCAGCGCCCCCGCGGCGGTGACCGCCGAACTGCACGCGCTGGCCGATTTCGTGCGTGCCATCGCGGCCCGCCGCCTGCGCATGCAGGGGGGGTTGCTGCTGCTTACACGGGGCGCCTTTGCCGTGCCGGGTCAGGCGCTGCCGGTGGAGCCGGGCGCTGCGGCGCTGGCCGCGCTGGCGCGCATCGCGCGGCTGGAGTATCCGCAGCAGCGCTGGCGTGTCGTGGACAGCGATGCCGCCCCGGAGGCCGCGGCGCTGTTGCAGGAACTGGCTACCGTTGAGGCGCTGGCCCAGGGCGACCTGTCGGTCTGGCGCGGCGGGGTGCGCCACCGGGAACGGCTGGAAACACTGGCTCCGCTGCTCGAGGCGCGCTTCGAGCCGCGAGCCGGCGGCATCTACATCATCACCGGCGGCTTGGGCGCGCTTGGGCTGGAACTGGCGGGCCGGCTGGTCGCGCGCGGCCCGGTCACGTTAGCGCTGGTGAGCTCGACCCCCCTGCCGCCGCAAGCCCAATGGGAAGCACTGGCGGCCGACGCCGCCACGCCAGCGAAGCTGCGCCATGCACTGCGCCGCCTGCACGCGCTGCAGGCACAGGGCGCGCAGCTGCTCTACCGCGCCGCCGATGTGGCCGACGCCGCGCAAATGACCGCGCTGCTGGACGAGCTGCGGCGCGAGCACGGCGCCATTCACGGCGTAGTGCATGCGGCCGGCCGCGCCGGTACGGGCTTCCTGCACGGCAAAAGCCGCGAAACCGCCGAGCGCGTGGTCGCGCCCAAGATCGAAGGCGCGCGCCTGCTGCACGAGCTGACCCTGAACGATCCCCTTCAGTTCTTCGTCATGTACTCCTCCGTGGCCACGGTGCTGCGCAGCGCCGGGCAGAGCGACTACACTGCGGGCAACGCCTATCTCGATGCGCTCGCCTGGCGCCGCCGCCAACTCGGCCTGCCGGCCGTGTCGGTGTGTTGGCCGGCTTGGCGCGAGGTGGGCATCGCCGTGGAGTACGGCGCGGTGGACGAGCAGGAGTTCTTCGTTCCAATCGCGCCGGCCGATGCCCTGCCGCTGATCGAGCGCGTGCTGTGCGACGCTGGGCAGTTGCCCCCGGTCGTGGTGCTGAGCGCGCTCAACGAACACGGCGGGTTGCAGGCCGTCGAGGCACTGGGCATCGAACTGCCCGAGGTCACGCACGCACGGCTGCGCCGCTCGCAGCGCACGGGCGCGGCCGCGCGCAGCGCCGAGGCGGAAGTGGTGCTCAAGGGCATTGGGGCGTCGGACGACATCGTGCGCACCGTCGCCGGCGCTTGGAGCCGGATTCTGGGCCTCACGGAGTTCCACGCGGACGACGCCTTCGCCGACCACGGCGGCAACTCCATCCTGACGACCCAGCTGCATGGCGAGTACGAAAAGCTGTATCCCGGTGTTATGGACATCGTGGACCTCTTCACCTGCACGACGGTGCGTGAACAGTCGGACTTCATCCGCAAGGCGCTCGGTCGCGCCGCGCCTGCGGCGGACGGCGCGGGTGGACAGGAGGACGAGCTCGCGGCCGTACTGGTCCGGCTGTCCGAGGGCAGCATCAGTCCGGAGGAAGCGCAGTCGCTGCTGGCGAGCTGAGGCGGCGCGCGGCATAACGGCTCCTGTGCAATACCGATACGACAGAGCGGAGCGACGGCCATGTCATCGATCAAGAAATACATTCTCGAGCAGGTGGCCAAGCGCGCCTTGTCGCAGGACGACGCCAAGAACATGCTGCTGGAACTCGCCGCTGCAGGGCGGACCGGTCTCGACGCCGCGGCGCGTGTGGACGAGCCCATCGCCATCATCGGCATGGCTGGGCGCTTTCCGCGTGCGCGCAATGCTGAAGAGTTCTGGCAACTGCTGCGCAACGGCGTCAACTGCATCGGTGATTTTCCGGCAGCGCGCACGAAGGACTTCGACCACATCCTGCGCAATCCGAGCTACACCGAGTTTCTGATCGGCACCACCATCCCGGCCGAGCACGTGGAGCGAGCCCATGCGCCGGCGGGCTACATGGAGGAGATCGACAAGTTCGACGCTCGCTTCTTCGGCATTCCGCCGGCCGAGGCCACCTTCATGGATCCGCACCAGCGCGCCGCGCTGGAGGTGAGCTGGGAGGCGATGGAGGACGCCGGCTACGGCGGGCGCAGCCTGTTCGGCAGCAACACCGGCGTTTTTATCGGCAAGGAAGGCACGAACTACTCGCTCTACCGCTACTGCACGGTCAGCCACCCCATGCAGCTGACCGGCTCGTGGGAGAGCGTGATGGCCAGCCGCATCTCTTACCTATTCGATTTCAGCGGTCCCTGCATGCTGGTCGACACGGCCTGCTCGGCCGGCTTGGTGTCGGTGCACATGGCGGCGCAGGCCATCCTCAACGGCGACTGCGATCAGGCCCTGGCCGGCGGCATCAACCTGTCGGTGACCGGCGAGTTCGGCCGCGGCTACCAGGGCAGCATGGCCATGGATGCCGTCGAGTCCCGCGATAGCGTGATCCGGACCTTCGATGCGCGGGCCAATGGCACCGTGTGGGGCGAGGGCGTGGCCATGGTGATGCTCAAGCGCCTGTCGCGCGCCATTGCCGACCGCGACCCCATCCACGCCGTCATCCTGGGCAGCGCCATCAACAACGACGGCGCTTCCAGCGGCCTGACCGCGCCTGATGCCGAGTCGCAGCAAGAGGTGATCGTGCGTGCCTGGCAGAAGGCCGGTATCGACCCGGCGACCCTGAGTTATGTGGAGGCGCACGGCACCGGTACGGTGCTGGGCGACCCCATCGAGTTCAAGGGTCTGTCCGCGGCGTTTCGCCGCTACACCCGGCGCCGCCAGTTCTGCGCCATCGGTTCGCTCAAGACCAATATGGGCCACTTGGTCGCGGCCTCCGGCGTGGCCTCGCTGTTTAAGGTGGTGAAGTCGCTTGAGCACCGCGAACTCGCGCCCACCATCAACTTCGGCCAGCCCAACCCCTACATCAACTTCCTGGGCAGCCCGCTGTACGTGAGCGACACGCTGCGTCCGTGGGCGGCAGAAGACGGGCCGCGGCGCGCCGCGCTCAGCTCCTTCGGCTTCAGCCACACCAACTGCCATATGGTGGTGGAGGAGGCGCCGCTGGTACAGCCGCTGCCGCACGGCGCCGACAGCTACCTCTTCACGCTCTCGGCCCAGACCCGGGCCGTGCTGCTGGAGTACGTTGAGCGGCTGCGTCGGCACCTGCAGCGCGAGCCAGCCGACTTTGCCGACGTCTGCTACACGCTCAATGTGGGACGCGGCCACTACGCGCATCGCTTGGCCTTCGTCGCGGACAGTGCCGAACAGCTGCTCACCGCCTTGGCGGCTGCGCCAGCCGTCATCAGCGGCCAGACGAGTCACGACCGGATGCACTACAGCAGCCATGTCGTGGTGAGCGACAAGAAGCGCGAACTGGCGGCTGGCGAACTCACCGACAAGGACAAAAAACAGCTGACGGAGCGTGCTGCCGCTCTGGTGGCCGGCAAACAAGCCGCCGCTACCTTGGACCAGCTGGCCCGGCTGTACGTGGCCGGCGCCGAGCCGGACTGGGCGCGCTGGCACCGGGGCGAGGCGCGCCGCCGCGTGGCCTTGCCGCCCTATCCCTTCCAGCGCGTGCGCGTCTGGGCCGACCCCAAGATCACCCGGGTAAGCCCGGTCCAGCAGCTGCATCCGCTGGTGCAGCGCCTGGCCGGCCGCAGCGCGCAGGAAACGATCTTCGAGTCCATGTTCAGCGTGGACGCCCAATGGGTGCTGGCCGATCACCGGATCGAGGGCCGCTGCGTGGTGCCGGGTACCACCTACCTGGAGATGGTGCGAGTGGCGGCCGAGCAGGCGACGGGCTGGCACAGCGGGGAGCTGTGCGACGTGTACTTCCTGGTGCCGATGATGGTCGAGCCGGAAAAGACACGGCAGGTACGCCTGCGCCTTCTTGCCGACGGCGAGGCGCTGCGATTCGATATCGAGAGCCTGAGCGCCGAGCCTGGCGCCGAGTGGCAGCGCCACGTCGAGGGGCGGCTGGCGGCGTGCGCACCGGTGCAAGAGCGGGTGGACATCGAGGCGCTCAAGCGCCGGGCCACCGAGACCATCGAGCACTTCGTGGCCGAGACCGACACCGGCGTCTTTCAGTTCGGCCCGCATTGGGACGCCATCCGCTCGGCTTGGCGCATCGGCGAGGACGCGCTGGCGCGCTTGGCGCTGCCCGCCTCGCTGGCGCACGAGATGGCCGTCTACAAACTGCACCCCGCGGTGCTGGACAATGCCGTCAACCTGATCAGTCAGAGCACCGGCGCGACCTACCTGCCTTTCAGCTACAAGTCCTTCCGTTTTTATGCGCCGCTAGCCACCGAGATCTACAGCCACGTCGTGTCTAAGCGGCGCAAGGGTTCCGACGAGACGCTGAGTTACGACATCGTGCTGTGCGATGCGCAGGGCCAAGTTCTGGTACGCATCAGCGACTATGTGGTAAAGAAAGTCGCCCGCTTTGCCGGCCCGGGCGCGGCCGACACGGGCGCCGACGGCGAGTACCTGTTGCCGCGCTGGGTGCCGACGCCTGCGACGGGCGCCACGCAAACGGCCGCCTGCCGCAAGCTGCTGCTGGTGGGTGCCGATGCCGCCCGCCACAGCTTGCTGATTGAGGCACTCACCGCAGCGGGCGTGGCAGCCCAGGCCGTCGAGATCGGGCCGGCAGCGCTGCCGGCCAAACTGGAAGCCCTCACGCACTGGGCGGCTGGCGGGGCGCTGCAGGATGCGGACGGCATCGTCTTCGTGGTCGATGGCGCCGGGTCGGCGGAGGCACTGGCCGACGCGGCGGTCTTTGCACGTCGGCGTGAGCTCAGTGTCGATGCGCTGTTCCTGCTCACCCGTGCGCTGTTGGCCGCCAAGGCCGCGCTGCCCTGGGGGCTGGCGGTGCTGACGTATGCTGCCTACGAAGCGGATGGCCGAGAGGCTGCGCTCGACCCGCTGGGGGCCGCGACGCAGGCATTGGGCAGCGTGATCGGCATGGAGTACCGCAACCTGCCGTGCCGCCTGCTTGACGCCGGCCCGGGTGTAGCGACCGCGCGTCTGGCCCAGGAGTTGCTGGCGGCGCCGGCCGGTCGCATCACGGCCGTGCGGACCCAAGACGCTGGCGTGCAGACGTTAGTGCGCGAGCTTGCGCCCGTCCGGCTGGCGGCGGCCGAGGCGCCGACGCTGCGCGAGGACGGCTTCTACCTCATCACCGGCGGCCTGGGCGGACTGGGCTTGGCGCTGGCGCGCGACTTGGCGCGACGCGGCCGTGTGCGTGTTGTGCTGACCGGGCGCTTGCCACTGACGCCGCGCCTGCAGTGGGCGCAGCGGGCCGCAGAGCAGGACGCACAGGCACGCCGCTATCGCGAACTGCTGGCGCTGGAGCCGCTGCTGGCGGCGCTGGACTGCCGCGCCTGCGACATCGCCGACGCCGCGGCCGTGGAGGACCTGCTGGCACAGGCGCGCGCCGCCCACGGTCCGCTGCGCGGGCTGTTTCACTTGGCCGGCGTGGCCGGCGACGGCTTCCTGCTGCGTAAGGAGCCGCAACGATTCGACGCCGTGCTGCGGCCCAAGATGCAGGGCCTGCGCAATCTCTACGCTGCCACCGCGCGCGACGCGCCGGACTGCTTCGTGCTGTTCTCTTCCATCGTCGCGCTCACGGGCGGCGAGGGCCAGGGCGACTATGCCGCCGCCAATGCCTTCATGGACGGCTTGGCCTGGGCGGCGCGCCGCGACGGACGCCGGCTCATCAGTCTGAACTGGCCGAGCTGGAAGGACGTGGGCATGGCGGCCGGGCACGCCATAAGCGAGGAGGAAACGCCCTTTCTCGCGCTCGGGCCGGACGACGCCCTTGCCCGGCTGCAGCGGGTGCTGGCTCACGCCCCGGTGCAGATACTGCCTTCGGCCGTGCAGCCCGCCGCCATGGCGGCGGTGCAGACGCAGTTGCCCTTCGTGCTGGCACCGGAGCTGCGGCGCCGCCTGCCCAGGACGGCAGCCGGTACCGCCACTGAGGACGGCCCCGACATCGAGATCGACATCCGCGGCAAGAATGCTGAGGACCTGACGCCTACCGAGATCGTGCTGGTCAAGATCTACGCGGCCGTGCTGGGGCTGGCCGAGATCGACGTCTACACCAGCTTCTACGACATGGGCGGCAACTCCATCATCGCCACGCATCTGCTCAAGCTGATCGATTCGCAGTTTCCCCGCGTGGTCGACATTTCCGATGTGTTCTCTTATCCGTCGATCGACGACATGGCTGCCTACATCGACGAGAAGCAGGAGCGGCACAAGTCCGCGGCCGCGCCGACGGCCGATGAGCCGAAGTGGGAAGTCATGCTCGACGGCGCGTTGGAAAGCGATGGCGCGCTCGACGCCCTTCTGGACCGCATCCAATGAGCACTGCGCCGAAGGCAAGCGTCGAGGCCCGCAAGGACCTCGCGCGCTTCATCATCGAACAGGCACGGACCCAGCAGCTCGACAAGGAGCGCGCAGCCGCTTTCCTGCAGGCGCTGACCTCTACCGGCCCGGCGCGCGGGCAGGACGCCGTTGCGGTCGTCGGCATGGCCTGCCATTTCCCCCAGGCCGACTCCTTGGACGCGTTCTGGGCCAATCTCCTGGCCGGGCGCAGCTCCATCCGGCCCTTCCCGGAGCCGCGCCGCGCCCAGCTGGCCGCTCTGGACCATGGCCGCACCGAGCTGTTCGCCGGCGGCTTCCTGGATGCGGTGGACGGGTTCGACCACGAGTACTTCCAGATTCCACCGCGCGTCGCGCGCCACCTGGATCCCTACCAGCGTCTCATGCTGCACACCCTGGTCGAGACCATCGAGGATGCCGGCTACCACCGCGGCTCGCTGTACGGCAAGCCGGTGGGCATCTACGTGGGCAACGACCACACCCATAGGCTGTTCAACAGCTACGTCAATTTCATCGACGAGGTCGACTTCCACGCCGTTACGGGTTCGTGGACCGCCGTGCTGGCCAGCCGCCTGTCGTACCTGTTCAACTTCAAGGGGCCGGCCGTCGTGGTTGACACTGCCTGTTCTTCGGGTCTGGTGGCATTGGACCAAGCCATCAAGGCACTGCGCGACGGCGACTGCGAGGTCGCTCTGGTGGCAGCGGCCAACCTTTTCTTCGCGCCGGGCAAAGGCTTGGTTGGCGAAATCGAGAACGACAGCTTTCAGGTGCGCGCCTTCGACCACAAGGCCAGCGGCACGGCCTGGGGCGAGGGAGTTGCCGGTGTGATGATCAAGCCGCTGGCGCAAGCCCTGTGCGACGGCGATCCCATCCATGCCGTGCTGACCGGCATCGCGCTCAACAACGACGGCGCCTCCAACGGTCTGACGGCGCCCAACGCCAAGGCGCAGCAGGAAGTGCTGCTCAAGGCCTGGGAACGCGCAGGCATCGATCCCGAGGCGCTGGGCTACATCGAAACCCACGGCACCGGCACCCCACTGGGCGACCCGATCGAGATCAAGGGCCTGATCGGCGCCTTCGAGCGTCACAGCACACGCCGTCAGTTCTGTGCCGTCGGCTCGGTCAAGACGAATATCGGCCATACCGTCGGCGTGGCGGGGCTGGCGTCCCTGTTGAAAGTGGTGCTCAGCCTGGAGCATGAGTGCATCCCGCCGAGCATCCATTTCGACGAGCCGAACCGCCATATCGACTTTTGCAACAGCCCGGTCTACGTCAATGACCGGGTGCTGCCCTGGCCGGCCGGCGATGTGCCGCGCTTGGCCGGGGTCAGCTCCTTCAGCCTGAGCGGCACCAACTGCCACTTAGTGGTGGAAGAGGCGCCGGCTAGTGCGTGCCGGCCCGCTGCGCGGCCGCCTGCGGCGCAGCGCTTGGTGCCGCTGTCGGCGCGCAGCCCGGAACTGTTCGCCGAGACGGTGCGCCGCTGGCTGCGCCATTTGGAGGCACGGCCTGAGCTGGATCTGGCCGGCTTGGCACTGACGGCCGGCGTCGGACGCGAGCACCATGAGCTGCGGGCTGCCGTGCTGGCCGACACCACGGCCACTCTGCGCGCGCGGCTGCAGCGTCTGCTGGCGCTGTGTGAGGCCGGCATCGGAGTGCAGCGCGAGGACGGCCTGCACCTGTGCCTGACCGGTGTGCCAATGCCGGGCGACAGCGCCGAGCGCCGGCGGCGCGACGCGGCCATCGAGCGTGGGCAGGAAGGCGATATGCGTGCGCTCGACGAACTGGCCGCGCTTTACGTCGCGGGCGTGCCGGTCAACTGGAACCTGCTCTACCAGGCCGAGCGGGCTGCCGGCCTGCGCCGTGTCAACCTGCCGCCGCAACCCTTTGACGGCCGTCCGTTCTGGAGCAAGGCACCGGACGCTGCCGCCCAGATCACTACAGCAGCGGCGGACGAGCCGGCAGCGCTGCCCACACGGATGGCCCTGCTGGAGAGCGTGCATCAGGACCGCAGCCGCTACGCGGGCGACGACGGCGGCGAGGCGCTGCTGCCGCAGCGCGTGCTGGCCCATCTGTGGGGCGAGGTGCTGGGCTACGAGCGCATCGCCGCCGACGACGATTTCCATGCGTTGGGCGGCGATTCGATCTCCGCCATGAAGATCGTGCACGTCGTCAACGCCGTCTTCGGCCTGCAGGTGCCGCCGACTGCGGTGCTGGCCACGAGCGAGTTTGGCGCCTTCGTGCGGATGCTGGTCGAGCAGCATGATTTTGCCCATGCGCTGGGCGGCGAGGACAGCGCCGACGCGGCCGAGGCAATCACACCGCTGCCTGCGGCGGCTTCGTATCCGTTGTCTCGGGCGCAGCGCCGCATGCTGCTGCTGGCATGCCTGACCGAAGGCTCGACGGCCTACAACGTCAGCGCCGTAGTGCGGGTGGCCGGCACCGTGGACGTGCCGCAGACCGCAGCCCTGATGCGCCGCATCAGCGCACGTCACGAAATCCTGCGCACTGGCTTCGAGGAGCGCGACGGCGAACTGCGCCAGGTGGTGCACGCCGACGTGCCGTTTGCCTTCGAGGAGATTACGTTGCCGCCGGCACCGGACGAGGCGGCCGAGCTCGATCGGCTGCACGAGGCGGTGCGCCGCTTCATCCGTCCTTTCGATCTGACGCAGCCACCGTTGCTGCGCATGGCGGTACTGCACGGCAGTGCAGGCCGTGATTACTTAGCCATCGACATGCACCACATCGTGACGGACGGCTCGTCCATGGGAGTGCTGGTCGGAGAGTTCGCTCAGCTTTCGGCCGGCGCGTCGCTGGCGCCGCTGCCGTTCCAGTACAAGGACTTCGCCGCTTGGCAGAACCGCAGATTCGACGCGGGAGCGCTGGCCGGCCAAGCCGCTTTCTGGCGCTCGCGCTTCGAGGACGAGGTGCCCGCGCTCACTCTGCCCACCGATTATCCGCGCCCGGCCTTCCAGGACTATCGCGGCGCCAAGGCGCATTTCCAGATTCCGGCCGAGCTGTCGGAGCGGTTGCGCGCGCTGGCACGGGCCCGAGGAACCACGCTGTACATCCTGCTGCTGGCGGCCTTCAAGGTGCTGCTGTACAAGCTGGGCGGAGGCCGCGACATCGTCGTGGGCAGTCCCGTCAGCGGCCGCAGCCACCCTGCGCTGCAGGGCCTGATCGGCATGCTCGTCAACACACTGGCGCTGCGCGACCGCATTGAGCCGCAAGACAGCTTCGCCGACTTCCTGGCGCGCGTGCGCTCCAATACGCTGGAGGCGCTGCAACATCAGGACTACCCCTACGAGGAACTGGTCGAGCAGCTGAGCTTGCCTCGTAACGCCGGGCGCAATCCGCTGTTCGACGTCTGCTTTTCGCTGCAGAACGAGGACATCGGCGTGGCCGGCGTCGAGATGGTGCCGCTGCAGGGCGGCAGCGCCAAGTTCGACATGACCGTGATGATGCGCGACACCGACGCGGGTCTGGTCATTGACTGGGAGTATGCGCTGGCGCTGTTCAAGCCAACCACGGTCGAGCGCTTCGGTGTCCGCTTCGTGCGTGTACTGGCGGCGGTCAGCGCAGAGCCGGAGCGAGCCCTATGCGACTTGAGCCTGCTGGACGCGGCGGAACGTGCGCAACTCGATGCCTACAACGATACGGCGACTGCTTACGGCGGCGAACTCGGGATTCCCGCGCTCTTTGCCGCACAGGTCCGGGCCCGGCCCGAGGCGGCGGCGGTGCAGTTGGGCGAGCGGATCCTGACCTATGCCGCTCTGGAGCGCGAGGCCAATCGGCTGGCGAATGTCCTTGCGGCGCAGGGTGTACGCCGCGGCGACCGCGTCGCGTTGCTGCATGACCGTTCGATCGAGCAGGTTGTGGCCATTCTGGCGGTGCTCAAAACCGGGGCAGCTTACGTTCCGCTGGACATCGACAACCCGCCGCAGCGGCTGACCGACATCTTGGCCGACGCGGCGCCCCGGCTGCTGCTATGCGGTCCTTTGCCGCCCGATGCGACTTTACCTGACTGTCCCGGTCTGCCGATGCTGTGCCAGGCGGAAATCGGCCTGTCCGGCGGGTCTGACAGGCCGCCCGAGGTAACGGTCAACGGCGACGACCTTGCCTACGTGATGTTTACGTCCGGTTCGACCGGCCGGCCCAAGGGAACGCTGATTCGGCACAAAAGCGTGATCAGGGTGGTTCGA
This sequence comes from Betaproteobacteria bacterium, assembly GCA_046316025.1. Classification (GTDB taxonomy): domain Bacteria; phylum Pseudomonadota; class Gammaproteobacteria; order Burkholderiales; family Burkholderiaceae_F; genus JAJTHJ01. The sequence continues at coordinate 17,709 of JBKCXU010000052.1, read as the reverse complement.
CGCACCCACTATCTTGATTTGGGGCCCTGGGACCGCTGTCTGATGATATCCAATTACGCCTTCGACGGCTCCATCCCGGACCTGTTCGGTGCCCTGCTCAACGGCGGGCGAGTGGTCCTGCTGTCCAGGCAGGAGGTGATCGATCCGGAGCGGCTGGGGCGGGTGCTGGCCGAACAGCAAATTTCCTCAACCTTCATCACCACGGCGCTGTTCAACGCCCTCGTGGACTGGTCCGTCGAGTCCCTGACCAGCCTGCGCTACCTGATGGTCGGAGGTGAGACGGCCTCGCTGCGGCACATGGCGCAGGCATTGGCAGTGCTGGGGCCGGGCAAGCTCATTCACTGTTATGGGCCGACCGAGACCACGGTTTTTGCGGTCACGGCGGCCGTGGAGCGCGTGGATCCGGCGCTGGGCGCCGTTCCCATCGGCCGGCCGATTTCCAATACAAGGGTCTACGTGCTGGATGAGGACGGCCAGCGGGTGCCGCATGGCGTGGTGGGCGAGCTCTACATCGGCGGCGACGGCGTCGCGTTGGGCTACCTAAACCGCCAGGAACTGACAGCCGAACGCTTTGTGCCCGATCCGTATGCGGCCGGACAGACGCTGTACCGCACGGGCGACCTCGTGAAATGGCTGGACGACGGCGCACTGCTGTTCATCGGCCGGCGTGACCACCAAGTCAAGATCCGTGGCTTCCGCATCGAGCTGGGCGAGATCGAGGTCGCCATTGCGTGTCATCCGGCGGTGAAGACCTGTCTGGTCACGGCCGACCCCGATGCATCGGGCCAGCGCCTGCTGTGCGCCTACGTCGTTCCGGCTGCCGCGCCGACGCCCGAACTGGAAGCGCAACTGCGCAGCTTTCTTGCGACCCGGGTGCCGGATTACATGGTGCCGACGGTGTTCATGCTGTTGCCCGCCTTCGTCCTTAATGCCAGCGGCAAGATTGATCGCCGCACGCTGCCGGCGCCGCAGCGCGTGCAGGCCAACGCCGCGGCTCCGCGCGATGAACGCGAGATGACGCTGGTACAGGTATGGAGCGAGGTGTTGCAACTACCGGCGCAGAGCATTCACGACAACTTCTTTGCACTCGGCGGCGATTCGATCAAAGCGATCCAGATCGTGGCGCGCCTGCGCGCGGCCGGCTGGCGCACCGAGGTGGCGCTGCTGTTCCAACACCAGACCATCGCCGAACTGGCCCCGCATCTGCAAACCGGGGCGGCATTGGCCGCGGGCGAGGCCGCGCACGCTGCCGCGCCGGCGGTCGCCATCGACGAGCAGGAGCGCGACCGCATCCTGGCCGATCTCGACATCGGTTGAGCGCCGCACCGACTCCCAAGCCACCCGGACCGCGTCCATGCTGACCAAAGAAAACGTCCAAGACATCTATCCCCTGACGCCGATGCAGGAGGGGATGCTGCTCGACTATGCACGCAACCCCGATTCGGCAGCGTACGTCGAGCAGTTCGATTTCGTACTGGAGGGGCCGCTGGAGATCGGGGCCGTGCGCCGAGCCTTTGGCGCGATCGTGGCCAAGTACAGTGCCTTGCGCACCCTCTTCAGCTTCCGCAAGACGGATGTGCCGCGCCAAGTCGTGCTCAAGTCGCGCGCGCCGGCGGTCGAGCATCGCGACTTCGGCGCCTGGGAGGAGGACGCCGCGCTAGCCGAAGTCGATCACTGCAAGCAGACCGACCGTGATCGGGGTTTCAACATCTCGTCGGATCTGCTGGTCCGGCTGTCGGTGTTCAGCCTCGGACCCGAGCGCCACCGCATGGTGCTGACCTTCCATCACATCATCCTGGACGGTTGGTGCTTCGGACCGCTGTTCGAGGATTTCTTCTCTTATTACGACCGTCTGCGTGTCGATTCGGTCGCCGTGATCGACGAGCGCGAGACCGTGCCCTACGGCGTCTACATCCGCTGGCTGGGCCAGCAGGATCGTGCGTGCGCCCACGAGCACTGGACGCGCGCGCTGGCCGGTTACGAGGCCGAAGCCGGGCCGCCCTATTTCAACCTGGCCTACGAGGGCCCGGTGAGTTCGGACGAGTACGGGTTGAGCCTCGGCGCGGACCTGACCGCCGAGATCCAGCGCGTGGCCCGCAGCCATCATCTGACCGTCAACAGCCTGTTCCAAACCGCTTGGGGCGTACTGCTGCAGAAGTACAACCATGTCGACGATGTCGTCTTCGGCACCGTGGTCTCCGGCCGCCCCGCCGAACTGGCCGGGGTCGAGCGCATGGTCGGACTGTTCATCAACACCCAACCGCTGCGCGTAGCCGCACCGCGGGAGACCGCCTTCATCGAACTGGCGCGGCGTGTGCACCAGGACATCTTTGCCGCCGCCGCCTACGAGTATTACCCGCTGGCGGCGGTGCAGGCCGCCTCGCCGTTGAAGAGCCGGCTCATCAATCACGTCGTCACCTTCGAGAATTTGCCGATCTCGCAGCAGATGCGCCTGCTGTCGGCGAACAGCCGCGACCTGCGCGTGACTGACGTGCATGTGCATCAAGCGGCCAAATTCGACTTCCACCTCATCGTCTTCCCCGGTGCGGACATGCGGTTGAGCTTCGTCTACAACGCGCACCGCTACGCCCGTCAGACTATGGCCACTCTGGCGCGCAGCCTGCAATGCCTGCTGACGGCCATCGCGGCCCGGCCGCATGCACCTCTGAAGGAATTGTCCATCTGTGCGGAAGACGATCGCCGCCGCGTGCTGGACGTATTCAACTCCACGCAGCGTGACTATCCGGCTCAGCAATCGATTCCGGCGTTGTTCGAGCAGGTTGCCCAGTCGCGCGGCGACGCTGTGGCGCTGCGCGAGGGCGCCCGCGTACTTAGCTATCGCGTGCTGCGGCAGCAGGCGCTGGCCCTGGCTGCCGCACTGAGCGAGGCCGGCGTCGCCGCGGGCGAGCACGTAGGCCTGCTGGCGCCGCGCGGCATCGACCTGGTGCTGGGGATGCTCGCCACGCTGTACTGCGGCGCGGCCTATGTGCCGCTCGAGACCCAGGCGCCCGAGAAGCGTCTGGCCGCCTTGCTTGGCGACGCTGGTGTGCGGGTGGTGGGGGTGCCGCCGGGCTGGAGCGGCAGGCTGCCCGAGGGCGTCAACGCGCTGCCCCTGGAGCCGACGCTGCATGCCGCACCGCCGGGGTTCACGCCGCGCCTGCCTGCGACCGACCAAGCAGCGTATGTGATGTACACCTCGGGTTCGACCGGCCTACCCAAGGGCTGCATCGTGACCCATCGCAACGTCGTGCGCCTGGTGCGCAATACGGACTACGTGGAGCTGGGTCCCGAGCAGCGCATCCTGCAGACCGGTGCCCCGGCATTCGACGCCAGCACCTTCGAGGTCTGGGGCGCGCTGCTCAACGGGGGTGAACTGGTGCTGGTGGACGAGGCCACGCTGCTCGACGCGCGCCTGCTGCGCGCCGCGCTGGAGCAGCACCGCGTCACGGTGCTCTGGCTTACCCAAGCACTGTTCAACCAGCTGTGCGAAGCCGATGAGCACATGTTCGGCGGATTGCGCACCCTGCTGGTCGGCGGCGATACGCTGTCGCCGCGACACATCGAACGCGTGCGCGCCGCAAGCCCCGGCCTGCGGATCGTCAACGGCTATGGTCCAACGGAGAACACCACGTTCTCGACCACCTTCTTGATCGACCGTCCCTATGCGCAACGCATCCCGATCGGCCGGCCGATCGCCAACTCCAGGGCCTACATCCTCGACGCCGGCGGGGCATTGCTGCCGCCCGGCGCCTGCGGCGAGCTGTGCGTGGGCGGCGACGGCGTCGCCCTCGGCTATTTGAATCGTCCCGAACTAACGCAGGAGAAGTTCGGGCTGGATCCGTTCCGGTCCGGCGGTCCTACCGCAACGGCGGCCCCGCCCCTGCCGGTCGGTCGGCTCTACCGCACCGGAGATATCGCGCGCTGGCTACCGGACGGCACGCTGGACATGCTGGGGCGCAATGACTTCCAGGTGAAGATTCGCGGTTTTCGCGTCGAACTGGGCGAGATCGAACGCGCGCTCGCGCGTCATCCCGGCATCACCGATGTCGTCGTGGTGGCCCACGAACGGGCCGGTGCCCAGGGGGGAGACAAGCAGCTGCATGCTTTCTACACAGGGCCGGCCGACGTTGCACCGGCCGCGTTACGCGAGCATCTGAGCGCGCTGCCTTCGTACATGGTGCCCGGCTTCTTTCTGCGGCTGGCGCAGATGCCGCTGACCGTCAACGGCAAGCTCGACCGCCGGGCGCTGCCCGTCCTGCAGAGCTTGGCACAGGCCGCGCAGGACCCCGCCGCATTGCAGCCGATCGCGCCGCGCAGCCAGACCGAGAGTCGCATTGCTCAGATCTGCTGCGAAGTGCTGGGCGTGAGCGCCATCGGCGTGCACGACAACTTCTTCGAGGCCGGTGCCAACTCGCTCAACCTGATTGCCATCAACAACCGCCTGCAAGAGGCGTTTGCACGCGATATCCCGTTGGCAATGCTGTTTGAGTACACGAGTATCGCTCGCCTGGCCGAATACCTAGGCGCCGACCCGGTGGCCGAGCAGCAACGCCGAGCCGCCGAGGCGCAGGCGCTGGACGAGGCGCAGAGCGCGCTCAAGCGCACCCGCAATCTGATCAAAAGCATGGACGACGCATGAAAATCAAGACCTCTCGTACCGGGCTGGAGATCGCCGTGATCGGCTTGGCCGGCACCTTTCCCGGCGCAGCCAACGCGCGGGAGTTCTGGCAGAACCTGTGGGCCGGCCGCGGCTCGATCTCACCGCTCAGCGACGAGGAATTGCTGGCGGCCGGGGTGCATCCGCAACTGCTGACCTTGAGTAACTTCGTGCGCGCCAAGGGCGTCTTCCCGAGCATCGAGTATTTCGATGCGGCCTTCTTCGATTACACGCCGCGCGACGCGGCGCTCATGGATCCGCAGGTGCGCGCGTTGCACCAGTGTGTCTACCATGTGCTGGAGGACGCTGGCTATGCCGGGCACTTGTCCAAGGGCAGCATCGGCCTGTTTGTCGGCGCCTCGGGCAACTTCGTGTGGGAGCTGTCGACGCGGCTGGACACGAAGGAGAGCGCCGCCTCGCAATTCGCCACGCTGCAGCTCAACGACAAGGACTTCGTTGCCACGCGCATCGCCTACAAGCTCAACCTGCGCGGGCCTTGCGCTGCGGTGCATTCCGCCTGCTCGACCTCGCTCTATGCCGTGGACTTAGCCTGCCGCCAGCTGCTCACCGGGGCCTGTTCCATGGCGGTGGCCGCCGGCAGCGGCCTGAACCTGCCGCACAAGAACGGCTATGTGTACGAGGAGGGCATGATCCTGTCGCCCGACGGCCTGTGCCGCCCGTTCTCGGACGACTCCAACGGCACGCTGGAGGGCAACGGCATGGGGGCCGTGGTGCTCAAGCCGCTGGAGCACGCGCTGCGCGACCATGACCGCATCCTGGCAGTCATCAAGGGTACGGGCGCCAATAACGACGGTGCGCGCAAGGTAGGCTACACGGCGCCCAGTGTGGAAGGGCAGGCCGAAGTGATTCGACGCGCGCTGCACATGGCCGAGGTCGAGCCGGAAAGCATCTCCTACGTCGAGGCCCATGGCACCGGAACCGCGCTGGGCGACCCGGTGGAGATTGAGGGCCTCAAAAAGGCCTTCCGCACGGAACGCACCGGCTTTTGCGGCATCGGCTCGCTCAAATCCAACATCGGCCATCTCGACGCGGCGGCCGGCATCTCCTCCTTCATCAAGACGGTGCTGGCATTGCAGCACCGCCGCATCCCGCCCAGCTTGAACTTCCGCGCGGCTAACCCGGAGATCGATTTTGCGCATAGCCCGTTTTACGTGGTGGACCATGCCCGTGACTGGGTTAACCCCGCGGTGGACGGCAGCGCGTACGAAGTCTACCCGCTGCGCGCGGGGGTCAGTTCCTTTGGCATCGGCGGCACCAACGTGCATGTGGTGCTGGAGGAAGCGCCGGAGCTGCCGGCCTCGACGCCCGGACGCGAATGGAAGCTACTGTGCCTGTCCGGCGCCGATGCCGCGGCCCTGGAGCGGGTAGAGCGCGTCATGACCGACTATCTGCTCAATCGGCCGGAGCTCGACCTGGCCGATTGCGCCTATACGCTGCAGGTGGGGCGGCGTAGCCTGCCGCAGCGCCGTGCGCTGGCGTTCCGTCATCGGGACGATCTGCTGCACCAACTGCGGGCCGAGGCGGGCTCGGCGGAGGAGATCGGCGCACGCCGTTACCTCAGCCCGGCCCAGCCGCCGCGCCTGGTGTTTCTGCTTGCAGGCCAAGGTACGCAATATCCGGGCATGGCTCTGGGCCTCGTGCGTAGCGAGCCGGTCTTTCGCGAGACGCTGGAGCGCTGCCTGGGGATCTGCGACAGCCACGGGCTCACCCGAGTGCGCAGCCTGCTCATGAACGCCACCCCCGACGCGGGCGACATTGCCGCGCTCAACGACACCGAACTGGCCCAGCCCAGCGTGTTCGCGGTCGAATACGCCCTGGCCAGCCTCCTGATGGACTGGGGCATACAGCCCGCAGCCATGATCGGCCACAGTCTGGGCGAGTACGTGGCCGCCTGCCTCGCGGGAGTGATGTCACTGGAACACGCCCTGCCGCTGGTGATCAAGCGCGCACGACTCATGCACGAGTTGCCCTCCGGCGCCATGCTGGCCGTGGCCGCCTCACCTGCCGATCTGGCCTCCGTGCTGCCGCCGGGACTGGACTTGGCGGCCGTCAACGGGCCACGGCAATGCACCGTGTCCGGCGCGCACGGCCTTATCGAAGAGTTCGAGCGGGCCCTGCATGCAAGCAGTGTCCCTGCCAAACGCCTGCATACCTCACACGCGTTCCACTCGTCCCTAATGGAACCCATGCTGCCGGCGTTGCGTGCGGCATTGGAGGAGGTGACTCTGGCTGCGCCGTGCATACCCTATCTCTCCAACCTCAGCGGCGAATGGATTACGCCCGAGCAGGCGCAGGATCCGAACTACTACACCGCCCACACGCGCGGCACGGTGCGTTTTTCCGACGGCGCGCAGAAAGTGCTGGCTGAACCGAACACGCTGTACGTCGAACTGGGTCCGGGTCAGGTTCTGGGCGCCTTTGTGAAGCAGTGCGCCAGCGAGCACGCGTCGGTGACGGTATCGGTGCTGCGTCATGCCCGCGCCGACGTGCCCGATACGCAGCATCTAGTCCGTGCGCTAGGCGAGCTCTGGGGCCATGGCGTGCAGCCCGACTGGAAGCGCTACTACCGCCACGAAGTGCGCTCCAAGGTGGAAGCGCCGCTATACCCGTTCGCCCCACACGTTTTCCCGATCGGCCGGGGCGACATCTATCGCCTGCTGGAATCGGTCGGCGCCCCCGCTGCAGTGTCCGTGACCGATGCTACCGCGGTTATGACTCTGGGCTGGCAAAGCGCGTTGCTGCCCGCGCTGGACGACTCTGCCGTCGTGCGGGCCTGCCTAGGCATCATGGAAGGCGGGCACTACATGAGACGCACGCGCAAGGCACTGCACTTGGTCAGCGGCCTGCGAGTGATCGAATGCGAGGCCGCCCATGGGTGGGCGGACGAGGGAGGCGGTCGTTACACCGCCGACCTCGAGCGCACGACCGACTGGCGCCGCCTGCTGCATGCGTTGCGCGCCGCCGATGGTGTGCCCGGTCTCATGGTCTGGCTGTCGGCCGCGCGCGAACCGCAGTGCCTGCGCGTCCTGCTACAGCGTGTCCTGCGCTTGGCTAGGGTCCTGCGCAGCGAAAGCCCGAACCATGCGGCGCGCCTAGTGCTGGCGCTGCCCGGGCTGCAGCGCCGCGACGCCGACGTTGACGCCGAACTCGACGCCTGCCTGCGCAGCCTACGCGCCGACTTCCCGCAGTTGGACCTGCGGGCCGTGCTGGGCGGCGGCGGACTGAAGCCGACACAACTCGCCGAGCGGCTGGAGCGGGAAATCTACGACCCTGACACCCTCCTTACGCTGGCCGTCTACGACCAGGGCCGGCGCGCGGCGTACCGTACCGCAGCGCTGACGGCACCGGGCGCGCCAGCGTGCTGGGCCGGCCGCACCGTCGGCTTGCTGGGACCGGCCGGCTTGCCGTTGCGCGAATTTGCCACGCGCATTGAGCGTGCCAGCGCTGCGCGAGTGATTCCGATTAGCGCTTATTGGCAGGAGGCAAGGCCGACTGCCTGCGCCCTGAATGTCAGCCCGCGGCAGATCCGCGAGCTGCTGGCACGCGACCAGATGCAGGATCTGCGCCGCCACGGCCTGCGTGAACTCAGCGACGCCCACGCCCTGCTGGACGAGGCCTGCACTACCTTGGTGGCGCGCTACGTCGACGGCTGCCTGCCCCTCACGCCGGGGCGGAGCTTCACGCGCGAGGTGCTGCGCGCGGCGTTGCGCGTGACTCCGCGGCTGGAAAAGTACGTTGACTGCATCCTGGCCATGCTCAGCGAGAACCGGGTGCTGGAGCCCGGTGCCGGCGGCTACACCGTGCGGCGCGCACCGGCCGAGCTGCGTGAGGTCGCAGCGATCCGGCACGAACTGGCGCAGGCCAGCCCGCTGTTCACCGGCAATCTGGACGTGGTGGAGCACTGCGTGGCGGCTTTCCCGGCGGCCCTGCCGGAGCAGGTGCCGCCGATTTCTGTGCTCTATCCGGACGGCAGCAACAGCATGCTGGAAAACGCCTACAAAGGCTCGATCCAGGAGCTAGAGGAGCGCGTGATCCGCATCACCTTCGAAAACCTCTTCAAGCAAATCGTACAGCGCGCGCGTGGACCGATCCGCATCCTCGAAGCTGGCGGCGGCTTCGGCCTGACGATGCGGCGGCTGGCACCGCTGCTGCGCGGGGTGAAAGTCGAGTATTACTTCACCGACATCGGCCGCACCTTCCTGCACGATGCACGCGAGTTTGCGCTGCGCGAGGGCTATGACTTCCTCACCTTCGGCATTTTCGACCTCAACCGCCCGCCGCAGGAGCAGGGACTGGAACTCAACAGCTTCGATATGGTTTTCGCCTTCAACGTGGTGCATGCCACGCGCAGCCTGACGGCGAGCGTGGGCCATCTTCGTAGGCTGCTGCGCGACGGCGGGCTCATGTGCCTGCTCGAGCGCACTCGAGTGCGCCGCTACATCGACCTGATCTGGGGTCTGGCCGACGGCTGGTGGCACTTCGACGAACAGGAACGCAAGCTCTCTCCGCTGACCGACCTCGACCAGTGGGAAGCCGTGGCCCGTGCCGCAGGCTTTGCCGACGTCATTTCCTTTCCCGCCGATGCGTCGGCACGGCGCTGCCTGGAGACCGGCATCCTCGTCGCGCAGACGCCGGCTGCGCCGCAACCGATCGCCGATGCTGCGCTCGAGGGCTGGCGCATCGAGGTGCCCGGCGCAGCGCTGGATGGCGTGATCGTGCTGGACGTGGCGCGGGATCGCCCGCCAGCGCTGTTCGAACCCTATGGCGAGCAGCTGCTCGCGTCGCATGCCGACGCCGGCAGTTTGTGGCCGGCGGCGCTGTCTTGGCTGCAAGCGCAGCGGCCGGGCTTCGTCAGCCTGTGGTCAGGCGGTCAGGCGCTGAGCCACGCACCGGATCAGTTGGTGCAGGCCATTGCCTGCGGTCAAGCGCAGCGGCAGATCCGTGCCCTGCCGGGCGGCCCGGCCGGGTCGCAGCTTTATCTGCCGTTGGCGCTGCGAGCCGACGGTTCGGCGCAGCTGCCGGATACGGCGCAACTAGAGCAGGCCCTGGGCGTGGTGGCCGGCGGCCTGGAGCGGGCTGTGCTGGGTGCGTCCCGGCTCGACCTGTTTGCGTTGCCGCCAGCGCATGCTGCTCTGCGCGCCGACGATACGATGCAAGCCATCAAGCTTTCGTCGGCCATCGACGCGAGTGCGCCGGAGCAGTACCAGTCACTGCTGCATACGCTCTGGGCCGAGTTGTTCGGCATTGAGCGCATCGGCCTGGACGAGGACTTCTTCGAACTGGGCGGCGACTCTCTCAAGGTGGCGCAGCTGACGGCCGAGCTGGAAAAACACGGTGTCAAGCTCATGCCCAATGAGGTGTTCAACCACCCGACCCTCCGGCTGCTGGCGCGCTATCTGCACCTCAACCGGCAGGAAGAACACGGCGACGTTCGCAACGTGCCGGACCTGCTGGCACGGCTGCGCCAGACACTGGGCGCCGAGGCCGAACTGCACACGGTGCAGCACGAGGGGCGCAGCATCCGCGTGCTGTTCCTGGGCGATACAGCCTTCGACCAGCGGCCGCTGCTGGTGCTGGCGCGTCTGCGGCTGCCGGCCGAGCTGCAGCCTCATTACGTGGTGCCACTGTCGCGCTGCCCCGCCCAAGCCGACGAGGTCGAAGCGGCCGAGATGTGGCGTGCCATTGGACTGGCCGACAGCGACGCTGATGCGCGCGCGCCGCGCCTGGTGGAGCAGGTGGCGCGGGATATGCGGCGGCTCCACGCCCTGATCTGTCAGGGCCCGGTGCAGGCGAGCTACCCCCTGAGCCCCTTCCAGAAGATGTTCCTGAAGGAGTCCAACCGGGTGACCTTCTACATGATTGATTTCGACGAGCCGATCGAAGTGTTGCTGCTCGAGCGCGCACTGACCGACGTGGTTAGTCTGCAGGGCCTCTTGCGCAGCCGTTTGCGGCGCAACCTCGTGCGCCGTCTCGTCTGGGATGAGTTTGCCGCGCCGTCGCAGCCTCTGGCGCTGCCGCTGGTCGATCTCTCCGATTGCGCGCCGCCCCTGCAGGGCGAACTGGTCGAGCGCCTGATGGCGGTGGAGAACCGCATCGACTTCAATGCAACCGGAGGCGTGATGTTCCGCGTGATGCTGATGCGTCTGGACCGCTGCCGGCACACGCTGTTCTTCAACCTCGATCATTCAATCTTCGACAACATGAGCGGTCAGGTGCTGCGGCGTCAGCTGCTCACCCGTTACCGCCAGCTGCTGGCCGGCAACACGGCGCCGATGGCGCCAGTCAAGTCGTTTCGCGACTATCTGGAGCAGATCAACCGCGGCCCGCAGGGCATCACTAAACAGAAGCTGCTGGAGATCTTCGAACTGCCGCGCTACCAGAAGGCCAAGAACGCGGTGGAAGAGCGCATCCTAGCGCGCCGCCAGCCGCAGATCCGCAAGCTGCGTTACGCGCTCGACCTCGATCTCTACCAGATCAGCGACGACGATGACGCCACCTGGGAGATCACGCTGATGCTGCTGGCGTACACGCTGGCGCGGTTCCTGGAGCAGGATGCCGTGCCGCTGAAGATCGTGTACCAGGGCCGACAGTACCAGGACCTGTCCTATTTTGACACCCTAGGCCTGTTCATCGACGTGCTGCCCCTGCTGGTGATGATCGATCGTGATGACCCGGGCGCCCTGATCGAAGGGCTGCGCCGCAAGATCCGCTTCGTCAATCGCTACAACGTCAACTTCATGAACATGCTTATGAACGTGGCGATGCGCTTCAAGTGGTGGGACGCGTTGGCGCCGATGAACGCACGCAAGCTGGGCCGGCGTGATCCGATGATCCTGCTCAACTACGTCGGCAAGGCCGAGGCCGAGTACCAGAAGGTCATCGACTTCTCGACCCGGCAGATGGAGGGAGCGTCCAGCAAGGACGGGTACGCCAGCCTGTACGTGATAGTGACCCGGGTGGATCGCACTATCCAGTTCGATGTCTTCTGCAACTTCGAGCGCGACATCGGCGTGCTGCAGCGGCTGTTTGAGGAGGAGGCTGCGCGGCTGTTCAAGCGAGCGGCCCGGGATTCTGCGTGCGAGACATAGGGAAACGCTGACTTATTCGGCGTGATTCTTGCATGTTGAAGGGTTCATGGAATGGTCGCAGGGGTTGCCGATGCAGAAGAGTTTTGCCAGCCTTGAGTTCGCGCAGAAGAGGCGGGTGACGCGGCGCGAGAAGTTTCTGGCGGAGATGGAGCAGGTGGTGCCGTGGCGCGGCTGGAAGCGGTGGTGCAGGTCAAGTACCCGAGCAGCGGGCGCGTGGGTCGGCCGCCCATCGGGGTGGCGCGGATGCTGCGGATGTATTTCCTGCAGCAGTGGTTCGGTCTGGCCGACGAAGCGCTGGAAGACGCGCTGTACGACAGTCAGTCGATGCGTGAATTCGTGGGCATCGACCTGGGGCGCGAGTTGGCGCCGGACGCCACCACGCTGCTGAAGTTTCGGCGCCTGCTGGAGGAGCACGAGTTGACGGCGCGGCTGTTCGAGCGGATCAACGCGCACCTGAGCGAGCGCGGGCTGCTGCTGCGGGCGGGCACGATGGTGGACGCCACCTTGATTGCGGCAGCGCCGTCGACGAAGAACAAGGACCGCGCGCGCGATGCCGAGATGCACCAGACCAAGAAGGGCAATCAGTGGCACTTCGGGATGAAGGCGCATATCGGCGCCGATGCGGACTCGGGGCTGGTGCACAGCGTGCAGGTGACGGCGGCCAACGAGAGCGACGTGGCGCACGCACACGAGTTGCTGCACGGGCAGGAGCAACGGGTGCATGCGGACGCGGGCTATACCGGCGTGGACCAGCGAGCCAAGATCGCGGCGGCACGGCAGGCGGGCCGCGTCCGGACAGACATCGAATGGCAAGTGGCGGTCAAGCGCGGCACGATCAAGAAGATGGAAGACGGGCCGCTGAAAGAGTTGCTGCGGGCGGCGGAGCGGGCCAAGGCGCAGATTCGGGCGCGGGTCGAGCATCCGTTCAATGTGGTCAAGAACCTGTTCAAGTACAAGAAGGTGCGTTACAGGGGCTTGGACAAGAACGCGGTGCAGACGACGATGCTGTTCGCGTTGGCCAATCTGGTGCTGGCCAAGAAACGCTTGCTCGCCTGACACGGCCGAGGTGCGTCCACCGATCGGCGCCGCGACCGAACCACCGATGAAATCGGGCCGATGACCCCAAATCGAGAGGAAAATCGACTCCCGCCAAACCCTTTGCGCCGCATCGTGAAACGAAGACCGTCGGCCGTACCCCGGCGCGCGAAAAGCGGCAATTGTTCAGCGTTTCCGTAGCTTGAAAGTATAGAGCGTATATGCCGAGTACGACGAATTGGAAGAGTGCGCAGATCGCGACGTGCCGTGCGGTGCTGGCGAAGATCCTCAGCGAGCAGCGGCCTGACCCAATGGCGGGGCTGTCGGCACGATGAGCGGTGGGCGGATCAACGCCTTGACGGCGGCGCGAAAGGAGGCGCTGATCGGGCGTGCGCGGGGCAAGAAGTCACCGCATCCCACGGGCTATCTGCCTGCTGGCGAGCGACTGCGCCGGCTGAAAGGACCGCCAGGCGCTTGCCGCGGCGCTCAAGCCGAGCTGCGCGGCGCCCAGCGCCGAGGCGGCAGCAGGCGAGATCGAGGCCGTCGAGGCGGCCGCCCGGGGCGCGCAGTGGCTCGCCATCGTGGCCGCCCGATGATGCACTGGAATCCGGGCGCACCGGAGAGCAGGGATCTTGTCCTTCGCCTTTCTGCTGGAGGGGTGACGCGTGATCCATGCGACCCGTGCCTTCAAGGGCGTGCCTGCGTGACTGCGCAAGATCATCAAGACGTGCGGACCCATCCTTGGCGGCGGCGCGGCCGCGAAGCTGATCCGGCCGGCGCTGCGCGATATCACAGCCCACCGGAGCCGGGGCTCAGGCGGCACGCCGCGGTGAATCGGTTCGCCATCGCCTACACCGGCCGGGGCCTCGGAGCGGCCGTATCGCATGGCGGCCTTGACCGGTACGTTGTGCCGGCCGGCCGTTGCAAGCGCCGATCGACGGCCACCGTGGACCAGTCTTCGGGGCCTTGCACAGTGAAATCCAGACGGCCCGGGTCGATCCGGTTGCAGCACCGGTGACGGAAGCAGCTGCGGCCTCCGCGGCACTGCAACTGGCCGAGGCATGAGCATGGCACCGAGATCATCGATGGGCCGCCGGTTGGCGACCGTATGCGCGGTTGGCGCGCTGCTGGCCGCACAGGCCGCTGCCGCGCAAATGCAGCCCGAACTCGAGCCCGTGATGGTTGACGCCGATGCGGAGCCGGATATTGCGCCGGCGCTCGGCTGGCGCTACAGCGGGATCATAGGTCTGACCCTGGGAGGACAACGATCCAGCGCCAACTCCATCTACGATGTTCAGGGCTCGCCGGACAAGCTGTCGTGGGTGGGTGCCCGGACCAACGTCATCTTGCGCGCCGGGCAGCCCAACCGCTTCGCGCTGCTGTTCGACGGACAGGTGGAGCGCCTGTTCGAGACCGATACGTGGGACAGGCGCGTCAACCAGTTCAACGTCGCCGTCGATCTGACCGAATCGCTCAAGCTGCGCCTGGGCAAGCAGCGGGTCTTGTGGGGACGGGGCTTCACTTATATTCCAACTGATTTCGTCAATCCGCCGCTGGACCCTACCGGGTTAGACATTGCTAAAGTCGGGGTGCCGGCCGTCTCGCTGGATTACGTCAACGACTACTTTCTACTCACGACGCTGGTGCGCCGAGAGACCAAGAGCAAGGTGGATAGCCTCGGCGTCAAGGTCACGAGCAGTGCGATCTCGGGCTTGGATCTGGATGCTGTCTTCTACCGCGCGCCGAGCATCGGTGAAGCAGTAGGCGCCTCGTTCGCATTGGACGCGGGACAACGTCTGCACGCCGTACTGCATGGCTTGATACTTTCCGGCGGCGTGGCAATGCATCGCAAGTCGCGCTATCCACAGGCCGTCACGGTCAGCCAGAACAGCACCGATTATTTGTTGCCCGGCGATATCGGTGCGGAAGGTCCGTATACCTCCTGGATGCTTGCGGGCACCCATGAGTTCAGCGACCGCTTCAGCGTGACCGCGGAGATTTACCGGATCGGCGACGCCTACAGCCGAACGGAATATCAGCACATCATCGATTGCCGGGCGGATCGCGCCGCGCCGTGTCACGGTGGGTCAGCCGCTTGGCTCAACCATCTCGCATATGGCCGTAACCAGCAGCGCTACCTCACGGCGGCGGCCAACCTGAGCGCGGTGACCGAGGGCGTGCGCCGCTTGACCGACACGTTGGGAATCGAATTGAGCGTTTTGTATGCACCGGGCGACAACTCGTCCCTCAGAACCCTGACGTTTCGATCCAATTATTGGGACCAAGCCGAAATCGTGTGGCGCATCATCTTGCCGGCCGGCGGTTCTCGCACTGAATTCGGCACAGTACCGTACCGCTGGTACTCGGAACTGGCCGTCTTCATCAGCTTCTAGATTCAGCCCTTCCTGTTCGAGAACTGTCCATGCTGCAACACATCGACCCCGACAGGCTGTATCTATTCTGCGTCGCCTATGCGGGAGGTACGGCCGCTGCCGTCTATGGGCGCTGGGCTCGCATGCTCCCGGCTTCCGTCCGGGTCGTGCCTCTGGATCTGGCGGGGCATGGCCGGCGCACGCCCGAACCGTTCCACGACAGCATTGAGGCGGCAGTCAAGGATCTTGCGGCCACGGTGGCCCCCGTGGCGCGTCAAGCTCGCTATGCCTTCTATGGACATAGCATGGGAACGAGCGTGGTGTACGAACTGGTGCAGCAGCTTGCCGACACCGGGCTGCCGGCGCCCCAAGCGCTTTTCCTCTCAGGAAGCAGTCCACCGCACTACCCTCATCCGCAGCGCCACATCCATCTGCTGTCCGATGAACTGTTCCTGGCAGAGATCCATCGTCTGGGGGGCACGCCAGCGTCTTTTTTCGAGACGAGCGACCTGGTCCGGGCGTTCCTTCCGGTGCTGCGCAGCGACTATCGGCTGATCGACTGCTACACGCCGCGTCGCCCTGTGCACGTGACCAGCGCCCACATCATAGTGCTTCAGGGAGAATCCGACCCGCTGGTCACGGAGCACGAGGCAAGACTGTGGCGCGACTATACCCATGGCGTCTTCAAAATGCATATATTCTGCGGGGATCACTTTTTCATCAATCAGCATGCCGAAGCCATCTGTCGCCTCGTCGCTGACACGCCGCTGAGCTCACATCCAGAGGGAGCGCACAGAAGGCTCAGGGCCGATGCCGGCTGACAGGATCGACGTCAATGTCCACCTCTTCTGCCTGCATGAGCTGGCCGAACAGACCGGCGCGGACAGGGCGCTGGAGCTACTGAATGACGAAGACCGGGAAGGGCTCGCGCGCGTGCGTTCAGCGGCGCGCCGGGTTGAAGTCCTGCACGGCCGCGCCGCGCTGAAGCGACTCCTGGCGGACTATGCCGATCTGTCGCCGCGAGACGTCACTTTCGTAAGGAAGGCGGGCGGCAAGCCGGCGGCACGCACTCTGACCGGAAGACGGCTGCCCAGCTTCAACATCTCGCATTCTCACGGATTGCTGGTTGTCGCCGTGGTCGACGGAGACATCGAAATCGGTGTAGATGTCGAGCGGTGGACGCCTGCACTTGTCGAGGATATCGACGCGCTGGCCAACAGTCACTTTACCGCCGGGCAGCACGCCGAGTACCGGCGGCTTCCATCATCCTGCCGTCCAGATGCCTTCTTGCGGCTGTGGACGTTGAAGGAAGCCGTCCTTAAAGCGACCGGCGTCGGATTGATGCTGCCACTACGCCAAATCGAATTTACAGGCAGCGGCTCCGTACTGCGCTGTCGGATGCCGGGGGCAGGTGAAGCGCGGCACATGCAGGCAATACATCTCAGGCTGGGTGAAGCGTGGCATATGGCCGTGGCCGGTCCGCCGTCATTCCAGACTCCGCGATTGCACGGTAGTGCGCGGGCATTGGAGCGTCTCCAGGAGAAAACTGTGCTTTGGTAAGGTTTGCGTATGCCTTTTAGGGGTGATCGGCGCGGCATCCGCTACCGCGCGCGCAGATACTGATACAAGTTTTCGCGACTGATGCCCAGGTCGCGCGCGACCTGGGCCTTCTGCTCGCCGGCATCGAGCCGGCGAATCATTTCCGCGATCTGCCCGATGTCGAGCGACTTCTTCCGACCGCGATAGGCGCCGCGCAGCCGGGCGAGCGCGATTCCCTCGCGCTGACGCTCGCGGATCAGTGCGCGCTCGAACTCGGCGAACGCCCCATCACCGAGAGCATCAGATTGGCCATCGGCGAGTCCTCGCCGGTGAAGGTCAATCCTTCCTTGACGAACTCCATGCGGACTCCGCGGCGCGTCAACCCTTGAACGATGCGTCGCAAGTCGTCGAGGTTGCGCGCCAAGCGATCCATGCTGTGAACGACCACCGTATCGCCCTCGCGCGCGAAGGCCAGCAGCGCCTGGCCAGAGACAATTATTCTGAGCGGTCGACGACCAACTATCGTGAGCGGTTGACGCAGGCTACCGGGATGCGTCGTGCGATCGGGTTTTACAGTGGTTTGCCTCGTAGAGGAGGTAGCCACTGTGCCCGGCCAACGCATTACGGATCTGCAAATGACCAAGTACAAACAACTGCGTGGCGAATGCTCTCAGGAGGCGGCCGCGGTGAAGACGGGCATCAGCGTAAGCAGCGCGCGACGCCTCGAGAGCAGGGCGATGCTGCCCTCGCAGCGTCCAGCGCGTCACTGGCGCACCCGAGCGAACCCGCTCGAGGGTGTCTGGGCGAGCGAGGTGGTGCCGATGCTCGAAGGCGCTCCGGCGCTGATGGCGGTGACGGTGCGTATTTCAGCGATCGTGGACGGCTGTTTCAGTCTGATCGTGGACGGTGTTTCAGCGTGATCGTGGACGGCATTTCAGGCTGATCGTGGACGGGGCAGGGGTGCGCGCCAGCGAGGGGTTTGATGGTAGCGCAGTGT
>JBKCXU010000051.1:0-5261 GCA_046316025.1 Betaproteobacteria bacterium | reverse complement strand
GCTCTTGCTCATTGCGATGAGCCTCGTGCGCACTGCGCCTGGCATCGCCGTCGCGATCGAAGTCATCGGCACCCGGCGCATCATCGAATGCCGGCAGCGCCGCCGGCGCCTCCTGCACGTCCAGTGCGCGCGGGCGCCGCTCCCACTGCGCATAGCGGCGCGGCCGCAGCGGCGCGGCGGCGGCGCCGGCAGCAGCCAGCGGCATCCCGCGGCGGCCGAGCAGCGGTTGTTCCTGGGTGCTCATCCGTGACCCTCGGCGCGCTCAGCGTCGCGCGCCAGCAATTGCAGGTAACGGCCGCGGCGCGCGGCAGTCAGCCCCAGGATGTCGCGCTCGCTCCAGTGATAGTGCCGCGCCAGCACGTGCACTTCCTCGAACAGGCGCTCGGCGTTCATCGCGCGCTCGGCAAAAAAAAAGCGACCAGATCGAAGTCGTAGGCCATCGGCGCCGCGCAGTACGGGCAGGCCACGTCGATCGCCAGATCCGGCCCCGGCGCTTGCTGCGCCAGAAACTCGGCAATCCGGTTGCGCTGCGCCAGCGTCAACGCATGCGCGGCCGCGCGCGACAGCGGTCCGCGGCCGTCCACGTCCAGCACGATCCGCGACAGCAGCAGCGAATTGGCCTGGGCCGGCGGCAGCGCGGCGGCGGCCAGCGCCTCCTGGTCGGCGCCGGTCGGCAGCCGCAGCGTCAGGCGCAGCTCGCCGCTGCCGTCGCTGCGCGGCAGCGTGAGTGTCAGCGTCGGCGCCAGCGGCTCGGCCGTGCGCACTTCGAGTTCGCTGATCAGAAAATCCACGTCCACCTTGCGCCCGCACTCCGGGTTGCCGCAGCGCTTGACCTGATGCACGTGGTCGCCGACCTCGAACTGCCGCAGCCGCAGCAGCAGCGCATCGCGGTCGCCGATCGACAAGGCCGCGGTGAAAGCCTCGTCGATCGGCGCGGCTATCCCCTCGACCTTGGCGATGGCCCGCGCCAGCAGGACGCTGGCGCGCTGCGCGCCGCTGGCGAAGACGCGGTCGGTCAGCAGCTCCTCGTCGGCGCCGGTCAGCTCGCGCAGCCAGACGTCGCGGTGGCGCGCTCCGGCCGCGTCGAACACGCCGCCCGGCAGCTGCAGCCAGCGCGCGCCGCGCTCGACGGCGGTGGAGGGCAAAGAAGCGCCCATCACTGCAAGACCTGGATGCCTTCGTTTTCCAGCACCAGGGTCTGGATCATCGCGTCGCCGGAGTTGGCGTCCAGATCGGGCACCGCGGTGTACTTGGACACCCAGCAGTTGTAGACCCGATAAGCCTTCACGCGGTTGTTGGCGAGGTCGTAGATCTCGATGTCCACGTCCTTGCGGAACTCGTTGGGTTTTTTCTGCGCATCCGCGCCCTTGTTGCCGAGGTAGTTGCTCATCAGCGTGGCCCAGCCCTCGAAGGTCTTGTCGCGCGTCACCCCTTGTTCGAGCGTGATCGGCTCGAAGCTCGTCAGCCCCGGCAGCTTGTGCTTGAAGCCGTCCATCTCGCCGGTGCGGAAGTCCTTGGACTCCACGCTGACGGTGAGCGCCGAGCACTTGGTCATGCCGGCCACGTAATCGTTGCCGAACTTGATCCGGAATTTGAACTTGCGGTAGGGATCGAACATCGAGGTGCGGGGGGCCATGTCGGTTCTCCTGCGGGTCGAGGGGAAAGAAAGCGGTTACAGGCGCTGCCAGCCTTCGTGCTTCAGCGTCACCGAGCGGATGCCGATGCCGCCGGAATCGGCGTTCAGCTCCGGCATCGCGACGAAGCGCGACACCCAGCAGCGGGCAAGCTTGAAACTGAGGGCCGGCGCGCTTTGCGCCGACAGCGGGTTGCCGTCGAGCCGGTACACGTCGATCTGCACGCTGCGCTTGAAGTTCTTCGCACCGGCCGGGTCCAGGTGCAGGCGCAACGCCTGGTCGGCCCAGTCTTCGAGCGTGGTGTCGGCCGACCAGCCTTGTTCGAGTGTCACGTCTTCGTAGCTCACCATGCCGGGCGAGGGATAGCTGCCGAGAAAATCGCCGCCCTGCTTGAGCTCGTTGGCGGCCACGCTGCGGGCGAGCGCCGACAGCTTGTTCACACCGGCGATCACCTTCTGATCCAGCCGCACCCGGAACTTGAAGGTGCGGTAGGGATCGAAGCTGGAGCTGCGGGGAGCCATGGGTCGTGCTAGCGGCGAGTACTGACTTTGGCGGCGTCCATGCCCCCACCCCAACCCTCCCCCGCTTCGCAGGGGAGGGAGAACTGCCTCATCCGCGAGCGGAGTGAGGAGGATTCCCTCCCCCGTCTGCGGGGGAGGGCTAGGGTGGGGGCGAAGCCGTTCATCGGGCAGCGTCCTTCACGTCAGCCCTGCGGCCTTTGCGTCTTCTGGCTGATCGTGATCAGCACGAACTCCGCCGGCTTCAGCGGCGCGAACCTCAACTGCATGTTCACGCGCCCGGCGTTGACTTCGGACGGCGGGTTGAGGTCCGCATCGCACTTGACCTCAAAGGCGTCTTCGGGCGTCTTGCCGGCAAGCGCGCCCTTGCGGAACTCGCCCATCATGAAGTCTTCGATGTTGGCGCGCAGTGCGTCCCACAGCGGGAAATCGTTCGGCTCGAACACCGCCCACTGGGTGCCGTTGTAGATGCTCTGCTTCAGGTAGTTGGTGTAGCGGCGCACCGGCACGTAGCGGTACTCCGGATCGGCCTGCGCCGCCAGCGTGCGCGCGCCCCAGACCACCATGCCGCTCGCGGGAAACTGGCGGATGCAATTGACGCCGATCGGATTCAGGATGTCCTGCTCGGCATCGGTGACGCCATATTCCAGCCCGATGCCGCCGAACACGTTGGCCTCGGTGCCGGCCGGCGCCTTCCATACGCCGCGGCTGTTGTCGATGCGCGCGTACAGGCCGGCGATGAAGCCCGACGGCGGCACGTAGCGGCGCGGGTTCTTGCCGGGGCCGACCGGATCGGCGATCTGGATCCACGGGTAGTACAGCGCGCCGTAGCTGCTCTTGACCGTCAGCACGTTGCGCATGAAATTCTGCGCGTGCACCGGCTGAGTCTGCGGCGTGTTGCGGTCGCGCATGCCGGGCGCATCGGCGATGAAGAAACAATCGCCGCGATTGGCGCAGTAGCCGACCGCCGCGTCGGTGACCTGGCTGTCGCAGCCGGGAATAGCGAAGAAGTTGATGTCGATCACATCGTCCAGCGCGTGCATGCCGCTCTTGCGATCCGCCGTGCCAATCAGGTCGAAGTTGCTGACCGCTGCGCCATCGGTACCGTTGGTGAGCGGCGTGGGCACTGGCGCACCGCCTTCCCATGCCGACAGCCGCGGCAGCACTGCGGGCGCCGCGGCGTCGCCATCCACGCTGCCAGTCTGCGCGCTGGTCGGGAACTTCAGCCGCAAATTGGGCGTGCCGGCGCCGTCGGTCAGTTGCAGGCTGTAGGCATTGCCGCGCCGCACCTGGGTGATCACCACCCGGCCGTTAACCGCGGTGGCGTTGATCTTGCGCGGCGCGACCGCGGCGTCGCCCGCCGCGGCGTCGATCTGCGCAGCCAGTTGCGCGGCCGTGGCCTTCTGCAGCCGGGTGTTGCCGGTGGAGGTGAAGCGGAAGGTCGCAGGCAGCGCCTGCTGCGCGGCGTTCAGCGCGCCGTTGTTCACCGCAATCGAAAAATTGGCGTTCTCCTCGATCTGGAACGGCTCCACATCACTCAGCAGGAAGGCCGCTTCCGACGCGCCCTGGCCATTGGCCGCGGTGCCCACTGCCTGCGTGCGGTCGATCGGCCGCATGTCGAGCACGCCCGCCGCAGCCGCGGTGCCGGTGACGGTCAGCGCGCTGTCGTTGGCACCGCGGTTGGCGGTTTCGAGCAGGATGCAGTCGCCGGTGCGCTGCACGGTGGCGAGCCCGTTGGCGTTGGCGGTCAGCGCGGCGCGGATTTCCGCCACCAGCGTGTCGATCGGCGCCGCGGCGTCGGCGGTCAGGTTGACGTTGATGTTGGTCGCCGGGTTGCCGACGGCCACCGTCAACACGTTGTTGCCCCCACCGGTGTTGAACGTGGCGGCGGCCCGGCTGCGCACCTGGGCCGGGGTCGCGGCGCCGCGTCCCTGGCGCAGGCCGGCCATGCCGGTCAGCACGCCGGCGGTGGCGGCCGTGCCGCCCAGTACGAAATAACTGTCGAAGCCGGCGCTGTTGTGCGTGATGCGCAGCTTGCCCACGTCGGCCGGCACGCCGTCGGCGGCGGTCAGCAATCGCGCGGCCACGCCGAAGGCGCCGAAGCTGCCGTTGATCAAATCGACCAGTGCCGCCGCCGTATTGACGGTGTTGATGTCGACATTGGCCGTCCGGCCGTCCGGCGCCTCGATCGTCAACACATTGTTGGGCGCGGCGTAGGGTCCGGCCGGAATCGCGTTGGTGCTGGTGGCCGTCGCGCGCATCGGCTGGCTGTTGGCGAGTTCGGTGGCGGCGCGCAGGTCTTCGACCTCGATGTACTCGGAGGCGTCGTTGATCTGGGTCTCGACGTAGCCGTCGACATCGGCCGGGTCCATCGAAAGGCCGTCGAAGGTCTCGACCACTTCGCCCTGGTTGTAAACGGTGAGCTTGAAGCGCGCGGCCGGCTCGCCGTTGGCGGCGTCGATCGCGATGCCCAGCGCGTTGCCCCATTCGCCGGCGCCCTTGGCGCGGATGCGCAGGCTGTTGCGCCCGCCGCCGCCCTGGCGCGACAGCAGCTCGACCGAGGCGCTGCGGGCCGCGGTGGCCGACAGCACCCGCACCACGTAGCAGCGCTTGCCGCCGTTGGCGAAGAACTGCTGCACCGCATAGGGCACGTAGCTGCCTTCGATCAGATAGCCGAAGGCGCGCACGAACTGCGACCAACTGGTGATGAAGGTGGCCTTGTTGGGCACGCCTTTCTGCGTGACGCCGATGAAGCCGGCGGTGGAGGTGCCCACGCCTTCGATCGGCTTTACGCCGCTGGATTTTTCTTGAACGTAAACGCCGGGGTGCAGGGTTTCGGGCATGGTGACGATCTCCGTGGGTTGGGTCGTGGGGCTAGCAGGAGCAGGGCGAAAGGGACGCCCTCACCCTGTGTCCCGGAGCCGCGCGCTGGCAGGCGCGCGTCGCTTCAGCGGCGCAAAGCTCTCGCTTTGCGAAATCCCGCTTCCGCCCCGCTGATGCGGGCGAGGGTTTTCTTGCTCCCCTCGCCGGCCTCAGCGGGGGGGCGGGGGGGTTTCGCATAGCGTGAGCGTTGGGCGGGTGGGGGGTCGCGCGGCTGCCGGCGCGCGGG
>JBKCXU010000050.1:0-20501 GCA_046316025.1 Betaproteobacteria bacterium | reverse complement strand
ACGTTGGCGAGCATCGAGCCGACGAGCAGCAGCACGAGCAGGGCGCTCGCGCGGCGCGCGCTGGCGATGTCGGCGCGCAGCCAGTCGAGCTTCATCCGGCCAGCTCGCGCAGGTAGGAAGGCGGGGTGCGCTTCAGGCCCGAGACTGCTGCCGGCAGGTGCCAGTACAGCAGGTGCAGCGCGAAGGCGGGGTGCTTGCCCGCCTTCGCGCGACCGTAGGCCGAGGCGAGCAGCAGGCCGACGGCGCAGCCGCTCACGAAGAAGCCCGCGACCATGCCCGCTAGCGCGGCCCCCAGCACCAGCAGGGCCACGTCGATGTCCCACCAGAACATGCGCGGCGGGTCATTGAGACGGCGGGGGATGTCGAGGGACGCGTCGATCACGGCACAAGCCCCGTCAGATCACGGCCGTCATGATCGAGTCGATGATGGTCGGCACGTAGACCATGAAGAGCGCGACGACGACGCCGGCGAGCGCCGGGATCGGCGAGGAGCGCGCGATGCCGATGCCTGCACCGAGGATGAAGGCGGCAATCGCGATCGACTTGCCCAGGAAGCCGGTCGCCCAGTTGAGCAGGGTCGTGTACATCGTCTGGAACTCGGTACCGGTGGTGCCCGCCAGGGCCGAGCCGGCGGCAAGAGTCAGGACGAGGGCGATGGGAACGGCAGTGCTGCTGCGGCGGATCAGAGTCATGGTGTGGTGTCTCGTGGTTGGGTGGAGAGGAAGTGCTCGGGCGAGCGGTCAGGGCAGGGTTGCGACCACCGGTGCTCGGTGATCGCCTCGGGTGACGGCGGTACGGGTGGCGCCGTGGCGAGCGCGTTGCGCGCCGTCGTTGGCGCTGCGCAGGTGGCGGCGGACCTTGTCGACGTAGGCGCGGCGCAATGCGGGACTGACGGCGTTGTAGGCGCCGACCGCATCCCACGTGTAGCCCAGGCGCTGGACGTTGCCGGCGAGGATCCAGGCGCCGACGTGGATGCTGGTGCAGGGGTCGAAGAGATCGCGCTCGCCGATGCCGTGGGCGGCCAGCGTGGGCAGCCACGCCGAGTTGATCTGCATGAGCCCGATGTCGCGCGTGCCGTTGCGGTTGCGTCCAACGGCCTGCGGGTCGAGTGCCGATTCGGTGCGCGCGATCGCGTAGAGCAACTCGCTGCTGACGTTGTAGCGCGCGGCCGCCTCGTGCCAGCAAGCGTGGGCGGGCAGGGCCGCGAGCGTGACGATCGCGGTGATGACTCCTGCTGTCGGCGCCCAGCTCGCTGTCTTGCGCAATCGAAACCCCCTTCACGTTGGCGCGGATGTGCGGCGCATTGACCGAGCCGCATTGCGTTGCCATCCTAGGCAGCGAGCACGTGTGAATCAGGCTCAATCGGGGCTTCGATGAAGCCCCGAATCCGGCTTGCATCGGCGCGGAATCTCTGCCGCCGATGTGCGACGAGCGGCTGATGCGACGAGCCGACGCTGCGGCGTGGCTCACGACAAAGCTCGGTCGAACTCGTCAAGAGGACATCGGGTCCTCGTCGAGGCTTCGATCGAAGCTGATGACCGTCAAGGCGCCCGGAATACTGGTCGAATGACCTTCAACGACATGCCCTCCGGGTCTGCGTCGCCGCGAGTGATCGAGTCGTCATGCGTGTCCGAGCGGCCGGCGCTCTGCGCGCAGGCGATCATCGATCGCAGCGGGGCGGCGAACCTGATCGTCCTGCTTCGCGTCAGGATGGGGTTTCCGGCGGAGAGCTTCGCGCTGGCGGCGCGGCCACTGATCGACGGCTATACGGAGTTCGTGCAGCTGCGGCCGATGCCGGGCTCCAGTCGATACGGCGGCTCCGGCGGACAATTGCAGCGCGGGCTCGTGACCGCTCTGCGCGCGCTCGATCACCGGCGCGGCCAGATCCTGCCGCGCAATGCGCCGCCCGAGATCCTGGGCGCGCTCGCGCATCGATGGACGTACGCGGTGTTCGCGGCAGCGCTGCTGCGCGATGTCGGCGGAGGTCCGTCGGACGACCGGGTGCGAATGTTCGAGCGGTGGGTTCCACCGACCGTCCAGGCCTGGTTGGCCGAACATCCTCCGCTGATGGCGGAACTGCGCGCCGTGCTGGCAGGCAGCGCGGATGTATCCAGCGCGATTGCCGAACTGGTGGAGCGCGCGGTGACCGGCGCGCGCCCGGGCGTCGAGGCGACCCTGCCTCGTGCCCAGGCGGAGTCGATCGCCGGCGCGGTGGAGGCGAGCGTCGAGACGGCGCCAATCGCGACCGAGGCCAACGGACCCGAATTCTTCGACGGCGTCGACGCGGCTGGCGCCGAGCGACCTCGGCGCTTCATCGAGTGGGTACGGCAGGGGATCGCTGACGGAACCTTGTCGGTGAACGTGCGCGGCGCGCTCGTGCACGGGGTCGAGGACGGGCTGTTGCTCGCATCACCGGGCATCTTCCGGGCGTTCATCCGGCGCGATGGCGCCGGCCAGGCTGAACCCGGCGACGCCGTCAAGCGGCTGCAGCGCGAGGTCTTGCGGGCCGGGTGGCATTTGCGGGCCGATGGCGGGGTGAACCTGCATGGCTATGCATGGAAGCAGGACGGGCGCGCGGCCACTCGCATCCATGGAATCGTGATCGTTGCCCCGCGGCGTTTCGTCTATCCGGTGCCGGCGATCAACCCCGCTCTCGTGCGCGTCGGTGACTCCGCGCCGGCCGCGGAGTGATGGCCCATCCGTTCGAAGCCCGGCTGCGGCCGGCGCATGAACTCGGCGCAGCCTGGGTGTCTGCACTGGCCGCGGCCCTGGTATTCAGCAGCCCGGGGCTCTTTCTGGTCTCTCCTCCTTGGCACCTGGCGCTTGCCGGCCTGCTGCTGGGCCACGCGGCGTGGCGCGGCGCGGCCGGACTGAGCACGCTGCGCTATCGCGCCAACCTGCGCCGCCGGCGGCGCTACGAACTGGGCTCCGCGGACATTCCCTGGTCGGCCGATGGGCTCTTTCTGGGGCGCGGCTTTCGGTGGGACCAGCGTCACACCCAACGCTTGTTCGAGGCGCGGCTCCCGGTGAACCGGCCGCTGCTGCAGGGCGGACCTTTCGCAGGTGCGTCGGCGGCGTTCATGCCCACTGCAGATGAATTCGGTGGCGTCGGCGGGGACCCCGCCATCCACGGTGTCGAGCCCGACGAGAGCGAGATCTGGATGGACCTGGAGGATCGAGTCGGGCACACGCTGGTGCTGGGCACGACGCGGGTCGGCAAGACGCGCCTGGCGGAGTTGCTGATCGCCCAGGACATCCGTCGCGGCGAGGTGGTGATCGTCTTCGACCCGAAGGGCGACGTGGATCTGCTGCGCCGAGTCTTCGCGGAAGCCGAGCGGGCTGGGCGCGGAGGGGAGTTCTTCATGTTCCACCTCGGACATCCGGACATCTCGGCGCGCTACAACCCGGTGGGCAGCTTCTCGCGCATCACCGAAGTCGCCACCCGCATTGCGGGCCAGTTGCCGTCGGAAGGCCAGTCCGCCGCCTTCAAGGAGTTCGTCTGGCGCTTCGTGAACGTGATGGCCCGTGCGCTCGTGGCGCTTGGCCGCAAGCCCGACTACCAGGAGATCAACCGCTATGCGTCCGATGTCGAGCCGCTGCTGATCGACTACTTCGAGTACTGGCTCGACCTTGAGCCCGCCGCCGCAGGCTGGCGCGAGGAGCTGCGATCGCTGGCCATCGACAAGAAGAATCTCGATAAGGGCCTGCAGTCGCGCGGCACGCGTGCGGTGAGCCTCGTGGAATACGCGCGGCGCAAGAAGCTCTACGACCCGATCGCCCACGCGCTCGCATCGACGCTCAACTACGAGAAGAGCCATTTCGACAAGCTGGTGGCGTCGCTGCTGCCCTTGATGGAGAAGCTCACCACCGGGCGCACCGCGTCGCTGCTGTCGCCGGAGCTCGACGATTCGAGCGACTGGCGCCCGGTGTTCGACTGGACCGCGGTGATCCACCTGGGCGGCATCGTCTACGTCGGGCTCGATGCGCTCTCCGACTACGAGGTGGCGGCGGCGGTGGGGAACTCCATGTTCGCGGACCTCACGAGCGTGGCCGGCAGCCTCTACAAGTTCGGCGCCGGTCGCGGCCTGCCGGGCGAGGTGACGCCCCGGCGGATCGCGATCCACGCCGACGAGTTCAACGAACTGATCGGCGACGAGTTCATCCCGCTGCTCAACAAGGCAGGCGGTGCGGGTTTTCAGGTGACGGCGTACACGCAGACCTGGTCGGACGTGGAAGCGCGCATCGGTTCACCGGCCAAGGCCGGACAGATCGCCGGCAACTTCAACACCCTGATCATGCTGCGGGTGAAGGAGGTGGCCACCGCCGAGCTGCTGACCAGCCAGCTGCCCGAAGTGCATGTGGTCTCGACCGTCGTGTCGTCGTCGGTCTCCGACACCAACGACCCGGTCGACTTCGCGGACTTCGCCAGCCGCAACGAGGACCGCATCGCCCCGGAAACCGTCCGGATGCTCGAGCCGACAGATCTCGTTCAACTGCCCAAGGGCGAGGCCTTCGCCCTCATTCACGGCGGCCAGCTGCACAAGATCCGCATGCCGCTGCCGTCAGCGTCGAGCGATCCGCTAATGCCGACGAGTCTTGCCGAGATCGGCGAGACGCTGCGGGCGCGCCTCGACGGACCTTGGAATCAGCCGGAGGACTCCTCCGAACCGGAGGGTCGACGTGTCGTCTAGGAATGCGGCCTTCCACGACGGAGCGCTGGCGGGCGTGCTGCTCAGCCCACTAAAGCTGGCCTTCTCGCTGGCCCTGGGTCTGGTCGCGCTCCTGCTGTGCGCCTGGATCATCGACTGGGTGTTCGTGTTCAAGGTCTGGCCGCAGGGGATCGAGCGACTGCGGGAGCTCCTGGCTCACGATCTTGCCGGCGGTATTGCGCTTGCCGCTCGACAAGGCGCCGGCGCCGGCGTCATCACCGCGCCTGCGAATGCCCTCTACTCGATCGTGTTCGAGGCCACCGGCATCCACGACATGGGCACGCAGTTCGCCAACGGGTCGGCCCTGTCGATCCCGGACACGATCATGCGGCGCAGCTATGTCTCGCACCGGGAGGGCATCGAGGCAGCGATGGTCGGCACCCAGCTGCTCGGCGTGCGGGCGGCGATCCTGGCGCGCTTCGCGCCGCTGCTCCTACTTCTGTACGCGGTCGGCGCCGCCGATGGGTTCACCCAGCGTGCGATCCGCCGGGCTTGCGGGGGGCGCGAGTCGGCCAGCCTCTACCACCGGGCGAAGTACCTGCAGTTGGCGGTGCTGGGGCTGGGCGGGGTTGCCCTGTTGATGTGGCCGGGGCCGGTGCATTGGCAGCTGTGCGTGACGCTGGGAGCGGTACTGGCCGGTGTTCTGGCCAGCGTGCAGTGGGCGTACTATAAGAAGCACATGTAGGAGCGTCGGCACCGCACCGTTCGCAGTTCTGTGCGCGTCTCGCACAACGTCGCCGCCGCAGGCGACTGCTCCTTCGCGCATGCTCACCCTTGCGCATTCGGGCTTCGCCGAACCCGCCAACTCGCGTACCTCAGAAGGGGCAGTCTCCGGCCGCTACAGCCGCAGATCGGATAACTGCTCAATCCTGCGCGGGCCGAACGTCTGCAGAGACTCTGCCAGCTCGACTTCGGCGCCCTTGAGCGCGGGAAAAGACAGTCCGGTCAAGCGGCTGATAGTCGTGAGGCTAACCTGATACAGACGCGCCTCTGCAGAGGTGAGTTTCTCCCGTAAACCTTCCATGCCATGTAGTCGATCGATTGAAGCTAGAAAGTCCTCTTGCGTCATGAGGAATGCGGCCGCCGCCAGTTGCCGATCGCGCGCGCACACAACGATCTTGAAGAAGAGCTTTGGTATGGCCACGTCGCCAAACGTTGGATCGCTGTGCCGCTCGCCCTTGATGTCGGGGACCAAGCGTCCATCTGGCCCTTCAACGGAGAGGGGGGCGTCAAACACCGGACCGTTGAAGACGCTGGCGATTCCGGTCTCGCGCGCGAAGTTCTCGATCACGTAGTCCTCAAGCCCGAGCCAACGCTTCGCGCCTTGGTTGTACTGCCAGTGCTGCGGAGCGCAATTGGTGAAGTGGAAGGAATCGTCGCCGTTTCGTTTCGCAGTGGCTGCGTTCGACCCCCAGGTGGCATCCATGCGCCGCGTGAGGTGGCCACGGTCGAACGGACTGCTGTCCCGCTTTGCCTCAAAGCTGCGCTGTTCCCCGTAGAACTCCTGGCCGATCTGATTCTCCTCACTGATGCGTGTGTCGAAGTACCACCTGTCGCCCTCTCGATTGCCCAGATCCGGCCGCTTGTTCGTGTCCACGTTGACGGCCGAGACAATGGCAAGACGGCGACGCTTGTGCATGAACACCGAGTAGTTCCAGTACTTCAGCTCGGTAACGGACTTGCTGCCTTCCCTACGCTTGATCAAGACGTTCTTCAACGCCGCCGTCATCTCGGGCAGTGGCACCTGCAATGTCCCCCCACCCAGGAACGCCGGGTTGTATCCCTTGCGCGCCGCGTAGTTGGACTGGTCAATGTCGACCTTTTCGACAAGCAGCGCATCCGATGCCGGCACGGTCGCACCGAGGGAAGCCGGGACAGCGGCCGCTGGCGCCGCGGCAGTCGCTGCCAAAGGAGGCTGGCCGACGCGCACCGCGATCTGCACGGGAATGCTGACGCGCAGCTCACCGTCGATTTGCTCGGACCGGTAAAGACCGTCCGTGGTTACGCTGTTGACGCTGCGCTCGATCGGCGCAGAGCTGGGTTTCGGCGGCGCGAGCGTCGCGGCCGCCAACGGGTGTTGGGGCGCGGTCGCACTCAGGTAGCTGAGGATGCTGCTGATGCGCACACCTTCATTGGCGATCCAGTCAATCTGCGACTCGTCCATCGACCGGTCCCAGACACTGCCGTCGACAGTCAGCCAGCGCCCCTGACCGTCCGTTTTCGGAATACCGCTGTGGTGCAGCGCGCAGACTTGCCATGCATTGTTGAAGACAGGCGAGCCCGAGGACCCGGCCACAGTGTCGGTCTTGTACCAGAGCGTGTCCCGGTTGGCATCGAACAGGAGCAGCTGGTTCTCGCGCACGCAGACCTGCTTGCGTTCGCCGCCTGGGTGCTGAACGATCGTCAGATACTCGCCGATGAAGGCCTTGCCGGGCGTTGGGTCGAGCGGCAACCATCCATAGTCGGACAGTGAACGACGCGAGTCGCGCGACCTTGGTGCGACTGCGACCAGGCAGAAGTCGAGCCGCTCGAGTGCGATCGGCGCGGGGTTCGTGAGGATCTCGAATTCGACGAGGTCCTTCTTGTTGCCGTCAACGTCCAACTCATAGTCAAATTCAGCGAAGGCGTTTCGGGCGTCAGCCTCGCCAGAGATGACGTGATGGTTGGTCATCAACACGCCGGGCGCGATCAGGAAGCCGGTGCCGAACCCCAGTGTCTGGCCTGAGGCGCTGCGCAGATGAACTCGGCAGATCGCTCGCGCCATGTTCATGCCGCGCGCCAGGTAGTTGATCGACACGAGATCATTGCCGCCGAGGACGCGTTCCAGCGTGGTACGCGCCGCCCGGGCGTCGCCTAGGTCCGCCAGCAGCGTGCGATAGCGCGCTTCTCGTTGTGGCAGTTGTACTCGCTTGGATCGGTCGCCGTCGCCAATGCTGCCGGATAGCGCTTCGGGATCGAGCTTGTTTCGCCGCGCTCGTTCAATCGAGTCCTGGATGATTCGTGAGTCGATAAGCATTGGGTTGTCGCCTCAGGTCAAGTTGTGATGAATCTCGTCAATCGCCCGAGCGGGCGAATGACGATCGGCCAGCGATCCGACGTGCGAGATACCTGACCGTGCTAACACGCCATCACATTGGAGACGCGTGTGGCCCCTTGGGCAAGAGACTATTCACGCGACGTTGTCGCACAAACGCTATGCACGCTCTTCTGGGCAGTACGACCAGCGAGAGGCTTTGTAACAAGAGGGCCTCCGGTCCGCCCTGACTCTTTCCCAGAATAGATTCTGTGGGAGACGTGTCGATGCGTCGCTTACCGCGTGAGCACGATGCAGGTCTCGATGATGTCATCGAGGCGTTACATGCCGTGGTGCGGGCATTTGGTGCCCGGCTTGCCGTCACTGTTTCGACCGAGGAGGGTCCCAGGGCAGCGACCCGCGACCGGCCCTCGATGTGCGCGGCCAGCGCGAAAGCACTCGCGCCGCCTCGCCATCACCGCGACTCGCTCGCCCCCGGTAGTGGGATTGCGCGCACGTGGTCGGCCGATTCTCGCAAGGCTTCGATCGCGCTCATCGTCTGGTCTCGGCGCTCGGCACGCACTGGCAGCATGCCCACGGGCAGCACTTCGGCGATGGGCGGTGTCGGCAGACCATCCACGTCGCTCCAGCGCAGGGCCGCGATCCCAAGCCAGGTGCCCAGCACGGCCGCGACGGCTGCCGCGAGCCGCCGTCCCGTCAGCGGCAGGGCGCGCAAGTGCAGCGCGGTCGCGCACGCCAGCCAGGCGAGCGTGACGGTCGTCGCCGACAGCGTGGTCTTCGGCAGCCCGAGCGCGGCCGCGCCGTAGGGCACCAGCAACGCTGCCAAAGCGAGCATGAGCATGGTCGCCCCCGCGATACGCACATGCCGGGGCCACTGGCTCGTGCCGCCGATGAGCTTGGAGGCCCCCATCCAGATCGCCGCCCACAGCGCCAGCAGGATCACCCAGGTGATGGCGGCGTAAGCCAAGGGTTTGAACGACGGCTCGTCGGTGCCGCGCAGCATGTCCGGCAACGCGAGGACCGCGCCGCCGGCCATCGCCATCAATACACCAAGCGCGATCTTGCCCGCGCCTGCGCCCCGCGCCTCGGTCGCCGTGGCCGGTGGTATCGGCGCCGAGCGGTCAGCCGAGGAGTCGATGGGTTTGCAACTCACACGCAGACGCGTGGTTCCAATGTGCAACAGCCCCGTCGCGTCGAAGACCTGCGCAGCGCAGGACGGAGGGCCACCGGCTACGCCGATCCGCGCTCCGGCCAGCGGCTCGACGCGCAGCGCCCCGCCTTCGACCCGCGACAGCAGAAAGTGCCGTGCCGCCACTCGCGAGTCGCAGAGCACGAGATCGCAGTCATAGCCACGCCCGACCACCAGCGGCAGATGCGCGAAGCGCTGGCGCATCGCCGGCTGCCCGTCGTCGCGCAGAAGGTCGATCCACACCGGGGCGTGCGTGCGAGCCGGCTCGTCCCGCAACATCACCGCACCGTCTTCCAGCAGCACCCCGCCTTGCCTGACGACCCCGTCTACCGCGTTCATCGAATCGTCTCCAGCAGTCTTTGGGTGTAGGCGGTTGCCGTTTCCCAGCTCACCCCTTCCAGGCTCAGCCTGACCACCAGCGCCTCATCTTTGCGGTCGCGCGTTGCCACGCCAATCTCCACGTCGTACAGCCCCGCGAACTCCCGATAGGCCTGCGCGCACCACAGCAGGCGCACCGGCAGTACCGCCTCAGGCCCGGCCAGCGTGGTGCGGTCGGTGCACACCTGCGCAGCCATGCGGCGGCCCGGCCGCGCCAACAGATCCTTGGTGACGGCGCCCTGAACCGCGTGATTGAACTGCACGCGGTTCAGGGTCTGCTGCTTTATGTACGTCTGCCGGTAGGCGAGGCCTCCTGCGCTGAAGCCGTCGTCCAGCTCGATGCGCTGATACGTGCTGCACCGATAGTCCTGGCGCAGCAGCGGCACCGGCGCGCCGGTCGCGGTGATGTCGTTGCCGCGCGAGTTCTCGCAGCGCAGCCGCTCTGTCAGAAATGTCGGTGCCCGGTACGGGCCGCGCGGTTGCGTGGACCAGGGCGTCCGCATCGCTTCGTCCAGCACTTCGCGTTGAAACGCCACCAGATGGCCGCGCGTCGTGTCGCCCACGGCCTCGGGCGCCACCGAAGCTCCGCGCACCACGGCGCCATACAGCGCAGCGGCGCGGTGCGCGGGCACCAGGAACGAGATCTGCTCGCTTGAGCCCATGCGCGCTGCGTTGATGCCGACCACCTGGGCGCGGTCATCGACAGCCGGGCCGCCGCTCATGCCGTCGTTCAGCACGCCGGTGAAGTGGATACGTTCCAACCCGATGGCCCGCACCATGCTGCTGAAGGTACCGCTGGTGACCGTCACGCCGAGTCGTGCCGGGTCGCCGAATGTGTGAATGCGCGTGCCGACCTCCAGCCGCCGTTCCTCGCCGGGCAGGCGCAGGTGCGACTTGGTCCTGGCGTCCACCTGCACGACGGCCACGTCATCCACCACGTGAAAGTTCAGTACCCGCAGCGGCAGCGTGCTGCCATCGGCCAGCACGGCTTGCAGACGATAGCGGTCGGGGCGGCCGAGGTAGTTGGCCACCACGTGATAGTTGGTGACCGCGCGCCCCTGCGCGTCAACGAAGAAGCCGCTGCCCGAACTCACCAGCTCGCCTGTGTCGTCGCGCAGCGTGCGCACGCCGATCACCGCCGGCCGCACCTGTGCGAACAGGGCAGCGGGCGTGGTGTTGGCGGCCGCGGTTCCGCCCGGCGCGGCCGGCGCGGCCAGTGCGGCCTGTGCAACCTGCGAAGGCAAAGCGCTTGCTGCCAGGCATAAGGCACCCCCACGCGCACCGGCGGCGAGCCATCGCCCTACCTGCACCGCCAGCGAGCGGTTGGTGGCCGTGCCGTTCGGCGCGGCCGTGCGTGCCTCGGTTTGTCGCTGTGGGTCTGCCATCGTCACCTCAATTGCCCTCATGCCACCCTCCTGCATCCGGCCTGCGGCGCGGGCACCTGCACCACCGCGCACACGTGCACCCCACGTGTCGCCTGCTCGCGCATCCACTGCGCGAAGTCCGCGCCTTCCCGAAATGCGGCGGCGCGAGGGCATCGGCCGCTTTTCACCAGCCGGCCGAATCGCCCTCGCTACGGTTCGACGCATCACTTCTTCCGCAAGTGTTTGTCGATGTTCCGCTCGCGCCATGCGTTGACGTCTCGCGCCTCCTTTCGAATGAACTTCCCGGCATTCCCGCCGAAGTCCTCGAAGCCGCGCCGCGGTTGCGGCGTGCGCGGCACTGGATGGGTCGGCCGGTGCTGCGGCTGATACACCGGACGCTGCGGCTGATGCTGCCGATGAGGAGGTTGGTGATAGCGATACTGGTTCTGCATCTGCCGATAGCCAGCATCCGAGGCATGCGCGACCTGCGCTTCGCCGAATGGCACAAGCGCCACAACGCTGGCGGCAAGAATCGAGAATCCGTAGCGGGTGATCAACATGATTGAATCTCCAAGAGCAGGTTGGGTTGCAGGAAAGAAGAGTGACTTCCGCGGGCCGAGTCGGAGTGCTCAGTGGCAGGTGCCGTAGGCCCGATCGCCCCAGATGCAGCCAGTGCTCGTGTCAGGCTTATGGCGATAGGCCGGCTGGGACGGCGCTTGGCGGTTGTAGCGG
The DNA here is from genome assembly GCA_046316025.1 of Betaproteobacteria bacterium. Classification (GTDB taxonomy): domain Bacteria; phylum Pseudomonadota; class Gammaproteobacteria; order Burkholderiales; family Burkholderiaceae_F; genus JAJTHJ01. Next base: position 9,095 of record JBKCXU010000050.1, on the reverse strand, counting down.
TCGGGGTCGTAGTCCTGCTTGGCGCTCGCGCTGCTCGACGACGAAGAGGAACTGCCGCTGCTCCCCAGCGCCAAAACCAGGCCGACCAGGATGGCCGCGCCGATGATGACCGGTGCCCAGTTCTCGTCCTTGCTGCTCGGCGCCGCTTGCGTCTGCTGCTGCGGCTGAGCCGGGGCGACGTATTGGTTCGCCGTGGCCGGCCGGTTCTGAGCGGGCGCCCCGTAGGTTTGCGCATAAACGCTCACGGGCGCGATCGTGAAGGCGGTCGTCAAGAAAACGGCCAGCGCGGCGGTGGTCGATTTCAGGGTTTTCATCATTAGCTCCTAGAGGGGTGAAGGCGAAGTCGATTCAATTGAACGTGTTCAGCATCGCGCGGGGCACCGGGCGTGACGGTCAGTCGTCCATCAACCGGTAAAGGCCGTAACCGATCAGCCCGATCAAGGCGAGTGGCGCAGCCACCGTGGCCACAGCGGCCACGGCCGGAGCAGCCGCGCCGATGCCCGTCATCACCGCACCGGTCGCCGTGGCGGCAATGCGGCCAAGATGTGGATGCGTGAGACCTTGATGCGCGGAACCGACGATGCTTTGCGCTTGCGCGTTGCCGAGCACGTCGCTGCCGCGCTTGACAATTTCTGCCGCCGCGCCCATCGCGGCCTCGACTTTGTGACGTTCCATGGTTGGATCTCCTGGTTTGGCTTGGCGTTGAAAGTGTCGATCGCCCGATAGCTCCGGTCTGCACGCTTGCTGAAACCAAGCATCCGAGCGATGAGCGAAGGATGCCCATGCCGGCCTGCCGTTGGGGGGCTTCTACGCAAAACCAAGAAGCTCGAGTCGGCAGCGCGGCGTGAGGGTCCCGCGGGATTCGTTTGCGCGGCCGCCCCGTTGCCGCCGAACCGCGCGGTTTGTCCGACAAGCCCCTCCCCGACTGGGCTGCCGGTCGGCACAGTCCGCCGCCTCGGCAGTTCGCGCCTCGTGTCGAGCAGGCACCGCAGTAGCTCCGATCCTGCGTCAGGCGCACTGAACGTCGCGCCGCTTCATTGACAAAGCCGCCGCCTATCGTGATCCTTGGACGATCAATCAGCGGGGTGACAAGTGAACGAGGACATCATCAAGAAGATCATGGAAGCGCTCAAAGACGACGGCGTGGTCCCCATGCCAAACGGACACGGCGTGCTGTGTCGGCCGCAGCGCTGCGTGCGGCTGGCGGCATCACCCGGGGCTCCGGTGCGCTCGGTTGTCCTGCACGCCATGCTTGGCAAAGCGGGAGAGAAGCGCCTTGGCACCAAGGCCGACGATGACAAGGCAAAGGAGCGGGAGAGAATCGAGCGTTGGATCCGCGACCACTGGGCTGATTACGCGTCGGCTTGGTTCGACATTCACAGCCCCGAAGACGGCTGGCCTGCCGATCTCAGGTCGCAGGAACACGGATCGCAGGAACGACGCTGGCGCTACATCCTGGAAGCCCAGTCGCGTCTGATTGCGCAACTGGCCGCGGAGCGCGATGGAGGTCTGGACATCGAGCGGGACGAGTGGTACCGGGAAGAGGCGGCTCGCTTGATGGGCCAACTGCAGAGGGACCGCGCCAATACAAAGCCCGCCCAGCGGCGCCAGCGCGGTGCGGTGCCGCGGTCGGTTTCGCTGCATCCACCAGAGGACCTACTCTGGGCGAACGTTTCGACCTATCTGCAGGATCCGAAGAAGTCGGTGATCGTCCGCATGATGTACTTCATGCATGTACTGCACTGCTTGCTGGGTGTAGAGCAACCCCCTTTGGACAAAGCTTACGAGGATCGACGCGAGCTCTACAGCAAGGTAGCCGGGTTGCTGCGGAGGTCCGACGGCGGCAGCGGCTGCCGATTCTCCGCAGAGGCTCGAGACATCGGCGAATGTCTGCGGGGCACGGCCTTGCTCAGTCATAGCGCAGCGGATGCGGCCGTACGCACCGCCGAAGCTGCCGCACGCTTACCAGACTGCTTCCGGCCGAACGAAAAGCGCCGAGCGCCCCCGAGCCGCGCCTTGGTCAGCGCACTGGTCGGCGACGAACGCGCCGCCGAGCTCTTGAGACCGGCGCACGACCTCGCCGAAGCGGTTGCAGACCACTTGCTCGACCCGCTGCGGATACGCACGAACAAGAACGTGCAAGGGCTGATGGCGGAGGAAACGGCCTACCTCTACAACAAGGCCAGAACGCGCGCCTACGGTACCGACTACGCGCCACGCATGCGTTTTGCGCTGAGCCCGGAGAAGCGAACGGACTTGGCCCAGATCGCCTCCCACGAGCTTGGGGCCCTCGCCGCTGCGGGCGTCTACCGGGCGCAGTGGTCGCCCGAGTCAGACCCGCAGCCTTGTGCACTCTGCCATGTCGACGCAGTCGGCGCGCCCCAATAGACGCAAGGTTTCACCATGCCCAATGCCTCGCACTTCCAGCCCGACCGCTGGCTTGTCTGTTCCCCGGCAGCGTTTGAGTCGATCAACCGCGTCTGGGCCGAAGATGCGCCGACCGACGGGCTTCATCTGTTTCGGCGCGATCACGGATTCATCGAGAGCGTGTCGTTTCAGGCGCTGGATGCCCGCCTCGGCGAACTGATGCATGAGGGCTGGCGCACCGTCTACCTCGTGCTTGATCGGATCGACGACAGTAATGCTGCGCACCTGTTGCAACTCGGGCGCGAGTGCGGCCCCGCGCTCGACCTGCGCGCATTCGAATGGCGTGCCTCTCCGCTCGACGTCGTCGACTCGCTCGGCGTGCCCGATCACGATCTGCTCGAAGCCTTGCAGAGGCTGCCGCCGGCCGCGCAACCCGCAGTGCTGGCCAAGGGCGACGCACCGCCGTGGTGGGCTGGGTACATCGCAGCCCTTGCGGCGTGGGAGCGCGATGCAAAGGGGGCGTACGGCGTAGAGTTCAACGAGATGTACGGTGCCTACGGCGCGGCGCCGATCGACTGGGAGGGCCTCGTCGCGCAAGCAACACCTGGTTCGGCCGCCGCGCCTGCCGTCGGCCCAGTTGCCGCTTTGGCCGCCGCGACCGGCGCCCTTGCCGCTGAGCTGGTGGTCAAAGGCATCGCGGGCATCGGCAAGGTCTTCGCGCGGGAGTTCATACCTTCGCCCTTGTCGGCGTCGGACCCGGGCCGGCTCACGGCGCCCGTCACGTTTCTGTCGAGCACAGAGCAGTGGAGCGTCACCCGCGCCAACGTCATTGGCGCCGTCGACGAGCACTACCTCATCTTTGAATGCCACGAAGGGTCGATCGCTACCTACAGGGGTCGATCAGTGCGGGTTGAAATAGCCGGGATCGGCTACGAATTGGGCACCGTGGACCGGCACGGCGTGGCCCAACGCAAGGTGCTGGGGCCGATCGACACCAGTGCCGGTGTGAAAGTGGAAATCTCCGTTACCGCGGTCGAAGGCGAAGGCTGATGCCGCGGCTTCTCCAGGTCGATGCAATGCCCGGCCAGTTCGGAGCAACGGCGGATTATGCCATCGATGGAATACTACGCTCTACCCTCCTTGCCGCGCAGCGATGAGCCGCGTTTGAACGCTTGTACAGAATTCTCGGAGCACTCCATCATGCCCTTTGCTCGAATCCTCCTTGTAGCACTCGCAACGCTTTTCGTTGCCTCAGCTAATGCACAGCTCCGAGTCTGCAACAAGACTACAAAACCTACCCATGTGGCGGTCGCTTATGCTGCTTACGTCGCCGGCAATACTGTTCAGTGGGTCAACGTCGGATGGTTCAACATTGCGCCAAGTCAGTGCAGTCAAGTCTTGACCAGCCCGCTCATCTATCCTCAGGTCAAGTACTACGCAGTCGACTCCGGCGGCAGTGAGTGGTTTGACCCCGCGCAGAACGGTTGGCAAACATGCGTGCGTTCACAGCCGTTTCATGATGCGGTGACATGCGGCTATGCCGACTCGCGCCCTGTACGAATGCTCTCCGAAAATACTGATGGCGCATCGAACTACACGTTGGAGATTAGGAGTTTTCAAGACGTTGTCTCCGAGTTTTCAAGGATGATCGCCGAAGTAATTGCTTCATTAGAGAAGAAGTCCACGTCGCAGCCGTTGTCGCAGCCGCCACCGCCACCGCCACCGCCACCGCCACCGCCACCGCCACCGCCACCGCCACCACTCCCGAAGGCTGCCACGGCAGCAAATGCCGCTCCCCAGCGCGATTCAACCAGGTCCACTACGCCGACTTCGCGGCAACGTGCGCCCGGAGAAATGCCTTGCATGGGTGGGAAAGATACCAGTCCTGAATGCAAAAACATCAATGAGATGGTGAATGCAGCCTTGAACTCGGCGCCGAAGGCGGCCGTTTCAGAACGCGCGCTGTACGAACAGGCGTGCCGCGGCGGCCAATCAGCAGCCTGTTTCAACTTGGGCCTGAAGTTCTACAAAGGCGAAGGCGGCGTGCAGGACAAGGCCAAGGCGCGCGCGCTGTACGAAGAGGCGTGCCGCGGCGGCCAGGCAGCAGGCTGTCTCAACTCAGCCCTGATGTTTAGTCAAGGCGAAGGTGGCGTGCAGGACAAGGCCAAGGCGCGCGCGCTGAACGAACAGGCGTGCCTCAAAGACCAAGCCGTAGGCTGTTTCAACGCGGGTCTGATTTTTAGTAGTGGCGAAGGCGGCGTGCAGGACAAGCCTAGGGCGCGCGCGCTCTACGAGCAGGCGTGCCGAGGCGGCGAAGCAGAAGGCTGTCTCAACTTGGGCGTGATGCTTCATCAAGGCGAAGGCGGCACGCAGGACAAGGTTAGGGCGCGCGCTTTGTTTCGACAAGCGTGCAAGATGGGCTTAAACCAAGCCTGCTAAGGGTAGACCTGCCGCGTGACCCGCTCTCGGGTCATCCGCGCCTCCGACGAGCACTATCTCATCCTTGAGTTCCCATGAAAGGTCGATCAGTGCGGGTGGAAGTCGACGCGGTTCCCTACGAGCCTGGCAAATTTGACCGGTACGGCGTAGGCCAACGCAAGACTCTTGGACCGATCGACAGCAGCGACGGTGTGACAGTGGAGATCTCCGCCATCGCGGTCGAAGGCGAAGTCTGATGCCGCGGCTTCTCCTGGTCGATCCAACGCCCGGCCAGACAGGCGCCGTGGCGGTCCCCGTTGTTGCAGGCGACTTGTTGGAGTTGCCCACCACTCCGGGCGGCAAGTTTCAAGTCAGACTCGACCCCGACAAACTCGATGCGCTCTACAAGTCGGCGCTGCATGGTGGCGACCTTGCTTATCGGCTGCTGGAGCGCGAGCGCCTACTGCCAATCGACCTTCTCCAGGAGCAAAGCAGCAATTCGCTTTCGAAGCGGCAGAACCGGCCACCGGAAGGACTACAACTGCTGCTGCGCTTGGGACCGGTGCCGCAGCGTGTCGACGGCAGCAGCGGCGACCTGCTGTTTGCCTTGGTCGCTCTTACCGCTATCGCCCGGCAACGGCCCTATCCCGAGTTCGCCGCCACTGGCGTGCTCGATGACGACGGCAATGTACTCAAGGTGGAAGGCATCCAGCGCAAATTGGCAGAGGCGGTGAAGGAACTGCCGCCGGGCGCGTTGTTCTTCTACCCGGAAGAAAACGCCGGCGAAGTAGTCCAGGCGATGCGAGATTTGGGTGAAGGCGACCCCTCGGGCAAAGATGCGAGACTCAAGCTTCACGCCGTCGAGCGGCTCGAACAGGCTGCGCAGGCACTTGGGATTCCGGTCACCGACGTCTGGCCGGACAAGCGGCCTCCCTACGTGGGTCTGCTGCCTTTCGACACGACACAGCGCGCGATCTTTTTCGGCCGAGAGGCCGAGGTCGAAGAGCTGCGAGTGCGCCTTCTGGCACGCGAGCAGGTCGGCCAGCCCGGTGTACTCGTTGTCGCCGCCAGCGGCGTGGGCAAGACGTCGCTGATCCAGGCGGGACTACTGAATCACCTGCAGGTCAATCTGGACCGACCGCTCGACTGTGTGTTCTGGCGTCTGCGTGACGCCGCCGGCCGCGACGAGGCGGCGCTGGCGGCAAGCCTGCAAGACGCCCTGGCGCGCGTGGACCTGTTCCGGTCACTGCACGACGCGCCGCCGTGCGCCACGTTCGTTGTGCTCCTCACGGCGTTGGACTCGCTTCGCGTGGCCGGGCGCCGCCTGCTATGTGTGATCGACCCGTTGGAAGAGCTGTTCACGCTCGGCTTCTCCGAGGCCACCATCGGTGCGGTGGGCGACCTAATCCTGCGGCTGCAGCAGCGAGGTGTCTGGGTCATCGGCGCACTGCGCAAGGACTTCGTCAATCACTATCAGCAGCAGCCGGCGCTGACCACGGCCTTCGGTGCAGAGGACGGCGTCTTCAAGCTGCCCGCGCTGCGGCCCGAAGCCGTGCGTCAGGTCATCGAGGAGCCGGCCGCGCGGGCCCGGCTCAGCTTCGCAACGAAAGACGGCATCAGCCTGGCTGATCGCATCCGGCACGACGTCGGTGGTGCCACCGATGCCTTGCCATTGCTGCAGTTCGTGTTGACGCGGCTCTACGAGAAGCGTGACAAGCAAAGGCGGCTGCTAACCTGGGATGCATACCGCGAAAGCGGTGAGCTCGAAGGCGCCATCGGCACTGCAGCCGACAGCGTTCTTGAACGGCTAGTGCCGGCCGCGCAGGATGCGCTGCCCCGCCTGCTGCGTGCGCTGGTGCGTACCGGCAGAGGCGATGCGCCGATCACCGCGCGGCCGCTGGATCTTGCCCACTGGCCCGAGGCCGGCCCTCCGTGGGAGCTGGTGGAAGCCTTGGTCGACAATCGGCTGCTGGTGCCAGACGACAACGGCCACGGCGGCAGAAGCGTCCGTGTGCCGCACGAAGCGCTGCTGAGTCAATGGCCGCGGGCGCGCAGCGTGCTGGGATCCCGAGAGGCGCGCAAGGATCTTCTGGTGCGCGACCGGCTCGCCGAGCGCGCCGAAGCATGGAACAACGACGGCCGACCACCGGGCCGCTTGCTGACCGCCGAGATCGACCTTGCCGAAGCCAGAGACTTGCAACGCAGTCTCGGTGACGAACTGGCCAGCGAGTCTGACGGCACATTACCGGCGTTCATAAAAGCATCGGTCGCCGCCGCGGCGAAGAGGCGGCTAGGGAAGTTCCTCCTGGCCGCGGTGCTCGCCTCTGCCATTGCTGTAGCGATTTGGTTGCGTTCGGCAATTGAGCGCGAGCGCGAAGTTGCCTTGCGCAGCGAGCAACAGAACTTGGCTGCGCTTGCGACGCACCGCACCAACGAAGGTGACTCCATCGCTGCATTGTTGATTGGTCTCTATGCTGCTGACTTGCAGCCGACCGCTGGAGCAGACGGGCCCATCGAAGCGTCGGTTCTGCGCGCTTTGCTAATGAATGCGGAGATGGGGGCATTCACCGGTAATCGTAGCCAGGTGTTGAGCTTGGCTACGAGTACTGACGGCAGGTGGCTAATCACTGGCAGCGAAGATGGAACTGCACGGCTTCTGAGCCTGGGCGAACCGGCCCGCGCGCCGCTTGAGCTTGCCGTCGAAGGACCGGTCCGGCAAGTCTTCTTCTCTGCAGACGGCTTGCGTTTTATCACCGTATCCGACGACGCTCGCCTCCTCGCGCCTGCGAAGCGAAGCGTCGTTCAACTCTGGAATCTGGCAGGCGTTCGTATCGGCCGGGTCAGGCTCGAAGATAGTGAAAACGTGCTCGCCGTTTCGCCCGACTGCAAGCAGTTTCTGGCGTCAAAGGGATCGGAACCCTACGGAATCGTTTGGAACCTTGTTGACGAACGTGCGAAGAGAGTTCAAGACCGCAAGTCCCTCCGCCACGCCATGTTCAGCCCTGACGGACGTTTCTTGGCATCGACTTCCACTGCAGGCAAGTCAACGGTGTGGTCCATCGCCACTAAGGACGTCCGTCGCCGCTTCGATGTATCCCATGAGACGTCCCACTTGAGGGCTGAGCGGAGCGTCTGGGGTGAATTCGTGGCGTTCAGCCCGGACGGGCGTTGGCTTGCCAGTGCCGCGAATGACCGTTCATTGAAACTCTGCCGCATGGACCGGGCTGACGGCAACTGCGGCTCACTACACATCGACGACTCCGCGTTTGCCGCAGAAGGCGAGGCGCTGGATTCGGTGATTCTTGCATTTCGTCCAGACGGAAAGCAGTTGGCAGCCGCAATTACTTCGAGCAGCACAGATGTGTCTGCGACCGTTGTTGCTGTCTGGCGAATCGACGGTGCGGGTGAACCTAGATTGGAGGTCGTGCGCCGGCTCGATGGAAGATCGAAGCAGCTTCTCTACAGCCACGGAAGTGACGCTGACGCTTATTGGCTCGTAGTCGCCGGGACCGCGAACGACGTTTACCTCATGCGGTCGCCAAGCGGCGAAGCAACGCGACTGTTCGTCGCCGGGCCAAACGAAACGTTGAATCAGTTGGCGGTTGCCCCTTCTGGTGATGCGCTGTTCACCGCGTCATCTGACAAGGCCGTGAGGATGTGGGACCTGTCGCAGGACTATCCAAGGCGATTGACCGTCCCTCACAAGTCGCACCTCGAGAATGCCCACTTCAGCGTGGACGGTACGCAATTGGTCTCCCCGGTCAGCAAAGGGCTCGAACTCGTCTGGTCGCTTTCAGATAACTTTGCGATGCCTGGTCGTATCAACAAGGATAGTTCTGTCGAACGAATGACTCTGGGCGAAGCTTCGCTCGACACGGACTTCGCTCCGAAGAAGCTTGCGCCGTCGATACTTGGCTGTCCGTTTGATGGACCCTTGGAAATCCCCAGTGTGGACGGCAAGCCTGCCGTGACGCTGAAGTCTGGTCAACTGACAGTTCACTCCCCCAACGGCGCGGTCATACGCGGAACTTGGGCAGATGACTCAGTCCGTTGTGCGGCACTGAGCCGGGACGGTCGCTTGCTGGCGACTGCGTCCGACGATCACATCGTTCGACTCTGGAATCTTGAGGACACTGCGCGACCGCCCATTCTTGGCGTTGGTCACAGAGGGTGCGTATTTCAGCCCATCGTAGACGGCATTTCAGGCCGATCGTAGACGGCATTTCAAGTTGATCGTGGACGCTGTTTCAGCGTGATCGTGGACGGGGTTTCAGGCGGATCGTGGACGATCCGGGAGCGCGCAGGCGATC
>JBKCXU010000049.1:0-39505 GCA_046316025.1 Betaproteobacteria bacterium | reverse complement strand
CGCCGCGGTGGCGCGCCCGAGCCACCGCCCCGCCCCCCCCCGCGCCGCCGTCGCGTCGCCGAGCCAGGCGCCGAACAGGCGGATGAAGACCGCACCGACCCAGAACGGCAGCGGCGCCTCGCGCGGCAGAAACTCGCCGGTTACGTTGGGCAGCAGCCAGTCCGTGAGGCTACCGTGCGCCATCGTCCACATGACGCCGAAGCCCTCTGCGTCGTCGCCGACCACCCAGGGGTCGCGGCCGAACAAACCGGCCACGATGTACACGGTCAGCAGTCCGAACAGCGCCCAGCGCGGAAATGCCTGCGCCGCCGCGGTCGAAACGCGCGCCGGCGAGAGGCGGTGGACGAAGCTCATGGCGAACGCGAGCGTAGCGCCGGACGCAAAAAAGGGCAGCCGGGGCTGCCCTTCTTGCCTTACGCGCGAAGCGGCCTACTTGCGTTTGGCCTTGGCCGCGCGCGCCTCGCCGGCGGCGGTGTTGACCTGTTCGGTCTTGGCGGCGAACTTCTGACGGAACTTTTCGACCCGGCCGGTCTCGACGATCCGCGTCTGCGCACCGGTGTAAAACGGGTGCGACTCCGACGAGGTGTCGAGCTTGACCAGCGGGTATTCCTTGCCGTCCAACGTGATTTTCTCGCGCGTGGCGACGGTCGAGCGGGTGATGAACTTGAAGTCGGTCTGCATGTCCTGGAAGACGACTTCGCGGTAATCGGGATGGATGCCGGTTCTCATTCGTAGTCCTTGATCGAAGCGGCCGACCTCTGGGCCGCCGCGGGAAAGCCCATGATTATCCAAGATTCGCTGGCTTCGAGCAACGGCGACCGGGTTGGCGATCCGTAGCTGCGGATCACCCACCCCTTCTCATCATGTCGAAGAACTCTGCGTTGTTTTTGGTCTGCCGCATCTTGTCGAGCAGGAACTCCATCGCCTCGATCTCGTCCATGCTGTAGAGGAGTTTGCGCAGGATCCACACCTTTTGCAGGATCGCCGGGTCGAGCAGCAGCTCTTCCTTGCGGGTGCCGGAGCGGTTGACGTTCAGCGCCGGGTAGACGCGCTTTTCCGCCAGACGCCGCTCCATGTGGATTTCCATGTTGCCGGTGCCTTTGAACTCCTCGTAAATCACGTCGTCCATCCGCGAGCCGGTGTCGATCAGGGCGGTGGCGATGATGGTGAGCGAGCCGCCTTCCTCGATGTTGCGCGCCGCGCCGAAGAAGCGCTTGGGCCGCTGCAGCGCATTGGCGTCCACACCACCGGTGAGCACCTTGCCCGAGGCCGGCACCACCGTGTTATAGGCGCGTGCCAGGCGGGTAATGGAATCCAGCAGGATCACCACGTCCTTCTTGCTCTCGGCCAGGCGCTTGGCCTTTTCGATCACCATTTCGGCCACCTGCACATGGCGCACCGCCGGCTCATCGAAGGTCGAGGCCACCACCTCGCCGCGCACCGAGCGCTGCATTTCGGTCACTTCCTCGGGTCGCTCGTCGATCAGCAACACGATCAGCATGATGTCCGGGTGGTTGGCCGCGATCGCATGCGCGATGTGCTGCATCAGTACCGTCTTGCCGCTCTTGGGGCTCGCCACCAACAGGCCGCGCTGGCCCTTGCCGATCGGGGCCACGATGTCGATCAGCCGGCCGGTGATGTTTTCTTCCGCCTTGATCTCGCGCTCGAGCTTCAGCGGCTCGTCGGGGAAGAGCGGCGTCAGGTTCTCGAAGATGATCCGGTTCTTCAGTGCCTCCGGCGGCACGCCGTTGACCTTGTCCACCTTGACCAGCGCAAAGTAGCGCTCGCCGTCCTTGGGCACGCGCACTTCGCCTTCGATCGAGTCGCCGGTGTGCAGATTGAAGCGGCGGATCTGCGAGGGCGAGATGTAGATGTCGTCGGTGCTCGCCAGATACGAGGTGTCGGGCGAGCGCAGGAAGCCAAAGCCGTCGGGCAGCACTTCCAGCGTACCGTCGCCGAAGATCTGCTCGCCGCCGCGCGCGCGTTTTTTGAGGATCGCAAACATCAACTCCTGTTTGCGCAGGCGGGCGGCGTTCTCGATTTCGAGCGATTGCGCCATCTCCACGAGCTGGGAGACGTGCTGGACTTTCAGTTCGGATAAATGCATGGGACTTTCTGGAGGGGAGGGTGGGGCGCGTTCTGACCTGCTCGGGCGCCCGCGGGGAGGCGGCCGGGCGGCGGGGTCCGCCGTCCGGCCGGAGAGACTTACAAGTTGCTGTCGAGGAAAGAGGCCAGTTGCGACTTGGACAGGGCGCCGACCTTGGTCGCGGCCACCGCGCCATTTTTGAACAACATCAGCGTCGGGATGCCCCGGATGCCGTACTTGGCCGGCGTGGCCTGGTTCTCATCGACGTTCAACTTGGCGATGGTCAGGCGGTCTTTGTAGGCGGCATCGGCGGCCACTTCTTCGAGGATCGGCGCGATCGCGCGGCACGGGCCGCACCATTCGGCCCAGTAGTCGATCAGCACGGGTTTGTCGGACTTCAACACGTCGGCTTCGAAGCTGGCGTCGCTGACGTATTTGATGGCGTCGCTCATCTGTGCTCTTTCCGGCGCCGGGGGCGCCACGCGGCAAATGCAAATCGGCTGTGGGGGTGGGGAGAACGGGACGGTCCGCCGGAAAATCTGCCGCCGTTCGGCGGGGCCTGGACCATCGAGACAACGCGAATGGTAACACCGCGCGCGGTGTTCACGGCGTCTTCTGCATCGCCTGATAGCGCTCGATGGCCGCCCGCGCGTTAAAGAGCAGCCGCTCGTGCCCCAGCTTGTCGGCCAGACCCGAGTGCCGCACCGACTCGAGCACGGCGGGGTTCAGCCCCACCAGCCAGACCACGGCACCGCGTTCGGTGGCGCGGCGCTCGCCCTCGATCACCGCCTGCAGGGCGGAGTATTCGAGGTCGGGCACGCGGCTGAAGTCCAGCGCCATCACCCGCGGCTGGTATTGCTCGACCAGGGCGCGGATGCGCTCGGCCACGTACTGCGCGTTGACGAAGAAGATCCGGCCCTCGGGCCGCAGGATCAACAGCCCCTCGAAAGTCTCGTCGTCCGGATGCTCGGGCGACAGTGGGCGCAGCACGTCCGCACCCCGCTTGCGGCCGATCACCGAAACGCGCGGGTGCGCGGTCTGGCTGGCCAGCGCGACCATCGACACGACGATGGCCACCACGATGCCCTTTAACGTGCCGAAGACGAGCACGCCGACACAGGCGATCAGCGCCCAGCGGAACTCCATCGTCCGTACCGCGCGGATCGCGCGGAACTCGGCCGGCTGAATCAAGCCGACCGAGTAGACGATCACCACTGCGGCCAGCGTGGCGTTGGGCAGCAGCCCGAGCAGCGGCGCCAGCAGCAGCATCGTCGCCGCGGCGGTCGCCGCCGTGACCAGCGAGGCCTTTTGCGACTGCCCGCCGGCGGCGCGTACCACCGCGGTTTGCGAGGTGCCGCCGCCGCCCGGCATCGCGCCGAACAGCGCGCCGCCGAGGTTGGCGGCGCCGGTGGCAACGAGTTCGCGGTTGGCGTCGATCGGCGGCTCGCTCGGGCGCGCAAAGGCGCGGCCGGCGGCGATGGTCTCGGTAAAGCTCATCAGCGCGATACCGAGCGCACCCGGCAGCAGTTGCTCGACCAGTGACAGCTCCGGCAGCGTCAGCGAGGGGAAGCCTTGCGGAATCAGCCCGACGGTGGAGACGCCCAGCGCGTGCAGCCCGAAGTACCAGGACGCCGCGATCGCGCCGCCGACGGCCACCAGCGGCGCCGGCGAGTGCGCCCACAGCCGCTCCATGCCGATCAGCACGACGAAGGTTGCCACCGCCACCGCCAGCGTAAGCAGCGAAGTCGCCGGCACGTGCTGCACGACGCTCACGAGATCGAGAAAGAACCCTTGCTTGGTGATGTGGATGCCGAGCAGCTTCGGCACCTGGTCGAGCACGATCACGAGGCCGATGCCCGCCTTGAACCCGGTCAGCACCGGGGTGGAGATGAAGTTGGCGACGAAGCCCAGCCGCAGCAACCGTGCCGCCAGCAGCAGCACGCCGACCAGCGCGGTAAGCGTGGCGGTGGCGACGATCAGCCGCGCGGCATCGCCGTCCGGCACCGCCAGCCCGAGTTGCGTGCCGGTCAGGATCGCCAGCGTGGTGGTCGAACTGACCGACAGCACGCGCGAGGAGCCGAGCAGCGCGTAGATCGCCATCGGGACGAGCGCGGTGTACAGGCCCACCTCGACCGGCAGCCCGGCCACGGTCGCATAGGCCATCGCCTTGGGCAGCACCACCGCGGCGGCGGTCAGGCCGGCGACGAGGTCCAGGCGCAGCGCGCCGGCGGCGGGAGTGTCTATTGGCATCGTCTCGTCCTCAACGCATTGCTCGACGCGGAACGCGCGCCCTTCGGGTCACACCACGCCTCCCATGACGATGAGGGCCGCCGCTCGCTTGCATCCGGCCGGGTCGGTGGGCCCGTCCTTGTCTCCGCCTGCAACTGCGCGTGGCGCGTACGCGGCAAGCGGGTTCTTTGGCGCCAACTCGCGTTGTCGTTACGTGGTGTGATCGACGTGGCACATCAGGCATTCCATGTGCCCTTGCTGGTTCCAGGTCTCGGCCTTTTGGCCGGGGATGTCGGGCCCGTGGCAGGACACGCAATGCTCGGTGGCTTTGGAGGGCTTCCACGCGGGCGGCGTCCACTTGCCGTCGAAGTATTCGTTGAGAGCCAGCGTGACGATGTAGGCCACCTCGCCGGTCACTTTGGCGCAGCGTTCGACCTTGGCCGGGTTCTTGATGTCGGTGCCGGCGGCCACCACCCACTTCGACAGCGACGTATGGCACAGCGGCGACATCGTGCGCACCTTGATCTGCTTGGGCATCGGCGACAGGTCGTCGAAGCGGCGGGTCGGAAACTCCTGCTCCGCGTACCACCAGAACAGCCGGTCTACGATCTGACTGTTCTGCTGGTACTGGTCGCGCTTCTCGCCAAAGGTGACCATGTTGATGATGGTCGAGGCGCCGCCCAACGCGCCGCACAGCGTGCCGTGCCCGCCGTAGCCCGCGGCACCATGCGCCATCAGCATGTCGGGCATCGTCGTCCACGGGTCGCCGACCTTGTCCTTGAGCAGGCTCAGCAGGCTCAGGTAGGAGCCGGTGCCGCAGCCGCCTTTGTCCTTGTAGTAGCGATAGGCGCGGCGGCCCGCTTCCAGCGGGTCGAGCTTGGCCCACTTCCACGGCAGCGGCGGCGCGGCGGGCGCGTTGCCTGCCGCCGGGCCGGTGTAGACGCCGGCCACGGCACCGGCCGCGCCGCCGGCGAGCAACGCGGCCGACTCCTTGAGCAGCATGCGCCGTGAAGCTTGCGGGACTGGGTTCGATAGCGTGTTCATCTCGGACTCCGTTGTTGGGTAGTGGGACGCCAGCGATGCCTATTGAGCTCCTGCCAAATGGTTGACGAACCCTCACCCCCGACCCCTCTCCCGCTGATGCGGGCGAGGGGAGAAAACCCTCTCCCACATCAGTGGGGGAGGGTGGCGCCGAAGGCGCCGGGTGAGGGTGCCCTGACCGTCAAACACCATCCGCAGTCTCAATAGGTCGCAGTCCTTACTTCTTGCCCGCCGGGGCCGGCTCCACACTCAGCGCCAGCGCCTCGGTATAGATCACATCGACCTTGTCGCCGACCTTGACCACCTTGAACTGCTCGGGGTCGCGCACGTTCAGGGTCTGGCGGTTGCCGCGCGGCCCTTTGAGCGTGATCGTGCTCTTGACCGGATCGACCGCGATCACGTCGGTCGTGGCCGTGACCTGCCGCGCGCCGGCCACGGCCGGCTTCTCGCCGGGTTTGGCGCGCGCCGCGCCTTCGGCCACCTTCACGTCGCCGCTCCCCGCGCCGCTCTTGCGCAGTTCGAGCGTGAGCGCCTCCAGGTAGCGCGCGACTACTGTGTCGCCGACCTTGATCCGGTCGAAGTTCTTGACCTCGGGGCCGGCCACGACGTCCACCGGCTCGCCCGAGGCACCTTTGAGCGTCACGGTGCGGGTGGCCTTGTCGATGGCGACCACCTGCGCGGAAATCTGCACGGCGTTGGCGACCATCGCCTTGCCGGGCTCGCTCACCACCGCCACGCCGCCTTGGGCGCGGGGCTGTTGGGCAAGCACGGGCGCGGCGCAAACCGCCGCGATCAGGGTCATTGCCAAGAGGGGTGTCCGGTTCATTCGAGGCTCCAGGCAGGGGTTCGATGGGGGCTTGGTCGCGGCCCGCGGGCTTTGGCTTGTTGCGATCCCAGCATGACGCGATTGTTCTCTCTTGTGGGTTGCGGCGATGGACGTTGACGGACATCATCTGGACATTTGCGGACAGCGCTTCTTGGCCGGTTTGCCTTGGATCAAGGCAGCGAAGTCCACCGCACCGGCGCAGCGATACAAGACCGAGGAGGCGACATCGATGGACGACGGCCGCTCCCGCGCCGTACGGCGCGAGGCCGAGGCGACGGTGCGCGTCGGCGGCTCGGCCGGCATCCCCGAGGTGCTGCGCAGTCTGGGGGTCGATCCCGCCGCGCTGCTGGCCGAAGCAGGCCTGGACCCGGCGTTGTTCGACGACGCCAACAACGTCGTCTCGTACGTCAGGCGCGGCCGGCTGTTCCGGCTGTGCGTGCAGCGCACCGGCTGCCGGCACTTCGGCCTGCTGGTCGGCGCGCGCGGTGGCCTGCACTCGCTCGGTCTGGTCGGCCTGCTCGCCAAGTACGCACCGGACGTGAAGGCCGCGCTGCGTGGCATAGAGCGCCACATGTTTCTGCACGTGCGCGGTGCCGGGGTCACGCTGGCCGTCGAGCGCGGGGTCGCGCTGCTGACCTACGACATCCACGTTGCAGGTGCAGAGGCCAACGATCAGGTGGGCGACGGCGCGGTCGCGACGATGCTCAACCTGCTGCGGGCGTTGTGCGGCCCGGGCTTTGCGCCGATCGAAGCGCGCTTTGCCCACCGTCGGCCCGACGACGTCGGCCCGTTTCGGAGATTTTTCGGCGTTCCGCTGCGCTTCGACGCCGAGCACTATGGACTGGCCTTTGCCGCCGACTGGCTGGAGCGGCCCGTGCCCGCCGCCGACGCCGAACTGGCAGCCCTGCTGCGCCAGCAGATCGAGACCCTGGAAAGTCGCCATCCCGACGACTTCCCCGAGCAGGTGCGGCGCGTGCTGCGCTCGGCGCTGCTGACCGGGCACAGCGGCGTGCGCGAGGTGGCGGCCTTGTTCGCGATGCACCCGCGCACGCTGCACCGGCGCCTGCGCGGGTTCGGCACCACGTTCAACACACTGGCCGACGAGGGCCGTCACGAAATCGCGCGGCAGATGCTCGCCGACACCGCGCTCGACGTCGCCGCCGTTGCCGCCGCGCTCGACTACGCCGACGCCAGCGCCTTCACCCGCGCCTTTCGCCGCTGGACCGGCAACACCCCGGCGCGCTGGCGCGCGACGCGGCGCAGGGGCGATCGGGCGTTTGCCGAAGCGTCGCAGAACCCTCACTCTCCCTACCGCTGAGGCGGGCCAGGGCAGCAAACCCTCTCCCACATCAGTGGGAGAGGGTGGCGCCGAAGGCGCCGGGTGAGGGTGCCCTGGCTGTCGCCGACTGGCCGGCTCACCAGCAAGCGTCGCCACCGCGGTGCCGCTTTCTACAATCGTCCGATGACTGACCGCCACACCGCGCACGCCGTCGCGCTGACCGACGACTTCTGGCGTCGCGTAGCGAAGGAACTGCGCCGTTTCGCCGACCGCTGCGCCGAAGGCGATCTGTCCGCGCTGACGGTGGTCGCGCCCCGGTCGGCGCTGCTCGTCGAGTTGCGCGACGGGTTTGTGGGTGAGGGCGTGGTCGCCGCACCGCACGGCGTGGCGCTTGCAGACCTGGCGCAAGAGGCGTTGCTGCGCTCTGGCCCGCCGCAGTTGCGCAGCGAACTCGCCTGCCGCGCCGAACTCTTTGCGGTGCTGCGCCGTACCGCCTGGCTGGCGCAGGCGCTGGGCGGCCCGGCCGACCTGTGGCAACTCGCGGGCGATCTGCGGGCGCTGGTGGCCGAACTGCTCGCCGCAGCCGCGACCGACTCCGGTAGCCGCTTTGCCGCCGCCGCGGCAAGCCTGTACTCGGGCCGCGCGTGGAGCGCACTGTCGCAGGAGGCGCAACTGGTGGCCGCCGTGCTCGGCGCCGTGCGCGGTGACGCACACGACCCCGCCAACGCACGCCCCGCCGCGCTGCGGCGGCTGGCCGCACAGTCCAACACGCCGCTCGTGCTGCTGCCGCGGCCTGACCCGCAGGCAGAGATGGAACTGCTGCGCGCGCATTGGGCCGGGCCGGTGCTGGATCTTTCCGTCGACTGGCCGGCCGCCGGCGCGCATTGGGCGCGCTGGGCCTGGCCGGAACTGGCCGGCGAACAAGCTCCCGCGCCGTTGCCCGAACGCGCCTCGCCCTTCGCCGCCGCGTGGCAGGCGCGTCCCGCGCAGTTGATCGCCGCGACCACGCTGGAAGACGAAGCGCTCGCCGCCGCCGCCACGGTGGAAGCCGCGCTGCGCGACGGCGCCCGCCGCGTGGCGATCGTCGCGCTCGACCGCCTGGTCGCACGCCGCACCCGCGCGCTGCTGGAGCGCGCCGGGATTCTGGTGGCGGACGAAGCGGGCTGGAAGCTCTCCACCACCGCTGCCGCCGCCGCGCTGATGCGCTGGTACGACCTCGTGGCGGGCGATGCGCGCTGGGTCGATTTGCTCGACTGGCTCAAGGCCCCCGCCGTTTACTCCGCCGATTCGCTGAAGGGCGAAGCGCTGCAAGCGCTCGAAGCCACGCTGCGCGCGCGCGCGGTGTCGGGCGGTTGGGGCGCGATCGAACAGGCGCTGCGGCAGGAACTCGCGCGCGCCGGCGAGGACGAGCAGCCCGCATTGCGGCGCGCCGCGCAGTGGATTGCGGAGCTCGCCGCGCTCGCCCGCCAGACGCGCAACGCCGGCCGCTGGGCCTCGCAGCTCGAAACGCTGGACGCGCTCGACCGCGCAGTCGGCCTGTTCGCGAGCCTCGCGCAAGACGTGGCCGGCGCTCAGGTTCTTGCACAGTTGCAGCGGCTGCGGGCGGAGAAAGCCATCGAAGGCCGCTACGCGCTCGCCGAGTGGCGCGCGGTGCTGGCCGACGCGCTGGAGCAGGCCGAGTTCGTCGATGCCGGCACCGTGAGCCCCGTGGCGATGGTCTCACTTGCGGGCAGTTGGCTGCGCAGCTTTGACGCGGTGGTGCTGGTCGGTGCCGATGCCGAGCATCTGCCCGCCGCACAGCCCGCCGACTCGCTGTTGCCGACCGCGCTGCGGCGTGATCTGAAGCTGCCCGACGCCGCCGCAGCGCGGCGCGCGGCGCTCGTCACGCTGGCGGCGCTGCTGGCGCGCAGTCCTGCGGCGATCTTCACCTGGCAATCGCGCCGCAACGATGCCGAGAACCTCGAAAGCCCCTGGCTCGCCCGCCTGCGCGCGCTGGCGGCCGCGGCCAGCCTGCCGGACCCGGTGCAGCCCGCGGCGGGTTTGCTCACCCCGCTTGCCCGCACGGTCGCAAGCAGCGGCGAGCCGATGCCGGGGCCGGCCGCGCCCGCGTTGCTGCCGGCCAGCGTCAGCGCGGGCGCGTATGCCGATCTCGTCGCCTGTCCGTACCGCTACTTTGCGTTGCGGATGGCGCGGCTCGCGCCGCTCGCGGAGATCGACGAAGACCCGGCCGCGCAGCGCGTCGGCGAGGCACTGCACCGCGCCTTGCAGCGCTGGCACGAGGCGGGCGGGGACAGCACCGCGCCCGATGCGCTTGCAGGTTTGCAGGCGCAGATCGACGCGGTCTTTGCGCCGTTGGTCGATGAACTGCCCTCGTACTTCGCCGCCGCGCGCCAATGGCGGCAGTGGGCGGGGGAGTATCTGCAATGGCTCAGCAACTGGTCGGCCAAGGGCTGGCGCTTTGCGACGGCCGAAGTGCGCCTGGAGCGCGAGCTGCCTCTTTTGCAGGGGACCATGCGACTGGTTGGCCGGATCGACCGCATCGACGAGTGGGAGCACGGGGGGCTCGCCGTGCTCGACTACAAGACCGGCGGCAACGTCGCCGCGTTGAAAGAGGCCACGCGCACGCCGACGGAAAGTCCGCAACTTGCCTTCTACTGCGCGCTGCTGCCCGAGGCGCCGGCACTCGCCGCCTACGTCGCTCTGCGTGCCGAGCGCGCGCAGTTCGACCTGCACACCGCCGACGACCCCGGCACATTGGCCCAGCAGTTGCGCGAGCGCCTGGCCGATCAACTGAACCGCATCGCGCAAGGCAGTCCATTGCCCGCCCACGGCGCCGTCGAGATCTGCGAGCGCTGCGAAGCGCGCGGGCTGTGCCGGCGGGCGTATCGGGTCGAGGGGCCGGGCGCGCGATGACGGTGAGTTGCTGCCCGATGCGAGGCACGGCGCCCCCACCCCAGCCCTCCCCCGCAGGCGGGGGAGGGTTGGGGTGGGGGCGTCGAGCGCGGCGCCGCGGTGTGCCGCAGCCCCTGCTGCTTTGTAGCCCGGATGAAGCAAAGCGGAAGCCCGGTGGCTGCCGGCAAGCGGCACCGCAAGTCGCGCACGTCGGGGCAACATCCGCCGAGGCCAGCGTATGACCACCCCTGCCTTCTTCCGCCTCGAAGGCGAGGCCGCCGTCCCACTGCCCGCCGCCGCCTTCACCGCGCACGCGCTCCATCCGCAGGCGAGTGTCGCGATCGAAGCCTGTGCGGGTTCCGGCAAGACCTGGCTGCTGGTCGCGCGCATCGTGCGCTGCCTGCTCGCCGGCGCGGCACCGGGCGAGATTCTGGCGATCACTTTCACTCGCCGCGCCGCGCAGGAGATGCGCGAGCGGCTGCTGGCGCGGCTGCGGCTGCTCGCCACCGCGCCAGACACAGAGGCGCTGGCCGAACTCGCCCGCCTGCAACTCGCACCCGAGACCGCGCGCGCCGCGCTGCCGCGCGCCCGCGGCCTGCTGGAAGCGCTGCTCGAAGCCGAGCCGGGGCCGACCATCGAGACCTTTCACGGCTGGTTTCTGCGCCTGCTCGCGCTGGCGCCGCTGGCGAGCGGTGTACCGCGGCGTTTGACAACCGCGCAACGCCCCGGCGCGCTGCGCGATGCGGCGTGGCGCTCGTTCTGCGCCGAGTTGCTCAGGCCCGACGCCGCGCCCGTGCGCGCCGCCTTCGAGAGTCTGGTCGATGAGTTCGGCGCCAGCGATACGGAGAAGCTGCTGCGCCAGTGGCTGGCGCGGCACACCGACGTCGAACTGGCGATCGAAGCCGGCTTGAACTCCGAGCGCCTGCGCCGCGATTTTCAGTTAAGGCAGGGCGACCCGGCCGTGGAGTTCGCGGCCGACCCCGCCGTGCGCGAGCGCGTGCGGGTGCTGCTGCGGCTGGTGGCGCCACTGGGCGAAAAGCCGAAGGAGGCCGGCAAGCTCGCCTCGGGGTTGCAGGCCGTGATCGCAGCGCCCACGATGCTCGATGCCGACGCGGCGGGCGCCTGGATGGAGCAACTGGCCGAGGCCGTGCTCACCAAGGGCGGCGAGCTGCGCAAGCTGTCGCATCTGGATCGTGCCTTGGCCGCACAGCCCGCGTTGCAGATGCAATACCGCGCCCTGCTGGCCGAACTCGGCGCGGCGGTGACCGACGCGCGCGCCCGCGGCGAGGACGCCGCGGCCTGCGCGCTGTCGGCCGCGGCGCTCACCTGCTTCGGCCCGCTGGCGCAGATGTACCGGACCGTCAAGGCCGCGGCCGGCGAGATCGACTTCGACGACATCGAGGCGATGACCGTCGCCCTGTTGCGCGACGAGGCGCAGGCGGCCGCCGTGCACGCGCGGCTCGACCAGCGCTACCGGCAGGTGTTGATCGACGAGGTGCAGGACACCAACCCGCTGCAATGGCGAGTCTTGCAGGACTGGCTCGCCGCCTATGGGGGCGACGGCGCGCGGCCCGCGGTGTTTCTGGTGGGCGACCCCAAGCAGTCGATCTACCGCTTCCGCCGCGCGGAGCCGCGCCTCTTTGCCGCCGCCGCCGAGTGGTTGCAAACCGACTACGGCGCGCTGCGGCTGCGCACCGACCACACGCGGCGCAACGCGCCGGCTATCGTCGAGTTGCTCAACCGCGCGCTGCCCGGCGCGCATCCGGCCTTTGCTGCGCACACGACCGAGTCCGCCGCCGAGGGTGCCGTGCGCCTGCTGGCGCCGGTGACTCTGCCCGCAGCGGAAGCTACCGAAAACCCCGCGCCGCGAGACCCGCTGACCGAGCCGCCGCCCGCGGGCGAAGCGCTTGCCGCGCTGCTGCAAGGCGCGCGCATCGCAACGGAACTGAACCGCTGGGTCGGCCGCTTTGCGCTGCATGTCGCGGGCGGAGACTGGCCCGCGCGCTGGAGCGACGTGCTGCTGCTGGTGCGCTCGCGCACGCATCTGGCCGCCTACGAGCGCGCGCTGCGCGAGGCGGGCATTCCCTACCTGTCCAGCCGCCCCGGCGGCCTGCTCGACACGCTGGAGGCGGAAGACTTGCAGGCGCTGCTGTCGTTTCTGATCGCGCCGTTCTCCGATCTAAATCTGGCACATGCGCTGCGCACGCCTCTACTCGGCTGCACCGACGACGACTTGATTGCGCTCGCCACCGCCGCCAGCGGCGGACATTGGTGGAGCCGCTTGCAGCGCATCGAAGGGCAGCCGCGGCTGGCGGCGGCGCGCGAGCGTCTGACGCGCTGGCGCGAGTGGGCACAACGGCTGCCGGTGCACGATCTGCTCGACCGCATCTTCTTCGAGACCGATGCGCTCGCCGCCTACGCCGCCGCGGTGCCGCCCGCGGCGCGCGAACGCACGCTCGCCAACCTGCGCGCCTATCTGGCGCTGGCGCTCGAGATCGACGCCGGCCGCTACCCCAGCCTGCCGCGCTTCCTGCACGCGCTCGCGGAGTATCGCGGCGGCGCGGAGCAGGACGCGCCGGGCGAGGGCATCGCCGCCGGCGACGACGCGGTGCGCATCCTGACCATTCACGAGGCCAAGGGGTTGGAAGCGCCTATCGTGGTCGTCATCCCCGGCACCACCGGTCACGGCGGCGAGCACGTCAAGCCTCTGGTGGTTTGGCCGCCCGAGGCGCCCGCGCCCGTGCACATTTCGATTGCTGGTCGCAAGGTCGAACGTGGCCGCGCGCGCGACGCCTGGTTCGCGGAGGAAGCGCGGCTCGCGGACGGCGAAGACCTGAACCTGCTTTATGTGGCGCTGACGCGCGCGCGGCAGGTGCTGATCGTCTCCGGCAGCGCGGTGGCGGCCGGCAACGCGCTGCCCAAGCCGCACCCTTGGTTTCAGCGGCTGGCCGAGGCGATGCCCGAAGCCGTGGTGGCCGACGAGCAGGGCGCCGCGCTGCCCGCCGCCACGGTAGCGACCGCCGGCCCGGTGATCGACTACCGGCCCGCACTGCTGCGCGTGGGCGAGCGTGTCGCCCGCGACGACAGCGAGCCGCGCCTGCTGGGTCGCGCGCTGCACAAGCTGCTGGAGTGGGCCACGCGCGACGGCGTGCAAGGGTTGCCCGCGACCAGCGCCATCGCCGCCGCGCTCGGCTTGACCGAAGCGCAAGCGCGGCAAGTCGCAGGCAGCGCGCAGACCATCCTCGCCGCCGAAGCCTTGCGGCCCTTCTTCGACCCCTCGCGCTACCGCTGGGCGCGCGCGGAATTGGAGCTGATCGCCCCCGACGCCGTCCACCGCCCCGACCGCGTGGTGGATGTCGATGGCGTGCTGTGGGTGCTCGACTTCAAGTGGCAGGTGCTGGAGTCCGAGCGGGCGGGGTACCGGGAGCAGTTGAGGCGGTACCGGGGCGCACTGCAACTCGCGTTTGCCGCGCGCGACGTGCGAACGGCGCTGATCGACCGCCGCGGTGCGCTGCACGAGGAGCCGGCGACATAAGCCCCTCTCCCCCGGAGAGGGGGCGAGGGAAGACCGCGCCAACGAAGAGGCGCCCGTCCACCCATTCGCACGCCCATTTGCATCCATTTCAGCCCGAGCAAGTCACGCTGATACCATCCGCCGCGGCGGGCCCCCTCGCATGATGGGGCCGTGAACCTGGTCAGGTCGGGAACGAAGCAGCCACAGCGGATTCCCTTCAGTGCCGAGGACAAGGCTCGCCTCTTTCCTGAGTTGCTACATCCCCTCCCGTCTCGACCTTGCGCCAGCCGCGATCATGCGCGTCGTGACATTCTCCGAAGCCCGCCGTCGCTTGAAGTGGGTCATCGACCAACTGGTTGATGGCGCGGACTTCACCGTGATTGCGCGGCGCAATGGGCCAGACGCAGTGTTGATGTCGCTCGACACCTTCAACAGTTGGCGCGAGACGGCTTTCCTGCTCGGTTCGCCGGCCAATGCTGCGCACTTGGCCAAGTCGATGCGGGAGTTGCAGGCGGGCAAGGTGCGCAGTGCGCAATTGATCCCGGTGAGGTCGCGCCAGCGTCGCGCGAAGCGCCTTGCCCTCACCCCCGACCCCTCCCGCTGATGCGGGCGAGGGGAGAAGGACACCGAAGCGATGACCTTCCGCATCGAACCCGCCCGCCCCGAAGACTGCGGCGTGCTGCTGGATCTGATCCGCGCGCTGGCGGAGTACGAGCGGCTCGCGCATCTGGTCACCGGCACCGAGGCGCAACTGCGGCATGAACTCTTTTGCGAGCGGCCGGTGATCGAGGCGGTGGTCGGTTGGGAGGCTGGGCGGCCGGTCGGCTTTGCGCTGTACTTTCACAACTACTCGACCTTCCTCGCCCGGCGTGGGCTGTACCTGGAAGACCTCTTCGTCGTGCCGCAGGCGCGCGGCCGTGGCTATGGCCGCGCGCTGATCGCGTATTGCGCGCGCATCGCGGTGGCGCGCGGCTGCGGGCGCTTCGAGTGGTCGGTGCTCGACTGGAATCAACCGGCCATCGACTTCTACCGCTCGCTCGGTGCCGAACTGCTGCCCGACTGGCGCATCTGCCGGCTGACCGGTGACGCACTGGCGCGGCTGGGTACCACGACGCGATCGGGTAATCTGCCCGCATGACCTATCAAGTCCTCGCCCGCAAATGGCGCCCGCGCGACTTTGCGTCCTGCGTCGGGCAGGAGCACGTGGTGCGGGCGCTGTCGCACGCGCTGGAACAGCAGCGGCTGCATCACGCGTATCTCTTTACCGGCACGCGCGGCGTGGGCAAGACGACGTTGGCGCGCATCCTGGCCAAGGCGCTCAATTGCGTGGGCGTGGACGGGCAGGGCGGCATCACCGCCACGCCCTGCAACCAGTGCGAGGTCTGCACCGCGATCGACGCCGGCCGCTTTGTCGACTACATCGAGATGGACGCCGCCAGCAATCGCGGCGTGGACGAGATGACGACACTGCTGGAGCGCGCGGTTTACGCACCCAGCAATGCGCGCTTCAAGGTCTACATGATCGACGAAGTGCACATGCTCACCACCCACGCCTTCAACGCGATGCTGAAGACGCTGGAAGAGCCGCCCGACTACGTCAAGTTCATCCTCGCTACCACCGACCCGCAGAAGATTCCGGTCACGGTGTTAAGCCGCTGCCTGCAATTCAACCTGAAGCAGATGACGCCGGCGGGCATTGTTGGCCGCTTCGACGAAGTCCTGACCGAGGAGGGCATCGCCGCCGAGCCGCCCGCGCTGCGCCTGCTGGCGCACGCCGCGCGCGGCAGCATGCGCGATGGCTTGTCGCTGCTCGACCAGGCGATCGCCTTTGCCGGCGGCCAGGTCACGCTGGATGCCGTGCGCGCGATGCTGGGCGCGATCGACACCACGATCCTCGAACGAATCCTGGATGCCTTGGCCGCGCGCGACGCCAAATTGCTGCTTGCGATCTCCGACGAGATGGCCGTGCGCAGCTACTCCTTTGCGCAAGCGCTGCGCGACCTGGGGAGCCTCTTGCATCGAGTGGCACTCGCCCAGCAGGTGCCCGATGCCGCGGACGAGGCGCTGGGCGATGCTGCGGCCGATGCCGAGACCGTGCGCCGCTTTGCCAGGACCTTCGCGCCCGACGAGGTGCAGCTTTACTACCAGATCGCCCTGCACGGTCGCAACGATTTGAGCTTGGCGCCCGACGAGTACGCCGGCTTCACGATGACGCTGTTACGGATGCTCGCGTTTGCGCCGGCGGAGTCGGGAGTTGTCGGTCGGCAGTCGGCAGTCGGTAGTCGGGAGTCGGCGGCGGCTGCCGGCGCAGCAACGTCGGGCCGAGCTGCGCCCACCGCAAGGCCGATCACCGATCACCGATCACCGATCACCGAAAACCGACAACCGACGACCGACAACGGACAACCGACTTCCGACTGGCCCAGCCTCGTCGAACGCCTGAACCTCACCGGCTTCACGCGCGAGCTCGCCGTGCGCAGCGAGTTGGTCTCGGCGGAAGGCAATCACTACAAGCTGCGCGTGCCGGTCAAGACACTGGCCGAAGGCGGCACGCTCGACCGGCTCAAGGCCGCGCTGACCCAGCACCTGGGCCAGCCGGTCAAACTCAGCGTGGAGGTGGGCGCCACGGCTGGCCCGACCGCCAAGGGCCGCGCCGACGAAGCGCGCGCCGAGCAGCAGAAGCGGGCGGAGGAGGCGATCTACGCCGACCCCTTCGTCAAGCAATTGATCGACAACTTCGGCGCCACGGTCGACCCGCAGTCGATCAAGCCCGCCACCTGACGGAGTACGCGCAATGATGAAGGGACAGATCGCCGGCATGATGCAGCAGGTGCAGAAAATGCAGGCAAACATGCAGAAGCTGCAAGACGAACTCGCCGCTCTGGAGGTCGAAGGCCAGTCGGGCGCCGGCCTCGTCAAGGTGACGATGACCTGCAAACATCAGGTGCGGCGGGTGGCGATCGACCCTAGCCTCGTCGGCGATGACAAAGACATGCTCGAAGACCTGGTCGCCGCCGCCTTCAACGACGCGCTGCGCCGTGCCGAGCAGACCTCGCAGGAGAAGATGGCCGCGATCACCGCCGGCCTGCCGCTGCCGCCGGGGATGAAGCTTCCCTTCTGAGGGGCAGCGTCCATCGTGCAGTAGATGCGCCTAAGCCCAGCCCTCGACAAACTCGTCGATGCGTTAAAGCGCCTGCCCGGAATCGGCCCGCGCTCGGCGCAGCGGATCGCGTTTCACCTGTTGCAGCACGAGCGCGACACGGCGGTCAAGCTGGGCGAGGCGCTGCTCGCGGCTGCGGCGGAAATCCGCCACTGCGCCCGCTGCAACACGCTGACCGAACTCGACATCTGCGAGACCTGCGCCAGCCCCCGCCGCGACGCGGGCCTGCTGTGCGTGGTCGAGAGTCCGGCCGATCAACTGGTGATCGAACAATCGCTCGCCTACCAGGGCATGTACTTCGTACTGCTGGGGCGCATCTCGCCGCTGGACGGCATCGGCCCGCGCGAGATTCAACTGGAGCGCTTGCTTGCGCGCGCCACCGACGGGCTGGTACGCGAGTTGATCGTCGCGACCTCGTTCACGCCGGAGGGCGATGCCACCGCGCACTACATCGGCGAGTTGCTGCGCGCGCGCGATCCGCAACTGAAGATCACCCGGCTGGCGCGCGGTGTGCCGGCCGGCGCCGAACTCGAATACACCGATGTGAACACCATCGCGCAGGCAATGCTCGATCGCCGCGCCGCTTGAGGAGACCAACGATGACCATCGCCCTGTGGTGCGTACTGATTGCCGCGATCCTGCCGCTGGTGGCCACCGGGATTGCCAAGTTCGTCGCTACTCAGGATCGCTACGACAACCGCGACCCGCGCGCGTTTCTGGAGCGCCAGCGGGGCCTGTCGCGCCGCGCCGATAACGCGCAGAAAAACGGTTTCGAGGCCTTTCCGTTTTTTGCCGCGGGCGTGGTCGTCGCGCAGATGTTGCAGGCGCCGCAGGCGCAGGTGGACGCGGCGGCGGTGACCTTCATCGTCGCGCGGCTCGCCTACCTCGGCGCGTATCTGGCCGACATGCCGGGGCTGCGCTCGGTGGTGTGGACGGTCGGCTGGTTGTGCTGCGTGATCCTGTTTCTGCTGGGGGCCTGATGGGGCCGCTCGTCGGGCTCAAGGTGCTGGAACTCGGGACGCTGATCGCCGGGCCGTTTGCCGCGCGCATGCTGGCCGAGTTCGGCGCCGAGACGATCAAGGTCGAAGACCCGCGCGGGGGCGACCCGATCCGCTCCTGGCGTTATCTGCACGAGGGCACCTCGTTGTGGTGGGCCGTGCAGGCGCGCAACAAAAAGTCGATCGCACTCAACATGAAGGACCCGCGTGCCCAGACCATCGCGCGGCAACTGGCGCTCGCAGCCGACGTGGTGATCGAAAACTACCGGCCCGGCGTGCTGGAGAAGTGGGGCCTGGGCTACGAGCAACTGCGCGCCGTCAACCCGGCGACGATCATGGTGCGGCTGTCCGGCTACGGCCAGACCGGGCCGATGCGCGACAAGCCGGGCTTCGGCGCGATTGGCGAGAGCATGGGCGGCATCCGCTACGTATCCGGCCACCCGGATCGGCCGCCGGTGCGGATCGGCATCTCCATTGGCGACTCGATCGCCGCGCTGCATGGGGTGATCGGTGCGCTGATGGCGTTGCGCCACCGCGATGCCACGGGCGGGCGCGGCAAGGGCCAGGGCCAGCAGATCGACGTGGCGCTATACGAGGCGGTGTTCAACCTGATGGAAAGCACCGTGCCCGAGTACGACCGGTACGGCGTGGTGCGCGAACGCACCGGCGGCGCGTTGCCGGGGATCGTGCCGTCCAACACCTACACCTGCGGCGACGGCGCGGCGATCGTGATCGCCGGTAATGGCGATGCGATCTTCAAGCGGCTGATGCTGGCCATCGAACGCGACGATCTGGCCAACGACCCGGCGCTCGCCCGCAACGATGGGCGCGTGCCGCGCACTGCCGAGATCGACGCCGCGATCCAGCGGTGGTGCGAGGGCCGCGGTATCGACGCGGCGCTGGCCACGCTCGCGGCTGCCGACGTGCCGGTATCGAAGATCTACAGCGTGGCCGACATGTTTGCCGATGCGCAGTTCGCTGCGCGGCAGATGATCGAGCGGGCCGTGATGGCCGACGGCACGTCGCTGGCGGTGCCCGCGGTGACGCCGAAGTTTTCCGCGACACCCGGTGGCACGCAGTGGCTGGGGCCCAAGCTCGGCGAGCACACCGACGAAGTGCTGCGCGCGCTCGGCCACGACGACGGGCAGATTGCCGCGCTGCGGGCCGACGGCGTTATATAGTCGCCGGCTCACGCTGCCGCACGAGCGGCGTTTATCACGAGGAAGACACCGATGGATGCAAAGCTTTCCCGGCGCGAGTTGCTCGCGCTCGCCGCGGCCGGCTCGGCGCTGGCTGCCGTCCCGACCTTGGCCTCCGCCCAGGCGCCCGAGAAGAAGAAGGTGGTCATCGCCGTCGGCGGCAAGAACCTGCTTTATTACCTGCCGCTGACCGTGGCCGAGCAGCTCGGCTACTTCAAGGATGAAGGGCTGGACGTGGAGATCGGCGACTTTGCCGGCGGTGCGAAGGCGCTGCAGGCGGTGGTCGGCGGCAGTGCGGACGTGGTCTCGGGCGCCTTCGAGCATACGGTCAACATGCAGCTGAAGGGGCAGCCGATGCGCGCCTTTGTGCTGCAAGGGCGGGCGCCGCAGATCGTGCTGGGCGTGAGCACCAAGACGATGCCCAACTACAAGACGGTGGCCGATCTGAAAGGCAAGAAGATCGGTGTCACCGCGCCCGGCTCATCGACCCACGTGATGACCAACTTCGTGCTGGCCAGCGCCGGATTGAGGCCGACTGACGTGTCGATCGTCGGCGTGGGTGCGGCCAGCGGCGCAGTGGCGGCCGTCAAGGCGGGGCAGGTCGATGCGATCTCCAACCTCGACCCGGTGATCACGCTGCTCTCGCGTCCCGGCGACATCAAGATCGTCTCCGACACGCGCATCGTCGCCGAGGCCGACCGCGTCTTTGGCGGGCCGATGCCCGCGGGCTGCCTGTACGCGCCGGTGCCGTTCGTCGAGAAGAACCCCAACACCGTGCAGGCGCTGACCAACGCCATCGTCCGCGCCAACAAGTGGATCCAGAAGGCTGGCCCGAGCGACATCGTCAAGGTCGTGCCCGAGGCGTTCCTGCTCGGCGACCGCGCCGTGTACATCGACGCCTTTCTCAAGGCCAAGCCCGCGCTGTCGCCCGACGGCATGATCCCCGACGAGGGGCCGAAGACGGCGTTGCGTGCGCTGGCTGCCGGCGACGAGAAGCTGGCCGGTGCCAAGGTGGACTTCAAGGCGGTCTACACCAACGACTTCGTCAAGAAGGCCAACGCGAAGTACAAGTGAAGATGACGATGACGCGGCGGGCTGCTATCTGCTGCGCTTCACAGCCGGCTCGGCGGGCGTCATAGCGGCCACAGGCCTGTTCACAGGCGGCGTGCGCCGCCGTCACCGCTCAATGACCCCAGCCCTCGACCTTTCCGCCATCACCTGCACCTTCTTCGATCGGCATAACCGCTCGCAGCGTTACACGGCGGTGCGCGACGTGACGCTGGTGGTGGAGCCTGGCGAATTCGTCAGCGTGGTCGGGCCGACCGGCTGCGGCAAGAGCACGCTGCTCAACGTCGGCGCCGGCCTGCTCGAGCCGAGCGCCGGCACCGTGCACGTGTTTGGCGAGCCGCTCGTGGGTATCAACCGGCGCGCCGGCTACATGTTCCAGTCCGAGGCGCTGATGCCGTGGCGCACAGCGCTGGCCAACGTCACCGCGGGGCTTCAGTTCCGCGGCGTGCCGGCCGGCGAAGCGCGCCGGCAGGGCGAGGACTGGCTGCGCCGCGTGGGCCTGGGCGGCTTCGGCGACCGCTACCCGCACCAGATGTCGGGCGGCATGCGCAAGCGCGCGGCCTTGGCGCAGACGCTGGTGCTCGACCCCGACATCATCCTGATGGACGAGCCGTTTTCCGCGCTCGACATCCAGACCCGGCAGTTGATGGAAAACGAGGTGCTGGAACTGTGGGCGGCGAAGCGGAAAGCCGTCTTGTTCATCACCCACGACCTGG
Source organism: Betaproteobacteria bacterium (assembly GCA_046316025.1). GTDB lineage: Bacteria > Pseudomonadota > Gammaproteobacteria > Burkholderiales > Burkholderiaceae_F > JAJTHJ01. The sequence goes on along the minus strand of JBKCXU010000049.1, from coordinate 18,497 downwards.
ACGAAGCCATTGCGATGAGCGACCGCGTGGTGGTGCTCTCTGCCGGGCCGGCCGCGCATCCGATCGGCGAGTTCACGATCGATCTGCCGCGCCCTCGCGACGTGGCCGAGGTGCGCGTGCTGCCGCGCTTCATCGAACTGCACAAGGCGATCTGGGACGTGCTGCGCGAAGAAGTGCTCAAGGGTTATGCGCAGCAGAAGGTGGCGGCGTGACCACGAGGGCCTTGCTGCTGATCGACATACAGAACGACTACTTCGATGGCGGGCGCATGCCGCTGGTCGGCTCGCTGGAGGCCGCCGCGCGCGCGGCGGAGCTGCTGGCGGCGTTCCGCCGGCGCGCTGAGCCGGTGTTCCACGTTCAGCATGTCTCCACTCGTGCCGGCGCAAGCTTCTTCCTGCCCGACACCGACGGTGTGCGGATTCACGCATTCGTCGCGCCGCAGGAAGGCGAGCCGGTGGTGGTCAAGCGCTTTCCCAATGCGTTCCGCGACACCCTGCTCGCCGAGCGACTGAGCGCCGCCAGCGTGAGCCAACTCACCGTGGCCGGGATGATGACCCACATGTGCATCGACACCTCGGTACGGGCCGCGGCCGACCTCGGGTTCGAGTGCACGCTGGTGGCGGACGCCTGCGCCACGCGCGACCTCGCGTGGCAGGGGCAGGTGGTGCCCGCAGCGCAGGTGCAAGCGGCCTATCTGGCGGCGCTCAACGGCAGCTTCGCACGCGTCTCGTCGGTCGCGGAACTGCTCGCCTGAGTGCGGCCATGTGGAAACACGTCAAGCCCAACGCGCGCAACCTGCGTTTCTGGCAGATCGGACTGCTGCTCGCGATCTTCGGGCTTTGGCATCTGCTGACCACGCCGGGGCTGGTGCCGCCCTTCGTCTTCGACAACGACCGGCAGGCGGCCTTCTTCTTCGGTGAGCCGGTCAAGATTCTCGATCGCATCTGGACCTGGTTTTTCGTCGATGCCGACATTTACCAGCACCTGTGGGTGACCTTGCTGGAAACCGTGCTGGCCTTTGCGATCGGCACCGTGGCCGGCCTGGCGGTGGGCATGTGGCTGGCGCTGTCGCCGGTGGCGGCGGCGATCCTCGACCCCTATATCAAGGCGCTCAATTCGATGCCGCGGGTGATCCTGGCGCCGATCTTTGCGGTCTGGTTCGGGCTGGGCATTGCGTCCAAGGTGGCGCTCGGCTTTACGCTGGTCTTCTTCATCGTCTTCTTCAACGTCTATCAGGGCGTGAAGGAAGTCAGCCCGACGATTCTTGCCAACGCCAGGATGCTCGGCGCCAATCAGCGCCAGTTGCTGCGCCACGTGTACCTGCCGAGCGCGATGAGCTGGGTGTTTTCGTCGCTGCACACCTCGGTGGGCCTGGCCTTCGTCGGCGCGGTGGTCGGCGAGTATCTCGGTTCCTCGCGCGGCGTGGGCTATCTGATCCTGCAAGCCGAAGGCACCTTCGACATCAACACGGTCATGGCCGGCATCCTGGTGCTGACCGCCTTTGCGCTGGTGCTCGATGCGTCGGTCGGCTGGGTCGAGCGGCACCTGATGAAGTGGCAGCCGCGCGCCGGCGAGACGGAGAAGCTCTAGCCTGGAAACGCCGGCGGCCTGCGGGCGGCGACGCGGGGTCTCGCGCGAGCCGCCGAGTCAGCGGCGCGGCACACGAGCCTGTACCTGCGGTAAATCCCGTCTCTGCGGCTGCCCTTCGGGCTGGGGTTGGGATAAATTCGCGCGCGTTGTCTTCGCTCCCTCGCGCCCCGTGTCCGCCGCAGCCCCCTCGCCCCACGCACTCGGTGACGAGCGGCCGGCGGTCACTCCGTTTTGGCGTCGGCTGCACAAGTTCCCGGCGCTCCCGCTCGACCTCCCGGTACTGCTCCACGTGCTTGTGCTGGCGGCGTTGTGGGCATCCTTGCCGCTGGCGTTCCGATTGGGCGCCGGGGCCACCGTCGTGACCGCCGTCGTTGTCGCGGCGGCCAGTGCCTATGGCCTGGGCTATGGCTTCATCATTGCCGAACGGGCGGGACTCGGCTTCCTGCGCCCCTCGTTGTATCCGGATGCGCCGCTCGGCACCGGGTGGCTCGGCGCGGCGCAGTACGTGGCGCTCAATCTGCTCTTCGTGGGCGCATGGGTGGGCATCGCCTGGGCAAGTCGCGGCGACGCCTGGCTGTCCGCCCTCGTCTGGCTGCTGCTGTTCGTCGTGCTGCTACCGGTTGCCACGCTGCGCTTGGTGGCCGGTGGCAGTCTGGCCACCGCGGTGAGCCTGGCCGCACTGAGCCGTGCGGCCAGTGTGATCGGACTTCCCCTGCTCGGGCTCTTTGCCTTGGTGTTCTGCGCGGAGTGGCTCCGCGGCTACGGCCTGCCGTCTCTGGCGGCATCTTTTGGAGCGGGGTGGGGCGCCGTCGTATCGGCCCTCGACGGCAAGCCGCCGACGCTGGGCACGGGCGTTGTCGTGGCGGTGTTCTTGCTCTCCGCCGCTTTCTGGGCCATCACCTACGCCCTTTGCGCGCTGATCGGCTACGTTGCGTACCAGAATGCCGACGGGCTGCATCTGGTGATCATCGGCCCGGGCGAGAACGACCGCGGCGCGCGGACCCGATTGCGGCGGGTCGATGTGCAACGGCGCGCGCGCGATGCGCTGGTCACGCGCATGCTGGCCGACGGCGACATTGGCGAGGCGATCGCCCAGATCGAAGCCGATCTGGGTCGGCGACCCAACGACTTGTCCCTGCACGCCCGGCTGCACAAGCTCTTGCTGCGCGAGGGCAACCGCGCCCGCATCGAAAGCCACGCCGAGCGCTGCGTCGAACTGCTGCTGCGCATCGACACGCCGGCCGAGGCCGTGCCGCTCGTGGCCGACGTGATCGGCCGCAACAAGCACTGGCGTCCGCGCGTGCCCGAGCAGGTGGCGCCGCTGGCGCGCGCCGCGCTCGAACAGGGCCGTGCCGACGTGGCCGTGCACCTGCTGCGGGGCTTCGACAAGCGCCATTCGCGGCATCCGGACTTGCCTTACGTCTACCTTTTGGGTGCGCTGGCGATGTTGCGCTCCGGCGGCGCGCAGAAGCAAGCCGGACATCTTCTCGAGCAAGTGGCACTGCGCTATCCGGAGCACCCGGCGGCGGAGGAGGCCGTGCGCCATCTGCAACTGCTGCCAGGCGAGGACGATGTCCCGTCGGCGCCGCCCGCTTAGGAGGCGGCGAGGGGCGTCGCTATAATTTGCCGCCTTTCAGCCACGTATCGGCTCGAAGGGTGAGGGCGCGGCACAGCCGTGGCCCATGACGAACGCCCCGAGGAGCCTCCCGTTGTCCGCCCTGATCGCCGATGCCCGTCCGCCTGCGCTGCTGGCGCTGGCCGATGGGACGATATTCTGCGGCCGCGCCATCGGCGCCGATGGCCATACGGTCGGTGAGGTGGTGTTCAACACCGCGCTCACCGGCTATCAGGAAATCCTGACCGACCCGAGCTATTGCCGGCAACTGGTCACGCTCACCTACCCGCACATCGGCAACACCGGCACCAACGCCGAGGACGTGGAGTCCGACCGCGTCTACGCCGCCGGGCTGATCGTGCGCGACCTGCCGGTGGTGCATTCCAACTTCCGCGCGCAGTGGACCTTGTCCGGGTACCTGCGGCGCGAAGGCGTGGTGGCGATTGCCGACATCGACACTCGCGCGCTGACGCGCCGGCTGCGCGACGGCGGCGCGCAGGCCGGGGCGATTCTGGTGGGCACCGATGAGGCCAAAGCGCTTGAACTCGCACGCAGCTTCCCCGGCATGGCCGGACTGGATCTGGCGCAAGTCGTCAGTTGCAGCGAGCCCTACGAATGGAACCAGACCTCGTGGGCGCTCGGCCGCGGCTATGGCACGCTCGCCGACGCGCGCTTCCACGTGGTCGCCTACGACTTCGGCGTCAAGCACAACATCCTGCGCCTGCTGGCCGACCGCGGCTGCCGGATCACCGTGGTGCCGGCCAAGACGCGGGCGGCAGATGCGCTGGCGCTCAAGCCGGACGGAATCTTTCTCGCCAATGGCCCCGGCGACCCCGAGCCTTGCGACTACGCGATCGCCGCCGCGCGCACGCTGATCGACCGCGAGCTGCCGACCTTCGGCATCTGCCTCGGCCACCAAATCATGGGCCTGGCCTCGGGGGCCAAGACGCTGAAGATGAAGTTCGGCCACCATGGCGCCAACCATCCGGTGCAGGACGTGGAGACCGGCCAGGTGGCGATCACCTCGCAGAACCACGGCTTCGCCGTCGATGCGGCGACACTGCCCGCCAACTGCAAGGTCACGCATGTGTCGCTGTTCGACGGTTCGCTGCAAGGCTTTCGCCGCACCGACAAGCCTGCTTTCTGCTTCCAGGGCCACCCCGAAGCCAGCCCCGGCCCGCACGACATCCAGTACCTATTCGACCGCTTCATCAAGTTGATGCAGGAGCGCCAATGAACCCGGTCCGCGCCGCACTGGAAGACGCCGCCGCTGCACTGGCCGCGCTGCTAACCAACAACGCGATGCTCGCGCGCATCGAGGCCGCCGGCGCGCTGCTCGCCGACACCTTTGCCGCCGGCGGGCGCGTCTACTCCTGCGGCAACGGCGGCTCCATGTGCGACGCGATGCACTTTGCCGAAGAGCTGACCGGCCGCTACCGCGACAACCGCCCCGGTTATGGCGCGACCGCTATCGCCGACCCCGGCCACCTGACCTGTGTCGGCAACGATTACGGCTATGAGCAGGTCTTTGCGCGGTATGTGCAAGCCCATGGTCGCGCCGGCGATGTGCTGCTGGCGATCACCACTAGCGGCACCAGCAAGAACATCATTGCTGCCGCCAAGGTCGCACGCGAGCGCGGCGTCAAAGTCATCGGACTGACCGGCCGCGACGGCACGCCGATCGTGGAGTTGTCCGACATCGCCATCGTCACCCCCGGCGGCAAGTACGCCGACCGAGTGCAGGAACTGCATATCAAGGTGATCCACATCCTGATCGAACTGGTCGAGCGGCGGCTTGCCCCTGGAAACTACGCGGCGAGCTAGATTGCCATGAAGGTCGACCTGATTGCAGACTGCGCGCGCTTGGCGGACCGTCTCGATACGTTGGCCACCTCCCACCCGAATCTTGGCGTGAAGGCGCAGGAGTCACTCTATCGGCTTGCCTCGGCGTCGCGAGCGATGTTGCACTTGATGCGGCAAGTGAGCGAGAACTACATCGATCTGACCGCATATGAGGCAGGCGAAAACCGCTGGACCGCAGCGCGCGCTTGGTGGAACGCCTTACCGGATGGACGCTTGACGGCGGGGCAAGTCGCCGAACTCGTCAAGGAGCGCAGCGCGACTCTCGCCAGGTTGTACCGCGCTTCGCTCGACTTTCCGGCGATCGCCAAGATCAGCGAAAGTGAGGTCGCGTTTGCTCGGGAGATCGGGGACGAGTTTCGCGTCTACAAGACGGTCTGGAGCCGCCTGAAAAAGCTGGCCGCCGACGGTCGTCCGTATCGGTTGCAGGGCGAAGGTCAAGCCCGTGCCGTCGTGGCTCTGTTTTCCATGCTGCTTCGCCACGACGTGGTCGCCAGTTGCGAAGCGCAGTTAGGTCGAGGGGACGAGGCCCGATCCATCGCGTTGGCGGACGTCGTCGGCGAACTGCGTCGTGCGCCGCTGGCCGAGCGTGATCGACTCCACCTGCGTTACGAGATCGACGGCCGCCGGAGGGGCCAGTTGACTGGAGGCTGGTTCGAGGCGTACGCGTACCATGTGTTTCAGAACATGCTCGAGCGCTTCTCGGTCGACTTCGAAATTTTTAGCCGCGTGCAGTACGAGGCTAGCTTGGCAGCCAAGTCAGTCTCGCGCGGGGAGATCGACCTGTTGGTCGGCTTAAGCGAGCAAATCTTCTTGGTCGAGTGCAAGTCGGCTGAACTATCGACCGACGAGGCTCAGCGCGTGGTGCAGAAAGCGCGCTTCTTGCGAGACGTACTCCAAAGCACTGGCGTGAAGGAGGCGGTCTTCATTTTGGTTACCGTGCCACCGGAAAGCGACGAGTCGCAGTCGGCCCTCGATCGGGTCGCCGCGGAAGGAATCGAGGTGATGGAGCCGCAGGACATTCGAACGTTCCTCAGCCGTCGGTTGGCTGGTGAACGGAGTATCGACCGACACGCCGGCTGAACGCCCAATTCGACGAAAAAAACCAAGGCTGACATCGCTGCCGGGAGCAACATGCCAAAGAGAACCGACCTCAAGTCCGTCCTGATCATCGGCGCCGGGCCGATCGTGATCGGCCAGGCCTGCGAGTTCGACTACTCCGGCGCGCAGGCCTGCAAGGCGCTGCGGCAGGAGGGCTACCGCGTCATCCTGGTCAACAGCAACCCGGCGACCATCATGACCGACCCCGAGATGGCCGATGTCACTTACATCGAGCCGATCACCTGGCAGGTCGTCGAAAAGATCATCGAGCGCGAGCGGCCGGATGCGTGTCTCCCGACCATGGGCGGGCAGACGGCGCTCAATTGCGCGATGGACCTGCACAAGCACGGCGTGCTCGACAGGTACGGCGTGGAGTTGATCGGCGCCTCGCCCGCGGCCATTGAGAAGGCCGAAGACCGGCTGAAGTTCAAGGACGCGATGACGGCGATCGGCCTGGGCTCGGCGCGCTCGTCGATTGCGCACAGCATCGACGAGGCGCTGGCCGCGCAGCTCGGATTGGGCTTCCCGGTGGTGATCCGCCCGAGCTTCACGCTGGGCGGCAGCGGCGGCGGCATCGCCTGGAACATGGAGGAGTTTCTCGCCATCTGCACACGCGGGCTGGATCTGTCGCCGGTGCGCGAGCTGCTGATCGAGGAGTCTCTGCTCGGCTGGAAAGAGTTCGAGATGGAGGTGGTGCGCGACCGGGCGGACAACTGCATCATCGTCTGCTCGATCGAAAACCTCGACCCGATGGGCATCCACACCGGGGACTCGATCACCGTCGCCCCGGCGCAGACGCTGACCGACAAGGAATATCAACTGCTGCGCGACGCCAGCATCGCCATCCTGCGCGAGATCGGTGTCGATACCGGCGGCTCCAACGTGCAGTTTGCGATCAACCCGCGCGACGGGCGCATGGTCGTGATCGAGATGAACCCGCGGGTGTCGCGCTCGTCCGCCTTGGCGTCTAAGGCGACGGGTTTCCCGATCGCCAAGGTCGCCGCCAAGCTCGCGGTCGGCTACACGCTGCCCGAGTTGCGCAACGAGATCACGGGTGGCGCCACGCCGGCGTCGTTCGAGCCCAGCATCGACTACGTCGTCACCAAGGTGCCGCGCTTTGCCTTTGAGAAGTTCCCGCAGGCCGACCGCCACCTGACCACGCAGATGAAGTCGGTGGGCGAGGTGATGGCAATCGGCCGCACCTTCCAGGAGTCGCTGCAAAAGGCGCTGCGCGGGTTGGAGATTGGCGCCGATGGCCTCGACGAACGCTCCGCCGACCGCGACGAAGTGGTCGAGGAAATCGGCGACGCCGGCCCCGAGCGGCTCTGGTACGTAGCCGATGCCTTCCGCCTCGGCCTGACGGTCGCCGAGGTGTTCGAAGAAACCGCGATCGACCCTTGGTTCCTCGCGCAGATCGAAGAACTGGTGCGGATCGAAGAGCGGCTGGGCGCCTGTGCGCTAGCTACGCTGACCGCGGAGGAACTGCGGTTCCTGAAGCGCAAAGGTTTCTCCGACCGGCGGCTCGCCAAGCTGCTCAAGACCACCGCCGCCGAGGTGCGCGCCGCGCGTCTGCGCCTGGGCGTGCGCCCGGTCTACAAGCGCGTGGACACTTGCGCGGCGGAGTTCGCGACCACCACCGCCTACATGTACTCGACCTACGAGGACGAGTGCGAGGCGCAGCCCTCCGACCGCAAGAAGGTGATGGTGCTCGGGGGCGGGCCGAACCGCATCGGCCAGGGCATCGAGTTCGACTACTGCTGCGTGCACGCCGCGCTGGCGCTGCGCGAAGACGGGTTCGAGACCATCATGGTCAACTGCAACCCGGAGACGGTCTCCACCGACTACGACACCTCCGACCGCCTGTACTTCGAGCCGCTCACACTCGAAGACGTTTTGGAGATCGTCGATAAGGAAAAGCCCTTTGGCGTGATCGTGCAGTACGGCGGCCAGACGCCGTTGAAGCTCGCGCGCGACCTGGAGGCCAACGGTGTGCCGATCGTCGGCACCACGCCGGACTCGATCGATATCGCCGAAGACCGCGAGCGCTTCCAGCAACTGCTGGTCAAGCTGGGCTTGAAGCAGCCGCCCAATCGCACCGCCCGCACTGAAGCCGACGCGCTGCGGCTGGCCGACGAGATCGGCTACCCGCTGGTGGTGCGACCCAGCTATGTGTTGGGCGGCCGGGCGATGGATATCGTGCACGAGCCGCGCGATCTGGAGCGCTACATGCGCGAGGCGGTCAAGGTCAGCAACGACTCGCCGGTGCTGCTGGACCGTTTTCTGGACGACGCGATCGAGGTCGATGTCGACTGCGTGGCCGACGGCACCGAGGTGCGCATCGGCGGCGTGATGGAGCACATCGAGCAGGCCGGCGTGCACTCGGGCGACTCGGCCTGCGCGTTGCCGCCGTATTCGCTGGACGCCGCCACCATCAACGAGCTGAAGCGCCAGACCGTGCTGATGGCGCAGGCGCTGGGCGTGGTCGGGCTGATGAACGTGCAGTTTGCGATCCAGCGTGGCGAGGTGTTCGTGCTGGAGGTCAACCCGCGCGCCTCGCGCACGGTGCCCTTCGTGTCCAAGGCGACCGGCGAGCCGCTCGCCAAGATTGCCGCGCGCTGCATGGTCGGGCAGACCATCGCCGCGCAGGGGGTACAGGTGGAGGTCGTGCCGCCGTACACCTCGGTCAAGGAAGCGGTGTTCCCGTTTGCCAAGTTCCCCGGCGTGGACCCGCTGCTGGGGCCGGAGATGCGCTCCACCGGCGAGGTAATGGGCGTGGGCACGAGCTTCGGCGAAGCGCTATTCAAGTCGCAGCTGGCCGCGGGTGCCAAGTTGCCCGACCACGGCACCGTGTTCCTGAGCGTGAAGGACAGCGACAAACCCAAGGTGATCGAGATCGCCCGCCTGCTGCACGAGATGGGCTACGGCCTGGTTGCCACGCACGGCACCGCCGCCGCGGTGGACGCAGCCGGCATTCCGGTGCGCCCAATCAACAAGGTCAAGGACGGCCGCCCGCACGTGGTCGATGCGCTCAAGAACGGCGAGATCGACCTCGTGATTACCACCGTCTCCGAAAGCCGCGCGCAGATTGCCGACTCACGCTCGATCCGCACCACGGCGATAGCGCAGCGGGTGAACTACTACACCACGGTCGCCGGCGGTCGTGCGGCAGTGGAGGGGATGAAGCACCTGGCGCAGTTGCGCGTGTACGACCTGCAAGGTCTGCACCGCACGCTTGCCGCTTGAATCGCGGCCGCGACGGATCAGCTCGACGCCGGCTGCATCTGTGTCAACGGCGCTTCCTTGATCGGCAGGTTGACGAACGCGGCGGCCAGCGCCAGCGCGATATCGGCATACCACATCCAGTCGAAGCTGCCCGTTTGCACGAGTGCGATGCCGCCCAGCCAGGCACCGAAGAAGCCGCCGATCTGGTGCGACAGCAGCGTCAGGCCAAACAGCGTCGCCAGATACCGAGTGCCGAAGAGCTTGGCCACCAGCCCCGCGGTCGGCGGCACCGTGGAGAGCCAGGTGAAGCCGAGCACTGCCGCAAAGGCGTAGAAGACGATCGGCTCCTTCGGCGCCAGCAGATAGAGCGCGATAGCCGCCGCGCGGGTGAAGTAGACCCAGAACAGCAGCCACTTCATCCGGTAGACGTTGCCGAGTACGCCGGCGGTCAGGCTGCCGGCGATGTTGGCCAAGCCGATGATCGCTAGCGACGTGGCCGCCACGTTCGCCGACAGTCCGCACAGCCCGACCTCGCCCGGCAGGTGCGTGACCAGAAAGGCGATGTGGAAGCCGCAAGTGAAAAAGCCCGCGTGCAGGCACCAGTAGCTCTTGTCGCGCAGGGCGATGCGCAGTTGTTCGCCCATGCCGACGGTGGGCGCCGCACGCACCACACCGGCGGCCGCAGCGGGCGGGGCGGGTCGCCGCCGCAGAGGCCAGGCCAAGGGTAGTGTGGCGAGTGCCGCGGCGGCCAGCGCGTAGAGCGCGCTAGCCCAGCCGAAGGCTGCGATGATGCCCTGCACGAGCGGCGCAAACACGAACTGCCCGAAACTGCCGCCGGCGTTGATGAAGCCGGAGGCAAACGCACGCTTTTGCACCGGCAACCGCTGCGCGGTGGCGCCGATCAGGATCGAGAAGCTGCCCGCACCCGCACCCGCCGCCGCCAGCAGGCCGAGAGTAAAGATCAGTCCCCACTGGCTGCTGACGAAGGGCGTGGCGGCAAAGCCGGCGGCGAGCATCAGCGCGCCCACCACCAACACGCGGCCCGAGCCGTAGCGGTCGGCCACCGCGCCGAAGATAGGCTGCGCCGCCCCCCAGACGAATTGCCCGATGGCCAGCGCGAAGCTGATCGCCACGATACCCAGGCCGGTGCTGCTGTTGATCGGCGAGACGAACAGGCCCAGCGACTGCCGCGCCCCCATCGTGATCGCCAGCGTCGCCGCGGCGACGATCATCAGCGGCCAGGGGTTGAAGCGGACGCTTTGCGGGTCGTTCATCGTTGTTGGGCAGGTGCCCGCCTCAGTGTCGTTGGCCCCGCACCCGGCTGCTTGGCAGCTGCCTCGCCGGGGAACCGTTCCGCGCAGATGCGCTCACGCCCTCACCCTGGCCCTCCCGCGCAAGCGCAGGAGGGAAAGACTCCCTCCCCTGCGCAGCGGGGGAGGTCGGGGTGGGCGCGTGGTACTCAGGCCGAAGTCCTGATGCAGCGGCATCCATGGCTCTTTCGCGCAGGTGGGAGCCCAGGGTCCGCCGCGCAGCTGCGAGCCCACTACGCCGCCGCTTCGCCCAGATACGCTGCGCGCACCTTGGAGTCGTGCAGCAGGTCGGCGGCCGCACCTTGCAGCGTGATCTGGCCGGAGTCCATCACATAGGCGCGGTGCGCGGCTTCAAGGGCGAGGCGGGCGTTTTGCTCCACCAGCAGGATCGGAATCTGGCGCGCGGAAACGTCGCGCACGACTTCAAAGATCTTCTCCACCATGATCGGCGACAGGCCCATCGACGGCTCGTCCATGAGCAAGAGCTTGGGCCGGCTCATCAGCGCGCGCGCCATCGCCAGCATCTGCTGCTCGCCGCCGGACAGCGTGCCGGCCAGTTGTCTGGCGCGCTCTTTCAGGCGCGGGAAGGTGGCGAACTGCTGCTCCAGATCGGCGTCGATCTGCGCGCGGTCGTCGCGCGAGAAGGCGCCCATTTGCAGGTTCTCGGTCACCGTCATCCGCGAGAACACGCCGCGGCCTTCCGGCACCATCGCCAGTCCCGCTTGCAGCAACTGGTAAGAGGCCATCCCGCGCGTGCTCTGGCCCATGTATTCGATCTCGCCCGCCCAAGCCTGCGTGCCGGTAATGGCCTTAAGCGTGGTGGTCTTGCCGGCGCCGTTGGCGCCGATCAGCGTGACCAACTCGCCGGCGCGGATCTCGAGATCCACGCCCTTGACCGCCTGGATGCCGCCGTAGGCGACCTTGAGGCCGGCCACGCGCAATACGATCTCTGCGCTCACTGGACGACCCTCCGCGCTACGTGCTGCGGGATGAGCGCTTGGGAGCGGCCCGGCGCACTCATGCCGCCTCCCGCGTGGCTACGGCCTTGTGCCCGCCGCCGAGATAGGCCTCGATCACCGCCGGGTTGCTCTGCACCTCGGCCGGGCCGCCCACGGCGATAACCTTGCCGTAGTCGAGCACCGTCACGCGGTGGCACAGGCCCATCACCAGCTTCACGTCGTGCTCGATCAGCAGGATGGTCACGCCGTCGCGGTTGATGTGTTCAAGCAGGCCGCGCAGCGCGACCTTCTCGGTGGCGTTCATGCCGGCGGCGGGCTCGTCCAGCGCCAGCAGCTTGGGCTCGGTGGCGAGCGCGCGGGCGATCTCCAGCCGGCGCTGGTCGCCGTAGGCGAGCGTGCGGGCCTGGAAGTCCGCATAGCGTGACAGGCCCACGTAATCCAGCAGCTCGAGCGAGCGGCTGCGGATGGCGGCTTCTTCGCGCCGCGTGGCGGGCGTGCGGAACACGGCGCCCCAGGCGGTCGCGCGGGTGCGCACGTGGCGGCCGACCATGACGTTTTCGAGCGCGGTCATCTCCGGAAAAAGGCGGATGTTCTGGAAGGTGCGCGCAATGCCGGCTGCCGCCACCTTGTGCGGCTCGCTCGGCGAGTAGGGCTTGCCATCGAGCTCGAAGCTGCCCGAGTCCGGCGTGTACAGCCCGGTGATGACGTTGAAGAAGGTCGTCTTGCCGGCGCCGTTGGGGCCGATCAGGCCGTAGATCTGGCCGCGCTCGATGCGGATGCCGACGTCGGCCAGCGCTTGCAGGCCGCCAAAGCGCTTGTTGACGCCGCCGACGTTGAGGATCGTATCGGCCATCGGTCAGCCCTGCGCTTTGGGTTCGGCCAGGCGCCCGTGCTCGGGCGCCGGCCACAGGCCCTTGGGCCGGTACAGCATGATCACCACCATCGCCAGGCCGTAGAGCAGCATGCGCAGCACCTCGGCGTCGATCAGCACCTTGCCGAACAACTGCTCTTGCAGGGGCACCGCGGTGTGGCGCAGCACCTCGGGGAACATCGCCAGCAAAATGGCGCCGACGATCACGCCGGGGATGTGGCCCAGGCCACCCAGCACCACCATCGCCAGCACGATGATCGACTCCATCAGCGAGAACGACTCCGGCGAGACGAAGCCCTGGAAGGCGGAAAACATCGCCCCGGCCACACCGCCGAAGCTGGCGCCCAGGGCAAAGGCCAGCAGCTTGACGTTGCGGGTGTTGATGCCCATCGCCTTGGCGGCTACGTCGTCCTCGCGGATTGCCATCCAGGCGCGGCCCAGCCGCGAGTTCTGCAGGTTGATGCACACGATCACCGTCAGCACGGCCAGGAAGAGGAACAGGTAGTAGTACAGGTACACCGACGGCAGCTTGACGAAGCCCAGGTCGAGCGGGCGCGCCAGGCTGTGGCCGGCGATGATGACCGGGTCGATCAGGGTGATCCCCTGCGGGCCGTTGGTGAGATTCAGCGGCGCGTTGAGGTTGTTCAGAAAGATGCGGATGATCTCGCCGAAGCCGAGCGTGACGATGGCCAGGTAGTCGCCCCGCAGCTTGAGCACCGGGGCGCCGAGGATGATGCCGAACAGCGCCGCCAGCGCGGCGCCCAGCGGGATCACCAGCCAGATCGGGTTGTGGAAGCCGTTGGGGAGCAGCGCCGCCAGCGCCGCGAAGTTGTCGGTCAGGTGCGGCGAGGCGAGCAGCGCGTACATGTAGGCGCCGACGGCATAGAAGGCGATGTAGCCCAGGTCGAGCAGGCCGGCAAAGCCGACGACGATGTTCAGGCCCAGCGCCAGCATCACGTACAGCGCGGCAAAGGCCAGCGCGCGTACCCAGGCGTTGCCCAGCTGCCCGACCACGAACGGCGCGGCGATCAGCAGCGCGGCCAACGCAAAGGTGGCGATCAGCGCGGCCGTTGGGTTGTCGCGCCACTGCGGGAAGAAGCTCGTCATCGCGGGGCTCCGGTCAGGCGCGGTCGGCCACGCGCTCGCCCAGCAGGCCGCTCGGCCGCAGGATCAGCACCGCGCACAGCACGATGAAGGCGAACACGTCCTGATAGTGCGAACCGAGCACGCCGCCCGTCAGCTGGCCGATGTAGCCGGCGCCGAGCGACTCGATCAGCCCCAGCAGCAAGCCGCCCACCATCGCGCCGGGGATGTTGCCGATGCCGCCCAGCACCGCCGCGGTAAACGCCTTCAGTCCCGGCATGAAGCCCATGTAGAAGTGCGCGACCGAGTAGGTGGCGGCGATCATCACCCCGGCCACCGCGGCCAGCGCTGCGCCGATGGCAAAGGTCACGGCGATCACGTAATTGGGGTTCACGCCCATCAGGCCGGCCACGCGCGGGTTTTCGGCGGTGGCGCGCATCGCGCGGCCGAGTTTGGTGCGGTTCACCAGCAGCATCAGCCCGGCCATGATGATTGCCGAGAGCACGATGATCGCCAGCTTGCTCACCGTGACCGTGGCGCCGAGGAACTGGATCGGCTCCGACGGCAGCAGCTGCGGCACCGAGATGTAGTTACGGCCCCAGATCATCATCGCCAGCGTTTGCAGCACGATCGACACGCCGATGGCGGTGATCAGCGGCGCCAGCCGCGGCGCGTTGCGCAGCGGGCGATAGGCGACGCGCTCGATGATCAGGCTCACCGCCACGCACACCGGGATCGCCGCCACGGTGCCCGCCAGCAGCAGCAGCCAGCCGGGCAGTTCCGGAAACTGCGCCTTGAGCACGAAGATCATCGACACCGCGGTCAGCGCGCCGACCATCAACACGTCGCCGTGGGCAAAGTTGATCAGGTTCAAGATGCCGTAGACCATCGTGTAGCCGAGCGCGATCAGCGAGTACAGGCTGCCGAGCACCAAGCCGTTGATGACCTGTTGTACGAAGGTGTCCATCGATGCGGGTTTCCCAGGATGCCGGCGTCCGCCGGCCACGCTTGGTTCACAAGAGCGGGCGATGCTAACAGGCGGAGCCGCAAGTTACGGGCCAGCGCGGCTGCGGTGGCGATGGGCAAAAAAAACGGCGCCCGCAGGCGCCGTGTTTCGTCTTGCTTGGGGCAGCGATCAGCGCACGGTCGACACGTACTCGAGCTTGTCGCCCTTGACCTGGAACATCGAGATCGCGCCGCCCTTGATGTCGCCCTTGTCGTCGAAGGCGATCGTGCCGGTCACGCCGGGGTAGTTGGTGGCGGGCATGGCGCCGGTGATCGCGGCGCGGTCGGCGTTGCCGGCGCGCTTGATCGCGTCGGTGATCACGTACACCGCGTCGTAGCTGTAGGGCGAGTAGACCTGCACGTCCGCGTTGAAGCGCTTCTTGTACTTGTCGACGAACTCCGCGCCGCGGGCGAGCTTTTCGACCGCCTCGCCGGCCATCGAGCAGTGCAGGACGCCGGCGGCGTCGCCGGCCAGCTTGATGAACTCCGGCGAGCACACGCCGTCGCCGGCGAGCAGCACCGACTTGATGCCCAGCTGCTTCATTTGCTTGGCCATCGGGCCGGCGGTGGCGTCCATGCCGCCGTACATGATCACGTCGGGCTTAGTGCCGCGGATCTTGGTCAAGATGGCGTTGAAGTCGGTCGCCTTGTCGTTGGTGAACTCGCGCGCCACGACCTTCAGGCCCTTTTCCTTCGCCACGCGCTCGACCACGTCGGCGAGGCCCTGGCCGTAGGCGGTGCGGTCGTCGACGATGGCGATCGTCTTGGCCTTCAGAGCTTCGGCGGCATAGTTGGCGAGCACCGCGCCCTGCTGGTTGTCGTTGGCCACCACGCGGAAGGTAGTCTTGAAGCCCTGTTCGGTCAGCTTGGGGTTGGTCGCCGAGGGCGAAATCTGCGTCACGTTGGCATCGGCGTAGATCTTCGACGCGGGGATCGAGGTGCCCGAGTTCAGGTGCCCGACCACGGCGGCGACACCGGCGTCGACCAGCTTCTGCGCGGCGACCGTGCCCTCCTTCGGGTCGGCCTTGTCGTCTTCGGCCACGAGCTCGACGTTGAAGGTCTTGTCGCCGATCTTGATGCCGCCGGCAGCGTTGATTTCTTCGACGGCCAAGCGTGCGCCGTTCTCATTGTCCTTGCCGAGGTGGGCGATTCCGCCGGTCAACGGCGCCACGTGGCCGATCTTGATCACCGCCACCGGGGGCGGCGGCGCGGCCTCGGCCTTCTTGGCCGGCTCTTCCTTCTTGCCGCAGGCGGCGAGCACTGCGGCGGCGGCGACGGTCAGCGCCGCCAGTTGGACTTGACGTTTCATCGGATGAACTCCTGTAGGGGTGGGGATAAGGGAAGGGCGCCCGACCGGGCACCCCCGAAAAACGCGCGATGCGCTACTTGATGCTGAGAATCCACTTGACCAAAGTATCGGCTTCTTTCTCGTTGACCTGCGGGTTGGCCGGCATCGGCACCTGCCCCCAGACGCCGACGCCACCAGCCCGCACCTTGCCGGCGAGCTTGGGCGTCGCATCTTTTTGGCCGGCGTACTTTGCTGCGATCTCCTTGTACGACGGGCCAACGAGCTTCTTGTCGATCTGATGGCAAGCCAGACAGTTCTTGGCCTTGGCGAGTTCTTCGGCGGACTGCGCGGCGGCAGACCCGACCACGGCGATCGCACCAGCGGCGAGGATAAGGGTTCTGAGCATGAAGACTCCGGCAACAGGAAGAGAACGACAAACACTGCACGTCGCGACCAGCCGGCGAGTTTAACGGTTGACTGCGTCCCCGGTTGACGCTGACGGCGAATTGGGGGATAACCCCAACTCCTCGGCGGTGCGAAGGTGCGGGCGCGATGTGGCTGGTGTGGCTCGGTGTAGTGCTGATCGGTTTGAAACTCGCACAAGTTACGGTGTTTGCCGATCTGTCGTGGTGGTGGATCGCGCTGCCGTTTGCGCTCGCCTTCGTCTGGTTTCAGATCGAGGAGCGCCTCGGGCTGGATCGCAAGAAGGCGATCGACGAAGTCGATAAAGCCAAGCGTGAGCGCATCCGCAAGGCGTTCGGGCGCAAGACTGTGATCCGCATCCGCAAGTAGCGCGTCTGCCCGCCCGGCGCGGGCGGCGAGCCGGCGTCAGAACAGTTTCTCGTCGGTTACCGCGCCGCGGCTGGCGGTGCTGGCCAGCTTGGCGAACTTGGCGAGTACGCCCTTGGTGTAGCGCGGCGCCGGCTGCCGCCAGGCGGCGCGGCGGCGGGCGAGGGTCGCCTCATCGACGTTCAGCTGCAGCAACAACTGGTGCGCGTCGATGGTGATGGAGTCGCCTTCCTCGATCAGCGCGATGTTGCCGCCGACGTAGGCTTCGGGCGCCACGTGGCCGACCACCATGCCCCAGGTGCCGCCGGAAAACCGCCCGTCGGTGATCAAGCCGACGCTTTCGCCCAAGCCCTTGCCGATCAAAGCGGAAGTGGGGCTGAGCATCTCGCGCATGCCGGGGCCGCCCTTCGGGCCCTCGTAGCGGATCACCAGCACATCGCCCGCGCGAATCTGGTCGGTCATGATCGCCGCCATCGCCGCGTCTTCGGAGTCGAACACGCGCGCCGGGCCGGTGATTACCGGGTTCTTCAGGCCGGTGATCTTCGCCACGCAGCCTTCGGGCGCGAGGTTGCCTTTCAGGATCGCCAGGTGCCCCTTCGCGTACAGCGGCTGGTCGAACGGGCGGATCACATCCTGATCGGCGCGGGGCAGGGCCGGCACATTGGCGAGTTCTTCGGCCATCGAGCGGCCGGTGATCGTCATGCAGTCGCCGTGCAGCAACCCGTTGGCGAGCAGGATCTTGAGCACCTGCGGGATGCCGCCGGCGCGGTGCAAATCGGTGGCGACGTACTTGCCCGAAGGTTTCAGGTCGCACAGCACCGGCACGCGGCGGCGGATGCGTTCGAAGTCGTCGATGGACCAGTCGATGTCGGCGCAATGCGCGATGGCGAGGTAATGCAGCACCGCGTTGGTGCTGCCGCCCACAGCCATGATCAGGCTCACCGCATTTTCGATCGACTCGCGTGTGACGATCTGCGAGGGCTTCAGGCCGGCGCGGATCGCGCGCATCAGCACGCGGGCTGCTTCGGCGGTGGAATCGACCTTGTCCTGGTCGGGGTTGGCCTGCGTCGAGGAGTAAAGCAGGCTCATGCCCAGCGCCTCGAACGACGAGCTCATCGTGTTGGCGGTGTACATGCCGCCGCAGGAGCCGGAGCCGGGGATGCAACGGCGCTCGATCTCCTTGAAGTCGGTGTCCGACAGCCGGCCGGCCGAGAACTCGCCCACGGCTTCAAAGGCCGAGACGATGGTGAGATCCTTACCTTTGTAATGGCCGGGCTTGACTGTGCCGCCGTACACGTAGATCGCCGGTACGTCGCAGCGCATGATCGCCATCAGGCCGCCGGGCATGTTCTTGTCGCAGCCGCCGATGACGATCGCGCCGTCCATCCACTGGCCGTTGACGCAGGTCTCGATGGCGTCGGCGATCACCTCGCGGCTGACCAGCGAGTACTTCATCCCCTCGGTGCCCATGCCGATGCCGTCGGAGATCGTCGGCGTGCCGAAGACCTGCGAGTTGCCGCCCTCGGCCTGGATCGCGGCGACCGCCGCGTCGGCGAGCTTCTGCAGGCCGGAGTTGCACGGCGTGATCGTCGAGTGACCGTTGGCCACGCCGACCATCGGCTTGTCGAAGTCCTCGTCCTTGTAGCCCATCGCGTAGTACATGGCGCGGTTGGCCGAGCGGGCGACTCCCTGGGTGACGGCTTTGGATCGGTCGTTATGGGGCATCTGCGATTCCGGTTTCGAGACGGGCGGTTCGGGCCATGGCGCGCGGCGCTGCGTTTGCGTCGGCAAAGCTGCGCTGGAT
>JBKCXU010000048.1:0-52335 GCA_046316025.1 Betaproteobacteria bacterium | reverse complement strand
GTATATAAAGAAAGAAAATTCATCCTAAATGAAAACATTAAAGAATTTAATCTTGACCCCATTGATGCGCTAAAGCCCTCTCAAAGCACATTCATGGGTAGCACTTGGCAGTTGCGCGATGGACAAGTAGTAGGTGACCGCTTCGGGATGGATCCGGTCTTTGGCGCGCTGCTCAACCCGACAGGAGGTCTCGTTGGTCCCGGCAACTCGGGCCTCGACCCGCGTAGCCTGCTGATGCCCGATGCCGTGGCCTACCACGGCGCTTACCACGACGCGATGGGGCACCTCTATACATACTTCGGCCAGGAAGGGCCGGGGTACAACTACATGCGCTCGCCAATCGGCCTGCCCACGTCCAATCCGCTGGCAGGGCAGGCGACCGGCATAGCGGAGTGGGAAGTGCTGCTGGCAAAGAAGGGCCAATGACATGCAGCGACGGCGCTTCCTGCTCGGGCTGACGCAACTGCAAGGACTTATCGGTTTCAAGGTGGTCAATATGAAAGCAGACGACGACGCACTGTATCCGCCGGAGCGTGTTACGCTTGAATTTCGTGTGCGTGAGCACCCGGAAATTAATGAGGCCAACGTCGGCTTGTCGATTCGGGGCAGCGGCTATCAAAAGAAATACCCTGGCGGAGTCGTGAGTGTCAACGGAGTAGAACTGAAAGAGGCCCCCCTTAGCAGCCAGGGAGTCTGGTACAAGGCGACGATGTCGGTGGCGAAGCAGTACGACTTGACTTTCACGTTTGGCGATCGGCCGGGTGGCATTACTTATCGCTTGGCATCGCGGGTGTTTCGACCTCGGCTGCCGGCTGAGGTCGTGCGCGGCAAGGGACTGGTCATCGAGTTCGCCGGGGCGCCTCTTCGGGGTGACGCAAGGCCATCTTTGACTATAGAACCTGAAAAGAAAACGAATCCGCGATGGCTTCGGTGGACGCCACAGGTGGACGCCGACACGCTGATACTTCCTGCAAGCGAACTTACGACAGTTCCGCTCGGGGCGGCATTGTTAGGCGCAACTCTGTTCGTCGATGAAGCGCAGGGGCAGGTGCGGGCCAGTCTGACGATCGTTCACCGAAAGAGAGTCGCGATAGTGGACTGAGCGCAGCTTCGGCGCGGGCAGGAAGGCTGGGCAGCTTTTTGCGGAGCAAACACCAGCTGGTGCTGGCCGACTCCAGATCAAGAAGCAGAAGCCCAAGACCAAGATGGACGCCATGGTCGAGCGGCAGCGCAGCCACCCCTACGCCGGCTATGAGATCTACGACCACCCCGCCGAATACGACGAGCCCGGCGATGCGCGGCAGTACGCCGGCACGCGGCTGGACGAATTGCAGACGCGGTACCAAGTCTTTGGCGGCGGCGGCAACGTACGCGGCCTGCAGCCGGGCAAGCAATTCAAGCTTGCCCGCCACCCGGTCGAAGCCTTCAACACCAAGCTGCTGGTCGTGCAGGCCAGCTACAGCGCCACCGGCAACACCGATGTCAGCGGCGCCGGATCGGGATTCGCGTTCGGCTGCGAGATCGCGGCCATCCCCGCCACCCAGCAATACCGCCCGGCGCGCGACACGCCCAAGCCCACCGCCCTGGGGCCGCAGACCGCAGTCGTGGTCAGCCCGTCGGGAGAAGAAATTCACACCGACGAACACGCCCGCATCAAAGTGCAGTTTCGGTGGGATCGGCGGGGCTCGCCCTCGGCCGATTGACACGCAAGCGACTGAGCGAAACCGAACTCGCCGGTGCACTCAAGCTGACGATGGAGCAGTCTGGCGTGCAGACGCCATCCGAAGCGATGTACCTGCTGGCGCAAGTCCGGACGGCGGTCGCATCGAGTCCGGATCAGGGACAAGCGGTTGGCGCGGCGGCGGGGCTATCGTCGCGTGCGGCGGCCGCGCGCGTGCCGCAGCACCGGAGCGGTCGCGGATAACCTAAGATTGCACCGCTCGATCCAGCGGCGGTGCCGGCGTGGATCGGCAGCGTTTGCGACACGGTTCCGGTGCGGGCGAGTAGCTGCGCGTCGACCTTGCAGGAGTCTTCGGTATGCCGCAACAGGTATGCAACGGCGCTCAGCTGATGTGCTCTATGGGTTCGGCGCCC
The DNA here is from genome assembly GCA_046316025.1 of Betaproteobacteria bacterium. GTDB lineage: Bacteria > Pseudomonadota > Gammaproteobacteria > Burkholderiales > Burkholderiaceae_F > JAJTHJ01. The sequence continues at coordinate 50,241 of JBKCXU010000048.1, read as the reverse complement.
AGCGCCCTTGGGGTGCTGCCGGTCAGTCGCGTGCTGACCAGCAACCAGCCGGCGGCCAACATCATGGACCACAAGCCGATGGTCAACATCAGGCCCTTCGGCATGTGCCGCAGTCTTGCGAATCCCACGGTGGCGGCCGCCACCGCGGCAAACAAGGGCGTGTTGACGCCGATGCCGTGCATCCCCAACACGCCCAGCCCGTGGGTGCCGGGCGTGCCGACGGTGTTGGTCGGCAATCAACCGGCAGTGGACAACACCTGCAAGGTGATCTGTATGTGGGCCGGTAGCATTTCGGTTGTGATGCCAGGCCAGTTCACGCACCAGATTCCTTGACGCTATGTTTGTGGCGCAAATCGCAGGACCCGGGGGCGAGCGCAGTGTGGCGCTGAGGTTTGCCCCGGCGGAAACGGTGTTCGGACGCGATGCCCGGGCCGACGTTTCCCTGAGCGATCCGGACAAGGCGATTTCGCGCCGGCACTTCGCGCTGCGCGTCGAGGGCGACCGCGTTGAGTTGCGTGTGCTGTCCACGGTTAATGGGGTCGAAACCAGTCGTGGCGAGGTTGCGGTCGGCGCGAGCATCCGGCTGCAGGCCGGCGACCGGATCGGCGTCGGCCCGTACTCGGTCGTTATCGCGGCCGATGCCGAGGCGGTCGCGATGGGCGACGGTGCCGACGCGTTTTCTGCGTTGTTCGGGGCTTCCGGCGCCGGTGCTGCGACGCTCGATCCGCTGAACCAACCCGAGTTCAGCCGCAAGCCGGCGCCTGCGCCGGGCGTCGATGGGCGCGATCCGTTCGCGGAGATGTTCCCCTCGGCCACGCCCGCGCAGGGGCTGCCCGGGGTCGTGCCTCGGGCGGACGTGGGCGATCCGCTGGTGCTGGTGTCGGCGTCGCCGCTTGCCGGTGCCCCGCGGGGCGGTTCGGCCATCGATGCCCTGCTGGCAGACGGCCCTGGGTCGGGGATGGGGGCCGGCCGCGCCCCGCTGGTGCGGCTGGCGCAACCGCGCATCGACGCCGCTCCGGCGCTCGATCACGTCGACGATGTGAATCTGCCCCTGCACCTGCCGCCGGTGGGCCCGCCCTCTGTTGCGGCCGCGCCGCCGCCGGGCGACGACCCTTGGTCTGTCTTGGGCAGCGACTGGGGGAGGCAGGCGCCCGCGGGTGGCCCGGGGGCGGTTGCCCCGGTTGTGCCGCGTCCGGCCGAAGATCCCTTCGCGGCGGTGGCAGGCGACAACGTGTTCGACGGCTGGGGCGAACGCCCTGTGACCGAGTCGCCGCCGGCCCCGACCGCGGCGCCCGCGCCGCCGCCGGCCGTACCGCTGAAGACCACGGCCGACGCCGATCGGGCGGCGGAACTCGCGGCCTTTGCGGCCGGCATCGGTCTGCCGGCCAACCGCGTGACCAACATGCAGGAAGAAGACTGGCGCCACGCCGGGCAGATGTTGCGGCGCCTGATCGAAGGCCTGACCGAACTGTTGGCGGTGCGCGCCACACTGAAGGCCGAACTGCGCACCGAAGACAGGACGATGCTTGGCGCACGCGATAACAACCCCCTGAAGATGAAACTGCCGTTGGCGACGGTGGTGCAGTTTTTCTTCGGGGGGCCGAAGCCGGTCAAGGTTTTCATGCCGCCCGAACGGGCGTTGCGCGAGGTGTTCGTCGACATGCATGCACACGAGATTGCGACCTTGGCGGCGGCGCGCGCCGCGATCGAGGGCGCGCTGTTGGAGTTCGATCCGGCGGAATTGGAAAAGAAGCATCAGGACAAGCGCAATCCCCTGCAAGTGGTCAACAAGGCAAGACTATGGGACGCGCATCGCAAGGACTACGAGGCGCGTTCCGTGGCGCTGGCGGACTGGCTCGACGGCATCTTCGACCGCCACTTTGTTCCCGCCTATACGCGCGAGGCGCAGCGGGTCAAGGCTGAGGCGCAGCCGTCGCCCGACGATCCGGCAGCTTGACCGAGCGCCGCGGTTCAAGTCCGTGGCTCGGTTGGCCGGCGGCCGTGCCGCGGAGCCGCACGCGTACGGACGGGTATCGGAAGCGGTGCGCCGCAGGATCGGTACGCGCAGCGGATTTATCGCTCGCGGACCCTGCGGCGGACGCGGCCACTGAATGGTGGGTCCTCTATAGCCGCAGCGGCCCCTTGGGTTCCGGCACCCCGGGAATCTTCTGGTCGAATGCGCGTTTTTGCCAGCGAGCGGACTCGCTTTCGCTGCCCGGCTCGTTGCGGGTGAGCTCCCACATCTTTTTCAGCGCCGGGCCGTAGTTCTGCTCGGCGGCTTGCCTGTAGGCAGCACGCGCCTGCCTGGCGCGCCCCGCCTTTTCGTGTGCCTCGCCCTGCGCGAAGAGCTCGCTCGGCGGCGGTGGCGCAGCAGCGGGCGGCGGTGGCGAGGGAGGAATCATCGCCACGACCGGCGGCTCTGCGGCGGTTGGCGGGACGGATGCGCCGGCAGCCTGCGCTGGGGGCGGCGTTGCAGAAGGGCCAGGAGCAGGAGTCGGCACTGAGGTAGGCGGAGCCGCCGCTGGGGGCGGCGTGACTGTCGGCGCAGCGGGTTTGGGCGGCTCTGGGGCTTTCGGCGGCACGACGCCGCGCTGAGCGTCGCTTGGCGCGGTCGAAGCCGTTGCCGGAGCGGCCTTCGACTCGGCTTCGCGGGCGCCCTTGACGGCAGTTTGGGGCGGCGGTGCGGCAGGCGCCGCCGGGGTCGGTGCGGACGGAGCCGGCCGAGCTGCTTGGGGCGGCGGTTGGACCGCTGCTTCCGTGGACGAGGGTGGAGGCGGCGACGGCAACGCGGGTGGCGGCGGGGCGCTGGCGGTTTGCACCGCGGGTTGGGGAGTCTTGTCGCCTCCCAGAAAGACGACCGCAATTCCGATCGCTGCGGCAGCGCCGACGCCGATAGCGACAGGAACACCCAGCTTGCGCGGTGCCTTGGCCGTTGGAGCGGACGTGGGCGCTTGCGGAACGCCGGTTCGAGCCGCAATGCGCGTTTCGTCTCCCGACTCGGCCGTTGCGTCTGTGGCGCGCGCTCGCGGGGCGATTCGCGTCGTATCGAACTCCGCCGCCACGGGCGACTGGTCTTCTGCCAGGTTCGCAGTCGCGGCAGTCAGGCGCGCGTCCTGCACGGAAGGGGCCTTCTCTGAGGCGCGACGGGCGTCCTCTTCGCGGCGCGCCTGCTCGGCGGCGATGCGCTGGCGATCTTCGCCTTCCTTGCGCTTGCGTTCGGCGGTGAGGCGGGCTTCTTCTTCGCGGCGCGCCCGTTCGGCGGCGACGCGCTGGCGTTCTTCGTCTTCTTTGCGCTTGCGCTCCGCGGCGAGGCGGGCTTCCTCTTCGAGGCGGACCTTCGCTTCCGAAACGCGCCTCTCCTCTTCGGCGTGGCGCTCGCGGTCGATGGCGACCTGCAATTCCCGTTCGCGCCGCGCACGTTCGTTGGCGAGTCTGGCCGCGGCCACCTGTTTGCGCGCCGCCTCCTCTGCTGCCCGATTCAATGCAGCCGTGCTTGCCACGCTGGCCGCCGCCGACGCTTCCAGACTGCCCGATGACGAGTCTGCGATCTGTGAGGGTTTCGGAGGCGCAAACGGCGGCTCGGCGGCGGTGGCGGTATCCCCACCTGCGCCGCCCTTGGTCGCGGCGCGCGACACCGTAGAACCTTCGGCGTCCCTCGTGCCCGTCTGGGTGCCGAGCTTGCGCAGCCGCCGACGGGCCAGATTGGCGTAGACGCCCGATGGGAACTGATTGAGGAACTCGACCAGATCCTCGGGGTCGTCGGAGTCCTTGACGTCTTTCCAGTAGACGAGCTCGAGTTCCTGCGAAATCGCCGTTGCCGCGGTCGCCGATGCCGTCGCGGTCGGTTCGGCCTTGGTCGGCGCCGCAGCTGTCGTTGCCGCGCCGGCAGATGTCGCCATCGCGGGTGGGTAACTCGTTGCGGTACCCGCCTGCCCCGCCGGCCCGCGAGCGACCGCCACGGATACACCGGGCGCCGCTTGCGCTATGGTGCGCAGCGCCACAGCGAAGTCGCGCGCCGTGGCGAAGCGCTCGTCCCGGTTCTTCGCCAGCGCCTTCATCAAGACCGCGTCCAGCGCGATCGGCAACGAGCGGTTGACCGCACTCGGCGGCGCGGGATCGAGGTTGACGATCGCGTTGGTGATGTCGAACTCGCTGGGGCCGTCGAACGGGCGGCGGCCGGTGAGCAACTGGTACAGCACCACCCCTGCGGCGAACAGGTCGGCCCGATGATCGACGGTGTAGCCGCGAATCTGCTCGGGCGCCATGTACTTCAGGGTGCCCACCATCGAGCCGAACGCACGCGTGGCTTCGCCCGAGTCGGCGATGCGCGCTACGCCGAAGTCCATCAGCTTGACGTGGCCGGCGCTGTCGATGATCACGTTGCCGGGCTTGATGTCGCGGTGCACGATGCCCTTCGCATGTGCGAAATCCAGCGCCTGCAGCAACTCGCGCATGATCCCCATGACGCGGTCGAAGTTGAAGTGCTCGCCGCGGTCGAGACGCTTCTTGAGATCGTCGCCGCGGACGAGTTCCATCACCAGATAGGCAAGGCCGGCGTCGCGACCGGCGTCGTAGACGCCGACGATGTTGGGGTGCTGCAAGCGTCCCGCCGCGCGGGCTTCCGAGCGGAAGCGCGTCTCGAACTCGTTCGCCAGTTCGTCGGAAAGGTGCTGGACGAGAATGGTCTTCAGTGCGACCGGGCGGTCGATGTTGGGATCGTGCCCCTCGTACACGATGCCCATGGCCCCTTTACCAAGGACGCCGAGAATGTCGTATCGACCGACCTTCTTTGGGCTCATGGTCTGGCCCGACGAGCGGCCCAATCCTCGATGTCAGCCAGCCCAGAGCGCCCGACGCCAGCCGAACGTGGCCGCCCTGCCAGCGACGGCGGGGCAGCGAGGTTGCACCAACGTTCGCAGGCCATGTCGTCATTATGCGGGTATCGATTGGTGCGCCGCCGCCTCGAAAAGCGACGTCTATCGAGCTTTCGCTGGATCGACGGTCGACGGCATACCGGCTTCCCAACCGGAGTCTGGCGGACTCGCGGATTGGACGATTCGGAACGACGGTCGGGAGCGGTTTACGGAGACGACGGCGCGGTGGCGGTCGCGAAGGGCCCGAAGCCTTCCGGGCCGACCGTGGAGGCGGTCGTCGGTGCGCAGCGTGCTGCCGCAGGCGGCACCTGGTCGCTCCTCACACCGCTCGCCGCGGATGCAGCGGCTCGACGTTCCACACCAGTGCCGCCAAGGTGCATTCGCCCGCGGCGTGCGCCAGGCCGCGCAGACTCACGCGCCGCCAGCCCACGACCTGCTCGACGATGCCGAACACGGGTTCCGCCGTCTGTTTGCGCAGCGCGTACAACGCGCGCCTCGGCCGTGTGCCCAGCCCATGCGTCCTGCGCACTACAGGATCGTCGGTCGCCGGCGGCAAAGTCCGATGTCCACGGTCGAGACCTTGGCCGCCGCATCGAAGCGCACGGCGCCCACCAACCAGGGCGCGGTAATCCCCGGCGCCGCCTCGGACGATTTCTCGTGCACATCCATCGCTCCTGCTCGTCATGGCCAATGCGTCAGTCTGCCGCATCGGCCACGACGGCCAGCGTATGCGGTGCAGCCTCGGCTTAAAGGGAGCGCTGCGCTGCGCATTCGCGCGCCCTTGACCCCGCGTCCGCACCCCAAAACATCCCCCGAACGACCCACTCGAAATTCAACAGAGGCGAACTTCTTCAACGGACTGTCGCTGGCGGTGCCGCCGACCACCCCGATGAGGCGGCGTGGCTGCCTACGCCCGCGGTGGAGGCCGGCAGCACCGCGCAACGGTCGTCCGGATGGACCAAGCCGCCGATCGCTGCACCGTAACCGCGACGCTGCAGTTGGGCGCGAGGCCCGGCTTCAATGGCCGAAGGACTGAAACCAATCGACGGATGCAGCGATCCGAGGGTCGAGCTTCAATCACCCTGGCGGCGCAGGCTCCGCCAGCAGCGGAATCGCAAAGCAGGCGGGCTGCGGCAGGTCGCGCCAGCGTAGAGGTTGGCCGGGCCGCAGTAGTTGCGCGCCGTCCGTCGCGGTGGCGGCCAGTGCTGCCTGCGCATCGCCGCGGATCAGGATGAAGCGCAGCTCGCGGCCATCCCGGCGCAGCGTCAGTTCCGCTCGCGGCCAGTGCTTGGGCAGGCAGGGGCGGAAGACGATCTCCTGCGCGCTCGTTTGCAGACCGAACATGCTCTCGATGGCGGCGCGGTGCAGCCAGGCCGCGGCACCGGTGTACCAGCTCCACCCGCCGCGGCCCACATAGGGCGGCTGCGAGTAGATGTCGCCCGCCATGGCATAGGGTTCGAGGCCGTAGACCGCGCCGCGTGCCGGGTGCCGCGCGCGGTGCGCGGGACTCAGGTAGGTGAAGTACCGATACGCGGCATCGCCGTCGCCACCGTCCAGCGCGGCGCGGGCCATCAGCGCCCAGACGGCGGCGTGCGCGTACTGGCCGCCGTTTTCGCGCACACCCGGCGGATAGGCCTGGATGTAGCCGGCGCTTGGCACCGCATGCACCAGTGGCGGGTCGAGCAGCCGGATCAGTCCGGCCTTGCGATCGACCAGCAGTTCTTCCACCGCGTCCATTGCCTGCCGCTGCCGCTCAGGCGTGGCCGCGTTCGACAGCACGGCCCAGGTCTGCGCGACCAGGTCGATTCGCGCCTCGGCGTTGGTACTCGCGCCCAGCGCGCTGCCGTCGTCGAAGAAGGCGCGCTTGAACCACTGCCCGTCCCAGGCGGCTTCCGCGAGCGCGCCTTGCCAGCCGCGCGCGGCGTCTTCCCAGCGTTGCGCGCGTGCGGCCTCGCCGCGGGCGTGGGCCAGTGGCGCGAAGTCCGCCACCAGCGCGCAAAGAAACCAGCCGAGCCAGACCGATTCGCCGCGGCCGTCAAAGCCCACGCGGTTCATGCCGTCGTTCCAGTCGCCGCTGCCCATCAGTGGCAGGCCATGCTCACCCACCGCCAGGCTGCGGTCGATGGCGCGCGCGGCGTGTTCGTAGACCGTGGCGACATCAGCGCTCACCGTGGGCGTGAAGTAGGCATCCTCGGCACCGGCCGGGATCGCCGGCCCTGCGATAAACGGCACCTGCTCGTCGAGCAGCGCGGTGTCGCCGGTGGCGCGCAGGTAGCGCACGCAGGCCAGCGCCAGCCACAGCAGATCGTCGCTGATGTGCGTGCGCACGCCTGCGCCGCGCGGTGCGTGCCACCAGTGCTGCACGTCGCCCTCGGCAAACTGGCGCGACGCGCAGAGCAGGATCTGCGCGCGCAGCAACTCGGGCGCGGTCCAGGCAAGCGCGAGCGTGTCCTGCAACTGGTCGCGGAAGCCGGTCGCGCCGCCCGCCTGATAAAAGCCCGCCTTGGCCCAGATGCGGCAGGAGAGCGTCTGGTACAGCAGCCAGCGGTTGACCAGAGCATCGAAGAGCGCGTCGGGCGTCTTTACCGTGGTCGCACCCAGGAGCCGATCCCAACGGCCGCGCACTTGCGCCAGGCGTTGTGCGGCGGCGGTGCTGGCGGCGCTTACGACCAACCGGCGCGCGGCCTCGGGACTCTCCGCGTAACCGAGCAGAAACACCTGTTCATGCCTGGCGCCCGGCGCGAGAGTGAGCCGTACCGACAGCGCGGCGCAGGGGTCGAGTCCGGCGCCGCTCGCATGCGCCAACTCCTCGGGCAGCACGGGTTGGCCGCGCGTGTCGAAGAACTCGCGCCGGTCGCAGGTCCAGTCGATCCGCTGGTCGGCCACCGCGAGGCAGGCGAGGAAGGCCGTGCCTTCGCCAAAGCCGGCGGCCTGCTCGTCTTGCGTCGCGTACAACGCGGTGATCGCCAGCGTGCGCTCGTCGTGCATGGCAGTGTGCACGGTGGCGCGGTCGGCGCGATTCGCACCCATCATCCATTCGGCGATGCCGGCGACGCGCAGCCGCCGCGTGCGGCTGCCGTGGTTGACGAGTCGCAGGCTCACCTGCTTGATCGCGGCCTCGGCGTCCACGCACCAGGCGGCGGTCGCTTCGATGTCGCCGCGGCGGTGGCTGATGGCGGTGTAGCCCTGCCCATGCGTTACGCGGTAGCGCAGGCGGCCATCGCCCCAGGCGCCGGGCGCGGCACTCCACACCGCGCCCGTCTTGCAGTCTTGCAGCAAGAACCACTCGGCCGGCGGATCGGCCACCGGGTCGTTGGACCAGGCGGTGAGTTGGTTCAGGCGGCTGTTGATCGCCCAGCTATAGCCGCCGCCGGCTTCGGAGATCTGCGCGCCGAACGTCGGGTTGGACAACACGTTGATCCAGGGCCGCAGCGGGCGCAAGTCGCTTGCCACCTCAACGCGAAACTCGCTGCCCTCGGCGGCGAATTCGCCCTGCGGCGCGGCGGCGGCTGCCGGTTGGACACCGCTTGGGGCAAGCGCCGTTCCCGCCGTGGCCTGCCGCCGCCCGTACGCCTGTTCATGCAGCGCGCTCCAGGCCTGTACATGGTGCGTCAGCGGGCGGCCGTCGGCGCGCAGCCGCAGGCGCGCCAGACTGCGCAGCGTGCCCAGTTCGTCGTCGGACAGGTCTTCGGCGCGCAGCAGGTGCAAGCCGGTGGTGCCGGGCCGTGGCAGCGCGGCGTCCTCGGCGAGGTGGCGCTCGCGCAGCAGTTCGAGTTCGCGCTGCAAGGTCATCTGGTAGGAGGCCGGCTCCGCGTTGATCACCACCAGATCGCAGGCCACGCCCGCCCAGGCCCACAGCCGCAGCGCCTGCGCCAGCGTGCGCAGCAGCCCAAGCCCCTGCGGTGCGCCGGCGGATACCAGCAGGATCGGCCGGTCGCCCGAGATGCCAAAGCGCCACAGTAGCCGGCGGTCGCAGCGCTCGGCCGGCGCTGCCGCCCCGCCCGCGGCCGGTTGCGTCCGGGTCAGGCTCAGCACGATGGCGGTCGTCAGCAGCTGAACCGCCGCATGGTTCTCGCTGGTGAGGCCCAGCGCGTCGGTGCGGATGCCGGCGAGGGTGGCCGACATCAGCGAGGCGCGTTGTACGTGGCTGTGGTGCCGGTACTTGTCGATCACCGCACGCAGCACCGCGCCGTTGTCGCCGGCCGCGGTGGCAAAGGTCAGCCGCGCCTTGCCCTGCGGCGCGATGCGCAGTCGCAGCGCCAGCACGCAGACCGCATCGAGCCCGGTGTCCACCGCGACCGGGGTCGCGCTTGCCGGGGGAATTCGCAACGCCGCCAGCGGCGCTGCCGCCGCGCGATTTCGGCCGAGCCACTGCTGGCGGTCGGTCTGGATGCGCAGTTCCACCACCTGCGGATCGCTCTCGGCCAGAAAGTGCGCGGCCTGCAAACCGGGTTCGCCGGCCAGACGCGGCTGCCGCTCGAACAGCAGCGCCTGTTGCGCGCCGTCCCAGGCGGCGCGCAGAAAGAGATTGCTGAAGGCGGGGTGCGCTTCGTCGGCGCGCGGGTCGGCGAGCGTGGGCTCGAAAGCCGAGATCAATTCGATCTCCAGCGTCTCGTCGCCGAGGTTGCGCACCTCCACCTGCCGGAATTCCAGATCGTCCTCGGGGCTGACCCAGACGATCGCGTGCGTCTGCACGCCGGGCCAGACCGCGTCGAAGCAGACGCGGTCGGCGTGATAGACGCTCCGGTAGTGCGCCGCCGGGTCGGGCGCCGGGTGCTGGGTGATCGACACCGGCGGCGGCGCTTGCGATCCCGCGCCCGCCGGCCAGCGCAGGTAGAAGAAGCTGCCGCAGTCGTCGCGCAGCGCGTCGTCGCGCAGGCGCGTGATGCCGGCCGCGCCCCAGCGGCTCCAGCCGGCGCCATTGGCGCGCAGCGCCACGCTGTAGCGGCCGTTGGACAACAGGTGCGTCGGGTGCAAGGCGAGCGCCTCGGGCTGCACGTCGCGCAGCAACGGCAGCGCGCGGCGCGACGCCGCCGGCGCCCGCGGCGGTGCCGCCGGTGCGGCCAGACGCGGCACGGCGCGCGGCGCGCGCTCGTGCAGCAGCGAGGCGACCGCCTCGAGATGCGCATCGGCCATGCCCCAGCGCTGCGCCGGCCCGCCCAGCAGCACATTGGCAAGCGCCACGATGCTCATGCCCTGGTGATGCGCCATGAAGGTGCCCACGGGGATGAAGGCGTCGGTGCCCGCCTGCCGCGCCGACGAGAAATCCAGCGCCTCGATGAAGCCGTAGCGTCCGCGCGCGCCGAGTGCCTCCAGCGCGGCAAAGTTGCGCGTCGCGCGGCGTGGCGCGAGTTGCGCCGCCAGCGCGGTGGCGTAAGGCGCGATCACCCGCTCGTCGGGCGGCGTGCGGCGCAGCGCCAGCCGCGGCACGCCGTGCGGCGCGTACTGGTAGGCGAGCGTGTGGTCGCGGCCGGCGTAGGCGGATTCGGAGATGCCCCAGGGCAGCTTGAGCGTTGCGTCGGTGTGACGGGCGTAGTGGATTTGCTCGACCACCGCGGCATGCCCCGCATCGCGCAGCACGCTGCCCTGCGGCTCCTCGACGACGAGCGTAGGCATCAGGTACTCGAACATCGATCCCGACCAGGAGCGCAGCCCCGCGTCGGCGCCGACCGCAAAGAACAGGCGCCCGAGTGCCGCCCAGTGGCCGACCGGCACGTCGCCCTTGGCGATCGCCAACAGGCTGGTCAGGCGCGCCTCCGAGGGCAGCAGGTCGTAGAAGCCGGCGTCGAGCTGCTGCTCGGCCACGCGGTAGCCGATGTGGAACAAGTGCCGCTGCGGGTGATAAAGAAATCCGAAGTCGGCCTGCCAGGCCAGTCGCGCGCAATCATCCGCCACTGTCCGCAGGCGTTGCGCGGTGGCTTGGGTGGACTCCGCCGCGCGCGCGTCCAGCGCGGCGGAGCGCAGTGTCGCCAGAAGATCGGCGAGCCGCCAGTGCAGCTCGTCGGTCGGGGTCGCGCTGCTGGGCAGTGCGCTTTCGGTGGCTGGAGCGACGAGCGCGGCGAGCTCCGCTTCGGCGCGGTCGAGCAAGGATTCAAAGCGTTCGCGCGGGAGTTCGGCCAGCGGATCGTCGAGCGCGAATAGCGATGCCAGCGCCGAGTCCGTCAGCAGCGCGCGCAGGGGGATCAGCCTTTGCCGCGACAGTGCCAGCGCCTGCCGCGTCGCGCTGCCGTCGTCCGGCGCGCGCGCCAGCTCCAGGCAGGCCTGCGCGACCGCCAGCAGGTGCCCGCTCAGGTTGCCGCTGTCCACCGTCGACACGTAGCGCGGCAGCAAGGGAGCACCGGTCTGCGTGTCGTACCAGTTCAGAAAGTGGCCGCGGTGGCGCTCCAGCGTGGCGAGCGTGGCGAGTGTGGCTTCCAGCCGCGCCAGCAACTCCTGCGTGCCGATCCAGCCGAATTGCCGCGCGCAGGCGGCGGCGAGCAGGTACAGCCCGATGTTGGTGGGCGAGCTGCGATGCGCCAGCGCGTCGTGCGGCAGCACTTGCAGATTGTCGGGCGGCAGATGACGGTCGGCAGCCGTCACGCAGCGCTCGAACAGCCTCCAGCTGTCGCGCGCGATGCCGTGCAGATAGAGCTGGTCGGCCGCCGGTAATTCCGCCTGCGCGGGCAGCGGCCGCGGCCGGCTGACCCACCAGATCGCGAGCGGTGTCGCGGCCCAGAGCAGGCACAGCGCCAAGGCCAGCACCGGATGCGGTGTGTAGGCAAAGAGCAGCGCACCGAGCAGCAGCGCCACCGCGGTCAGCCGCCAATGCGCGCGCAGCAAGGCGCTGAGGCCGGTCTGCACTGCGGCCTCCACCGTCGCCGCAGTCGTCCATTGCAGCAGCCAGCGACGGCTGATCAGCGTGCGGTACAGCGCGCGCAAAATGGCATCGACGGCGGCCAGCGCCTGCGGCAGCAACTGCGCCAGGAACCACAGCCCGCCGCCAAGCGCGCGCGCCAGATCGGTGGCGGCACCCAGATAGAAGTGCCGCCAGGCCAGATCGGCGCGGCTCGCCAGCAGGCCGGCCGCGGCGGCGAGCAGCGGCCCGGCGGTCGTCGCCGCCAGCACCAGCGCCAGCGCCGCCCAGGGCGACAGCGCCGCGCCGGCGAGCGCCAGCAACAGCAGAGCAAGCGAGGCCGGCGCCAGCAGCGAGCGGCGCAGGTTATCCAGCATCTTCCAGCGGTTGACCGCGCACAGCCCATAGCGCCAGGGTTGCAGCACAAAGGGCAGCAACTGCCAGTCGCCGCGCGTCCAGCGGTGCACGCGCGCGGCCGCCACATCCGCATGGAAGGGCGCGGCCTCGATCACCGTCACGTCGGTGACCGCGGCGCAGCGGGCCAATGCGCCTTCGAGCAGATCGTGGCTCAGGACCTGGCCCGCCGGCAGGCGGCCGGCCAGCACCGCGTGCATCGCGCGCACGTTGAGCAGGCCCTTGCCGCTGAAGCTGCCTTCGCCGAAGAGATCCTGATACAGCTCCGAGCTGGCGGCGCTGTACGGGTCGATCCCGCACTGACCGGCGAACAGCCAGTGGTAGGGCGTGAAGTCCTTCGGCGCCGGCAGCGGTGTCGCCACGCGCGGCTGCAGGATGCCGTAGCCGCCGACCACGCTGCGCCCGTCGGCGGCCAGCCGCGGCTGGTTGTAGGGGTGCGCGGCCAACGCGACCAGATCGAGCAGGCGGCCGGGCGGCAACTGCGTGTCGCTGTCCAGCGTGAGGATGTAGCGGGTGTCGAAGTCCAGGTGCGAGTCCGCGCCCAGATCGAGAAACGCCGCTGCGGAAGCATTCGACAGCGCGGCCACGAGCAGTTCCAGCTTGCCGCGCTTGCGCTCCCAGCCGATCCAGCGGCGCTCGGTTTCGCTGTAGTGGCGCTTGCGGTGCAGGAGGATGAAGCGCGGTGGTGCGTCGGGCGTTGCGGGATAACGCAGATTGAGCGCTCGTATCTGCTCCCGCGCATGCAGCAGCAGCGCCTCGTCGGCGGCGACCTGGTGCGTATCGGCGTCGGCCCAATCGGTGAGCAGCGCGAACTGCACTGGACGCTCCGGGTTGGCCAGGTGATGCAACAGCAGCCGGTGCGCGAGCTTGTCGGTCGCGCCATTGCCGGTGAGCATCGCCGGAATCGCCACCAGCACCCGGTGCGCGGCGGGGATGCCCTGCGCCAGCGCCAGCCGCGGCAGGTGGCGCGGCGTGGTCGATTCGGCGATCACGCGGTGGATTACGGCCAACACCGCTTCTGAAGCCGGAAAGGCCATCAGCAGCGCAACCAGCAGGGTCAGCTCGCCGGCGGTGCCGGTGCCCTGGGTGCGCAGTAGCCAGTCCACCACAAACCACGTGCCGAGCAGCAGAGCGGTCAGGTACAGCGGCAGCGTCAACCAGCGCCGGGTGAACCGCCCGACCCGCGCGCCCCTGGCACTCAGCCCCAGCGCGTGCAGCAGGGCCGGTCGGCCCGCGCCTTGCAGCCAATGGCAGGCCACGGCCGTATGCGGGGAGGCGCCGGGTTCGCTCGCCATCAGCGCGAGCAGCGCCTGCGCCACGGCGACCTCGCCGCGGCCGCTGCGCCGCGCCAGGCGTTCGATGCCGTGCAGCGTCTGGTCGCGCGTGGCGACGTGCTCGGCAGCGAAAGACTCGTTCGTCAACAGCAGCCGCATCAGCGGGCTGGCGCGGGCGACGATGTCGGCCCAGTCCGCATCTCCTATCGCGCGCAGCGAGCGCACCGCGTTGCTCACGCTCAGGTTGTCGGCCGCCTGGTCGGCGCTGTGCTGGGTGAGTGCCGCGGCCGGGTCGGGCAGGGCGGCACGCAGCCAGTCGTGGTAACCGGTGGCGTCCGCCGTGCGGTGATCGTGCAGGCGCTGCGCCATTTGCGCTAGGAAGCTGCGGCCCACGCCGCGCGCATCGAGCCGGGCCAGCAGCCGGTCGAGCGACGGCAGCGCCACGCTGTCGATCCGATCGCAGCACCGGTCGGCCAGCTCGCGCACCGCCTTGTCGGCGGCGACCGCCTCGGCCAGGCGGCGCAGGTTTTCGATCAGCACCACGCGCAGCGTGTTGGGCAAGGCCCAGAGTTCCGCCAGCGCGAGCGGGCAACTCTCCTGATAGGCGACGAGAAAACCCGCCAGCAGTTCGGCGTCGAAGGCGCCGTCGGTGTGGGCGACAAAAGCCCAGGCCAGGCCATAGACCCGCGGCAGGCCGGCCAGCGGCGGCTCGCGCAGCACCGGCAGCGTGCGGAAGTAACCACGCGGCAGGCCGGCGTGGATCTCCTTGAACTGCGCCTCGACCAGATGAAAGTTGTCGAGCAGCCATTCGGCCGCGGGGCTGAGGTCTTCGCCGGTGGCGGCCTGCCGGCCGAGGTAAGCATGTGCGCGGCGCAGCGCCTCGATGTTGGCACGCAGGCGGGGAAAGAAAGTCGTCGAGCCGGCGCCGACGTGCACGGCGCGATGGGTCTCGCCCAGGCTGCGGCCATGCTGCGCGAAGCGCTGCACGCCGAAGATCTCCGAGCGGATCTGCGGTGGCAGCGCGCCCTGCGCGGCGTCGAGGAGGTCGGCGAGTCCTTGCGGGGCAGCGCTTCCGGCCGCCAGCAGACCGCGCAGTTCGCTCGTCAGTGTGGATCGAGCCATGCGTTACAGCAGGGACAGGGCGGCCATCGCAACGACCACGACCAACAGCGTCGTCACGCAGCGCGTCGCCAGAAAGCCGCGGGCGGATTGCGCCACGCAACCGAGCGCGAAGAGCCGCGAGTGCGCCGCCCGGCACAGCCGCAGGTGCTCGCCCAGCGCCGACAACTCGCGCGGCGAGGGTGCGGTTGCAGCGCCGAAGGCGGCGGTGCTCCAGAACGGGCCGGAAACGCAGTGAGGTGGGATCGTTTGCATTGCTTGCTCCATCGGTTCGGCGTTGCGGCCGGACGAGAAAGGTGAAGAGAACGGAACGCTTGAGCCGCAGGCTCAGGCTAGGGCGCGGGTGCCCCGCGGTCTGTCCGACAGCGCACACAGATCGCGCATTGGCGCGAGGCGGGCTGCGTGCGCTTGCGAACAGACCCGTGCGCCGCCGACCGCTACCTTGCGCTCCCCTGCCGCGCCGTCGTCGGCTTTCCGTTCCCGCGCGGTGCCGCTTTCGCTTTTTCAGGAGTGTTTATGAGCACCATCAGTCCCGTCGTCACCGCCACCGTCGCCCTGTCCTTGCTGGGACTCACGATCTGGCTCGGCCTTGCATTGAAGCGCACGAGCGCAGAAGTCGGTTCGCGTGGCGCCATGAAGCGCATGCACTTCAACGATTGAAGCCCAGTACCCAGGCCGCGGGGCGCGCGCGATCGACTCGCTCGATGGCGTGAGCTGCCGGCTCGGCGGCGACGAGGCAGTCGCCTTGCCGCCATCCCATCCTTTGAACCCACCGAGAGGTATCCCATGAACACGCATTTCGCTCTGAAAACTTCGCTCTTCGCGCTGGCGCTGCTGGCGCTCCCGTTCGCGCAGGCCGCCACGATGACCAAGGCCGATTACAAGGCCGATCGCGCGCGCATCGAGTCCGACCACAAGGCCGATCGCGCCGCCTGCAACGCGCTCGCCGCCAACGCCAAGGACATCTGCGCGCAGGAAGCCACCGCCAAGGAAAAGGTTGCCCTCGCCGAACTGGAGGCCCGCTACAGCGGCAAGGTCGACGACCAGCGCAAGGCGCTGGTCGTACGCGCGGAGACGGCCTACGACGTTGCCAGGGAACGCTGCGACGACCTCGCCGGCAACGCCAAGGATGTGTGCGTCAAGGAAGCCCGCGCGGTCGAGACCAAAGCGCTGGCCGCGGCCAGGATGGACCAGAAGGTCGATGCCGCCCGAACCGAATCCTCCGCCAATACGCGCGCCGCCGACTACGCGGTCGCGATCGAGAAGTGCGACGCGATGGCCGGCGACGCCAAGGCCAATTGCATCACGGTGGCCAAGAGTCGCTTCGGCCAGAAGTGAGAGATCGGCTGCGGTGCAGCGACCGCCGCAGCCATACCGAATCGACGCTACTGCGACGGGCGCTGTGTTCGAGAGCGCACAGACGCCTGGCCGTGTTGGAGGCACTCTGCTTGCAGTGCGGCCGTGGCACCGACTTGACTCTCGCCGGCGCGCCGCGGCCGCCCGTTCGCGCAAGCTTTAGAGGAGAAGAACATGAGCCTGGGAACCATCCTGTTGATCGTCCTGATCCTGCTGTTGATCGGCGCGATTCCCACCTGGCCGCACAGCCGCAGTTGGGGCTACTGGCCCAGCGGCGGCATCGGCTTGATCGTGCTGATCATCGTCGTGTTGTTGCTGCTCGGTCGGCTTTGAACGGCGCGCCCGTCGGCTTATTCCCCCAGAAAGGAAATGCCATGAAGAGAATCCCGATCGCGATACTGACCCTGGCCGCTCTATGCGCGGCCGGCGGCGCCGCAGCGCAGGACGGCAAGGCGCTGGCCAAGCCCGGCGCGCCGCCCGCCGCCTGCTGCGCCGACGCCAAGGCGCAGATGGCGCAGATGAACGAACACATGGCGCGCATGCGGACGCTGCACGACCAGCTCGCCAAGGCGAGCACGCCACAAGAGCGGCAGAAGCTGATGGACGAGCAGCACCGCGAGATGCAGCAGGGCATGGCGCTGATGGACAACATGCGGCACGACGGCGCCATGATGGGCGGCGGCGGCATGGCGATGGGCCAGAAGGGCAAGCCCGCCGATCAGGCCATGCAGATGCAGATGATGCAGGCGCGCATGGACATGATGCAGACGATGATGCGCACCATGATGGACCAGCAGGCCGCGGGCGGCGCCACGATGGCGGCGCCGGCCAAGTAACGGCGGCGCGCGTAGCCCATGCGCGACGCACGGCTGCGACCCGCCTTGCTCTGGGCGGGCGCAGCCTTGGTGCTGAATCTTGCCTGGGAGCTGGCGCAGTTGCGCTTCTACGCCTTCGCCGCCTCGGTCGGTCCGTGGCAACTCGCCCGGAACGTCGTGCATTGCACGGTGGGCGACGTGCTGATCGCGCTGACCAGTTTCGCTGCGGCCGCGCTGATCCTGCGCGATGCCCATTGGCCGCTGCGCCGACCTTGGCCGGGTCTTGCCTTGGCGATTGTCGTCGGTCTCGCCTGGACACTGCATTCGGAGTGGCAGAACGTCTACGTTGCCCATACTTGGGCGTATGCGGAGACCATGCCAGTTATCGGCGGAATCGGTTTGCTGCCGATCCTGCAATGGCTGATCCTGCCCGCGCTGACCTTGCTCCTTGTGCGCTGGTGGTCGGCGGGCCGCGCGACCCGAACCGCGCACTTCGACCCGACTTCGTGAAAGTTGCCGAGCGCGATGCGTCCGCGGCAAGCGCGTCAGCGCGCGTCGCGAACCCGGCGCAGCGCGCGGATCGCGGCGACCAGCATCCCGAGCACGCCGCCGCCGATCATGGCTTCGCCCAACACATGGTGCCAACCGCCCAGCGGCGTGAGCAGCAGCATCGAGCCACCGATCACGAGCGCCGCGAAGGACACCGCGCTTGCCAGCCGTTCGAGGTTGCGGCTCAGGCGCGCGCCCAGCGCCTCCACACCCGGCAGCCGGCCCAGGTCGCCGCCGGCGACCCGGCGCAGGATGCGACGGGTGTCGCCGGGCGCATCGTTGACCAGACGCTCCACTTCGCGCGCCAGGTGTTGCGACTTGCGCTTGATGCGCTCCGGCGCGAAGTGCAGCGCGGTCAGGCGCCCGATCTCCTCGCGGAACGAGCGCAGGTAATCGTGCTCCGGGGCGAGTTGCCGCACCATCGATTCGAGAATCACGAAGGCGCGCGTCAGCAGCATGAACTCCGCCGGGTTGTGCATGCCGTTGCGGCTGCCGGCGGCGAGCAGCGCGTCGAACGCGCCCCCGACGGCGACGTCGGCGCGGTCGATCGCCCGGATCTCGTAGAGCACCGCCTTCATGTCGGTCAACAGGCCGGCGCGATCGACGCCGGCGCCGGGCACGGCCATTTCGAGATAAGCCTCGGTGGCGGCCCGCGCGTCACCCGTGACGACCGCTTCGAGCAGCCGCATCAGCGATTCGCGCATCCGCTCGTCCAGTTCGCCGGTGCTGCCGAAGTCGAGCAGCGACAGCCGCCCATCGGGCAGGACGAACACGTTGCCGGGGTGCGGGTCGGCGTGGAAGAGGCCTTCCTCGAAGATCGTCTGCAGCATCAGCCGCACCAGCGCGTTCATCGCCCGCGGCATCGCTTCCGGGTGCAGCTTGGCGTGGTGATCGATCCGTTCGCCCGGCGAAAACTCCAGCGTCAGCACCGCACCGCGCGACAATGCCGGCACGACCTGCGGAATCGACAGGTCGGGAAAGTCGGCCACCGCGGCGCGAAACCGCTTGACGGCGCGCGCCTCGTGCGCGAAGTCGATCTCGCGCCTCAGGCCGCGCGCGAACGCCTTGACGATTACCGGCAGGTCGAACGCACGCAGACGCGGCAGCAGCCGCTCGCCCCATGCGACCAGCGCGTTCAAGGCGGCGATGTCGGTGGCGATCGTGGCTTGCAGGCCGGGCCGCCGTACCTTGACCGCGACCCGCCGGCCGTCGTGCAGGGTGGCTTCATGGACCTGCGCGATGCTGGCCGCGGCCAGCGGCTCTTCGCCAAAGGACGCAAACAACTCCGGCAGGGCCGTACCCAGCTCGCGCTCGACCGTCGCGCGCACCCGCTCGAAGCGCATCGGCGGCAACGCGTCGTGCAGCGACTCCAGCTCATCGGCATAGGCGGCGGGCAGCAGATCGCGTTGCATCGCCAGGACCTGTCCGAACTTGATGAAGACCAAGCCGAGTTCCTCGAAGGCCGTCCGCACTTGCTGCGGCGAGGGCCGGCGAGCGCGGCCGAGCAACATGCCCAGAATCCCGTGCCGCAAGAGCACACGCAGGATCTGGGTGAGCCGACGGGCGGTGCCCGGCGCGGCGTGTTCGGTGTCGTCGTCGCCGGGCGTGGGTCCGGAACTCATGGCGCGTTGCGCCGGCGCCGGCTCGTCGACGGGCATCAAGGCGGATGCGCTCATCGGGCGGCCAGCAGCCGGTCGTAGGTGGCGAGATCGGCGCGATAGCAGGCGCAGGCAGCGGCCTCCATGCCGGCGCGGTCGAGGATCGTCACCGCGCCGCGGTGATAGTCGATCAGCTTGCGCGCTTGCAGCGCATGGGCCGCCGTGGTCACGCCGACCCGCCGCACGCCCAGCATGTAGGCGAGGAACTCGTGCGTCACGCGAAAGGCATCGGCGTGTGCGCGGTCCTGCGTCATCAGCAGCCAGCGCGCCAGCCGCTGCTCGACCCGGTGAAAGCGCGTGCAGCCGGCGGTCTGCGCCAACTGGCCGATGCGGATCTGCACGTAGCGCAGCAAGCGGGCGCGCAGTGCCGCGCTGAGTTCGAGTTCGTGCAGCAGCGCGGCGGCGCTCAGACGCCAGGCGGGGCCCGCGCCCTGCACCAGCGCGCTCAACGGCGACGTCGCGACGCCAAGCGCCAGCGACGCACCGAGCATCCCTTCGTTGCCGATCAGGCCGACCTCGACGATCGCATGCGGATCGATCTGGATCATCTGCGAAATGAAGCTCGCGGTCGGAAAGTAGGCATGGCGGATGCGGGCGCCGGCCACGTACAGCACGGCGCCGAATTCGAGTTCGACCGGTTCGGCGGCGGCCAGCAGACGCCGCGCATCGCGCGGCGGCAGGGCCGCAATCAGTCGATTGAAGACCGGCACAGCGGGCGCGGCGGACATTGGGTTTCTCTCTCGATTCCCGGCGATCCGGGGATCAGACGACGACTGTAGGCCGACCGCGGCGCCCTGTTTGTTCGCTGGCGCACCCGCGGGAGGTCGCACCCCTTGTGTACGTCAGCGCACCGACCGCGCGCGCCGCGCTCGTTACCCTGACTCCAGGTTTCCGATCCGCGTCGTACGCGGCGGAAGCGCGGCCCGCCTCACCAGGCAACTCGCAGGAGAAACAAATGTCGCTACTCGCATGGATCGTTCTTGGACTGGTGGCCGGTTTCATCGCCAGCAGACTCGTGAACAGCAGCGGCCAGGGGCTGCTGATGGATATCGTGCTGGGCATTGTCGGCGCGGTGGTCGGCGGCTGGGTCTTCACGACGTTTGGCTTTGCCGGGGTCACCGGCTTCAACTTCTACAGCCTGCTCGTCGCCGTGGTCGGGGCGGCGCTGTTGCTGATCCTTTTTCACGCGCTGACCCGACGCGCCGGCTAGTCCGGCCGCGAAGGCGTGGCGCTTCCTTCCATCCACTTCAGGAGAATCCTTCATGAAACATCTCGTCAATCTCGTCTCCGCGGTATTCATCGCCGCGACCACGCTCACCGCCGTCGGTTGCGCCTCGACGCCGCAGACTGAAGGCACCGGCGAATACGTCGACGACACGGTCATCACCAGCAAGGTCAAGGCGGCGATTTTGAATGAGCCCTCGCTCAAGGTCGCCGAGATCAATGTCGAGACCTTCAAGGGTGTGGTGCAACTGAGTGGCTTCGTCAGCTCGTCGGCTGCGGCCACCAAGGCCGTCGAGGTCGCGCGTGGCGTGGGCGGCGTCAAGTCCGTCAAGAACGACATGCGGATCAAGTAACGCGTGTTGGGGCGCGCGCCGGCTGCGGCGCTGCGCGCTCCGCTCTAAAACGACAGCGCCCCGGGTTCGCTTGCGAACCCGGGGCGCTGTTGCATGTGGGGCTTCGGTGCTGGCGCGCTTGCTCAAGCGGTCAAGGAACCCACCGCCCCTTTTTCCGGGAACGCCAGCGAAGTTCGGCAGCCACGCCCCCCTCCCCCGCTTCGCAGGGGAGCGGGTTACTCCCTCCCCCGCCTGCGGGGGAGGGTTGGGGTGGGGGCGTGGCTCGTGGGCCGAAGTCGGCTTGCGGCGGCATGCATCTGCCTCTCGTTGGGTGAGAGGCTGACACCGCAGGCGCCGGATGAGGGCGCTATTGCCG
Organism: Betaproteobacteria bacterium; assembly: GCA_046316025.1. Classification (GTDB taxonomy): domain Bacteria; phylum Pseudomonadota; class Gammaproteobacteria; order Burkholderiales; family Burkholderiaceae_F; genus JAJTHJ01. The sequence goes on along the minus strand of JBKCXU010000048.1, from coordinate 29,418 downwards.
ATGCTCGTGGCGAAGCGCTCAATGCTCGCGCTTCTTTTCCGCCTCGAACCACGACTCGTTCGCCTGGTCTTGCCATTCGGTGAGCTGCCGTTCGGCTTCTTCCTTGGCCACGCCGTAGCGTTCCTGGATCTTGCCGGCCAGTTGCTCGCGCCGCCCGGCCACGACTTCGAAGTCGCTGTCGGTCAGCTTGCCCCACTGCACCTTGGCCTTGCCGGTGACTTGTTTCCAATTGCCTTGAATGCGATCCCAGTTCATATCGACTCCTGTCGGAAGTGGAAGTGCCGCGAAGTCGGTGCCGACCGCGCTCGCGCGGCGGCACCGGTGGAAAAAGGCCGCTCAGCGGCGACCTCAGCGGCGACTACCGTCGCGGTGGCGGCAGTCGCACGGGTCGGTCAGTCCGCCAGCCAGCCGCGCAACTCCTCGGCGTGCTCCTGCTCGTCGGCCAGGATGTCTTCGAGCAGGCGGCGCGTGCTGGGGTCGCGGGCGCCGACCAGCGCGATGCTCTGGCTGTAGCTTTCGACGGCGATGCGCTCGGCAACGAGGTTGGCCTCGATCATCGCGCGCAGTTCGCGCGACTCGTCGTAGGCGGCATGGCTGCGGCGGCTCAAGGTGTCGGGCGCGAAGTCCGGCTCGCCGCCCAGTTGCACGATGCGTTGCGCCAGGCGGTCGGCGTGCACCGCCTCCTTGCGCGCATGGGCCAGAAACTCCTCGCCGATCTTGAGCGACTCCAGACCACGAGCGGTGAAGTGATGGCGCTTGTAGCGCAGCATGCAGACGAGTTCGGTCGCCAGCGCGTCGTTGAGCAGCGCGATCAGCGCGTCGCGCCACTGCGCGTCTTCGGCCGAGGGCGGGTCGGCCGCCGGCGGGTTGCGGCGCGCGGCGTCGAGCGCCGCGCCGTCCAGCATCAGCGGTTTGCGGTCGGCCGGTGCCAGCGGCTTGACGTTGGAGGCATGGGTGCGGGTCAGCATGGTGTGGTCCTTCGGGGTGGATGTAAGCGAGCGATGAACGATCAAACCGGTCCGCGAGCGGGCCGCGACGGGAAAGTCTTGGGCGTGGTGCCGAACACAACGTCCCAAAAGCCGCTGGTCACGCCGTAGCAGCCCGGCTGCTTGCCGTGGTGATGCGTGGCATGCCAGTGCTTGCGGTGCGCAAGCCAAGGGCTGCGGGCGGCGCGGTGGTGGGTGGCGTGGTGGGTGAGCGTGTAAGCCAGATAGCCGGCCGTGAGCCCCAGAGTCAGTGCGCAGGCGCGCCACAGATCGCCCAGCAGCAGGGCCGGCAGGAAGAGCAGCAGGCCGATGGCCGCAATGCTGACGACGGTCGGTGTGCCGAGCAGCGCGTGCGGCCGCTGGTGGTGCTGCATGTGCCAGCCGCGAAACGGTGGCACGCCGTGCAGCACGAAGCGATGCACCACGTACTCGACGAGCGTCCAGCCGCCCAGTCCGGCCAGCGCCAACGCCGCCAGTTCCAGCGCACGGGGCCGCGGCCCGCCCAGCAGCAGCACTGCCGCCAGCGCCACGGTGGCGGCACCGTGCAGCAAGATGTCGGCGCGAAACCCAGCCGGGCTGTGTTCCAAGGCGAATGGACGCATGCATTCTTCCCGATCGATCCGGCGCCTGCGGGGCAGGGCGCCTCGACCCACTCGCACCGTAGGCGCAGGGGCGCGCGGCGTCGGTGCGCCAACGTACCGAGACGCGAGGCACGCGCTACCGCGAATGTGCGCTAGCGAACAGACGGTCGGCGGTGCGGCGCCGAATCTCCGCCTCGTGCGTACCGCGAGGGTCGGGGTAGTTCGTGCCCCACGCCGGATGCGGCGCCCGTCTCCGGAGTTCGCCGCATGCGCCTGCTGCTCATCAACCCGAAGTTCCCGGAAAGTTTCTGGACCTTCAAATGGGCCATCGACGAGGTGCTGCCCGGACGGCGCAGCACCAATCCGCCGCTGGGCCTGGCGACGCTGGCAGCCCTCTGCCCGCCGCACTGGGAGGTCGAGATCGTCGACGAGAACGTGCAGACGCTGCCGCTCGCGCCCGAGGCGGACATCGTCGGCATCTGCGGCATGGGGGTGCAGTTCGCGCGCCAGACCGAGCTGCTGCGCTACTACAAGGCGCAGGGCTACTACGTGGTGGCCGGCGGCAGCTACGCCTCGCTGTGCCCGGAAAAGTACGCGGAACTCGCCGATACGGTGATCGCCGGCGAGGCCGAGTACATCTGGCCGAATTTCTGCCGCGCCTACGAGGCCCGCATGCCGCAGAGGCTGTACCGCGAACTGGGCACCGTGGAGTTGACCGACTCGCCCACGCCGCGCTTCGACCTGCTGGCGCTGGACCGCTACTCGATGGCCTCGATCCAGTTCTCGCGCGGCTGCCCGTTTCGCTGCGAGTTCTGCGACATCATCGTGATGTTCGGCCGCCGCCCGCGGGTCAAGAGCCTGGAGCAGATCGGGCGCGAACTCGACGTGCTGCGCGCGCAAGGCGTGCGGCGCGTCTTCTTTGTCGACGACAACCTGATCGGCCACCGCCCGCGGGCGCTGGAACTGCTCGACTACCTGGCCGACTACCAGCGCCGCCACGGCTACCGCTTCGGCTTCGGCACCGAGGCCTCGCTCAATCTGGCGCGCGATGCGGAGCTGCTGCGGCGCTTCCGCGCGGCCAACTTCTCCTGGGTCTTCATCGGCATCGAGACCACCGACGAAGCGAGCCTGAAAGAGACCCTGAAAACGCAGAACACCGGCGGCGACATCCTGGCCGACGTGCGGCGCATCTATGCGCAGGGCATCGACGTGCTGGCCGGCTTCATCGTCGGCTTCGACAACGACACGTTGGCGACCTTCGACCGGCAGCGCGAGTTCATCATGGCTGCCGGCATCCAGTCGGCGATGGTCGGCCTGCTGCACGCGCTGCCGCGCACGCCGCTTTACGAACGCCTGGAGCGCGCCGGCCGCCTGCGCGCACCCGACACTCACTGCGACAACACCCAGGCCGGCACCAACATCGTGCCGCTGCAAATGGACTACGACGCGATGGTGGCGCGCTACGTCGAGTTCTACGGCGCGCTGCTGACCGACGCCGCGATCGCCGAGCGGGTGCGCAACAAGCGCCGCTACCTGCGCGACGCGCTGTACGCCGGCGACTTCACCCCGCGCGAGACGCGGCACATCGTCTGGCGCCTGCTCACGCGCGGCGTGCTGCGCGGCGGGCCGCGCCGCTGGCTGGCCTTTGCGCGCTCGCTGCCCTGGACTTCACCGCGCGATCTGCCCTGGGTGATCGCCGACTGGATCGTCGCGCTGTCGATGGCGGACTACGCGCGGCGGCGCCTGATACCCGCCCTGGCGCCGGTGGTGGTCGGGCCGTCGTTGGCCGCACTGCGTGCCGCACTCGCGCGTTACCTGGAAGCCGGCCGCGCGGCGCTGCACGTGGTCCACGAGCCGGTGCCGGCCGTGTCGCTGATCCTGCGCGGGCTGCTGGAGCCGCGCTTCTTCCGCCGCGCCGCGCGTCCGCTGGAGCGCCTGCTGGCGCGCACGCCGACCACGTTGACGCTGCACATCGAGGCCCTGCACGCGGCCGAGGCGCCGCACTTGCAACGACTACTGGCGCGCCTGCGGCGCTATGGCGACCGCGTCTCGGTGGTGGCCGACGACAAGCTGCGGCAGCTCGTGGGCGTCGACTCGTCGGTGTTCAACCTGGTGTTGGTGGGGCCGGTGCGTGTTTAGAGCGTCTGTCGAAGTGAAGTGGATTACCTCGGGGCGACGATCTTGCCTAACCCCAGCCCTTATCCAGGAACCGTACGAGGCTCGGGCGCTCACGCCCCCACCCCATCCCTCCCCCGCGTCGCAGGGGAGGGGGTTGTCTCCCTCCCCCGCCTGCGGGGGAGGGCCGGGGTGGGGGCGGTGCGCTCCAATGCCCCGACGTTTCTGGATAGGGTGGTGGGGAGAGTCAGGTGAGGGACGGCGGTTGCTCGCGTCCCGGCGTCCGGCGTAGTCGGGAAGACGTCAAGTTCTTGTGTGTCCCTGGCTGCTGGCGACTGCGGCCGATGTGCTGCCCGTCGGCTCGGCACCGTCGTCGGTGCACAGCGCCTCGCCACAAGGGTGCGGCAACACGATGCCGCGCGCCGCGTCCGCCAGCGCGGTGGCGCGCACGGTCGGCGCGTGGGTGACCACGCCGCCAAACACCGTGGCGAAGGCGACATCCGCCGCGTCGCGCCCGGTGCCGATGCGCACATAGCCCATCGGGATCCCGGTGCCGGCCGGATCGAAGATGACCCAGCGTTCGCCCAGATAGGCCTCGACATAGGCGTGGAAGTCCGATGGGCCCAGGGCCGGGTCGGCGCCGTAGTCGGTGCCGGTGACGAAGCGCGCCGGCACGCCGACCGCGCGGCACAGCGCGATCATGAGGTGCGCGAAGTCGCGGCACACGCCCACGCGCGCGGCCAGCGTGTCCAGCGCCGAGGTGCTGGCGTTGGAACTGTTGGGGGTGAAGGCGACGTGCCGGTGCACCCAGTCGGCGATGGCCTGCACCCGCGCATGGCCGCGCGGCAGCTTGCCGAACTCGTCCGCCGCCAGCTTGGTCAGCAGGTCCGACTGGCAGTAGCGGCTCGCGTACAGATAACCGAGCACATGGGGCGGGAGGTCCTGCACCGGGACTTCGGCCAGTTGCGCGGGGTCGGCGCGGCGATGATCCAACTCCACCACCACCGCGTACTCAAGACGCAGCGCGCCGGCCAGGGCATGCAGGCGCAGCCTGCGGTTGCCGGTGACGGCGTCGGTGTGGAGCGTTGAGGCAAGCGGCGGGTCCAGCTGCAAGGTCTCGGCCGACAGGCGCTGCCGGGCCGTGCGCGCGGCGTGGACGTTGAAAACGAAATCGGCGCCGTCGGCGTCGATTTCGTAGCTCAGGCCGATGCGCAGGTCGATCCGGATCATGTTTGGCCGCCCGCCACCGCGGGCTCGCGGGGCGTGGCCGGTCAGCTCGCCATCGCCGCCGGCAGCAGGCGATCGTATTCGCGCTTGACGACCGCGTAGCACTCGCAGGTACGCCGCTCGAGGCCGGCGCGGTCGAGCACGGTAATGCGGCCGCGCCGGTAGCGGATCAACCCGGCCTTTTGCAGCGCGCCGGCCGCCTCGGTCACGCCTTCGCGGCGCACGCCCAGCATGTTGGCGATCAACTCCTGCGTCATCACCAGCTCGTCCGAATGCAGGCGATCCAGGCTCAGCAGCAGCCAGCGGCACAACTGCTGGTCGAGCGAATGATGCCGGTTGCACACGGCGGTCTGCGCCATTTGCGTGATCAGCGCCTGCGTGTAGCGCAACAGCAGATGCAGTACCGGGCCGGCGCGGTCGAACTCCTGCATCATCAGGCCGGCCCGCAGGCGAAAGCCGCGGCCGGCGCTTTGCACGACCGCCCGGCTGGGGGTGGAGTCGCCGCCCATGAAAAGCGAGATTCCGACGATGCCTTCGTGTCCCACCACGGCGATCTCAGCCGAGGCGCCGTCTTCCATCACGTACAGCAGCGAGACGATGGCCGTGGTCGGGAAGACCACGTGGGTGAGCTTGCCGCCGGATTCGTACAGCGCTTTGCCCAGCGGCAGGTCCACCGCTTCGAGGTGCGGCCGCCAGCGCGCAAGTTCGGCTTCGGGCAGCGCGGCCAGCAGTTGGTTCTGGCGAGGGTCGTTGGGGGCGGTCATCGGAGCTTCCCTGGCATCGATGCGCGGCGCTGCTTCCGGTTGTGGCCGTGTGACGGCAAAAGTATAGGCAGGCGGCCGCCCGTTGTGTTCGATGGCGCACAGATGCGCAATGGGGAACGGCGCAGGCTGCAATCTCAACCCCGCGAGGACAGCATGAAATCGATCTCGATCCGCCGCACCCCGAAAACTTTGCCCCGAGCCGTCGGCGATCTGGTGGCCGAGGGCGGCAAGGTCCTTGTCGGCGACGATACGCCCCGCGTGGCGCCCAGTGTGCCGGGTTCGCGGGCGCCTGCCGACCGCAATCGCGGGAGGCGTAACGCGGAGAGGGGACGGCGCGGTTCCTGAAACGGGTTCTGTTGCTGCCGCACAAGCAAGACTTCGCATGCGGCGTTCCTCCCTCACCCCAACCCCTCTCCCAGGGGGAGAGGGGCTTCAAAACCCTCTCCCCCCGGGAGAGGGTGGCCGCGGAGCGGCCGGGTGAGGGAAGACCGTTGGCCCGAAGTCCCCCGCGCACGGCGGCACGACCGGTAGCCGACGATGAACATCCCGCTCAACTACATCGCCCGTAACCTGTGGGTGCGCAAGCTCACCACCGGGCTCACCGCCGGCGGCATGGCACTCGTCGTGTTCGTGTTCGCCGCGGTGCTGATGCTCGACGCCGGCCTCAAAGCCACGCTGGTCGGCACCGGCGCGGCGGACAACGTGATCGTGATCCGCCAGGGCAGCCAGACCGAAGTGCAGAGCGGCCTGCTGCGCGATCAGGCGGCGCTGGTAGAGGCGTCACCCGAAGTCGCGCGCGGCGCCAGCGGCGAGCCGTTGGTGTCCAAGGAGGTGGTGGTGTTGAACTCGTTGCCCAAGCGCGATCAGCCGACCAAGCGCAGCAACGTGGTCGTGCGCGGCGTGCCGCCGATGGGCCTCACGCTGCGGCCGCAGGTGAGAATCGTGCAGGGACGGATGTTCACGCCGGGGTCGAGCGAGATCGTGGTCGGCGCCTCGGTTGCGCGGCAATTTGCGGGCGTGGAGATCGGCCAGCAGTTGTCGTTTGCCGGGCGCAAGTGGACGGTGGTCGGGGTGTTCGATGCCGGCAAGACCGCGTTCGACTCCGAGATCTGGGGCGACGTGGAGCAGATGATCCAGGCGTTCCGGCGGATTTCGTACTCGTCGCTGATCGCCAGGCTGTCCTCGCCCGCCGCATTCGACGCGCTCAAGCAGCGGCTCGACGAAGACCCGCGGCTGAAGGTCGATATCCGCCGCGAGCGCAAGTTCTACGAAGACCAGTCCAAGAGCCTGTCGGACTTCATCAGCTATCTGGGGCTGGCGCTGTCGATTATTTTCTCGCTCGGCGCGATGATCGGCGCGACGATCACGATGTATGCGGCGGTCGCCACCCGCACGCGCGAAGTCGGCACGCTGCGCGCGCTGGGTTTTCAGCGCCGTTCGATCCTGACGGCGTTCCTTGGCGAATCGCTGTTGCTGGCGCTGGTGGGCGGGCTGCTCGGCCTCTTCTTCGCGAGCTTCCTGACCGCGATCACGATCTCGACGACCAACTTCTCGTCGTTCTCCGAACTCGCCTTCGGCTTCACGCTGACGCCGAAGATCGTCGCTCAGTCGCTGGCATTTGCGCTGGTGATGGGCTTCGTCGGCGGCGTGCTGCCGGCGATCAAGGCGAGCCGTATGAAGATCGTCGACGCGCTGCGGGCGGATTGAGCCTGGGTTTCGCTTCACGCTACTGCCGGGCGCGACGCGCGGCACTGCATGCATGCGGCTTGAGCGCCGCGCCCCGCCGCCGCGAAGCTTTGTTCCGCGGGCATGTGCCCGCCTACCTGGAGCAAGGCAATGACAAATCGCAAGCGGATCGGTGCTTTGAGCGCAGGCCTCGTGGCTGGCGTTGCGCTGACCGGATGCGTGGTCGTCCCTCTGAACCCCGATGGCACACCGGCCTACCCGGCGGCGCCCGCGCCCGCGGTGGTAGTCGCGCCGCCGCCCACGAACCTCACGCTGCCGGTGCGCCTGTACCCGACCAACGAAGCCGCTGCCGGCACCGGCATGTTGAGCGGCACGGTGACCAGCAACCTCAACGGCAAGGGTACGTTCACGCTCAACGTGGGTGGCGAGACGATGTCGGGTGAGGCCACCCGCACCGGGGGTGCCAACGGCCGCAGCGGCGTGGCCAGCGCCTACGGCGCGCGCGGCGGCTACGCCAACTGTGAGTACACGATGAACAGCAACACGCAGGGGTCCGGGCGCTGCACGTTTTCCGGCGGTGCGGTCTACCAGTTGCACATCGGCGCGTAACTCCACTCTCGCTTCATGAAGCTGCTTTCGTCGTTCCCGCGCAAGCGGGAACCCAGCCTTGGTCGAGGAACCCGCTGGATTCCCGCTTGCGCGGGAATGACGGGCCTTGGTTATCCGACTGAAGTAGAAATGGAATAAGGCCACGCGGATTCTCCTTGCACCGTAACCGCTGCTACGATGATCGGCCATCGCGCCGGCAAGTCGTGTAACTAGAGCGCGGTTCAACGGACAAGGAGACTTGCGTGAAACGTCGTGACTTTTCCCTCGGCGCGGCGGCGGCCTTCGCCGTCGCGCAACTGCCGCTCACTGCCCACGCGCAGGCGATCGGGACGCTGAAGATGATGATCCCGGCCAACCCCGGCGGCGGCTGGGATCAGACCGGCCGCACGCTGGGCGCGGCGATGCAGTCGGCCAAGGCGGTGCAGAACGTGCAGTTCGAGAACAAGGGTGGGGCCGCCGGCGCCATCGGCCTGGCGCAGTTCATCAACGGCGCCAAGGGCGACCCCAACGCGGTGATGATGGGCGGCATGGTGATGGTGGGCGGCATCGTGCTGAACCGGTCGGCGGTCAACCTGACGATGGTGACGCCGCTGGCGCGCCTGACGAGCGAGTACCTGGTGGTGGTGGTGCCGGCCAAGTCGCCGTACAAGACGCTGGCCGAGTTGCTGGCGGCGTTCCGCGCCGACCCGGGCAAGATCTCCTGGCACGGCGGCTCGGCCGGCGGCAGCGACCACATTCTGGCCGGCCTGATCGCGCGCGCTGCCGGGGTCGATCCGACCAAGGTCAATTACGTCGCGGCCAAGGGTGGCGGCGACGCGGTGGCCAACATCGTCGGTGGCCACGTGACGGTGGGCATCTCGGGCCTTGGCGAGTTTGCCGAGCACATCAAGGGCGGGCGGATGCGCGCGCTGGCGGTGTCGGCGCCGACCGCGCAGGACGGCATCCCGTCGCTTAAGCAACTCGGGTACGAAGTGGTGCTGGGCAACTGGCGCGGCATCTTCGGCGCGCCGGGCATTACCACCGCGCAGCGCGATGCGCTGATCGCCGCGATCCGCGCCGGGGTGGATTCGGCGGCGTGGAAGGAGACGCTCGCCAAGTTCGGCTGGGAGTCGGTGTTCCTGGCTGGCGACGCGTTCAAGACCTTTGTCGAAGAAGACACGCAGCGGATCACCGGGATCATGGCCCGGCTCGGCCTGACCAAGTAGGGGCGCGGATGCGCTGGGGCGCCACCGGACCGCGCGCCGAGTTGCTGATTGCGCTCGGCGTGCTGGCCGTGGGTGTGGCGGCGACGGTGGTCGCGTTTGCGTTGCCCGAGGGCGGCGGCTACGCGCGCGTGGGGCCGAATGCGGTGCCCAAGGCGGTCGCGCTTGGGCTGGTGGTGCTGGCGCTGTGGCTGCTGGCGGAGGTGTTCACCGGCGGTTTTCGCGACCGTGTGCCGGAGGACTCAGCCGCGCGCGGCGAGCACGCCTTCTGTTGGCCGGCCGTGGGCTGGGTGACGGCGGGCCTGCTGGCGCAGATGCTGCTGATCGGCACGGCGGGCTTCGTGCTGGCGGCGGCGGTGTTGTTTACCTGCGTGGCGCGCGGCTTTGGCAGCCGTCGACTGGTGCGCGACGCGGTGCTGGGGCTGCTGCTCGGGCTGGCGGTGTTCCTGTTCTTCGTGAAGTTCCTCAACGTCAATCTGCCGGCGGGCTGGCTGCTGCCGCTGCTCGGGGCGGCGGGGTTATGAGGATGACTACGCTGGCCCGTCGCCCCGGCGCAGGCCGGGCGAGGACTGTCGTTCCCGCGAAAGCGGGAACCCAGAGCGTTTCGCCGCGCGCGCTGGGTTCCCGCTTCCGCGGGAACGACGCGGGCAAACGTGGTGGCCCGGCGCGATGAGCGAGACCTTCGGCGCCCTGCTCGCCGGCTTCGGCACCGCGCTGGCGCCGATGAACCTGCTGTGGGGTTTCGTCGGCGTGACGCTCGGTACCTTCATCGGCGTGCTGCCGGGAGTCGGGCCGGCGCTGACGGTGGCGATGCTGCTGCCGCTGACGGTCAAGCTCGACCCGACCGGCGCGCTGATCATGTTTGCCGGCATCTACTACGGCGCGATGTACGGCGGCTCGACGACGACGATCCTGCTCAACGCGCCGGGCGAGTCGGCCTCGATCGCCACTGCGCTCGAAGGCAACAAGATGGCCAAGCGCGGCCGCGCCGGGCCGGCGCTGGCGACGAGTGCCATCGGCTCGTTCGTCGCCGGCACGCTGGCCACCGTGCTGCTGACGCTGCTGGCGCCGGTGGTGGTCGAGCTGGCCTTGAAGTTCGGCCCGACCGAATACTTTGCGCTGATGGTGTTCGCCTTCGTCACGGTGGCGGCGGTGCTCGGCCAGTCCACAGTGCGCGGGCTGACCATGCTCTTCGTCGGCCTGCTGCTCGGGCTGGTGGGCATCGACGAGCAGACCGGCCAGATGCGCTTTGCCTTTGGCGTGCCGGAACTCGCCGACGGTATCGACGTGGTGGTGCTGGCAGTGGGCCTGTTTGCCGTCGGCGAGGCGCTGTACGTGGCCGCCTACCAGAGCCGGCAGACCGATACGCTGGAGGCGATGCGCGGGTCGCTGTGGATGTCCAGGTCGGACTGGAAGCGCTCCTGGCCGGCGTGGCTGCGGGCCACGGCGATCGGTTTTCCGTTCGGCACGATTCCGGCGGGCGGAGCGGAGATCCCGACATTTCTGTCCTACGCGACCGAGAAGAAGCTGAGCAAGCACCCGGAGGAATTCGGCCACGGCGCGATCGAAGGCGTGGCCGGCCCCGAGGCCGCCAACAACGCCGCCTCGACCGGCGTGCTGGTGCCGCTGCTGACACTCGGCATTCCGACCTCCGCCACCGCGGCGATTCTGCTGGCGGCGTTCCAGAACTACGGCCTGCAACCGGGGCCGCTGCTGTTTGAAACTCAGGGCGCGTTGGTCTGGGGGCTGATCGCCAGCATGTACGTAGGCAACGTGCTGCTGCTGATCCTGAACCTGCCGCTGATTGGTCTGTGGGTCAAGGTATTGTCGATTCCGCGCCCGCTGCTGTACGCGGGCATCCTGGTGTTTGCCACGCTCGGCGCGTACAGCCTGCACCAGTCGGCGGTCGATCTGCTGATGCTCTACGTCTTCGGGCTGCTCGGCTTCATGATGCGGCGCTGGGGCTTCCCGGTGGCGCCGGCGGTGATCGGTTTGATCCTCGGGCCGCTGGCGGAGTCGCAATTCCGCCGCGCAATGGCGATCAGCCAGGGCGACCCGAGCGTGTTCCTCACCTCGCCGATCAGCGCCACGCTGCTGGCGGTGACGGCGGCGCTGGTGCTGCTGCCCTGGCTCTACAAAGTCTGGCGCGAGCAGCGCGCGGCCGCGCGATGAAGACGATGTTCCGGCGCACCGCGGCGCTGGCGGGCGCGGCGCTGTTGGCGGCGGGCTGCGCGTCGTTCGACGCCTGGCAGCGCGAGAAGATTTTCCAGAACGACAAAAGCACGCTCTGGGGCCAGCAGGACGCACCGGCGGGCACGCAGCAGTACGACCTGCCGCTCGCCAACGGCGACCACGTGCACGCCTGGTACCTGCCGGCGGGTGCTGCGGCGCCCACGGTGCTCTATCTGCACGGAGCGCGGCGCAATCTGAACGGCAGCGTCAACCGCATCGAGCGGCTGCACGCGCTGGGCTTCAACGTGCTGGCAGTTGACTATCGCGGCTTTGGCCGCTCCACGCCGTTGCTGCCGTCGGAGGCGACCGTGCTCGAAGACGCGCGCGCCGCGTTTGCCGAGTTGCAGCGGCGCCAGCCCGACCCGGCGCGGCGCTTCGTCTACGGCTACAGCCTCGGCGGCGCGATGGCGATCGCGCTCGGCGCCGAGGTCGACGGGCTGGCCGGCGTGATCGTCGAATCCTCATTCACCAGCATCCCGGACATCGTGCGCGACAGCCGCTGGGGCTGGGTGCCGCTGGCCGGCACGGTGGTCACGCAGCGCTTCGACTCGCTGGCGCGCGTGCGGCACCTCGATGAGCCGCTGCTGCTGATCCACGGCACGGCCGACGGCGTGGTGCCGCACACGATGAGCGACCGCCTGCTGGCCGCTGCCACTGCCGCGCCGATCAAGCAGTTGGTGAAGATCGACGGCGCCACGCACCGCAGCGCGCCGACGGTCGGCGGCGCCGAGTTCGACCGCGCGCTGCGCGACTTTGCGCTGGCGGCGAGCGAGGTCGGCGCGGCGCGCCGCGGCGCTGCGCTGCCGGCCGCGGCGGCGGCGGCCGCGCCTTGATCGCGCCACTGATTGCCATCGCCAAGACGGTGGCGGTGGCCTTGGCCGGCGCCGCGCTGGCGGCGATAGCGCATCTACCGCTGCCCTGGTTTACCGGGCCGCTGCTGGCGATTGCCGCGGTCAACATGGCGGGCGCGCACCTGGCGAGCCTGCCGCACGCGCGCGACGCGGGGCAGTGGATCATCGGCGTGGCGCTCGGCCTCTACTTCACGCCGGAGGTGGCGCGGCAGATCGCCGCACTTGCTCCGTGGATCGCGCTCAATTTGCTGTTCTGCATCGTGCTGGGCGCGGCCGGCGCCTGGCTGTTGGCGCGCGCGACCGGCGAAAGCGGCACCACCTGTTTCTTTGCGATGGCCATCGGCGGCGCCAGCGAAATGGCCGCGCAGGCCGAGCGCCACGGCGGGCGGGTGGACCGCGTGGCTGCGGCGCATAGCCTGCGGATCATGCTGGTGGCGCTGATCGTCCCGTCTGCGTTGCAGTTTGCCGGCGTGTCCGGCGCGGACCCGTACACGCCGGCGGCGGCGAAGTTCGACTGGATGGGATTTGCCGTGCTGGTTGCGGTCACCGGCGGCGCGGCGTTGGTGCTGCGGCGCCTGCGCGCGCCCAACGTGTTCATGATCGGGCCGCTGGTCGTCACCGCGGCGATCACCGCCGGGGGCTACAGCTTTACAGCCCTGCCGACCGCGGTCGTCAACCTCGGCCAGTTGCTGATCGGCATCGCGCTCGGCACTCGCTTCTCGCCGGAGTTCTTTCGAGCGGCGCCGAAGTACCTCGCGGCGGTGGCGGCGATCACGCTCGGCTATTTGGCGGTGGCGGCGGTCTTCGGCGCGTGGGTCGCCGCGCACGCGGGGCTGGCGACCGCGACCGCGATCCTCGCCACCACGCCCGGCGGCATCGGCGAGATGGCGATCACCGCCAAGGTGCTCAAGCTGGGCGCACCGGTGGTCACCGCGTTCCATGCGATCCGCATGGTGGTGCTGGTGATGGTCGTCGGCGTGCTGTACCGCGCGCTGCGGCGAATCACCCAATCAGGGTAAAGCCTTAGGCAGGCAGCGCGATTTCCTCTAGCGCGCGCGCCGCGCCGGGTGTAGTTTTCCGCGTGCAGTTGAATTGCGCTGCGTGATCCGGCGCTACGAGCTAGTTCGGCAACACCACGAGTGTCCCTGTCGCAAGTCTCCCCAGCACGTCCGCACCTGCCATCTGCCGCGCCGCGGGCGCATCCCGCGTTGTTTCAGGAGGTTTTCGATCCATGCCGACAGGCACCGTGAAGTGGTTTAACGAGACCAAGGGTTTCGGGTTCATCAAGCCGGACGACGGCGGCAACGACCTGTTCGTCCATTACTCGGGCATCAAGGCCAAGGGCTTCCGCTCGCTGAAGGAAAGCCAGCGCGTCGAGTTCCAGGTCGGCCAGGGCCAAAAAGGCCCGCAGGCGACCGAAGTGATGCCGCTGGGCTGACGCCGCCAGTCTCGGATTGCTTGGGGCCGGTCACGCGACCGGCCCTTTTTTGTTCATGCCGTCGTTCCCGCGGAAGCGGGAACCCAGCGGCCTCACGCGAACCCTGGGTTCCCGCTTCCGCGGGAACGACGGAGCGGGCGGTTAGCGCAGCCTTTCGACCGCGGCAGGATTGGCGACATTCACCGGCGCCCCCTGCGTATACGCGACCAGATTGTCGAACGCCCCGCCCAGCAGCGCTTCGTACGACTGCCGCTCGGTAAAGCCCAGATGCGGCGTGCAGATCGCGTTGGGCAGTTTGAGCAGCGGCTCCTCAGTCCAGCGCTCGCCCGCCAGCGGCTCGCGCTCATAGACATCGACGGCGGCCAGCCCGGGTCGGCCAGCTTGCAGCGCGGCGGCGAGCGCGCCCGGCTCGATCAGCTCCGCGCGGCTGGTGTTGACGATTAGCGCCGTGGGCTGCATCGCGGCGAGATCATTGGCGGTCACGCAGCCGCGGGTCGAATCGGTCAGGCGCAGATGCAACGTGAGCACGTCGCTTCTCGCGAAAAAAGTCTGCTTGTTCTCAACGGCAAGCAGCCCGTCGGCTACCGCCGCTTGCAGAGACGCCGCGCGCCCATGCACCTGCACGCACATGCCAAAGGCGCGGCCGTAGCCCGCGACGAGTTTGCCGATCCGCCCGTAGCCCCACACGCCAAGCGCCTTGCCGTGCAGCGACTCGCCCAGCCCCGCGAGCGGCCAGCCCGCGCGCGGCGGCACGCTTTGCTGCCAGCGGCCCGCGTACAGATTGGGCATGTAAGCGGGGAGCCGGCGCAGCGCCGCCAAGATCAAGAGCCACGCAAACTCCGCAGTCGCGTGCGGATAGCCGCTCGATTCCGTGACCACCACGCCGCGCGCGGTGCAGGCGTCCAGATCGAGATGCGGGCCGACCTTGCCGGTTTGGCCAATCAACCGCAGCCGCGGCAACTTGGAGAGCAGTGCAGCGTCGATTCGCGTGCGCTCGCGGATCAAAACGAGCGCGTCGAAGTCCGCCAGCCTTGCGGCCAGTTGCCCCTGACCGCGCGCCGGATGCTCGAACACCTTGACCTCGTGCCCGGCCAGCCGGCCAAAGCACGACAAATGCGGCGTAAAGCCCTGATAGTCGTCAAGTACGGCAATGCGCATCGGTGGCACTGTGAGGTTTGTCCCATCGCGGCGCGTGCGGTGCGGCAGTAAAATCCTCGCCCCCTAGTGCTGCGCCGCGCCGCGGGCCCGACCAAGGCCCGGAACTCGCGGGGCGCGTCCAGCCTACACCGTCCGATCAACCCCGATCCTCGATCCCCGATCCCCGAGCCACCATGAGCGCCGTCGCCACCATCAACGTCAACCCGCCCGCCTACGTCAAGCACAAGAAAGTGATTGCCTGGGTGCAGGAGATCGCGCAACTGGTGCAGCCCGACCGCGTGGTCTGGTGCGACGGCTCGCAGGCCGAGTACGACCGCTTTTGCGAAGAGCTGGTCGCCGCCGGCACCTTCCGCAAGTTGAACCCGGCCAAGCGGCCGAACTCGTTTCTCGCGCTGTCCGACCCGACCGATGTGGCGCGGGTCGAGGACCGCACCTTTATCTGCTCGGAGAAGCGCGAAGACGCCGGCCCGACCAACAACTGGATGGCGCCGGCCGAGATGCGCGCCACGTTAAGCGGCCTTTTTGCCGGCTGCATGCGCGGCCGCACGCTCTACGTGGTGCCGTTTTCGATGGGGCCGCTGGGCAGCCATATCGCGCAGATCGGCATCGAACTGACCGACAGCGCCTATGTGGCGGTGAACATGCGGATCATGACCCGCATGGGCCGCGCCGTCTTTGACGTGCTGGGCGAGGACGGCGCTTTCGTGCCCTGCGTGCATTCGGTCGGCAAGCCGCTGGCGGCGGGCGAGCGCGATGTGCCCTGGCCCTGCAACCCGACCAAGTACATCGTCCACTACCCGGCCACGCGCGAGATCTGGAGCTTCGGCTCCGGCTACGGCGGCAATGCACTGCTCGGCAAGAAGTGCCTGGCGCTGCGCATCGCCTCGGTGATGGGGCGCGAGCAGGGCTGGCTTGCCGAGCACATGCTCATCCTGTCGCTGACCTCGCCGCAGGGCAAGAAGTACCACGTGGGCGCGGCCTTCCCCTCGGCCTGCGGCAAGACCAACTTTGCGATGCTGATCCCGCCGCCCGCCTTCGAGGGCTGGAAGGTCAACATGGTGGGCGACGACATCGCCTGGATCAAGCCGGGCAAGGACGGGCGGCTGTACGCGATCAACCCGGAGGCGGGCCTCTTTGGTGTGGCGCCCGGCACCTCGGTCAAGACCAACGCCAACGCGATGGCGATGCTGCATTCGAACGTGATCTTCACCAACGTCGCGCTGACCGACGACGGCGACGTGTGGTGGGAGGGCATGGGCCCGGCGCCCGCGCACCTGATCGACTGGCAGGGCAAGGACTGGACGCCGGAGTTAGGCCAAAGCAGCGGCCGCAAGGCCGCGCACCCCAACGCACGCTTCACGGCGCCGGCGCATCAGTGCCCGGTGATCGACGCCGACTGGGACAACCCGGATGGTGTCGCGATCGACGCCTTTGTCTTTGGCGGCCGGCGCTCGAACACCGTGCCGCTGGTGACCGAGGCGCGCAGCTGGACCGAGGGCGTGTACATGGCTGCGACGATGGGCTCCGAAACCACCGCCGCCGCCGCCGGCGCGCAGGGCGTGCTGCGGCGCGACCCCTTTGCGATGCTGCCCTTCTGCGGCTACAACATGCCCGAGTACTTCCTGCACTGGCTGGAGCTGGGCGAAAAGCTGCAAGCGGCCGGCGCCAAGCTGCCGGGCATCTTCTGCGTCAACTGGTTCCGCACGGATGAGAACGGCAAGTTCCTGTGGCCGGGCTTCGGCGAGAACATGCGCGTGCTCGCCTGGATGGTCGAGCGCATCGAAGGGCGCGGACAAGGCGCCGAGCACGTCTTCGGCATCACGCCACGCTTTGAGGACCTGCGTTGGGACGGGCTGGCGCTACCGCGCGGCGACTACGAGAAGATCGTCTCCGTGGACGGCGCGCAGTGGCGGCAGGAACTCGACTCGCACGCGCAGTTGTTCGACCAGTTGAAGCAAGGGCTGCCGGGGGCGCTGGTGGCGACGCGGCAGAGGTTGGCGGAGAGGTTGGGGGGGTAGGGAGGCCGCGTGCGCCACGCCTGAAGAGTGCGAGTACAAGCGTAGTCGACGCGTGGAGAAGGCAAACCTCGCCGAGCACGGGGAACTGCGGCCAGCTTGGTCGATGACGCCAACTAAGAAGCGCTTCACAAAAGCAACGAAGCAGCGCACAAAAGCCGGGGGTGTATTGACACGAGTTTTGGATTCGAATAGGTTCAATTCGTCGTCGTTTTGAAGTACGTGATGGGCTGAGTATCTGCTCTGGACCAACAAAGCTGCGTACAGGCGTGGCTTTCTCGGAAAGAAAGGGTCCAGATGCGCAATTCATCCGCTTCCGACCAGGTCGTCCTCGCACGTCAGCGGCTAGTCGCGCTTATCGCGGTCGTTGTTCTGCTGCTCGTCAGTTGGCTTCTGTTGCTTTTCATGGCGGGATTGTTTGCTGTCCCGCTATTTGCCTCTTTAGCGTGGGCGATTTCGCGTGTGACCGTCGCCTTTTTCAGTGGAAAAGGGGATCAAGCGTCATTAGGTCAACAGGGGAAAGGGGCCACCCATTAGCCGACTCCTGTCAAGCGTCGAGGAAAAAGCGGAAAAGGTTCCAGGCTCGATTTGTTTTTGGCGGATCAACCCGCCGCGGTCGGCGCAGCTCGCTCTTGCCAAGGCCTGATCTTCGCCAACGACTTGGCGAGCGCCGCCTTCGCGAGTGCCGTGTCGTAGTCGGCTTGCAGGCGCAGCCACCAGCCGTCGGATAGACCGAAGAAGCGACACAGCCGCAGGTCGGTGTCGGCGGTGATCCCGCGCCGGCCGGCGACGATCTCGCCGATTCGCTGCGCGGGCACGCCAATCTCTTTGGCCAGCCGGTAGTTGCTCATCGCGAGCGGCTTGAGAAACTCCTCGGCGAGCATCTCGCCGGGCGATACGGGTTTCAGGCTCTTGCTCATCGTTCGCAGTCCTAGTGATAGTCGACGATCTCGACGTCCTCGGCATCGCGCCCCGTCCAGCGAAAGCAGACGGGGAACTGGTCGTTGACGCGGATGCTCCACTGGCCGCGGCGATCGCCCTGGAGCGGCTCCAGTCGGTTGGCGGGCGGTGCACGCAAGTCGTCCAGAGAGCGGGCGAGGTCCAGTTGCTTGAGCTTGCGCAGCGCGGGGCGTTCGATGTTGACGAAGCGCGCCACGCGCTTCAGGGCGAACAGTGCCTCGGTGTCGGACGACTTGAACGACCGGATCGGCATAGGCGATAGTAACGTCGGGCGTGACTATCGGCAAGCCGCACAGCTTGTCGCTGCTGTGGCGCCTCGGCGAGCGGCCATGCTCTGCCGCGTAGCCGCCAGCGCGCTTGTTCGTTACAGTCCCGCGAGCGATCCAAGCCGCCTGCTCGTTGCAGGCGCAGCAACTGAAGGAAGCCCGCCGTGGCTACGATCAACTACATCACGCAGGTGCAGTTCGACTTCGGCGCGGTGCGCCTGGTGCGGGCGGAGTGCGAGCGGGTGGGCATTCGTCGGCCGCTGGTATGCACCGACCGTGGTGTGGCAGCGGCTGGGCTGCTGGCACGGCTGCAAGAGGCGTTGGGCGATCTGACGGCTGCGGTGTTCGACGGCACGCCGTCGAACCCGACCGAGGCGGCGGTCGAGCAGGCGGTGGCGGTGTATCGCCCGCATGCCGCCGATGGGCTGATCGCGCTCGGCGGCGGCTCGTCGATCGACTTGGCCAAGGGGGTGGCGATCCGCGCCACGCATCCTGAGCCACTGGCGCGCTATGCAACGATTCTCGGCGGCAGCCCGCGCATCACCGCGCAAGTGGCGCCGCTGATTGCGATCCCGACGACGGCGGGCACCGGCAGCGAAGTCGCGCGCGGCGCGATCATCATTCTCAACGACGGGCGCAAGCTGGGCTTCCACTCCTGGCATCTGGTGCCGCGTGCGGCCATCCTCGATCCGGAGTTGACCTTCGGCCTGCCGCCCAAGCTCACCGCGGCGACCGGCATGGACGCGGTCGCGCATTGCATCGAGACTTTTTTGTCGAAGGCGATCAATCCGGTGGCCGACGCGATTGCGCTCGATGGCCTGCGCCGCGCGGTGGCGCACATCGAGCGCGCAGTGGCCGACGGCACAGACCGCGAGGCGCGTTGGCAGATGATGAGCGCGTCGATGCAGGGCGCGCTTGCCTTCCAGAAGGGCTTGGGTGCGGTGCATTCGCTGTCGCACGCGCTGGGCGAGTTGCCGGTCAACCCGCACCACGGGACCTTGAACGCCGTGCTGCTGCCGGAGGTGGTGAAGTTCAACGAAGCGGCGGTGCCGGACAAGGTGCGCGCGGTGGCGGCGGTGTTCGGCTGTGCCGACGGCGCGGAGCTGGCCCGCGCAATCCGCGCGCTCAACGCGCGGATCGGTCTGCCGTCGGGGCTTTCGGCCATGGGGATCGGCTCGGACACATTCGAAGCGGTGATCGCGCACGCGCTGCAAGATCATTGCCACGCCAGTAATCCGCGCGCGGCGACGGCTGCGGATTACCGCCAGTTGCTGGAGGCGTCGGCGTGAGAGCGGCGAAGCGCAAAGCGCACCTGCTTTGGCACGAACCGCTCGGCGCGAGGGCTTGGGCGTCATGAGCGGCTCCCCGCGCGCGCCCCGACGCACCGCGGCCGGGGCCTCGGAGCTACAGCAAAGCGAGCGAGAACTGTCGCGGGCGGAGCGGCTGATCCTGATCCTCGTCGATGGCCGCCGCGCACTGAAGGACGTTCGCGCACAACTGAGGTCGATCGACGATCGGCGTTTCGACCGTTCGTTGCGCCGTCTGGTGGAGCTTGGCCTGGTCGAGGCGGATCTGGCGCAACTGCCGTACATTGAGCCGACTGTGCCTGCCGTGCCATTGCTGGAAAATGATCTGGAAGAGAGCGTTTACTCGCTTTCAGGTAGGCCTGAGCCCCCGGTGCTGCGCACCAGTGTGGCCAGGACGACCAGCGAAAGGAAAGCCGCGGAACCGTCGCCCGAGGTGCGGCCACCCGAAGCTGCCCCGTCGGGCCGACGATTCAGACGGCTCGCCATAGGTTTTTGGGGTGGCGGCGATTGTCGTTTTGGGCGTCGGTGTTGTCGCTGCGATTTGGCTGGCCAGCGAGGCGATCTCGCCACGGCAGGTGGAACGGCACTTATCGGCTGTGCTTGGCGAGGCGGTGACGGTCGACTCGACAGAACTCCGCCTGGTGCCGATGCCGGGACTACGCATCCAGGGCGTGCGCGCAGGCGGCGCGCCCGTGCTCCCGGAGTTGGCGCTCGAGGTCGATCTGCGGCAGATGCTCATCGGCTTGGCGCCGGGCGAGCCATGGAGCTTCGGCGTCGTCCGCGTGTCCTCCGCCACGCTGCCTTTGCCGCGCGCGGCGGCGCTGCTGGAGGGTCTGCACTCCCGGGCGGCGGAATTGCCGATGTTCGTCGCGACCGTCGCCGTCGACGCCTTGCAGCTCGAAGACGCGGTGTTGCTGCCGCGGCGGTATCGGCTGGAGAGTCATCGCATCGAGGGTCGTTTCTCCCGTTTCGATCTGAGCGAAGTCGGCGGTGCTGGTTCGATGCGCCTGCGGATCGAACCGGGCGCGCCGGGCGACGGTTGGAGCCGCTTCGAACTGCAAGCGCGCAATTGGGTCTCGCCGGTCGGCCCGGCGGTAGTCTGGGATGCGGTTGCCGCCAACGGGCAGTTTGCGGCGACGGCCGTCGTGATCGAGGCGTTCCAGGCGCAAGCCTTTGGCGGCGCGGTCTATGGCGCGGCGGTGGCGGCGCGCGATGTGGAGTCGGTCTTCGCGCTGCGCGTCAGCGCGGCCCGGATCGACGTGGGCTTGTTGCTCGAGTCCCTCGCCGCCAAGGGCACCGAGCGGTCTGGGCGCTCGCCGATGGTCGTGGGCGTGGCGAGCGCTGAACTCGTCGCGGCTGGACGCGGCGAGAGCCTGGACATGGCCCTGCAAAACGGCATCGCGCTTGGCCCGGTAACGGTCGAGCGGGCGATGATCGACGGCGTCAATCTCGGGTTCGCCGCCATGCATGGGGGTGCTGCGGTCGGCGCGCGCGGCAGCGGCGCCACGCGCTTCTCCGAATTGAGCGCGCTATTGGTGGCCGAACGTGCGGGGGTCGGCGTACGCGACATCGAAGGGCGGGCGGGCGCCATGCGCGTGCAAGGCGACGTGGAAATGGCGCCCGACCATGGCCTGGACGGGCGGCTGCGGGTGATTCTCGGCGGCGCGCGCAGCCAGGCCCCGCTGTCTCTCAGAGTTCGTGGCACGGCAGCCGCGCCCGAGTTCGCCAACTGACCGGTCGTCGTGGCCGCCCGTTGTTTCACGTGAAACGCGCTGGCCGGCGACGTTTCACGTGAAA
This sequence comes from Betaproteobacteria bacterium, assembly GCA_046316025.1. Lineage (GTDB taxonomy): Bacteria > Pseudomonadota > Gammaproteobacteria > Burkholderiales > Burkholderiaceae_F > JAJTHJ01. Next base: position 8,224 of record JBKCXU010000048.1, on the reverse strand, counting down.
CATCAGCGCGCGACCTTATACTTCGCGCCCCGCAGCGCAGCGGCGGTTGGTATCCATGGACTACCCGGGCGAATTCGACGTGATCGTGATCGGCGGCGGCCATGCCGGCACCGAGGCCGCGCTCGCCGCCGCGCGGATGGGCGCACGCACGCTGCTGCTGACGCACAACATCGAGACGCTGGGGCAGATGTCCTGCAACCCGTCGATCGGCGGGATCGGCAAGGGCCATCTGGTCAGGGAAGTCGATGCGCTGGGCGGTGCGATGGCCGCGGCCACCGACGAGGCAGGCATCCAGTTCCGCATCCTCAACAGTTCCAAGGGGCCGGCGGTGCGCGCCACCCGCGCGCAGGCCGACCGGCTGCTGTACAAGCAGGCGATCCGCGGGCGGCTGGAGAACCAGCCCAACCTGTGGCTGTTCCAGCAAGCGGTGGACGATCTGCTGGTCGAGGGCGACCGCGTGGTCGGCGCCGTTACCCAGGCCGGGCTGCGCTTCCGCGCGCGGGCGGTGGTACTCACCGCCGGCACATTCTTGAACGGCCTGATCCATATCGGTTTGCAGAGCCACTCCGGCGGACGCGCCGGCGACGCGCCGTCGATCTCGCTCGCCGCGCGGCTGCGCGAGTTGAAGCTGCCGCAGGGGCGGCTGAAGACGGGTACGCCGCCGCGCATCGACGGCCGCAGCATCGACTTTGCGGTGCTGCAAGAGCAGCCGGGCGATCTGGACCCGATCCCCGTGTTCTCCTTCCTCGGCCGCGCCGAGCAGCACCCGCGCCAACTGCCGTGCTGGATCACCCACACCAACGAGCGCACGCACGAAGTCATCCGCGCCAACCTCGACCGCAGCCCGATGTACTCGGGTGTGATCGAAGGCGTGGGGCCGCGCTACTGCCCGTCGATCGAAGACAAGGTGCACCGCTTTGCCGACAAGGCGAGCCACCAGATCTTTCTGGAGCCGGAAGGGCTGACCACGCACGAGTTCTACCCGAACGGCATTTCGACCAGCCTGCCGTTCGACGTACAGGTGCAGATCGTCCGTTCGATGCGCGGGCTGGAAGCCGCGCACATCCTGCGGCCGGGCTACGCGATCGAGTACGACTACTTCGACCCGCGGGCGCTGAAGTCCTCGCTGGAGACCAAGGCGATCACGGGCCTCTTCTTCGCCGGCCAGATCAACGGCACCACCGGCTACGAAGAAGCCGCCGCGCAAGGACTGCTCGCCGGCATCAACGCCGCGCTGCAAGTGCAGGGCCGCGAGCCGTGGGCGCCGCGGCGCGACCAGGCGTATTTGGGCGTGCTGGTGGACGACCTGATTACCCGCGGCGTGACCGAGCCGTACCGGATGTTCACCAGCCGCGCGGAGTACCGGCTGAGCCTGCGCGAAGACAACGCCGACCTGCGGCTGACCGAGGCTGGCCGCGCGCTGGGCTGCGTGGACGATATGCGCTGGGACGCCTTCTGCCGCAAGCGCGACGCGGTGGCGCGCGAGGTCGAGCGGCTCAAATCCACCTGGGTCAACCCGCGCGTGCTGGCCGCCGACGAAGCGCAGCGCGTGCTCGGCAGGCCGATCGAACGCGAGCACACGCTGGCCGATCTGCTGCGCCGGCCCGGGGTCGAGTACGCCGTACTGCGTACGCTGCGGCTGGCCGACGGCACGGCGGTCGGCGCTGCCGCCGATGCGGCGCTCGCCGAGCCGCAGATCGCCGAGCAGGTCGAAATCCAGATCAAGTACGCCGGCTACATCGAGCGCCAGCGGGAGGAGGTCGGCAAGCACGAGCACGCCGAGACCACCCGCATCCCGCCCGATCTGGACTACGAGGCGGTGCGCGGGTTGTCGATCGAGGTGCGGCAAAAGCTCAAGGCGCAGCGGCCGGAGACCATCGGCCAGGCCTCGCGCATCTCCGGCGTGACGCCGGCGGCGGTGTCGCTGCTGCTCGTCCACGTCAAGCGCCACAACCGCGCCGGCGCGGCCACGCGGCTTGCGGCCTGATGACCGCGGCCGACGTCGCGGCCGGCGCGCGGGCGCTCGGGGTCGAGTTGTCGGCCGAGCAGGCCGACCAGCTTGCCGGTTACGCCGGGCTATTGCGGCGCTGGAACACGGTCTACAACCTGACGGCAATTGATTCGGCTTCAGACGTCTTGACGCATCATCTGCTGGATTCTTTGTCCATCGTGCCTCATTTTCTGAAAAAACTTGACAACAAAGACGCGCGCGTCCTCGACGTTGGCAGCGGCGGCGGCTTGCCCGGCATTCCGCTGGCGATTGCTTTTCCATCGCTGCGCGTCACGCTTCTGGACAAGGTCGGCAAGAAGGCAGCGTTCCTGCTTCAGGCCAAGGTCGAGCTGGGCTTGGCCAATGTCGAGGTCGTGCATGGTCGCGTCGAAGACTATCGGCCCGTGCAGCCGTTCGACGCTATCGTCAGTCGCGCTTTTGCCGCGCTCGGCGACTTCGTTGCGCTGACCGGGCACCTGCTGGCGCCCACCGGCTTCTGGGCGGCGATGAAAGGCCCAGCCGCAGACGATGAGCGCGCCGGCTTGCCCGCCGCCGTGCGCGTGAGCGAAGACATCCCTCTCACCGTGCCGGGGCTCGCCGCCGAGCGCCGGCTCCTCATCCTCGAAAGGACGCCATGAAGCAGCCGATTCCCGGCCCACTCAAGTCGGGCCACAGCGGCACGTCATTCCCGCGCAAGCGGGAATCCAGCTTTGTTGCAGCACCGGCTGGGTTCCCGCTTCCGCGGGAACGACACGACCACGTTCTGGAGCTGGAAGCGCAATGAAGTACCTGCTCGCCCTCGCTTTTCTCTTTGCTTCGCTCGCGCAGGCGGCCGACCTGCCGGTCGTGCCCAAGGTCGATCTGGAACGCTATGCCGGCCGCTGGTACGAAATCGCCCGCCTGCCGCATCGCTTTCAGGAGCAATGCGTCGGCGACGTGACCGCCGAATACGCACGCCGCGAAGACGGCCGCATCGCGGTCGTCAATCGCTGCCGCCGCGCCGACGGCAGCTTCGACCAAGCGCAGGCAGTGGCCCGCGTGGTCGATCCGCAAACCAACGCCAAGCTGGAGGTCTCTTTCCTGCCGGCCTGGCTCAACTGGCTGCCGTTCTGGGCCGACTACTGGGTGATCGCGTTGGCACCCGACTACAGCTACGCCGTGGTCGGCCACCCGACGCGCGAGTACCTGTGGGTGCTGTCGCGCACGCCGCAGATGCCGGCCGAAACCTACACGGCGCTGCTGGCGCAGATCGAAAAGCTCGGCTACGACCCGCAGCGGCTGCGCAAGACCGCGCAGGGCCAGCCGACGGACCCGCCGCAGAAGTAGACTGCGCGGCTGCCCACCGGATCGTCCGTCATGCTCGGCATCACCGACTTCGGCGCCTTTGTCGCCGCCGTGCTCGTGTTCCTGATGATTCCGGGGCCGGGCACGTTTGCGCTGCTGACGGCCACCGGCAAGGGCGGTTTCCGTGCAGGCGCGGCAGCCACCTTCGGCGTGATCGCCGGCGACCAGGTGCTGATGTGGCTAGCGGCGGCGGGCGTAGCGGCGATCCTCAAGGCCAACCCGACGCTGTTCCAGGCCCTGCAATACGCGGGCGCGGCGTACCTCTGCTGGGTGGGGCTGCGGCTCGCGTTCATGCGCGGCGCGGCGGCGGGGCCGATCCCGATGCAGCCCGGCCACTACTTCCGCCAGGCCTTGCTGATCACGCTGCTCAACCCCAAGGCCATTGTGTTCTACATGGCGTTCTTTCCGCTGTTCATCGACCCGGCCACGCACCGCGGCCTCGCCACCTTCGGCGCGATGGCGGTGACCATTGCCGCGATCACCGCCGTCTACTGCCTGCTGCTGTGCGCGTTTGCCGATGCCGTGGCCGCGCGGGTGCGCGCGCACCAGCGCCTGGCCGATGCGCTGCGGCGCGCCGCCGGCGTGGTGTTGGTGGCTTTTGGCCTGCGCCTGGGCGCGCAGTCCTGACCATGGCGCGCATCTTCTGCATCGCCAACCAGAAGGGCGGGGTCGGCAAGACGACCACCAGCGTCAACCTGGCCGCCGGCATCGCCGCGCACGGCAAGCGGGTGCTGCTGGTCGATCTCGACCCGCAAGGCAATGCGACGATGGGCAGCGGCGTCGATAAGCGGGCGCTTACATGCTCCGTGTATCAAGTCCTGCTTGGGATGGCATCGGTTCGCGACGCAGTGGTCCGCTCCGAACACGGCGGCTTCGATCTGCTGGGCGCCAACCGCGACCTGGCCGGCGCCGAAGTGGAACTGGTGGACCTCGACGACCGCGAAACGCGCTTGAAGACCGCGCTGGCCGCGGTCGATGCCGACTACGACTTCGTGCTGATCGACTGCCCGCCGTCGCTGTCGCTGCTGACGTTGAACGGCCTGTGCGCCGCGCACGGCGTGATCATCCCGATGCAGTGCGAGTACTTCGCGCTCGAAGGGCTGGCCGATCTCGTCAACACCATCAAGCGGGTGGCGGCGAATCTGAACCCCGACCTGCGCATCATCGGCCTACTGCGGGTGATGTTCGACCCGCGCATGACGCTGCAACAACAGGTCTCCGAACAACTGGTCGCCAAGTTCGGCGACAAAGTGTTTGCCACCATCATCCCGCGCAACGTGCGCCTGGCGGAAGCGCCGAGCTACGGCCTGCCGGGCATTGCCTACGACCGCGCCAGCAAGGGCGCGCAGGCCTACATCCAGTTCGGCGCCGAGATGATCGAGCGCGTACACACGCTATGAAAAAGACCCGAGGGCTCGGCCGCGGCCTCGACGCGCTGCTGGGTGGCGATGCGCCGGCAACACCCGCCGGCGCGCCGAACGCCTTGCCGGTGGCGCGGCTGCGCCCCGGCAAGTACCAGCCGCGCACGCGGATGAACACCGAGGCGCTGGCTGAACTCGCTGCTTCGATCAAGGCCCAGGGCGTGATGCAGCCGATCCTGGTGCGGCCGGTGAGCGGCGGCGACTACGAAATCATCGCCGGCGAGCGGCGCTTTCGTGCGGCGCAGATGGCGGGCTTGGACGAAGTCCCCGTGCTGGTCAAAGACGTGCCCAACGAAGCCGCGCTGGCGATGGCACTGATCGAGAACATCCAGCGCGAAGACTTGAATCCGCTCGAAGAAGCGCAGGGTGTGGCGCGGCTGGTCCACGAGTTCGACTTCACGCACGAACAAGCGGCCAGCGCCATCGGCCGCTCGCGCAGCGCGACCAGCAATCTGCTGCGGCTGTTGAACCTTGCCGCGCCGGTGCAGGAGATGCTCGCCAACGGCCAGCTCGACATGGGCCATGCGCGCGCGCTGCTGGCGGTGGACGGTGCGGCGCAGGCGCAGTTTGGCCACCAGATCGTCGTGCGCGGCCTGTCCGTGCGCGAAGCCGAAGCACTCGTCGCGCGCGCGCAGCGTGGACCGGCCAAGCGCGGCAAGAGCGAGCGCCGCGACCGCGACGTCGAGCGGCTGGAGGAAGAGCTTGCGGATCTGCTCGGTGCCGCCGTCAAGGTTCAGGCCGACGCCAAGGGCCGCGGCAAGCTGACGGTGAGCTTCGCCAGCCTCGATCAACTGGACGGCATCGTCGCCCGGCTGCGTGCCGACCACGGCTAGCACGATGACCAATGCCCGCCGTGCGTCGGTCTGGCCAACGCCGTCGTCGCGACGATGCGGCGTGCGCTCCGACCGAGGCCCGACCGAGCGCGCGCCCGCGACGGCTTCAAGCGTTCGGAACACCCCCTGACTCCGTTTCCACTTCATGAAGATGCTTTCGTCGTTCCCGCGCAAGCGGGAACCCAGCGAGATCCTCGACCAAAGCTGGATTCCCGCTTGCGCGGGAATGACGTGCCTTGGTTATCCGATTGAAGTAAAGATGGATTGACTCCGAGGCACCGGCGTGGCCAAGAGCGCATTGCCAAAGTCGCCGCCGGCGTCGGCAAGGCCGGCTGCGTCCGGCGCTGCACGCTCGCGGCGCGTGCTGCGCTGGGGCTTGGCTGTGGTGGCGGCGCTCGCGGCGGCCGCCATCGCGTACATGGCTACCGAGCAGTCGCAGCAGCCATCGGCGGTTGTCTCTGCGGGACCGGCGCCGTCGGCGCAGGCTGCCGCAACGCCGGCCGCCTATGTTGGCTCGGCCGCCTGCGCGTCCTGCCACGCGGCAGCGGCGGCGGCATGGCAGGGGTCGCAGCATGCCGCGGCGATGCTGCCGGCCAGCGCCCACACGGTGTTGGGCGACTTCTCCGGGGCGCGCTTCGCCGCGGGCGGGGTCGCCGCCACCTTCACCCAGCGCGACGGCCGTTACTACGTCCGCACCGACGGGCCCGACGGCAAGCCGGCCGACTTCGAGATCAAGTACACGTTCGGCGTCGCGCCCTTGCAGCAGTATCTGATCGAACTGCCCGGCGGGCGCTTGCAGGCGCTCGGCATCGCCTGGGCCACGCGACCGGCGGCGCAGGGCGGACAGCGCTGGTTCCACCTCTACCCCGACCGGCGCCTCAAGGCGGGCGACCCGTTGCACTGGACCGGCATCGACCAGAACTGGAACTACCAGTGCGCCGACTGCCACTCCACCGACCTGCGCAAGAACTACGACGCCGCGTCCGGCACGTTCAAGACCACCTGGTCGGAGGTCAACGTCGGCTGCGAGGCCTGCCACGGACCCGGCTCGACCCACGTCGCCTGGGCGCAGCGGCCGGCCGCGCAGCGCGAGTCGATCGCCAACTTTGGATTGACCGCGGCTCTGGACGAGCGCCGCGGTGTTGCCTGGGCCGCCGACCCGGCTAGCGGCACGGCCGCGCGCTCGACGGCCCGCAGCACGAACCGCGAGATCGAGGTCTGCGCCCGCTGCCACGCGCGGCGCGGCCAGTTCGCCGACGGGCATTCCGCCGGCGCGCCGCTGCACGACGCGTTTCGGCCGGCACTGCTCGAGCCGGCCTTGTACTACCCCGACGGCCAGCAGCGCGACGAGGTCTTCAACTACGGCTCGTTTCTGCAAAGCCGGATGCATGCAAAAGGGGTGACCTGCGGCGACTGCCACGAGCCGCACTCGATGGCGCTGCGCGCTCCCGGCAACGCGGTGTGTGCGCAGTGCCATGCGCCCGCGCGCTTCGACGCGCCGGCGCATCACCATCACCCGGCCGGCTCGCGCGGGGCCGAGTGCGCCGGCTGCCACATGCCGACCACGACCTACATGGTGGTGGCCCCGCGGCACGACCATTCGATGCGCATCCCGCGCCCCGACCGCACGGTCGCCCTCGGCGTGCCCAACGCCTGCGGCAACTGCCATCGCGACCGCAGCGCGGCCTGGGCCGCCGAGCGGGTGCGCCAGTGGTACGGGTCGCCCAAGCCGGGGTTCCAGACCTTCGCCGAAGCTTTTGCCGCGGGCGAACGCGGGGCGCCGGGCGCAGCGCGCTCGCTCGCCGCCGTGGCCGGCGACGCGGCGCAGCCGCCGATCGTGCGCGCCAGCGCGCTGCTGCGGCTCGAGCTTGCCGCGCCCGCGCAGGCCGTGCCGGCGGCACTGGCTGCATTGGACGCTGCCGATGCCAGCCTGCGCATGGCCGCGGTGCGCGCGCTGGCGCAGGCTGACCCGGCGCTGCGCGCGCAGCACCTGCCGCCGCGCTTGCACGACCCTGTGCGCGTGGTGCGGATGGATGCGGCGCGCGCCCTCGCCGGCGCGCCCGAGCGTGGGTTGTCGTCGGCGCAGCGCACGGCCTTCGCTGCGGCGCTCGCCGAATACGAGGCGGCGCAGCGCTTCAACGCCGAGCGGCCCGAGGCGCAGGCCGCCCTCGCCATCCTCTATGCCGTTCGTGGCGACGCGGCGGCGGCAGAGGCGGCCTACCGCGAGGCGCTGCGACTCGATCCGACCTCTATTGAGGCGGCGGTCGGTCTGGCCGACCTGTACCGCGCGTTGGGACGCGATGCCGAAGGCGAGCAGGTCTTGCGCGCGGCGCTGGCTGCAGCGCCGCGCTCGGCGGCGGCCCAGCACGCGCTGGGCCTCGTCCTGGTGCGCCAGCAACGCCGGCCCGAGGCGATCGCCGCACTGCGCGAGGCCGCGCGGCTGGCGCCGGAGTCGGCCCGCTTCGCCTTCGTCTACGGCGTGGCGCTGCACGACAGTGGACGGCCGGCCGAAGCCGTGGCGGTGTTGACGGAGTCGCTGCGGCGGCACCCCTACGACCGCGACACGCGGGAAGCGCTCGCCGCCTACGCGCGCGCCGCGGGGCGCAGCGCAGCGGCGCAGGACTACGACGCGCGGC
>JBKCXU010000047.1:0-66681 GCA_046316025.1 Betaproteobacteria bacterium | reverse complement strand
GGGCTGATGGGCGAAGTGTCGGACGCGGCGCTGGCCGCCGGCGGGCGGGTGGTCGGCATCATCCCCGAGCATCTGCGCTGGGCCGAGCCGCCCTCGCGCACGCTGACCGAACTGCACGTGGTCGATTCGATGCACACGCGCAAGCGGATGATGGCCGAGCGCGCCGACGCTTTCGTCGTACTGCCGGGCGGCTACGGCACCTTCGAAGAGACGTTCGAGATGGTCACATGGCTGCAATTGCAGTTGCAGGCCAAGCCGGTGGGGATTGTCAACGTCGAGGGCTACTACGACCACCTGCTGCGCTTCCTGCGGCACGCGGCGGACGAAGGCTTCATCCGCCCGCAGCACTGGGACCTGCTGATCGTGGAGTCCTCCATCAGCCTGCTGCTGGCGCGGCTGGCGCTGCACGCCGAGCAGATGCGGCGGGTGCATCCGGTGCGCGGCGATGCGGGGCAGGGGTGAGTGCGAGTCCACCGCCGGCAGGCGGTGCCGGGCTGCTTCAAGCCGCTTGCAGCAGGAACTCGACCTTGATCGCCTCGTAAGGGAATTCGATGCGGCCGGCTTCGGTTCGGTTCACCACACCGGCCAGAAGCAGCGCGGTCAGATCGGTATGCACCGATTTCACGTCCCGGTCGACTCGGCGCGCCGCTTCGCGCATCGTCACCGGGCCGGCTCCGCACAGCGCCTTGAGCAAGTCCCACCGCTTGGCGGTCAGCACCTTCCACAGCAGTTCCGGACTGGCGAAGGAAATCCGGTCCGTCTTCGCGCTGCGCCCCGCCTTCCAGACCTGGGCAAACTCCGCCATCGTCGCCGACGGCGGCCGGACATCAAGCGTCACGGTCTTCACGTTCGATCCTTTCGATGTCGCGTTGGAAGGCGGCGAGCAGCGCGTCGATACCGGCAAAGGTGTAGCGCGATTCCTGGCCGCGCAAGTGCCGATGGTCGCCCTTGCCAGACTCGTTGTCGTAACGGAGCACGCAGACGCCATTGCGCACGTACGCGAGCCGGTACTTGTAAGCATGCGTCGAACCCGGAAGCGGCGCTGGCAGTTGCCATAAGACAAGCTCGGCAAACGCGTCTTCACGATAGACGATGCGGCGCCGGAGCAACTCGACGGCCTTCATGCACGAGAGCGTGCCGGCAATTGGACTTGTTGTCAATTGTGCCAACAAGTGGTCGGGGCGACGGTTCCGCGCGTCAGCGCATCAGGCGCCGCCTGCGTAGCCGCACTGCCGCCACGCTTCGTACACGACCACGGCGACCGCATTGGACAGGTTGAGGCTGCGGTTGCCGGGGCGCATCGGCAGGCGCAGGCGGTTGGTGGCGGCGAAGCGCTCGCGCACCGCGGGCGCGAGGCCGCGCGTTTCGGCGCCGAAGAAGAACCAGTCGCCGGGCGCAAACGCCACTTCGCTCGGGCCGCGGGTGCCGTGCGTGGTCAGCGTAAAGGCGCGCGCCGGGTCGGGCGACTCGGCGGCCCACAGTGCGTCGAAGGAGTCGTGCACGCGCAGCGTGGCGTACTCGTGGTAGTCCAGCCCGGCGCGGCGCAATTGCTTGTCGCTCAAGTCGAAGCCGAGCGGCTTGACCAGGTGCAGCTGCGCGCCGGTGTTGGCCGCCAGCCGGATCGCGTTGCCGGTGTTGGGCGGGATTTCGGGCTCGACGAGAACAATGTGAAACATCGCCAGTCCAACTCTACCGATCACCGATCACCGATCACCGATCACCGATCACCGATCACCGATCACCGATCACCGATCACCGATCACCGATCACTGCGTCCGCGCCACGATCAAATTGACGACCCGCGCCGCGCCGGCCGCCTTCAGCACGCGGGCGATCTCCTCCAGCGTGCCGCCGCTCGTCATCACATCGTCGATGACCGCGACGGTTCGGCCGGCCACCTCGCCGCGCACGGCAAAGGCGCCGCGCAGGTTGCGCCGCCGTTCGTCGCGCTTGAGCGACTCCTGCGCCGGCGTGTGCCGCGTGCGCAGCAGCAACTCGGGGTGCAGGCGAATACCGAGCGCGGCGGCCAAGGCGCGGCCGATCTCGCGCGCCTGATTGAAGCCGCGCTCGGCCTGCCGCTCGAAAGCAAGCGGCACCGGCACCAGCAGCGCTGCGGCGAGTTCGTCGCGGTGCAGCCGGGCGGCCAGCAGGCGGCCGAGCGCGCGTGCCAGTTCAAGCCGGTGACCGTACTTCAGCGCCAGCACCATGCCCGACACCGGCGGCGCGTAGTCGGCCAGCGCCACCGTGGCGTCGAACTGCGGCGGCGCGCGCAGACAGTCGGCGCAAACCTCGGCCGCGGTGGCCGCCGGCAGCCGCAGCGCGCAGTGGCGGCAGCGGCGTTCCCCGGCGCCGAAGAAGTCGCCCGCGCAACCGGCGCACAAGGGCCTGCCCGGCGCCAGCGCGCAGGCGATGCAGCGCGGCGCCAGCAGCGCGCGCCAGCTGGTCTCGGCGGACGAGCGCGAGAGGGTCTGCATCGTCCGGCCAGCATATACACTGGCCCGTCCATGCCCCCAGCCGTTGCGCCGCGCGCTCCTTTCGATGTGGCCACGGTGCGAGCGCAGTTCGATCGCCGCGCCGCGCGGCTGGCGGGCCACGACGCGCTGCTGCGCGAAGTCGAGGGGCGGCTCGCCGAGCGGCTCGACCCCGTCCGGCTGGCGCCGGCGCGGATCGTCGATCTCGGCTGCGGCGCCGGGCATTCGCAGGCCATGCTGCGCACGCGCTTTGCGCAGGCGCAGTGGCTGGGCGTCGATGCGTCGGCGGCGATGCTGGCGCGCGGCCGCCCGAGCGGCTGGCGGCGCTGGTTCGGTGCCGGTGGCTCGCTGCGCGTGCAAGCCGACGCCGGCGCGCTGCCGCTGGCCGACGCCAGTGTCGACCTGCTGTTCTCCAATCTGCTGCTGCATTGGCAGCCGCAGCCGCAGGCGGTGTTGGCGGAGTGCCGGCGCGTGCTGCGCGTCGGTGGGTTGCTGCTCTTCTCGTCCTTTGGGCCGGACACGCTGCGCGAGCTGCGCGCCGCTTTTGCCCACTGGCCGCGGGCGCGACCGCTGCCGTTCGTGGACATGCACGACTACGGCGACATGCTGGTGGCCGCCGGCTTTGCCGAGCCTGTGCTCGACAGCGAGCAGTTGACGCTCACCTACGACAACCCGCGGGCGCTGCTGCGCGAGGCGGGCGCGCTGGGCGGCAACCCGCGTGACGACCGGCCGGCGGCGCTCCCGGGTACGGCCACGGCGCGGCGGATCCGGGCGGCGCTGGCGGCGCAAGGCGGCGCCGACGGGCGCTTGCCGCTGACCTTCGAGGTCGTTTACGGCCACGCCTGGAAGCCCGCGCCGCGCGAGCGTGGCGTGGCCGTCGTGCCGCTGGAGCGGCTGCGTGCGGGCCGCTCCGCCGGCGGGTAGTGCAGCGCGCCGAGCAGTCTTCTAGAAGACCCCTATAATTCGCGCCGCTTGCGCCCCGCTACCTCCGGTGTCGGAGCGTCGGGGCGGTTGTCGAACCGCTCCGATCGCGCAGGCCCCACTGCTCTACCACTCGATGTCGATACCCTTCGATCACGGTCGGTCTGTGCCCCGCGCGTCCCGCGCGGCAGCGTGGTCGGCCGCAGGATGACCGATGCCTCTGTCCCGCCCCGCGTTTTTGCCCGCTGCCGTCGGCGCGGCGCTGCTGCTCGCTGCCGCCGAGACTTTCGCCGCCGTGCAGAGCAAGTTCAACCTGGCGCCGCCCGCCACGCCCATCGCGCGCGACGTGCACTGGCTGCACTGGATGATGCTGGTCATCTGCGGCGTCATCTTCGTGGCCGTCTTCGGCGTGATGTTTTATTCGATCTGGAAGCACCGCAAGAGCAAGGGCGCGGTGGCCGCCACGTTCCACGAAAGCACCAAGGTCGAGATCGTCTGGACGGTGATCCCGTTTTTGATCGTGATCGGCATGGCGCTGCCGGCGACCAAGGCCGTGGTGGCGATGAAGGACACCTCCAACTCCGACCTGACGATCAAGGTCACGGGCTACCAGTGGAAGTGGGGCTACGACTACCTGAAGGGCGAGGGCGAGGGGATCGGCTTCCTGTCCAAACTGTCCACCCCGCGCGAGCAGATCGAAAACCAGGCGCCGAAGAACCCCAACTACCTGCTGGAAGTCGATAACCCGCTGGTCGTGCCGGTGGACAAGAAGGTGCGCATCCTGACCACCGCCGACGACGTGATCCACTCCTGGACGATCCCCGCGTTTGCGGTCAAGCAGGATGCGATTCCCGGCTTCATCCGCGACACCTGGTTCCGCGCCGACAAGATCGGGACTTACCACGGCTCCTGCGTGGAACTGTGCGGCAAGGATCACGCCTTCATGCCGATCGTCGTGCAGGTGGTGTCGGCCGAGGATTACAGCTTGTGGGTCGCCGCGCAAAAGGCCAAAATGGCCGCCGCGGCCGACGACCCGGCCAAGGTGTGGGAACTGGCCGAGCTCAAGCAGCGCGGCGAGCGGGTGTATGCCGCCAACTGCGCCGCCTGCCATCAGGCCAGCGGCGCCGGCGTGCCGAACGCCTTCCCCGGCCTGGTGCAGTCCAAGGTCGTGCTCGGCCCCGCGGCCGAGCAGATCCAGCTGGTTCTGCTCGGCCGTAAAGGCGTCTTCATGCCGAATTCGGTCATGCCGGGCATGAACACGCTGTCCGACGTAGACCTCGCCGCCGCCATCACCTACACGCGCCACGCCTGGGGCAACAACGCCGCCGAAGGCCTGGTGCAGCCCGCGCAGGTCAAGGCCGCGCGCGCCGCCAAGTAAGCCCGCCCGCCGAATCCCGCACGAGGTCACCATCATGAGCGCAGTCGTCCATCACCCCCCTGTCGTTGGCCACGACCACGACGATCACGCCCACGACCATCCGCACGGCTGGCGGCGCTGGCTGTATGCCACCAACCACAAGGACATCGGCACGATGTACCTGTGGTTTTCCTTCGTGATGTTCCTCTCCGGCGGCGTGCTGGCGCTCGGTATCCGGCTGGAGTTGTTCCAGCCCGGCTTGCAGTTCTTCCAGCCGGAGTTCTTCAATCAGCTCACGTCGATGCACGGGCTGATCATGGTCTTCGGCGCGATCATGCCGGCCTTCGTCGGCTTTGCGAACTGGATGATCCCGCTGCAAATCGGCGCCAGCGACATGGCGTTCGCGCGGATGAACAACTTCAGCTTCTGGCTGCTGCCGCCGGCGGCGCTGCTGCTGGTGGCGTCGTTCTTCGTGCCGGGCGGGGCGATCGCCGCCGGCTGGACGATCTACGCGCCGCTGTCGATCCAGATGGGCATGGGGATGGACATGGGCATCTTCGCCCTGCACATCATGGGCGCGAGTTCGATCATGGGCTCGATCAACATCATCACCACGATCCTGAACATGCGCGCCCCCGGCATGACGCTGATGAAGATGCCGATGTTCGTCTGGACCTGGCTCATCACCGCCTACCTGCTGATCGCGGTGATGCCGGTGCTGGCCGGGGCGATCACGATGACGCTGACCGACCGCCACTTCGGCACCAGCTTCTTCAACGCCGCGGGCGGCGGCGACCCGGTGATGTTCCAGCACATCTTCTGGTTCTTCGGCCACCCCGAGGTCTACATCATGATCCTGCCGGCCTTTGGCATCGTGAGCCAGATCGTGCCGGTGTTCGCGAGGAAGCCCCTCTTCGGCTACGCGTCGATGGTGTACGCGACTGCGTCGATCGCGATCCTGTCGTTCATCGTCTGGGCGCACCACATGTTCACCACCGGCATGCCGGTGACCGGGCAGTTGTTCTTCATGTACGCAACGATGCTGATCGCGGTGCCGACCGGCGTGAAGATCTTCAACTGGCTCGCCACGATGTGGCGCGGCAGCATGACCTTCGAGACGCCGATGCTGTTTGCGGTCGGCTTCATCTTCGTCTTCACGATGGGCGGCTTCACCGGGCTGATCCTGGCGATGGCGCCGATCGACATCCAGTTGCAGGACACCTACTACGTAGTCGCGCACTTCCACTACGTGCTGGTGGCCGGCAGTCTGTTTGCGCTCTTTGGCGGCGCCTATTTCTGGCTGCCCAAGTGGACCGGGCACATGTACGACGAGACGCTCGGCAAGGCGCACTTCTGGCTGTCGATGATCTTCTTCAACATCACCTTCTTCCCGATGCACTTCCTCGGCCTGGCGGGCATGCCGCGCCGCTACGCCGACTACAACTTGCAGTTCGCCGACTTCAATCTGATCGCCTCGATCGGCGGCCTGGGCTTCGGGCTGACGCAGCTGCTGTTCCTGTACGTGGTGCTCAAGTGCATCAAGGGCGGGCCCAAGCCGGCCGCCAACTACTGGGACGCCAGGGACGGCGGCCTGGAGTGGACGGTGCCCTCGCCGGCGCCGTTCCATACGTTCGAAACGCCGCCGGTGGTCAAGTAAGCCGATGCCGATGTCGCCGCAAGAGAAGTCGCAAAACCGCCGTACCGCGCTGATCCTCGCCTCGGTCGCGGCGGTCTTCTTCGTCGGCGTGGTTGTGCGCCATTGGTTTTTCGGACAGTGACCGCAATGGCCGAGAACGCCGCCGCGACCGATAACCGCCGCCTGCTGCTCAAGCTGCTGACGGTGGTGGTGCTGATGGGCGCCTTCGGCTGGGCGCTGGTGCCGATTTATCGCAAGATCTGCGAGATTACCGGCATCAATCTCGTCACCCGCGTCGATCCGGGCGCGGCCGAGCGGGCGCGCAACACGCAGGTGGACACGAGCCGCACGATCACCGTCGAGTTCGACGCCAACGAGCGCGGCCCCTGGCGCTTCAAGCCGCGCGTCAATCACCTGCAAGTGCATCCCGGCGAACTCGTGCACGTGGACTACGACCTGGTCAACGTGGAGTCGCGGGCGACGGTCGGGCAGGCGATCCCGAGCTACGCGCCGATGCAGGCGGGCGGCTACTTCCAGAAGCTGGAGTGCTTCTGCTTCCAGCAGCAGGCGCTGGGCGCGGGCGAGACGCGCCGCTTTCCCGTCGTGTTCTTCATCGACCCCAAGCTGCCGCCCGACGTGACGCAGATCACGCTGTCGTACACCTTCTTCGAAGTCCCGCGCGGCGCCGTGCCGGCCGCCGGCGACAGTTGAAATGAGCCCGCCGCCGACCCCGCGCAAAGCCAGTTTCGGCCAGACCGCGCGCGCGGTGTTCTGGTCGTTCTTCGGCGTGCGCAAGCGCGCCGACTACGAGGCCGACGCCGCGCAACTGAACCCGGTGCACGTGATCCTCATGGGCATCGCCGGCGCGGCGCTGTTTGTCGGCGTGCTGCTCGCCATCATCAAGTTCGTCGTGCTGCGCTAGACCCGGATTTACGCAAGGAGACTTTCCGATGGGTTCCACCCACACCGCCACCGCCCCGCGCTACTTCGTGCCCGGTCCGTCCAATTGGCCGATGGTCGGCATGATCGCGATGGGGCTGACGATGTTCGGCGCTTCGATGGTCGTCAACCGGTTCGACCTGGGCTGGATCCTGATCGCTGCGGGCTTTGCGACGCTCATTTACATGCTGGTGGGCTGGTTCGGCATCGTGATCCGCGAGTCCGAGCGCGGCGCCTACGGCAAGAACGTCGATACCAGCTTCCGCTGGGGGATGAGCTGGTTCATCTTCTCCGAGGTGATGTTCTTTGCCTCGTTCTTCGGCGCGCTGTACTACGCGCGGGTCTTTGCCGTACCGGCGCTGGGCGACTTCGAGCACGGCCTGCTGTGGCCGGACTTCAACTCCGCCTGGCCCACGGAAGGGCCGGCCGGCACGATCGAGCCGTTCCAGACGATCCCGGCCTGGCCGATCCCGACGATCAACACCCTTTTGCTCGTCACCTCCGGTATCTGGCTCACGCTGTCGCACCACGCGCTGCTCGCCAACCAGCGCAGCAAGGCGATCTTCTGGCTGGCGGCCACACTGCTCTTCGGCTTCGCCTTCGTCGGCGTGCAGGCTTGGGAGTACATGCACGCCTACCGCGACCTCAACCTGAAGCTGTCGTCCGGCATCTTCGGTTCGACCTTCTTCATGCTGACGGGCTTTCACGGCCTGCACGTGATCGTCGGCGCGATCATGCTGACGGTCGTGCTGCTGCGGCTGATGCGCGGCCACTTTCGCCCCGACCATCACTTCGCGTTCGAAGCGGCGGCCTGGTACTGGCACTTCGTCGATGTGGTGTGGATCGGCCTGTACATCGTGGTGTACTGGCTGTAGCCGCCGGCGGCAGCCACCAGACAAAGGCGCCGGTGGGCGCCTTTGTCGTTTGTGGCCTCAAACCCTGCGCGGCTCGATCCAGCCCAGCCAGTACGCCAACCAGATGAAGGCGATCAGCGTCACCGACAGCGCCACCCGCAGCCCGAGCATGCGCGCGGTGCGCCGGCCGCTGCCGCGGTCGCGCATCAGGAACACGAGCGCGGTGGCGAGCACGCCAAGGATGGCGACAAAGGCGAGTCCGATCACGGCTTTCATGGGTCGGCATCGTAGCGAACCACAGCCATGACCCGCACCCGCACGGCAATCGCGCTGGTGGCTGCGGTGGCCGGCATCGCCGCCACCGTCGCGCTCGGCAACTGGCAGACGCGTCGCGCCGAGCAGAAGCTGGCGCTCGAAGCGCAGTGGGACGCCGCATTCGCCATGACGCCGGCGATGCTCGACGCCAACAGCGTCGCGCAGATCGCGCAGCGCCTGCCGGTTCGGGTGCGCGCCGAAGGCGAGTTTGTGCACGCCAAGTCGGTCTGGCTCGACAACCGGCAGCTCGACGGCCGCGCCGGCCTGTGGCTCGCCACACCGCTGCGCACTGCGGACGGCGCGGTGGTGCTCGTGCTGCGCGGCTGGGCCGCGCGCGACCCCGCCGACCGTGCGCGTTTACCCGCGCCGGCGCAACCGGCGGGCCGCGTCGCGGTCGAAGGGATTGCCCTGGCGCAGGCGCCGCGCCTGTACGAACTCGGCAGCCCGCAGACGAGCGGCCCTCTGCCCGCCGTGTGGCAGAACCTCGACCTGCCGGCCTACGAGCGTGCCAGCGGCCTGACGGTGGCGCCGCTGATCGTGATGCAGACTTCCGACCTTGCCGATGACCTCGTGCGCCGCTGGGCGCGGCCGGCGAGCGGTGTGGAAAAGCACCGCGGCTACGCCTTCCAGTGGTACGCGCTGGCAGCCACCCTCGCCGTGCTGACGGCGGTGCTGGGCCAGCGGTCGCTGCGCCGCGCAAAGGAAAACCGTGACCCAACGTAAGTCGCATTGGCGCCGCTACCGCGCGCTGTACCTGCTGATCGCCCTGTGCGTCGCACCGGTGATCGCGTCCTACCTCGCCTACTACGTCTGGCAGCCGACCGGCCGCAGCAACTACGGCACGCTGATCGATCCGCAGCGCACGGTGCCGGCCACGCTGCAACTGCGCGAACTCGACGGCACGCCGTTTGCACCGAGCGCACTGCGCGGGCAGTGGTTCATGGTGACGGTCGATCGCGGCAACTGCGCCGAGGCCTGCCAGCAGAAGCTGTGGAACATGCGCCAGGTCCGCACCGCCACCGGGCGCGAGCGCGACCGCATCGACCGCGTGCTGCTCTTGATCGACGAGGAGCCGCCCACCACGCTGCTGCTGCGCGAGTACGAAGGCACGCGCGTGCTGCGCGCCAATGCTGACCAGTTGCGCGCTTTTCTGCCGCTCGATGCCGGCATGGCACTCGACGGCGCGATCTGGCTGATCGACCCGCTCGGCAACCTGATGCTGCGCTGGCCGCCGGGCGCCGAGCCCAAGGGCATCAAGCGCGACCTGGACAAGGTGCTCAAGGCCTCAAGGATCGGATAGCGGTCGATGGAACCCGGCGCGCTCTTTTGGCTGGCCGTCAAGGCGGTGGCGATCGCGGCGCTGCCGTTGGCCTACGTGTTTTTCTCGCGCGCACCGGACAAGTTCCGCAAGCTCGCGTGGGTGACGGCGTTTCTGACGTTCGACCTGATTCTGTTTGGTGCCTTCACGCGCCTGACCGACTCCGGCCTCGGCTGCCCGGACTGGCCGGGCTGCTACGGCCACTCCAACCCGCTGTCGGCGGGCGAGTCGATCCGTGCGGCGGAGACCGCGCAGCCGACCGGCCCGGTGACGATGACCAAGGCCTGGATCGAGATGCTGCATCGCTACTTTGCGATGGCGGTCGGTTTCCTGATCATTGTGCTGATGGTTATGGCGTGGCAGCGCTGGCGGCGCGACCGCCGCCGCTCGCCCTGGCTCGCCACGGTGATCTTCTTTGCCGTGTGCCTGCAAGGCGCCTTCGGCGCCTGGACGGTGACGATGAAGTTGCAGCCGCTCATCGTCACCGTGCATCTGCTGGGCGGGCTGACGCTGCTGGCGCTGTTGGTGTGGTTGGCGATGCGGGAGGAATCGACCGCTCCGTCGTTCCTGCGGAAGCGGGAACCCAGCGATGTTGGACAAGGCACTGGGTTCCCGCTTCCGCGGGAACAACACATCAGATCTCTGGCCGCGCTCGCCTTCGTTCTGCTCTACCTGCAAATCGCCCTCGGCGGCTGGGTCAGCACCAACTACGCGGTGCTGGCCTGCCCGGACTTCCCGCTGTGCCAGGGGCAGTGGCTGCCGCCGATGAACTTTGCCCAGGGCTTCACCCTGTGGCGCGACCTGGGCGAAACCGCCAGTGGCGAGCCGATCGTCTTCGCCGCGCTAGTGGCCATCCACTGGACGCACCGGCACGTTGCCTATCTCGTGTTCGCGGTGCTCGGGCGGCTGGCGTGGCGCTTGTGGCGCGTGCCGGGCTGCGAGCGGCTGGCGCGTGCGCTGGTCGTGCTGCTGCTGGCCCAGCTGGCGACCGGCGTGTCCAACGTGGTGTTCGCCTGGCCGCTGTCGGCCGCCGTGCTGCACACCGGCGGCGCGGCGCTGCTGGTGGCCGTGCTGGTGGCGATCAATTTCCGGTTGACGCTCCTGCGGTGATCCGCGGCGAGTTTGGGTGCCGGATTGTGCGGCCGGGATTGGTATCGTTCGTCTTGACGGCGCCACTCGCCACGTCGAGGCCCGCAAAGGCCTTTTCGCAGTACCATGGTGACAAATCGACCGCTATCGGGCCGGGTTAATCGGTGAAGTCGGTGGCGCTGCAGTCGGGTTAGGCGTCACGATGCAGTCACCACTGCGCGTCCACCACAATTCGCGGAGGCGTCATGTCGTTATCGCCATCGCCGGAGTCAGTCACCCGCTTTCTGGTTGACTTCGAGCGCCTCGCAGAGCAGGAAGACTTTTCCCTAATCAGCGAGTACATCGATGAACGGGCCTACTTCCGATTCAACGATGGCGACTTCATTGGTCGCGAAGCTATTCGTGCAGTGTTTGAGAAGACTTGGCGCGGAGATCCGTCTGTCAAGAGAGCACGCTTCTATCTGACCGACATCGTTGTTCTAACAATAGACAACCGTACGGCGAGCGCCACATACACATGGAACTGGGAAGGTTCTCAGGGCGACAAGCAGTTCGCTATCCGAGGGCGAGGTACGCGTGTGCTTGTCCTCCACGCTGGCAAGTACAGAATAGTTCACGAACACCTCAGCCGCTTTCCCCGCCCGCAGTGACGCCCCTAACCTCTGGAGAATTCGGAAAATCGTTGACGGCGAGATGGGCACCCGGCGATCTCGCCCCGCTCTTTGCCATCGGGACAGGTGCACAGCTGCGCTGCGTGTTTCTCCTCCCCTTCAAGGGGGAGGCCAGAAGGGGGATGGGTGGTCTGGGAAACATGGCGCTCCCGCCTTGACAGGCCGACAACCCATCCCCACCCCAACCCCTCCCCTTGAAGGGGAGGGGCTGTAGCGTGAACGACTTCTGGACACTCAAGATCTGTCGATCTGGCGGACCCGCATAACAGTCTGTTGAAATTCTCGAAAAACCACAAGACGCCACACAATATCTATACCTGCCGCGCGTCGCTGTCCTACATGTTGTGTGCCGTCTTGTGTGTAAAGGCATAAATTCAACAGACTGCTAAGCTGCTCTTCGCCACTCCGCTGAACTCTGCGTCCGACACCAGAGATCGCTGCCGCGCGCGGGGCCGTGCCCGCGTAGAATCCAAACCTTTTCTGCCGGCACCCATGTCCACCACCGCCCGCACCGCCGACGCCCCGCTGCCGCATCTGGCGCGTCAGTACTGGCTGCTCACCAAGCCGCGCGTCACGCAACTGGCGATCTTTTGTGCGGTGATCGGCATGCTGCTGTCTACCGACGGCATCCCGTCGCTGTCGCGGCTGGCAGCCGCCACGCTCGGCATCTGGCTGCTGGCCGGTGCGGCGTTTGCGGTGAACTCGATCATCGAGCGGCATATCGACGCGAAGATGGCCCGCACGCGGATGCGCCCGCTGGCGCGCGGCGAGATCACGCCGGTGCAGGCGATCGTCTTTTCGGGCGTGATCGGCGGCGCCGGCATGTGGGTGCTCAACACGCTGGTCAACCCGCTGACGATGTGGCTCACCTTCGCCACCTTTGTCGGCTACGCGGTGATCTACACCGTGCTGCTCAAGCCGGTCACACCGCAGAACATCGTGATCGGCGGCATGAGCGGGGCGATGCCGCCGGTGCTCGGCTGGGCGGCGATCACCAACAGTGCGCCGGCCGAAGCCTGGGTGCTGGCGCTGATCATCTTCGTCTGGACGCCGCCGCACTTCTGGGCGCTCGCGCTGTACCGCGTGGACGACTACCGCGCTTCGGGCCTGCCGATGCTGCCGATCACCCATGGGCCGGAGCTGACCCGGCTGCACATCTTTCTCTACACGCTGGTGCTGGTGGCGACCACCACGCTGCCCTTCGTGCTGCAAATGTCCAGCTGGCCGTATCTGGCGGCCGCACTTGCGCTGGGCGGTGTATTTCTGCGCTACGCGTGGCGATTGCACCGCGACTACTCCGACGCGCTGGCGCGTGAGACCTTCCGCTACTCGATCGTCTATCTGGCCGCACTCTTTGCGGCGCTGCTGGTCGATCACTACCTGGTATGACCGTGCGGCGCCGGTTGCTCGCCGCGCTGGCGGCGCTGCCGCTCGTCGCCTGCGAGCGCGTGGCGCCGAAGTTCAACAGTGTCGATATCACCGGCGCCGATTACGCGCGCGACTTTGCGCTGACCGATGTGCAAGGCCAGCGGCGCACGCTGGCGGGCTTTCGCGGCAAGGTGGTGGTGGTGTTCTTCGGCTTCGCGCAGTGCCCGGACGTGTGCCCTGGCACGCTGTCGCAACTGGCGGAGATCAAGCGCCGGCTCGGCGCGGACGGCGACAAGCTGCAAGCCGTCTTCATCACCGTCGACCCGGAGCGCGACACGCCGGCGGTTCTGGCGCAGTACGTGCCGGCGTTCGACCCGAGTTTCATCGGCCTGTACGGCACGCCGGAAGAAACCGCCAAGGTGGCGAAGGACTTCAAGGTTTTCTATCAGAAGGTGGCGGGCAAGACGCCGACCTCCTACACCATCGACCACACCGCCGGCAGCTACGTCTTCGACAAGGAAGGCCGCGTGCGGCTCTTCGTCAGGCACGGGCAGCCGCTGGAGGCGACGCAGGCGGATATCAAGCAACTGCTCTAGCGGGGCTCGGCGTCCAGCGACGCTGCACGTTGCTGGATCAGCATGAGCGCCGCGGCTTTCGACACCGCTACGTCGCGCGTCGCCGAGATCGGTAGCGAAGCGCTCGGCAAGTTGCCGGTACGCGGCGACTAGCGCTGCAATCTCCGGTCGCGAGTCACCGACGAAACGCCGCTCCGCACGGGCGATGTAGCTCTCGAATTCCGCTTGCGCAGCGCTCATTGCAATTCTCCCGTCTCCGCATTGACCGCGGCGCGGCTCGACAGCTCCGGCCCCTCGGCGGGCGCGCCGCCGATGCCGAAGGCGGCGCGCACGGCATCGGTCAGTGCGATCTCGAAGCCCAGGAACACGCTCGGCGCCGTGCCTGCGTAGGCGTCGCCCTCGTAGGCGGCGGCGCCTGGCGCCAGCACGGCATGCGGCTCGAAGGGATCGAACACCGCACAGTCGCCGGCCTGCGCCGGCAGCCTCAGCCCGAGCCGCGGAAACACCAGTTCCCGCGCTGGCCCGAGCACGCACCACGCGCCGAACAGCACTTCGCCGTAATGCGCGTCGGTGTGGAAAAACGCGCCCCGGCAGACGTACCACTCGAAGTTCGGGCGCAAGGCGGCCACGAGCGCGGCCGGCAAGGCCTGCTGCAAGGCCGCCAACGCGCCGGCCTGCGCAAAGCTGCCGCCGCCATGCACCCGCCCCGACGCCTGTGGGGCGTCGTCGGCCGCCTGCCCGGCGAGTGTGGCAAGGCCTACGGGCGGCGCCAGCCGCCCTTGCCACAGCCGGCGTGCGCTGCCGCGCACGCCGCCCGCGCTGGTACAGCGGGCGACGGGTGCCGGCGACGGGAGCCAGTGCGTCATCGTGTCGGTCGGTGCTGCGCGCGGCGTTGGCGCAAAGAAAAGGCCCCGCTTGCGCGGGGCCAAGTATCCGCCTCTTCGGAGGAGAGGGGGGAGGAGCAGAGGCGGATGTAAGACGTTTACGCTGAATTAGTCGTGGCCGCTAGCCCGTCATTACGCGCTCCGTCATTGCGTGGTCAGTGCCAGCCGCATCTTTTGCAGCGCCTTGACCTCGATCTGCCGGATTCTTTCGGCTGAGACTCCGAACTCCGCCGCAAGTTCGTGCAGTGTGGCGGTACCCACGCTGCCGTCGGGGTTCTCGTCCAGCCAGCGCGCCTGCACGATCCGCCGGCTGCGCGCATCCAGCTGCTCGACCGCGCGCCGCACGCCTTCGGTCTGCATCCAGTCGTGCTCGCGGCGGGCCAGCACCTCGGTCGGCTCGTCGTGCGAGTCGGCCAGGTAGGCGATCGGCGCGTACTCTTCTTCGCCGTCTTCGATGCGGCCTTCCAGCGCCACATCACCGCCCGCCATGCGGGTTTCCATCTCGGCGACTTCGGCCGGCTTGACGTTCAGCGCGTCGGCCATGTGCTGGACTTCGTCCGGCGACATCGTGCCCACGCCCTGCTTCATCGAGCGCAGGTTGAAAAAGAGCTTGCGCTGCGCCTTGGTGGTGGCGACCTTGACCAGCCGCCAGTTGCGCAGGATGTACTCGTGCATTTCGGCCTTGATCCAGTGCAGCGCAAACGACACCAGCCGCACGCCGCGCTCCGGGTCGAAGCGCTTGACCGCCTTCATCAGGCCGATGTTGCCTTCCTGGATCAGGTCGGCGTGCGGCAGGCCGTAGCCCAGGTAGTTGCGGGCGACCGCCACCACCAGCCGCAGGTGCGACAGCACCAATTGGCCGGCGGCATCAACGTCGTTCTTGTCGCGCAGATTGCGGGCGAGCCGCGTTTCTTCATCGGCGGTCAGCAGCGGAATCCGGTTGACCGCCGAGATGTACGCATCCAAGTTGCCGATCGCGCCGGGATGCAGCGCCAAGGCGCCCCCGCCAGCGGAAATCGGAACCAACGCGTTCTTCTGCTTTGCCATCGATTCATTGCTCCTTTAGAAGGAATCCTAGCACTCGACACTTGCGAGTGCTAGTGCGGATGGCCGCGATGTCGAATCGGGATGAGAAGAAAAAACCTATAAAAAACATATCATTACGAAGTAATTCCCGAGACTCCAGTACAAATAGTTGCAATTTCCTCCTTTTTTGCTCGGGTAAGAAATGGTCGCCGTCAGCCGACCGCCCGCAGTCCGGCCCGGGCCGCCATTGCAGCCAAAAAGCCGCCAATCAGGACGATGACCGCGGCCACCGCCAGAGCGGTTCTCGCGTGCAGGCTCGTGGCCACCGCCGCACCGGACGGCGGTAACTCGTACAACCGTGCGACCTCGACCCAGGCAGGTAGCACAGCCGCTGACGCAGCCCAGACCAGGGCGACGGCGATCACCGCCGCCGTCAGCAGCGTGAGCACCGCTGCGTAAAACAGTGGCCGACGGATGAACCGCTCGTCGGCACCGACCAGGCGCAGGGTGCGGATCTCGGTGGCGGAGGCCACGGTGAGCAGGCGTAGCGCACCGATCAGCGTCAAGGCGGCCAGCAACAGCCCGGCGCTCGCGACCAGCGCGCCGATGCGCTGCGCGGCATCGAGTAGCGCGGCGAGCTTGCGGTACCAGCCGGTATCGCCCTGCACGCTCTCGACCTGCGGCAGCCGGCGCAGGTCGGCCAGCGTTTGTTCGACCAGCGCCGGCGGCGTGCCGGGGGCAAAACCCACGATCAGGCTGTCCGGCAGGGGGTTGACGCTGAGGGCTGCATCTGTTCCGGCGCGCTGTAGCAGTTCGGCCAGCGCGGTCTCGCGCGGAAGCAGGCGCACGGCAGCCACGGCCGGGCGCTGGGCAATGCTCTGCTGCAAGGCGGCGACCTCGGTGCGCGTGACCGACACCTTGGCAAACACCGTGGCTTGCGGCGCCAGCGGCACCCGCTGCACCAGCGGTGCGACCTGCCATGCCAACAACCCGACCGCCGCCGGCAGCGCCAGCGCCAGGCCCCCGAGCAGCACGGACAACGCAAACACGCCCGGGCTGCGGCCGATCAGCCGCAGCGCGCCGGCCAGCGCGGTGGCGCGGACGGCGAAAAACTTCATGCGGCCACCTCGCCGTCGCGCAGCGCAATCGAACGCACCCCCGTCGGCAGCGCCGCCGCATCGCCGTGCGAGGCCACGATCACGGTCGCGCCGGCAGCAGCGCACTGCGCGAACACGCCGAACAACTCGGCCGCGGCCGCGGCGTGCAGATGCGCCGTCGGTTCGTCGGCCAGCAGCAGCACCGGGGCGTTGACGATCGCGCGGGCCAGCGCCAGCCGTTGCCGCGCCGCGCCGGCCAGCGCGCTCGGCCGCAGCCGCTCGGCGTCGAAGTTGTCGAGGCCGACCCGCTGCAACGCGGCTTGCGCGCGGCGGCGCGCTTCGCCGCGCGCCAGCCCCGCAACCTGCGCCGGCAGCATCACGTTGGCGAGCGCGCTGCGGTCGTCGAGCAACTGCAAGTCCTGCGGCACGATGCCGAGCGATTGCCGCAGCACGGCGCGTGCGCGCGGCTTGAGCGCGCCGACGTCCGTGCCGGCCACCGTCACGCGGCCGGCGTCGGGCACCTCCAGGCCGGCAATCAAGCGCAGCGCGGTGGACTTGCCCGCGCCGCTGGGGCCGGTCAGCAGCACGAACTCGCCCCGCCCGACCGCCAAGCTCGCCCCGCGCAGCGCCACCCGCTCGCCGTAGCGCTTGGCGACGGTTTCGAAGACAACCAATGCAGTGGAGGAGGGCGGCAACGGAGGCGCTGTTACGATGGTTTGCGGTAGGTGCAAATCGATTCTAAGGTTGCGCACCCGCGTCATCGGAGCGTCATTCGCGCAGCCTATGGTCGGCAAGTTCCATCGCAAACGCAAAGTCGAAACCGTCGTGCGCGCCCGCCCTGCGCCAACTGCGCCTGCGGCGCTGCCGCGCCTCATTGACCGCGACCTGGCCACGCTCGCCTTCAACGAGCGTGTGCTGGCGCAGGCGGCCCGCACCGACATCCCGTTGGGCGAGCGCTTGCGCTACGTGTGCATCGCCTCGTCGAACCTGGACGAGTTCTTCGAGATCCGCCTGTCCGACCTGATCGACGAGATGCGCGAAGGCGGCGGCTGGTCGCCGCGCGCGCCGCAGTGGGCGGCTTACGTGCGCATCTCCGCGCGCGCGCACGCAATCGTTGAAGCGCAGTACGCGCTGCTCAACGGCACGCTGATGCCGGCGCTCGCCGAAACGGGCGTGGTGGTGCTCAACCACGCGCAGCGCAACGCCGCGCAGCGCGCCTGGGTACGCGAGTTCTTCGAGCGCGAGGTGCGGCCGCTGCTGCTGCCCATCGGGCTCGACCCGTCGCACCCCTTCCCGCAGGTGCTGAACAAGTCGCTCAACTTCATCGTGCAACTGGAAGGCAAGGACGCCTTCGGCCGCGCCGCGGCCACCGCCATCCTCAAGGTGCCGCGCGTGCTGCCGCGGGTGATCCCGCTGCCGGCGCGGCTGGCGCCGGGGCAACAAGCCTTCGCGATGCTCACCTCGGTGATCCGCGCCCATTTGCAGGACGTTTTCCCCGGCCGGGGCGTCGCCGGTTTCTCGCAGTTCCGCGTCACGCGCGACTCCGACCTGTGGGTGGACGAGCGCGAGGTGCACAACCTGCGTCAGGCGCTGCGGATGGAGCTGACGCAGCGGCACTTCGGCAACCCGCTGCGACTCGAAGTGCTGCGCACCTGCCCGCCGGCGCTGGAGGCATTGCTGCGCGAGCAGTTCCAGTTGCCCGACGAGGCGGTGTATCGCGTCGATGGCCCGGTCAACCTGGTGCGCCTGAATCAACTGGCCGATCACCTGACCACGCCGCGGCTGCGCTGGCCGCCCTTCGTGCCGGCCTGGCCGGCGCGCATGCAGGCGAGCGCCGAAGGCGCCGACGTGTTCGACGCCATCCGCCGCGGCGACATCCTGCTGCACCATCCGTACGAGAGCTTCGAACCGGTGATCGCCTTCCTGCGCGCCGCCGCGCACGACGCGCGCGTGGTGGCGATCCGCATGACGCTGTACCGCACGGGGTCGAGCTCGGTGCTGGTCGATCTGCTGGCCGAGGCCGCGCGCCGCGGCAAGGAAGTGACCGTCGTCGTGGAACTGAAGGCCCGCTTCGACGAAGAAGCCAACATCAACCTCGCCGAGCGGCTGGAGGCGGTGGGCGTGCAGGTGGTCTATGGCGTGGTCGGCTTGAAGACGCACGGCAAGCTGCTGCTGGTGCTGCGGCGGGAGGAAGTACCCGGCCGCGGCCAGCGCAAGACGCCGGCCGCCACGCGGCTGGCGCGCTACGCACACTTGGGTACCGGCAACTACCACCCGACGACCACCAAGCTCTACACCGACTTCGGCATGCTCACGGCCGACGCGGAGATCTGCGCCGATGTCGAGCGCGTCTTCATGCACCTGACGAGCCTGACCAAGGTGGAGCGGCTGACGCACCTGTGGCTGGCACCGTTTACCCTGCACAAGCGCGTGCTGGCCGCGATCGCCAACGAGGCGAAGCTCGCCGGCGCCGGCCGCGGCGGGCGCATCGTCGCCAAGATGAATGCGCTGTCCGACGAAGCGACGATCAACGCGCTCTATGCCGCCTCGCAGGCCGGTGTAAAGATCGATCTGATCGTGCGCGGCGCCTGCGCGCTGCGGCCGGGGGTCAAGGGCCTGTCGGAGAACATCCACGTGCGCTCGATCGTCGGTCGGCTGCTCGAGCATCACCGCATCTACTACTTTGCCAACGGCGGGGCGGACGACGTGTACCTGTCGAGCGCCGACTGGATGGGCCGCAACCTGTTCCGCCGGATCGAAGTCGCCTGGCCGGTGCGCGACAAGAAGCTGAAGCGCCGCGTGCTCGAAGAAGGCCTGCGCGACTACCTGGACGACACGGCCGAGGCCTGGACGCTGCAAGCCGACGGCAGCTATCGCGCGCCCAAGCCCAAGGGTGCGGGTGTGAGCGCGCAGCGCAAGCTCATTACGCAACTGGCGGCCGAGAGCGAAGGCCAGTGATGGAGCTGATCCTCTGGCGCCACGCCGAAGCCGAAGACGGCAGTCCCGACCTCACGCGCAAGCTCACCGCGCGCGGCCACAAGCAGGCGCGCCGCATCGCCGATTGGTTGCACGCGCATCTGCCCGACTCCGCGCGCGTGCTGGCGAGCCCGGCGGTGCGCACGCAACAAACCGCGCAGGCGCTGGCGGCGCTCACGCAACGCAAGTTCAAGACCGTGGATGCGCTCGCCCCTGGGGCCGCGGTCGACGATGTGCTGGGCGCCGCTGGCTGGCCCGACGGCAAGGGCGCGGTGGTGATCGTCGGCCACCAACCCACCCTGGGCTGGGTCGCCAGCCAATTGCTCGCCGGCCGCGCGCAGGATTGGTCGGTCAAGAAAGGCGGCGTGTGGTGGTTGCAATCGCGCGACCGCGAGGGCGGTGGCCAGGTGGTACTGCGCGCCGTCGTCAATCCCGATCTCCTCTGACGGCGGCTTTGCCGGCCCCGTGCCGCGCGCCGGCGAAAGTCGCAAGCCGTGGCCGGGCCGATATTCTTCGCCCCACGCCCTGTTTTGTCTTCCGCCATGACGTCCACTGTCCGCACCCGCATCGCCCCCAGCCCGACCGGCATGCTGCACCTCGGCACCGCCCGCACGGCGCTCTTCTGCTGGGCGTTTGCGCGCCAACACGGCGGCCGGTTCATCCTGCGCATCGAAGACACCGATCTCGAACGCTCCACCGAGGAGGCCGTGCAGGTCATCCTCGACAGCATGGACTGGCTGGGCCTCGATTACGACGAAGGGCCAATCCGCCAGACCGACCGCCTCGCCCGTTATCGCGAAGTAATCGACCAGTTGCTCGCGAGCGGCCACGCCTACCGCTGCTACGCCAGCCGCGAAGAGATCGACGAACTGCGCGCCGCGCAGATGGCGCGGGGCGAGAAGCCCCGCTACGACGGGCGCTGGCGGCCCGAGCGCGCGGCGGGCCGCACGCCGCCGGCGGGTGTCGCGCCGGTGATCCGCTTCCGCAACCCGGACGCGGGCGAGGTGGCGTGGAACGACCTCGTCAAAGGCCCGATCTCGATCGCCAACGCCGAACTCGACGATCTGGTGATCGCCCGCGGCGACGGGGTTCCGACCTATAACTTCGCCGTGGTGGTGGACGACATCGACATGGCGATCACCCACGTGTTGCGCGGCGACGATCACGTCAACAACACGCCGCGGCAGATCAACATCTACCGCGCCATCCTCGGGCCCGGCGCCGAGTTGCCGCGCTTTGGCCACCTGTCGATGATCCTCGGGCCGGACGGGCAGAAGCTCTCCAAGCGGCACGGCGCCGTCAGCGTCTTGCAGTACCGCGACGAGGGCTACCTGCCCGAAGCGGTGTTCAACTATCTGGCGCGGCTTGGCTGGAGCCACGGCGACGACGAGAAGTTCAGCCGCGCGCAGCTCGTCGAGTGGTTCGACCTCGACCACGTCAACCGCGCACCGGCGCAGTACAACCTCGACAAGCTGCTGTGGTTGAACGGCGAGTACCTCAAGGAAGCCGACGACGGCCGGCTTGCGCATCTGACGCGCCCGCGCATCGAACGGCTGGGCGGTTGCGTTGCCGGCCCGCCGCTGGAAGCGGTGTGCGCGCTGCTCAAGTCGCGCGCCCGCACGCTCGCCGAACTGGCCGAGGAAGCAATGCTCTTCTACGGTCCGCACGCGCCGGATGCGGCGTTGCTCGCGCAGCACCTGACCGGCGCCAGCCGCGCCGCGGTCGAGGCGTTTGCCGAGCGCGCGCCCGCCATAGAGTGGAACAAGGCGGCGATTGCCGCGCTGCTCAAGCAGCTGCTCGGCGAGTTTGGAATCAAGATGCCGGCGCTGGCGGTGCCGCTGCGGGTCGCGGTGACCGGCCGCACGCAAACCCCGTCGATCGACGCCGTGCTGGAGCTAATGGGCCGCGACGCCACGCTGGCGCGCCTGCGCGCGAGCCTTGCCGCGCACTGACCGCGCGCCACTGCCTGTGGCTATAATGCGCGCCTTTCTGCGTGGGGGTATAGCTCAGCTGGGAGAGCGCTTGCATGGCATGCAAGAGGTCAGCGGTTCGATCCCGCTTACCTCCACCACCAACGATTGACGCCCCACCGTCAGTCCCCTTCGTCTAGAGGCCTAGGACACCGCCCTTTCACGGCGATAACAGGGGTTCGAATCCCCTAGGGGACGCCAGTGCACCACGCAACGGCCCGCAGCAGCGGGCCGTTGTCATTTTGAGCGGCCGAATTCGTCGCCCAGTTCTTGCGCCCGCTCGCAAGCGGCATGGATGGCGGCGACGATGCTCTGCTTGACCTCGTCCTTCTCCAGCCGCGCCAGCGCGGCGGCGGTGGTGCCGCCTTTGGAGGTGACTTGCGCGCGCAGCGTGGCGACCGGCTCGGGACTGGCGGCCGCCAGCGCGGCGGCGCCGACAAAGGTTTCGATGGCCAGCGTGCGGGTCTGCTCGGCGGTCAGTCCGAGTTCGCGGCCGGCTTCGAGCAGCGCTTCGATGAAGTAGAAGACGTAGGCCGGTCCGCTGCCGGACAGCGCGGTCACGGCGTCGAGTTGCCGTTCCTGCTCCAGCCATACGACCTGGCCGACCGCGTGCAGGATGCGCTCGGCCAGCGCGCGTTCGGCCGCCGTCACGGGCGGCAGCGCGACCAGACCGCTCACACCTTTGCCGACCAGCGCCGGCGTGTTGGGCATCGCCCGGACGATGCGCTCGGTGCCGAGCCAGCACGCGAGATCGGTGGCGCGGATGCCGGCCGCGACCGAGAGCACCAGCGGCTGCGCCAGATGCGGCCGCAGCGCCGCGCAGACTTCGCCCATCTGCTGCGGCTTGACCGCCAGCACGACGACCTCGGCAGCGGCGAGCGCGGCACCGGGCGCGGTTGCCGTCTGCACGCCGAAGCGGCGCTGCAACTCGCCGCAGCGCGCACCGTCGATCTCCACCACCTGCACGTCCGCCGGCAGCGCAAGCTGCTGGCCGAGCAGCCCGCCGATCAGCGCCGTGGCCATGTTGCCGCCGCCGATGAAGGCGATTTTCATGGGTGTTGCTCCTCGTGTGCGGCGGGCGGCTTGCGGCGCTCACCGAAGATTGCGGTACCGACGCGCACCATCGTCGCCCCCTCGGCGATGGCGACTTCCAGGTCGCCCGACATGCCCATCGACAGGATGTCGAGCGGCAGCCCCGCCGCGCGCAGCCGGTCGAACAGGGCGCGCATCTGCGCAAACGGCAGGCGCGCGCGCTGCGGATCGTCCGCCGGCTCGGGGATCGCCATCAGGCCGCGCAGTCGCAGCCGGGGCAGCGCCGCTACCGCATGCGCCAGCACTTCGGCGTCGGCCGGCGGCACGCCGCTCTTGCTCGCCTCGCCACTGACGTTGATCTGCACCAGCACATCGAGCGGCGGCCGTGCCGCGGGCCGCTGCTCGGCCAGGCGTTGCGCGATCTTCAGCCGGTCGACGGACTGCACGCAGTCGTAGTGTTCGGCAAGCAGCCGCGTCTTGTTGCTCTGGATCGGCCCGATGAAGTGCCAGCGCAACGCCAACGCCGGCGCCGCCTCCCGCACTTGCGCCATCTTGACGATGCCCTCCTGCGCGTAGTTTTCGCCAAAGTCGCGCTGGCCGGCCGCGGCGGCGGCCAGCACGGCGTCCGCGCCAAAGGTCTTGCTCACGGCCAGCAGCGTCACTGCCGCAGGCTCGCGTCCGGCCGCGTGCGCCGCCACTGCGATACGCTGGCGGACCCGCTGCAGGTTGTGCGCAATGCCGGCGGTGGACATAATCGCCTGGAACTCCCCGGAACTCGCTGCGATGGACATCTCGGAACTGCTCGCCTTTGCGGTCAAGAATAAAGCGTCGGACCTGCACCTGTCGGCCGGCCTGCCGCCGATGATTCGCGTGCACGGCGACGTGCGCCGCATCAACCTGCCGCCGATGGAACACAAGGATGTGCATGCCATGATCTACGACATCATGAGCGATGCGCAGCGCAAGCACTACGACGAGTTCCTCGAGGTGGACTTTTCCTTCGAGTTGCCGGGGCTGGCGCGTTTTCGCGTCAATGCCTTCAACCAGGATCGCGGTGCCGGTGCGGTGTTGCGCACGATTCCCTCACGCGTGCTGTCGCTCGACGAGCTGGGCGCGCCGCGGGCGTTTGCCGAGCTGTCGCTCAAGCCGCGCGGGCTGGTGCTGGTGACCGGGCCGACCGGCAGCGGCAAGTCGACCACGCTGGCGGCGATGTGCGACCACGTGAACAACAACGTCTACGGGCACATCCTCACCATCGAGGACCCGATCGAGTTCGTGCACGAGTCGCGCAAGTGCGTGATCAACCAGCGCGAGGTCGGGCCGCACACGCTGTCGTTCGCCAACGCGCTGCGCTCGGCGCTGCGCGAGGACCCGGACGTCGTGCTGGTGGGCGAGCTGCGCGACCTGGAGACGATCCGCCTGGCCATGACCGCGGCCGAGACCGGCCACCTCGTCTTCGGCACGCTGCACACCTCTTCGGCGGCCAAGACCATCGACCGCATGGTCGATGTCTTTCCGGCAGCCGAGAAAGACATGGTGCGGGCGATGCTGTCGGAGTCGCTGGTGGCGGTGATCGCGCAGGTGCTGCTCAAGGTCAAGGACGGCAGCGGGCGGCTGGCGGCGCACGAGATCATGGTCGGCACGCCGGCGATCCGCAACCTGATCCGCGAAAACAAGGTGGCGCAGATGTACTCGATGATCCAGACCGGCGGCCAGTACGGCATGCAGACGCTGGACCAGGCGCTGATCGATCTCGTGCGCCGCGGCCACGTGACAATGGCCGAGGCGCGCGCCTACGCCAAGACCCCGGAGAACTTCGGCTAAGCGCCGCGGAGAACCTCGATGGAACGCGACCAAGCGACCCGCTTTGTGCATGACCTGCTGCGGCTGCTGCACGTCAAGAAAGGCTCGGATCTGTTTCTGACCGCAGATTTCCCCCCGGCGCTGAAGATCGACGGGCGCGTGCAGCCGGTGTCCAACCAGGCGCTGACCGCGCAGCACACGGCGGAGCTGGCGCGCGCCATCATGAACGACCGCCAGGCCACCGAGTTCGAGCGCACACGCGAATGCAACTTCGCCATCGCCCCGACCGGCATCGGCCGCTTTCGCGTCAGCGCCTTTGTCCAGCAGGGCAAGGTGGGGCTGGTGCTGCGCACGATCGCCGACCGCATCCCGAGCAGCGAGGAACTGAATCTGCCGCCGCTCATCGACGAACTGGCGCTGGCCAAGCGCGGCATCGTGCTGGTGGTGGGGGCGACGAGTTCGGGCAAGTCCACCAGCCTGGCGGCGATGGTCGGCAACCGCAACGCCAACACCCAGGGTCACATCATCACCATCGAAGACCCGATCGAGTACGTGCACGCCAGCCGCAACTGCATCGTCACCCAGCGCGAGGTCGGCGTCGACACCGAAAGCTGGCAGGCGGCGCTCAAAAACACCTTGCGCCAGGCGCCGGACGTGATCCTCATCGGCGAGGTGCGCGAGCGCGAGACCATGGAATACGCGATCGCCTTTGCCGAGACCGGCCACCTGGTGATGTGCACGCTGCACGCCAACAACACCAACCAGGCGCTGGACCGGATCATCAACTTCTTCCCGGAAGAGAAGCGGCAGCAGTTGCTGATGGACTTGTCGCTCAACCTGCGGGCGATCGTCTCGCAGCGGCTGATCCCGCTCAAGGACCGCAAGGGCCGGGTGCCGGCGGTGGAGATCCTGCTCAACTCCCCGCTGGTGGCCGACCTCATCTTCAAGGGCGAGGTCAAGGAAGTCCGCGACGTGATGAAGCGCTCGCGCGAGCAGGGCATGGTCACCTTCGACCAGGCGCTCTTCGATCTGCACGAGCGGGAGCTGATTTCCTACGAAGACGCGCTGCGCAACGCCGATTCGGTCAACGACCTGCGTTTGCAGATCAAGCTCAACTCGCGCCTGCAAGGCGGCATCGCGGCGGTCAACAAGGGCATCGAGCACATGACGCTGGCCGGGTAGGGCGGCGAAGACAACTCCGCAGCCAGCAGCGGTGACGCTGGGGGCATGGGCCGCGAAGGGCAAGTTCGGGCGGTAAGCTCACCGGCACGGCGCGGTCGCCATCATCATCTTCGGCAGGAATGCAATGGACACCATCTACACCTTCCAAGCCGCCGGCATCGACGGCAAGCCGCGCAAACTGGCCGACTACAAGGGCCAGGTGCTGCTCATCGTCAACACTGCCAGCCGCTGCGGCTTCACGCCGCAGTACAAGGGGCTGGAGGAGATCTACCGCCGCTTCAAGGGCCGCGGCTTTGCGGTGCTGGGTTTTCCGTGCAACCAGTTCGGCGCGCAAGAGCCGGGGGCGGAGAGCGAGATCGCCGAGTTCTGCGAACTCAACTACGGGGTGAGCTTTCCGCTCTTTGCCAAGGTCGACGTCAACGGCCCCGGCGCACACCCGCTGTACAAGTACCTGACGACGGCCAAGCCCGGTCTGCTGGGCTCGGAAGCGATCAAGTGGAATTTCACCAAGTTCCTGGTGGGCAAGGACGGCATAGTGATCGAGCGCTACGCGCCGACCACCAAGCCGGAAGACCTGGCCGCCGATATCGAAAAAGCGTTGGCGGCGTAACGCCGCGGGAGGGGATCATGCCGTTTTCGCAATTGCTGATGTGGGTGGCCGGCCTGCTGGTGGTGGTCGGCGTGTTCCTGTGCATGCGCGCGGTGGCGCTGCGGCGGCCGCAGCCACTGCGGGCGATCGCGGCGACCTGGGGTGCCGCGGCCGCACTGTCGCTGACGGTGGCCGGCAGCGCTCTCGATACCGTCTGGGCGGCACTCCTGTTGGCCGTCGTCGTCGGCGCGTTGCTGACCTGGATTCTGTCCAAGCCGGCCCCGCGGCGGGCGTAAAGCACAGCAGCGGCGGCGCGCTCAAGCGGTCTTGGCCGCCGAGCGTGGCCGGTAACCCCCGGCCACCAGCTCGAAGCGAAACAAACGGCACTCCAACGGCCCGTTGAAGAGCACCGTCTTGCGCGTCTCTTGCAGGCGCATTTGCTTGGGCAATGCGCGGTCGGCGGTCAGGATCCAGGCGGTCCAGCCGGCAAAAGCGTGCTTCAGATGGTCGCCAACGGTGCTCATCATCGCTGCAACCGTCGCCGACTTCGGCTCGCTTTGCACACCGTAGGGTGGGTTGGTGACGATCAGCCCAGCGGCGGCCGGCGCTTCGACCGTGCGCGCATCGGCGGCGGTCAGGCGCAGCCGGCCATCGTCCAGCCAGGCGCGCAGGCCGGCGCGCTCGGCGTTCAGCCGCGCTTGATCGATGACGCGCGTGGAGATGTCGCTGCCGACGAGTTGCGCCGCGGCGCGCTCATCAATCGCGGCCAGCGCGGTTTGCTTCAACTCGCGCCACGCGGCGCGGTCGTGCGAGTGCAGGCGCTCGAAGCCGAACGGGCGATTTAACCCCGGTGCGCGCCGCGCAGCGATCGACGCGGCTTCGAGCACGAGGGTGCCGCTGCCGCAGAAGGGGTCGAGCAGCGGGCGTGCAGGCGTCCAGCCGGCGAGCTTGAGCAGCCCGGCGGCGAGGTTTTCCTTCAGCGGCGCTTCGCCTTTGTCCAGCCGCCAGCCGCGCTTGAACAGCGCCTCGCCCGACAGGTCGAGGTACAGCGTGGCGGTGGTCGCATCCAGATGGCAAAAGACGCGCACGTCGGGCCGCTCGCGGTCGATGGAGGGGCGTGCGCCGGTGCGCTCGCGCAGGCGGTCGACGATGCCGTCCTTGATCCGCAGCGTGGCGAATTCCAGGCTCTTCAGCGGCGCGCCGCTGGCGCTCACGTCCACGCGCAAGGTCTGCCGGCTGCCGACGTGCTCGTCCCAGCGGATCGCGTGCGCTGCGGCGAACAAATCGTCCTCGCGCGCATAGCCGCCGGCCGACAACTGCCAGAGGATGCGGCTCGCCAGCCGCGAGTGCAGGTTGGCCGCGTAGCCGGTGGCGAGCGTGCCGGCAAAGGCGACTCCGCCGCTCTCGGGTTTGACCGCCTGCGCGCCAATGGCCGCCAGCTCGTCCGCGAGCAGAACCTCCAGCCCGCGCGGGCAGATCGCGAAAAACTGGTGCGTGGCGGCGCTCACCGGGCAAGCAACCGGTCGACGAAATCGAGCCGATCCTGACCCCAGAACAACTGGTCGCCGACGACGTAGAAGGGCGAGCCGAACACGCCGCGGGCGATCGCCTCCTGCGTGTGCGCCTCCAGCGTGGCGGCGATCTGCGCGCTTGCCGCATGCGCCAGCAGGGCCGCGGCGTCCCACCCGCGCGCGCCGAGGATGTCGTGCAGCGTGCCTTCGGCGGACGCGTCGCGCTCCTCGACCCAGACCGCGCGCAGGCAGTCGCCGGCCACGTCGAGCGCCGCTTCGGTGCCGTGCCGCTCGAGCACGGCCAGGATCGCGGTGCTGGCCGCCAGCGCGGGCACCGGAAAGTGCTTGGGATGCAGATTCAGCGGCAGGCCGAGAAAGTCGCGCCAGCGCGCGAGTTCTTGCAGCCGGTAGGCCTGCCGCGCGGGATGCCGGTCTTTCAGCGCCAGGCCGCCGGTGGCCGGGAACACCTTGCCCAGATCGACGATCCGCAACCGGATCGCTGCCCCATGCCGCGCGCAGATCGCGCGCAGCCGGTCGTGGCCGAAGTAGGTGAAGGGCGAGACGGGGGTGAGGTAGTAGTCGAGGGTCATGGTGAAGGTTGTCTGTTGTCGGTTTTCTAAGGTCTGTTTTCGACCGAGGGTTGCCCTGCCATCTTCCAAGCCGCTATCCGCCAACGGACAACGGCAAACCGACAACCGCTTACGTCCGCACTTCCCCGTGACCGAACACCACGTACTTCAACGATGTCAGCCCTTCCAGCCCGACCGGGCCGCGCGCGTGCAGTTTGTCGTTGCTGATGCCGATCTCCGCGCCCAGGCCGTATTCGAAGCCGTCGGCAAAGCGGGTGGAGGCGTTGACCATCACCGAGGCGGAATCGACTTCGCGCAGGAAGCGCATGGCATGCGCGTAGTCGCGGGTGACGATGGCGTCGGTGTGCTTGCTGCCAAACGTGTTGATGTGCTCGATGGCCGCGTCGAGTGTCGGCACCACGCGGATCGCGAGCACCGGCGCCAGATACTCGGTGCGCCAGTCCTCTTCGGTGGCCTCGCGGCACGGCAAGCCCGCGGCGGCGAGCAGCGCCTGCGCAGCCTGGCAGCCGCGCAACTCCACGCCCTTGTCCACGTAGATGCGCCCCAGCGGCGCCAGCAGCGCGGCGGCGATGTCGCTGTGCGCGAGCAGCGACTCCATCGTGTTGCAGGTGCCGTAGCGCTGGGTCTTGGCGTTGTCGGCGATGGCGATCGCCATCGCCAGATCGGCATCGGCGTCCACGTACACGTGGCAGATGCCGTCCAGGTGCTTGATCATCGGCACGCGGCTCTCGCGCATCAGCCGCTCGATCAAGCCGCGGCCGCCGCGTGGCACGACGATGTCCACGTACTCCGGCATCGTCACCAGCAGGCCGACGGCGGCGCGGTCGGTGCTGTCCACCAGTTGCACCGCGTCGCGCGGCAGGCCGGCGGCAGCAACGGCATCCGCGACCAGTCGCGCCAGCAGCCGGTTGCACTCGATGGCTTCCGAGCCGCCGCGCAGGATCGCGGCGTTGCCGCTTTTGAGCGTCAGGCCGGCGGCGTCGATCGTCACGTTGGGGCGGCTCTCGTAAATGATGGCCACCACGCCCAGCGGCACGCGCATCCGCCCGACCTGGATGCCGGACGGCATCGTCCGCACGTCGCCGATCGCACCGATCGGGTCGGCCAGCTGCACGATCTGCTCCAGCCCCTGCGCCATCTGCTCGATGCCCTTGTCGGTCAGGCGAAGCCGGTCGAGCAGCGCGGCGGCCAGGCCGCCGGCCGCGGCGCGCTCGACGTCGCGCGCATTGGCGGCGGCGATCTCGGCGTGGCTGGCGTGGATCGCTGCGGCGATTTTCAGCAGCGCGTCGTTCCTGGCGGCGGTCGAGGCGCGCGCCATGGCCACACTCGCCGCCCGTGCGCGCCGGCCGAGCGCCTGCATCGTTGCCGGCAAACTGCCGGCAGCCAGAGCGGGGTCGAGCGGTGCGTTCATGCGGAGGCGACGGTGAGCGCGATGTCGGTCAATTCTAGCCACGGGTCGCTGTCGGCCTCGCGCGGACGCAGGCCCTTGAAGGCGCGGTCCGCCACCGCGCAGCGCGCGAGCAGCTTGGTCAGGCGCGGCGTATCCAGCCGCTGCACCGCGCGCTGGGTGGCGGCTTCTTTCTCGCGCCGCACCCACACCGCGCGCGCCGCCTGCGCATAACTCTCGCCGCGATCCAGCGCCGCGCGCACGCGCAGCAGCGTGCGCACCTCTTCGGCAATCGCCCACAGCACCAGCGGCAAGGGTTCGCCCTCGGCGCGCAGCCCGTCCATCGTGCGCAGCACGCGCTTGCGGTCGCCGGCGAGCATCGCCAGCGGCAGGCCGAAGACTTCGTAGCGGGCGACGTTGAGCACGCTGTCGGTTACCTGCTCCAGCGTCAACGTGCCCGCGGGGTGCAGCAGTGCCAGCTTCTGGATCTCCTGATGCGCGGCGAGAAGGTTGCCCTCGACGCGGTCGGCGATGAACTCCAGCGCCTCGCGCGGCGCCTGCTGCTGCTGGCGCGCCAGCCGCGCGGCGATCCACGCCGGCAGCGCGTCGCGCTCGACCTTGGGCACATCGACCCATACGCCGGCACGGTCGAGCGCCGTGGGCCAGGCCGCTTCGCGCGCCTTGCGATCAAGTTTGGGCAGCGCGATCAGCAGCAGATCGTCGCCGGCGCCGGCGGCGAGCGCAGCCAGCGCCTCGGCGCCCATCTTGCCGGGCTTGCCGCTCGGCAGGCGGATGTCGAGGACGCGTTTGCTCGCGAAGAGCGACAACCCCGCCGCCGCGCCCAGCAGTTGCGACCAGTCGCTGCGCGCATCGGCGTGCACGACTTCGCGCTCGCTGTAGCCGGCTTGCCGGGCGGCGGCGCGGATGGCGTCGGCCGCCTCGATCGCCAGCAGCGGCTCGTCGCCGCTGACCGTGTACACGGGCTTGAGCGCACCGCGCGCCAGGTGCGCGGCCAGGGCGTCGAGCTTGATTTGCATCGCCTACGGCTGCAACGCCGACAGCCGCCGCAGCAGTTGCTGCACGAGGTCGGTCTGCATGTCGCGGTAGATCAGCGACTCCTCGGCCTGGCTGGCGAGCACCTGCCGCTCGTCGTAGCTCACGTCGCGGCGGGTGAAGAGCGTGGTGCTCGGGAGGAAGTCCTTCCCCTTGCCGTCGGTGACGCGAACACTCACCGTTTGCCGCAGGCGCACCTCGCGCACCTGGCCTTGCGCGTTGACCGAGACCACTTCGCGGTCGCGCGTGTCGGCGCCGATTTCGAGGATGGCCTGCGCTTCTTCGCGCTTGTCCACGAGCTTGACGTTGGTGCCGGCGCGCAGGTTGCGCGCGAGTTCCGCGCCGAACGAAGAGTTGGCCGGCAGCGCGAGATACAGCGTCTCGAACGGCAGCGTGGCCGAGCCGCGCAGGCGAAAACCGCAGGCGCTCAAGCCGAACGCGAAGGTAGAGCCGAGCAGCAGGCCGCGGCGGCGCATCGGCTAGACCGCCAGCGTCATCAGATTGCGGTTGCGCAGCACCTTGGAAAACTTCAAGGGCTGGCCGGCTACGAACCTGGCGACATTGGCGTCGGCCAGCGCGGCGGCGGTGATCGCGGAGTCGTCGGCCGCGGCCGGCACGCGGATCGCGCCGCGCAGTTTGCCGTTGACCTGCACGGCGATCTCGATTTCGTCCTGCAGCAGCGCGGCGGCGTCGGGTTGCGGCCAGGGCGCATCGAGCAGGTCGCCCATCTGCGCGGCATAGCCGAGTTCGTTCCACAGCGCATGGGTGATGTGCGGGGCGATCGGGTAGAGCACGCGCAGCAGGATCGACAGGCTCTCGCGCTGCACCGCGCGCGCCCCCGGCTCCGCGCCGAGCTTGGCCGCGTCCAGCGCGTTGAGCATGATCATCGCGGCGGAGACG
The DNA here is from genome assembly GCA_046316025.1 of Betaproteobacteria bacterium. Lineage (GTDB taxonomy): Bacteria > Pseudomonadota > Gammaproteobacteria > Burkholderiales > Burkholderiaceae_F > JAJTHJ01. The sequence continues at coordinate 35,167 of JBKCXU010000047.1, read as the reverse complement.
ACGGTGTTGTACTGCATCCGCGCGTAGTCGAAGTCGGCCTGCTTGAGCCGGGCGTAGATCTCGCGGCGCAGGGTCTTCAGTTCCGCGGACAACTCCAGCCCGTCCAGCGCCGGCGCAGCCGCAACAGCGGCCGCCTGCGTGTGGCAGTAGGTCCACAGCCGGCGCAGGAAGCGGAACACGCCCTCCGCGCCCGAGTCCGACCAGGCGGCACTCTGATCCGGCGGGCCGGCGAACATCACAAAGGCGCGCGCCGTGTCCGCGCCGTAGCGCTCGATCACGTCTTTCGGCTCGACCACGTTGTTCTTGCTCTTCGACATCTTCTCGATGCCGCCCAACAGCACAGGCTGGCCGTCCTCCTTGGCCACCGCGCCGGTCGGCCGGCCGCGCTCGTCGGTGCTGACCTGCACCTCACTCGGGTAGAACCAGCGCTTCTTGCTGGCCGCGTCCTCGCGGTAGTAGCAGTCGTTGAGCAGCATGCCTTGGGTGAAGAGGCGCGAGAACGGCTCGTCGAACTTGACCAGCCCCAGGTCGCGCATCACCTTGGTCCAGAAGCGCGCGTACAGCAGATGCAGCACTGCGTGCTCGATACCGCCGATGTACTGATCCATCGGCATCCAGTAGTCGTTGCGCTCGTCCACCATCCGGTCGGCCGCGTCCGGCGAGCAGTAGCGCATGTAGTACCAGGACGAGTCGACGAAGGTGTCCAACGTATCCGTCTCGCGCCGCGCCGGCTGGCCGCAGCACGGACAGACGCACTTGAGAAAACTCTCGTCCTTGGTAAGCGGATTGCCGCTGCCGTCGGGCACGTGGTGGGTCGGCAGCAGCACGGGCAAGTCCTGCTCGGGTACCGGCACCGGGCCGCAGTCGGCGCAGTGGATGATCGGGATCGGCGTGCCCCAGTAGCGCTGGCGGCTGACCCCCCAGTCGCGCAAGCGCCACTGGACCTGCTTGTCGCCCAGGCCCTTCGCGCGCAGGTCGGCGGCGATGGCGTCGGTCGCGGCGGCGTAGCCGAGGCCGTCGTACTTGCCGGACGCCGCGCAAACCCCACGCTGTTTGTCCGCGTACCACTCCTGCCAGCCGTCGAGCGAGAAGGTCTCGCCCGGCACCGCGATCACCTGCTTGATCGGCAGCCCGTACTTCATGGCAAAGGCAAAGTCGCGTTCGTCGTGTGCCGGCACGCCCATCACCGCGCCTTCGCCATAGCCCATCAGCACGTAGTTGCCGATCCACACCGGTACAGGCTCGCTGGTCAGGGGATGGACGACCGTGAAGCCGGTGGCAATACCTTTCTTTTCCATCGTCGCGAGATCGGCCTCGGCGACCCCACCCTTCTTGCACTCGTCGATGAAAGCCGCGATCTCCGGCCGCCCCTGCGCCAGCCGCGCGGCCAGCGGATGCTCGGCGGCGATGGCAACAAAGGTCACGCCCATGATCGTGTCTGCACGCGTCGTGAACACCCGCAGCAGTTTCTCTTCGCCGTCGATCGCGTAAGGGAAGCCGAAGTTCACCCCGACGCTCTTGCCGATCCAGTTCTCCTGCATGCTCTTCACCTGCGGCGGCCAGTCGAGCTTCTCCAGCGCGGCCAGCAACTCGTCGGCGTAGGCGGTGATCTTCAGGTAGTAGCCGGGGATCTCACGCCGCTCCACCACCGCGCCCGAACGCCAGCCGCGGCCGTCGATCACCTGCTCGTTGGCGAGCACTGTGTTGTCGACCGGATCCCAGTTGACGATCTGCGTCTTGCGATAGGCGACGCCATTTTCCAGCATCTTCAGGAACAGCCACTGATTCCACTTGTAGTACTCGGGGTCGCAGGTGGCGACTTCGCGGCTCCAGTCGAAGGCCAGCCCCAGCGGCTGCATCTGCGCCTTCATGTCGGCGATGTTGGCGCGGGTCCACTGCTCGGGTGCGATGCCCTTGTCGATGGCGGCGTTTTCCGCCGGCAGGCCGAAGGCATCCCAGCCCATCGGCGTCATCACGTTGTACCCGCGCATGCGCAGGATGCGATACAGCACGTCGTTTAGCGTGTAGTTGCGCACGTGCCCCATGTGCAGCTTGCCGCTGGGGTACGGCAGCATCGAGCAGACGTAGAACTTGGGCTTGGCTTTGCCGCTGGCGTCTACCGCGCCCTCGACCGCGCGGTACGCATCGACCGCGCGCCAATGCGCCTGCGCCGCGGCCTCGACGTCTTGCGCGTTGTACTTCTCGTTCATGGGGAAGGGTGGGGCTGAGAGAGTCGGGCGATTATAGGTAGGGGGTCGTCGGTTGTCGGTTGTCGGTTGAACAGACAACGGTAAACTCGCCTGAACGCGGCGCGCTTCCCTCGCGCGCCGCGTTTTTCATTGGCGTTGCGACCCATGTCCCATCTGATGAACACCTACGCCCGGCTGCCGGTGGCGTTCACCCACGGCCAGGGCGCGTGGCTGTACGACGAGCAGGGCATCGCTTATCTGGACGCGCTGGCCGGCATCGCCGTCAACGGGCTCGGCCATGCGCATCCGAAGTTCGTCGCCGCGCTGGCGGAGCAGGCGGGCCGGCTGATCCACACTTCCAACATCTACCGTGTGCTGGAGCAGGAGCAACTGGCCGAGTGGCTGTGCGTGCTGTCGGGCATGAGCGAGGTGTTCTTCGCCAACAGCGGCAGCGAGGCCAACGAGGGGGCGCTCAAGCTCGTGCGGCTGTTCGGCCACCAGCAGGGCGAAGCCAACGCGCAGACGCTGGTGATGGAGCGCGCCTGGCATGGCCGCACGCTCGCCACGCTCGCCGCCACCGGCAGCGAGAAGGCGCGCAAAGGTTTCGACCCGCTGCCCTCCGGCTTCATCCGCGTGCCGTACGACGATCTGGCGGCCATCGAGCGCGCCGGTGCGGCCGATGCACGCATCCGCGCCATCTGGCTCGAAGTGCTGCAAGGCGAAGGCGGCATCCAGGTCGCCGACCTCGACTATCTGCGCGCGCTGCGCCGGCTGTGCGATGAGCGTGGCTGGCTTCTGATGATCGACGAGGTGCAAAGCGGCATCGCGCGCACCGGCAAGTGGTTCGGTTACCAGTGGGCGGACATCGCGCCCGACGTGATCACGCTCGCCAAGGGGCTGGGCTCCGGCGTGCCCATCGGCGCGGTGCTGGCGCGCGGGCGGGCGGCGGGCGTGTTCGGCCCCGGCACGCACGGCAGCACCTTCGGCGGCGGGCCGCTGGCTTGCCGCGCGGGGTTGGAGACGCTGCGGATCATTGAAGAAGAAGGCCTGCTCGCCAACGCCGCCGCGCAGGGCGAGCGACTGCGCGCGGGCTTTGCCTCTGCGCTGGCGGGCGTGGTCGGCGTGCTGTCGATCCGCGGGCGCGGCTTGATGCTCGGCATCGAACTGGATCGCCCTTGCGGCCAACTCGTCAAGCAGGCGCTGGAGGCGAAGTTGCTCATCAACGTCACGCAGGACAAGGTGATTCGCCTGCTGCCGCCGCTGGTGATCGACGAAGGCGAAGCCGATGAGATCGTCGCGCGGCTGGCGCCGTTGGTGCGGCGGTTTTTGGGGGCTGCGTAGATGATTGCGGCGCACGGACTTCGCTTGGGGCGGTCTTCCCTCACCCCAACCCCTCTCCCGGGGGGAGAGGGGCCTTTCAACCCTCTCCCACCGGGAGAGGGTGGCGCGAAGCGCCGGGTGAGGGAAGACCGCCGGCTGCGGAGCCGATTGCTCAACGAGGGGAAACTGCCGTGACCCACCCCGTCATCCGTCACTTCCTCAAACTCGAAGACTTCACCCGCGACGAACTGGAGCACGTCTTCGCCCGCAGCGCCGTGATCAAGGGTCGCTTCAAGCGCTACGAGTTCTACCAGCCACTGTCCGACCGCACGCTGGCGATGGTGTTCGAGAAAGCCTCCACCCGCACGCGCGTGAGCTTCGAGGCGGGCATGTACCAGATGGGCGGCTCGGTGATCCATCTGACCACCGGCGACTCGCAACTGGGCCGCGCGGAACCCATCGAAGACACCGCGCGCGTGATCTCGCGCATGGTGGACGTGGTGATGATCCGCACCTTCGAGCAGGCGAAGATCGAGCGCTTTGCCGCGCACTCGCGCGTGCCGGTGATCAATGGCCTCACCAACGAATACCACCCCTGCCAGATCCTGGCCGACATCTTCACCTTCATCGAGCACCGCGGGCCGATTGCCGGCCGCACGGTGGCGTGGATCGGCGACGCCAACAACATGGCTTACACGTGGCTCGCTGCGGCGAAGCTGCTGGGCTTCACGGTGCGCGTGTCCACGCCGCCCGGCTACGCGCTCGACCCGGCGCTCGCGCCCGCCGGCGCGCACGTGCAGGTCTGCGCCAGCCCGCGCGAGGCCGCAACCGGCGCCGACCTCGTGACCACCGACGTGTGGACCAGCATGGGCTATGAGGCGGAAAACGAAGCCCGTCGCGCCGCCTTTGCCGACTGGATCGTCGATGCCGCGGCGATGCGCGCAGCCAAGCCCGAGGCACTCTTCATGCACTGTTTGCCCGCGCACCGCGGCGAGGAAGTCGCCGCCGAGGTGATGGACGGCCCGCAGTCCGTGGTGTGGGACGAAGCCGAAAACCGCCTGCACGTGCAGAAGGCGTTGATGGAGTTCTTGCTGTTGGGGCGAGATGTGCACTGATCCCTTGATCCGGCAGAGAGACGGCACAGTGAACATCCGTCCGTACACCTCAGGCGACTGGGAACGCGTCTGTGCGATCCACGACGCCGCCCGACGCGATGAGTTGGCGGCGGCCGGCCTGGATGCTGCGTATTTGACCCTCGCGCAGACCGCCGAGAACGAGGGCTTCCACGATTACGAGATTCGCGTTGCGGTCCTCGGCGACGGAGTTGTCGGCTTCGTCGCATTCACCACCGAAGAGCTTGCCTGGCTGTACATCGACCCCGTCTCGTACGGTAAGGGCATTGGCACATCGCTGATTCAAGCCGCGCTGGAGGAGACCAGAGGCCCCCTCAGCGCCGAAGTCCTGGATGGCAATGAAGCCGCCATCTCTGCCTACAGAAAAGCGGGTTTCAAAGTGGTCGGGCATGCGCAGGGTCGCATGCCGGGCAACGAGAGCTTTTGTGTTTCGGTCACCGAACTGAGGCACCCCGGTGCTGCCTAGCCTTTCGCTCGTTGCGATCCGAAACGGCGGGCGCCGCCTGGCCGCGACCGGCCAGCGTTGTCCACGGCGCTCCGCGGTAGGTTGAACTCGAACATCGACCGCTTCTGCCTCATGAGGGTCAATGCCGTTTCCGTCACTTGCAGCGTTTTCGCGCCTCAGCCGAAGGGTGAGCGCGCTACGGATGGCACGGCGCGTATCGCGAGCCGCCTGACGACACCATTCGTCCCCGCCTCATCGACTTTGCGACAGCGCACTGGGTTCCCGCTTCCGCGGGAACGACCGCGGAGCGGGCGGCGACGCTTTCTCGCTGTAGGCGCAGCCGCTGCGCTCGCCGTCGCGAGCAGCAGCCGCGCCCAATCCTGGCCCACCAAACCCATCCGGATGGTGCTGACCGCGCCGCCCGGTTCGTCCATCGACGTGCTGGGCCGACTGATTGCCGACAAGCTGCGCGAGCGGCTCGGCCAGCCGGTGGTGCCGGACAACCGCGCGCAGGCCGGCGGAACCGTCGGCACCAACGAAGTCGCCAAGGCCGCGCCAGACGGCTACACGATCGGTCTGTCGTTCACCGGGCCGCTCGCCACCGCGCCCTACCTGTACGCCAAGCTGCCCTACGACCCGGCGACCGATCTCGCGCCCATCGTGCTGGTCGGCAGTGCGCCGAATTTGCTCGCGGTCAATGCGGCGCTGCCGATCAATACGTTTGCCGACTTCCTCGCGTACGTGCGCGCCCGGCCCGGCCAGTTGAACTACGCCTCCATCGGCAACGGCAGCGCCTCGCATCTGGCGATGGAACTACTCAAGGTCGAGGCGAATCTCTTCATCGTCCACATCCCGTTCAACGGTGCGCCGCCCGCGGTACAAGCGGTGGCGGCGGGCGAGGTGCAGGCGATCATGAGCAACCCGACTTCGCTGCTGCCGCTGCTGCAAGCCAAGCGCATCAAGGCGCTGGCGGTGACGAGCCGCACGCGCTGGCACGGGATGCCGACGCTGCCGACCGTCGCCGAGAGCGGCTTTGCACGCTTTGAGGCCATTGCCTGGAACGGCTTTGTCGCCCCCGCGGGCACGCCGCGCCCGATCGTCGAGCGTTTGAACCGCGAGATCGACGCGCTGCTGCACTCGCCGGAACTCAAGCCACGCATCGAAGCCGCCGGCTGGGACCCAGTCGGCGGCACGCCCGAAGCCTTTGCCGCCTTCATGCAAGCCGAGCGGGCGCGCTGGCAGCCGGTGATAAGGCGCAGCGGGGCGAAGCTCGATTGACGATGCTTGTAACGGGTGCCGATGTGTTCCTTCGTGGCTGCGTTCTTCCCTCACCCCAACCCCTCTCCCGGCGGGAGAGGGGCTTTTACCAACCCTCTGCCCCCGGGAGAGGGTGGCCGCGGAGCGGCCGGGTGAGGGAAGAACGCTGGCGAAGGTAGGCTGTCGCAGCTTCGTTCAGACCAGAATTGTTTGCCCGTCTTCACCTCGAATCTCCCATGTCCAACATCCTCCAATCCCTCCCCGCCGGCGAAAAAGTCGGCATCGCCTTCTCCGGCGGCCTCGACACCAGCGCCGCGCTGTTGTGGATGAAAGAGAAGGGCGCGATCCCTTACGCCTACACCGCCAACCTCGGCCAGCCCGACGAGCCGGACTACGACGACATCCCGCGCCGCGCGCTGCAATACGGCGCGCAGCGCGCGCGGCTGGTGGACTGCCGCGCGCAACTGGTGGCCGAGGGCATCGCCGCGCTGCAAGCCGGCGCCTTTCACATCAGCACCGCGGGGCTGACCTACTTCAACACCACGCCGCTCGGCCGCGCGGTCACCGGCACCATGCTGGTGGCGGCGATGAAGGAAGACGAGGTCCACATCTGGGGCGACGGCAGCACCTACAAGGGCAACGACATCGAGCGCTTCTACCGCTACGGCCTGCTTGTCAACCCGGAGCTGCGCATCTACAAGCCCTGGCTCGACCAGCGCTTCATCGACGAGTTGGGCGGGCGCGCCGAGATGTCCGCGTACATGACAGCGGCGGGCTTCGCCTACCGGATGTCGGCCGAGAAGGCGTACTCCACCGACAGCAACCTGCTCGGCGCCACGCACGAGGCCAAGGACCTGGAGCAACTGGCAAGCGGCATCCGCATCGTGCAGCCGATCATGGGTGTCGCCTTCTGGCGCGACGACGTGGCGGTCAAGGCCGAGGAGGTGACGATCCGCTTCGACGAAGGCCGCCCGGTCGCCTTGAACGGCACCGAGTTCGCCGACCCGGTCGCACTGCTGCTCGAAGCCAACCGCATCGGCGGCCGGCACGGGCTGGGCATGTCCGACCAGATCGAAAACCGCATCATCGAAGCCAAGAGCCGCGGCATTTACGAGGCGCCGGGCATGGCGCTGCTTTTCATCGCCTACGAGCGGCTGGTGACCGGCATCCACAACGAAGACACCATCGAGCAGTACCGCGACAACGGCCGGCGCCTGGGGCGGCTGCTGTACCAGGGCCGCTGGTTCGACCCGCAGGCGATCATGCTGCGCGAGACCGCGATGCGCTGGGTCGCGCGCGCGGTGACCGGCGAGGTGACGCTCGAACTGCGCCGCGGCAACGACTACTCCATCCTCGACACCCGCTCGCCCAACCTGACCTACAAGCCCGAGCGCCTGACGATGGAAAAGGGTGCCTCTACCTTCTCGCCGCAGGACCGGATCGGCCAGTTGACGATGCGCAACCTCGACATCGCCGACACGCGCGAGAAACTCGGCACCTACACCAAGGCCGGCCTGCTGGCGCCGGGCGGTGGGGCGGCATTGCCGAAGCTCAAGAACGACGGCGGCGAGTAGCTTTTCTCCCCTCGCCCGCATCAGCGGGGCGGAAGCGGGGTTTCGCAAAGCGCCAGCTTTGCGCCGCTGGAGCGACGCGCGCCTGCCAGCGCGCGGCTACGGGGCCGGGGGTGAGGGTGTCTTGGCGCCGCGCGCTCAGACAATCTCCGCCCCCAAAACTCTTCCACAATCTGCTGCGAAACCGCTTCGCGGCCAAACGAGCGAGAGTCGCATTGTTTTGGGGAATCAATTCGACCCTGGCCCCAAATCACTGCAAATCACTCCGGGCAAGGTCAGACCAAATCACTCACGGACACTGAGGCGGCTGCAAATTGCTGCCGAAGAACGGCGTAGGCGGGATGAGTACCTTTCAGTAGCCGCGGCACGAGGGCCGCGACAAGCCGTCTCATTTCCTCAACGCCGGTTGCGGACGCCATCTCATCAGGAGGCATAACGTTAGGCATCACCAAGCCGGCGTGAGCCCATAGCTGCGAACCTGCTCGCGGTATTGGGAGATTCGCTGTTCCGTGGAGTGCTTGCGCCACTCTGCAGTAAAGAGTTCTGAGAACTTTTGCATATCCGCTACTGCCGCCTCACGATTCGCAATTGCCGCGTAAGAATCTGCGCGTCGCCAGTAGACGAATGGGAAATCGACCTGATCTGGAATGCCGGCCGTAAAGGCGTTGATCGCTTCACGATGGCGCCCCATCTCTTGCAGCGTCCACCCCTTGTGGTATTGAATCATCATCGAGGGCGGTTTGCCTTCCTCCTTGTCTATCCATTCCCCCTTCTCGGTTGCGATCAAGCTCTCCTCAAGGCGACCTGCTGTGCGGAGCATAGTCGCGTAGTTCGCGATCTGCAGCCTGTAAGGTGGTACGGGGAGTGCAAACGCTTTCTCTTGCTCGGCGATAGCTTCGTTTAGTCGACCGAGTTCGTAGAGGGCCCATGCGCGGCCCAGATGATATCTGCTGCGGGTAAGGGCCTGGATCTCCAAGTTCGCGGTGCAGAGTTCCAACTGGCGGAGGGGTGGTTCATAGTTTTTGGCCTCCAACTCAGAGTACGCTGTTTCGCATTCCGCAAGTGTGGGTACGCTCGCAGCGTTAGTGGACGAGGCAACTAAAAACAAGGTGCTCACGGCAAGGCGCATGATGTGATGCCTAAGCGGGCTAAACGGGCCGGCTACGCAACTTCTCTTCTGTAAAAGCGCGAGGGTCGATTGCGGTGGGGTTGGGGTTCAGCATCTAAACGGGCCAGGGTCACATTATTTTCGGGAAACGATTCGAACCTCGCGCCAAATCACTACTGACCTCCACGCCTTCGCGCTGCGCGGACTGCTCCAGTTCGCTCGCCACGCCGGCGTCCAGATGCACCGGCAGCACCATCTTCATGTCGGGGCGGTAGAACTTGCCGCGCACGCCTTGGGAGAAGTCGATTTGCGCGGGCATCGACCCGGCCCCGTGATCGGCGGTTGTCATGCTGTCTTGCGCGGAGATTGAAGGGCGAGCGATTGGTGAATAGTTCGCGTGCTTGCGCTGCCGGAATTTAGCCGAAGGTCAGGGGCTGAGCTACACGATTACCGGCTCCGGCTCAAGCTGCACGCCAAACTTTTCCCGCACCTTGTCCTGCACCTCGCGGGCGAGCGCCAGGACTTCCGCGCCGGTGGCGCCGCCGCGGTTGACCAGCACCAGCGCCTGCCGCTCGTAGACCCCTGCCCGGCCGCGGGTGGCGCCTTTCAGCCCCGCGGCGTCGATCAGCCAGCCGGCGGCGAGCTTGTAGCGGCCGCCCGGCAGCGGGTAGCTCACCAGCGACGGGTGATGCGCGATCAATTCCCGATGTTGCTCACGCGTGACGATCGGGTTCTTGAAAAAGCTGCCGGCGTTACCGATGGCAGCCGGATCGGGCAGTTTGCGGCGGCGGATTGCCACCACCACGTCGAAGATCTCGCACGCACCCGGCTGCGCTAGGCCGCGCGCCTTCAACTCGTTGGCGACATCCGCGTAGCCTGCGATAGGCTCCCAGCGCTTAGGCAGCGCGAGCGTCACCGCGAGCACGATGCGCTTGCCGGCGAGCGTGCCCTTGAAGGCGCTGTCGCGGTAGCCGAAGCCGCAGTCGGCAAGCGGCATCTCGACCGTGTGCGCCGCGCCCACGTCCCAGGCGGTGACCGAGTGCAGCCGCTCCGCCAGTTCCAGCCCATAAGCGCCTATGTTCTGGATCGGCGCGGCCCCGGTGGAGCCGGGGATCAGCGCGAGGTTCTCTAGCCCCGGCCGGTCGAGCGCCAGCAGCCGCGCGACCACGCCATGCCAGTTCTCCCCGGCGCCGACCTCGTACAGCCAGGCCTCGTCGGTTTCGCCGGCCGCGCGCAGGCCGGGGACTTCGATCTTGATCACCAGCCCGTCGAAGTCGCGGGTCAACAGTAGATTGCTGCCACCGCCCAGGACCAGCCGCGGCAAGCCTGCGTACGGCGGGGTGCCGAGCAGTTCGCCCAACGCCGCGGCCGAGTCCACGCGCGCGAAAAACGCCGCCCGTGCCTCGACGCCGAAGCTGTTCAGTGCCTTGAGCGAGGCGTTGCGTTCGACGGTGACGGGCATGCGTTCGATTGTAGGGGCGGGGTGGCCCCAAGACGGGCGGGTTTCGGCCGGTTGGCGCCCGCCGCGGCTCCCGGTTACAATCCACGGCTTTCCGCCGGCAACCCGACTCGAACGTACATGCCTACCATCCGCGTCAAAGAAAACGAACCCTTCGAAGTGGCGCTGCGCCGCTTCAAGCGCACTATCGAAAAAACCGGCCTGCTGACCGAACTGCGCGCCCGCGAGTTCTTTGAGAAGCCGACCACCGAACGCAAGCGGAAAAAGTCCGCCGCGGTCAAGCGCCACCACAAGCGCCTGCGCAGCCAGATGCTGCCGAAGAAGATGTACTAAACGCGGACCCGCCGGTTGGAACGCGACAGCGCGCCCCCGAGGCGCGCTGTTGCTTTCTGGAGAGACAAAATGAGCCTGAAAGACCGCATCACCGAGGACATGAAGGACGCGATGCGCGCCAAGGATGCCGCGCGGCTGGCCACGATCCGCCTTCTGCAAGCGGCGATCAAGCAGCGCGAGGTGGACGAGCGCATCGTGGCCGACGACGCGCTGGTGCTGGCGATCGTCGAGAAACAGATCAAGCAGCGCAAGGAGTCGATCGCGCAGTTCCGCACCGCCGGCCGCGCCGACCTGGTGGACAAGGAAGAAGCCGAGCTTGCCGTGCTGCAAGGCTATCTGCCCGCGCAGATGAGCGACGCGGAGCTGGAAGCCGCGGTCGCCGCCGCGATTGCCGAAACCGGCGCCGGCGGCGTGCAGGCGATGGGCAAGGTGATGGCGGTGCTCAAGCCGCGCATCGCCGGCCGCGCGGACGTGGGCAAGGCTTCTGCCCTGGTCAAGAGCAAGCTCGCCGCGTAGCCGCCCGCGCGGCGGCGCGCGTGTACATTGGCCGCGCCGTGATCCCGCAAAGCTTCATCCAGGACCTGCTGGCCCGCACCGACATCGTCGAGGTGGTGGGCCGCCACGTCCAACTCAAAAAGGCCGGGCAGAACTATTCCGGCCTGTGCCCGTTCCACGGCGAGAAGACGCCGTCCTTCACCGTCAGCCCGTCCAAGCAGTTTTTTCACTGCTTCGGCTGCGGCGCGCACGGCAGCGCGATCGGCTTCTTGATGGATCACCGCGGGCTGTCGTTCATCGATGCGGTCAAGGATCTCGCCCAGCAGGTCGGCCTGCAAGTGCCCGAGTCGGCGCCGCGCGACGCGGAAGCCGTGAGCCGTTCGCGCGGCCTGACCGAACTGCTCGACCAGGCGGCCGAGTTCTATAGCGCGCAGTTGAAGACGAGCGAGGTGGCGATCGACTACCTCAAGCGCCGCGGACTGACGGGTGCGACCGCCGCGCGCTACGCGCTGGGCTACGCGCCGGACGCCTGGCAGCCGTTGCGCGCCGCCTTCGACAATTACGACGATCCGCGCCTGGTCGAAGCGGGCCTCGTGATTGCCGACGAAGGCAAGCGCTACGACCGCTTTCGCGGGAGGGTGATGTTCCCGATCCGCAACCGGCGCGGCGCCACCATCGGCTTCGGCGCGCGCGTGATGGGTGCTGGCGAGCCCACATACCTGAACTCGCCCGAGACGCCGGTCTTTCACAAGGGGCAGGAGCTTTACGGCCTCCTCGAAGCGCAGGAGGCGATCCGGCTGCGCAAGCGGGCAATCGTCTGCGAGGGTTACATGGACGTGATCCAGTTGGCGCAGGCGGGCTTTGGCGAATCCGTCGCGGCCCTCGGTACGGCCGTCACAGCCCAGCATGTGACGACCTTGCTGCGGCTGACCGACCATGTGATCTTCGCCTTCGATGGCGATGCCGCCGGCCGCAAGGCGGCGCGTCGCGCGCTGGAGGCCACGCTGCCGGCCATCGGCGAAGCCAAGCGTGCGAGCTTCGTGCTGCTGCCCGAGGGCGAAGACCCCGACAGCCTCATCCGCGCCGGTGGCGCGCCGGGGTTCGAGCGCCAGTTGGACATTGCGCTTCCGCTGTCGCGCTGGTTCATCAAGACCTTGTCCGAGGGGCGCGACCTGGCGCAGGCCGAAGACCGCGCCGCGCTGCTTACCGAAGCCAAGCCGCTGGTGCTGTCGATGGCGCCCGGCGCGTTGCGGCTGCAACTCGTGCGCGAACTGGCTGATGCTGCGCGCACGCCGGCCGCGGAAGTCGAGCGCCTCTACGGCATTGCCGCCGCGCCGATGCCAATGGCCCGCCGCCCACCGCCGGCGCCGCGGTCGAGCGCGCGCGTGGAGGACTTGAAGTCGCGCATCCTGACGAACCTCGTTGCCTATCCGGAGCTGGCGCGCGAGTTCAACGCGCAGATCGCCGCCGAGTGCCTGGACAGCGAGCAGCAGATCGATCGGCGGATCGTCGAGGTCTGGCGCGCCGCCACGCGTAGCGCGGCGAACAGCGGCGCGTTGCTGGAGGCACTTGCCGACAGTGAGGACGCTGCCACCTACCGCGCGCTTGCCGCGCGCGACATGCTGCAAGAAGGCGATGGCGAGGCCGCGCGTGCCGATCTGGTGGGCGCCTTTTCCAAGCTGGAACTGGCGCGCGTCGAGGCCGCGAAAGACGCGCTCGCCCGGGTGATCCAGGACGGCACGACACCCGAGCGGATCGAGCGCTACCGCGAGCTCGTCGAGCAGCACACGCGCCTGAAGCGCGCGCTGGCCGGCCTGGGTGAACCGGGCGTCCGCTGATGCTCTGCTAAACTGTCTCGCTTCAAAGACTTAAAGCCGCTCGGTGACATACGTTGTACACGGAGTCCGGCTACCCCGGTGACGCAGCGGGCCGACGAACTGGCATCCCACCGCGTGTGGCGTCACAAGCAAGCGCCCTGTCCGACAAGGCGGGGCAAGGACATCAGCAGCAGCGACGGTTTTGCCTGCGCGCGCGTCTTGTGAGCGGCTCATTGGCCCGCATCTCGCAAGCGTGTGTGGGGTAGCCCGCGCCGCGACCTACCGGATGACGGGGCCATGACGACCAAGAAGACTGCACCTGCCAAGAAACCCGCCGCTGCGGCCGCAAAGCCCGCCGCTGCGCCCGCCAAGACGCCTGCGTCGGCGAAGAAAACCGCCAAGACCGAGGCGCCGGTCAAGAAGCTCGTCGCGGCACCGGCAGCGAGCACCGCCAAGGCATCGGCCAAGAGCGCCGCCCTGGTCGCGCCCGCCGCCAAGCCGGCGGCGCCCGTCGCCGCCGTGCCCAAGGGCAAGCCCGGCCGCAAACCCAAGGCGGCCGAAGAAGATCGGGTAGCCAGCGACGCCGTGCCCGAGGCCGGCGACGACGCGATCGATCCCGCCGTGCAGGTGGCGGAGAAGATGAGCGCCAAGCAGCGCAACAAGGACCGCCGCGCGCGCGAAAAGGCGCTGCAAGAGGCCTTGAAGCGCATGCCCGCCGGCCCGCCGGAAGACATCGAGGCGCGCCGCAACAAGCTCAAGATCCTGATCAAGCTCGGCAAGGAGCGCGGCTTCCTGACCTACGCCGAGATCAACGACCATCTGCCCGACAACCTGGTCGATGCCGAGGCGATCGACGCCATCATCACCACCTTCGGCGACATGGGCATCCAGGTCTTCGACCAGGCACCCGATGCCGAAACGCTGCTGATGGGCGAAAACGTCCCGGCGGCCTCCGGCGACGACGACGTGGAAGAAGAAGCCGAAGCGGCGCTGACCACGGTCGATGCCGAGTTCGGCCGCACCACCGACCCGGTGCGCATGTACATGCGCGAGATGGGATCGGTCGAGCTGCTGACGCGCGAGGGCGAGATCGAAATCGCCAAGCGCATCGAAGACGGCTTGAAGCACATGGTGATGGCGATTGCCGCCTGCCCGACCACGATTGGCGAGATTCTCACCTACGCGCAGAAAATCCGCGCCGGTGAGACGCCCATCGACGAGGTGGTCGATGGCCTGGTCGATCCCACCGCCGAGGACTTCCCGACCGCGCGCGGCAGCGGCGGCAGCGACGACGAAGAAGGCGAAGACGAAGGCGACGAGAACACCGACATCGGTGCTTCCGGCATGACCGCGGCGCAACTGGACGAACTCAAGGCGCGCGCGCTGGAGAAGTTCGACACGGTGTACAAGCTCTTCGAGAAGATGCACGCGGCCTACACCAAGGAGGGCTACAAGTCGCCCGGCTACGTGCGGGCGCAGACCAAGATCCTCGACGAGCTGATGACGCTGCGCTTCACCGCCAAGATGGTGGAGAAGCTGTCCGACTCGCTGCGCAAGCAGGTCGAGGAAGTGCGCAGCATGGAAAAGCAGGTCTACGAGATCATGGTCAACAAGTGCGGCATGCCGCGCCCGCACTTCCTGAAGCTCTTTCCCGGCGCGGAGACCAACAACCGCTGGGTCACGCGCGAGGCCGAGGGCAGCCATCCGTATTCGGAGATGCTCAAGCGCAATCTGCCGGCGGTGCACGAATTGCAAGGCAAGCTGGCGGCGCTGCAAAAGCGCGTGATCCTGCCGCTCAAGGATCTGCGCGAGGTCTACAAGCAGATGGCCACCGGTGAGGCCAAGGCGCGCAAGGCCAAGCGCGAGATGACCGAGGCCAACTTGCGCCTCGTGATCTCGATTGCCAAGAAGTACACCAACCGCGGCTTGCAGTTTTTGGACCTGATCCAGGAAGGCAACATCGGCCTGATGAAGGCGGTGGACAAGTTCGAATACCGCCGCGGCTACAAGTTCTCCACCTATGCCACGTGGTGGATCCGGCAGGCGATCACCCGCTCGATCGCCGATCAGGCGCGCACCATCCGCATCCCGGTGCACATGATCGAGACGATCAACAAGATGAACCGGATCAGCCGGCAGATCCTGCAAGAGACCGGGCAGGAACCCGATCCTCCGCTGCTTGCGCTCAAGATGGAGATTCCCGAGGAAAAGATACGCAAGATCATGTAGATCGCCAAGGAGCCGATCTCGATGGAAACCCCCATCGGCGACGACGACGACTCGCACCTGGGCGACTTCATCGAGGACACCACCACCATCGCCCCGGCCGAAGCCGCGCAGAACGCAAGCCTCGCCAACGTGACCAAGGACGTGCTGGATTCGCTCACCCCGCGCGAGGCCAAGGTGCTGCGCATGCGTTTCGGCATCGAAATGTCCACCGACCACACGCTGGAAGAAGTGGGCAAGCAGTTCGACGTGACGCGCGAGCGCATCCGCCAGATCGAGGCCAAGGCGCTGCGCAAGCTGCGGCATCCGTCGCGATCGGACAAGCTCAAGAGCTTCCTTGAGTAGGCGGACGGTGCCGAACGGTCACTCCGTGCGAGGGGTTCCTCCCTCACCCCAACCCCTCTCCCGGGGGGAGAGGGGCTTCATAACCCTCTCCCCCCGGGAGAGGGTGGCCGCGCAGCGGCCGGGTGAGGGAAGACCGTCGCCGACAGAGGCCGGCCGTACGGCGATGCAAGGTCTTCGATGAACTCAGGGCCTCTAGCTCATGCCTGGTTAGAGCAGCGGACTCATAATCCGTTGGTGCCGGGTTCGACTCCCGGGGGGCCCACCAGACATGTCTGACTATCACGACTTCGACCACTTCGGGCTCGACCCGCAACTGCTGGCGGCGATCAAGGCGATGGGTTACACCACGCCCACGCCGATCCAGTCCAAGGCGATTCCCGTCGTGCTGCAAGGCGGCGACGTGATGGGAGCGGCGCAAACCGGCACCGGCAAGACGGCGGGCTTCGGTCTGCCGCTGCTGCAACAGCTGTTGCAGCATGCCAATACCAGCATGTCGCCGGCGCGCCATCCGGTGCGCGGGCTGATCCTCGCCCCCACGCGTGAACTGGCCGACCAGGTGGGCGATAACCTCAAGCAGTACGCTGCGCAATGTCCGCTGCGCGTCGCCGTGGTCTACGGCGGCGTGGATATGGACCCGCAGACCGAGGCTTTGCGCAAGGGGGTGGAAGTCGTGATCGCCACCCCTGGCCGGTTGCTCGACCACTTGCAGCAGAAGAACACCTCGCTCTCGCAGGTCTCCATCGTCGTGCTCGACGAGGCGGACCGGATGCTCGACATGGGCTTCTTGCCCGACATCTCGCGCATCCTGAACCTGCTGCCGCGCGAGCGGCAAAGCCTGATGTTCTCGGCCACGTTTTCCGAGGAGATCAAGAAGCTCGCGGCCAACTTCCTGCGCAACCCGGTGCTGATCGAGGTCGCCCGTCGCAACGCGACGGCCGAGAACGTGACGCAGGAGTTCGTCAAGGTGCACGAGTCGGAGAAGACCGATGCGCTGCTGATGCTCTTGCGCGGCGAGGTGCCGGGCATCGGCGATGGCCAGCCGATCAAGCAGACGCTGGTCTTCGTCAACGCCAAGATCGAATGCCGGAGGCTGGCGCGCCAATTGCAAAAAGCCGGCGTCAACGCCGACGCCATCCACGGCGACAAGACGCAGGACGAGCGGATGGCCGCGCTGGAAGCGTTCAAGAAGGGCACGATCGACGTGCTGGTCGCGACCGACGTGGCCGCGCGCGGGCTGGACATCGTCGAGCTGCCCTACGTGATCAACTACGACGTGCCGTTCAAGGACGAGGACTACGTGCACCGCATCGGCCGCACCGGCCGCGCCGGCGCCAGCGGCATCGCGGTCACCCTGATGACCGGCTCCGACGAGCGCACGGTGGCGGCGATCGAAAGGCTGACCAAGCAGAAGTTCACGCCGCGCAGCGTGGCGCTGGAGCGGCGCGAGCGCCCGCCGCGCGAGCGGGGCGAGCGTTCCGAACGCGGCGACAGCTATGGACGTGGCGAGCGGCGCGACCGCCGCGAGCGCGACAGCAGCACCGGCTTTGCCCGCCCGCCTGCTAAGCCGGTGGACGATTTCTTCTCCAAACCCTACGAGGCAAAACCCGCCGCGGCGGACGCTGTGGCCGAAAAGACGGAGCCGGCGATTCAGCGCAAGGAGCCGGCCAAGGTGGCGGCGTTGTTGGGCGGAGTGAAACGATGACTGCGACTTCGGTGGTACGCGCTTCACGAGTACTCGGCATTCTTGTGCTTATTGCGCTCGCTGGTTGCGTGGGCGTGTCCCCTCACTCAACCCCTTCAAGCGTTACCGACGTAGAGATACGTATGTACAAGTCCGGGATCAAGAAAGGATGTACCGACCAAGGCGTTTCCCGGGGCGATGGGGTCGCAGCTACGGATGTTTTCTGTCAGTGCGTGCTGGATGTACTTGAGTCGAACCTCAGCCGCGAGAAGTGGCAGGAAGCCACGTTCGCCGTACAAAACAAGCAGGACGCGCAAGAGAGAAGGATACTTGGCCCGTATCTGAAGGAGATGCAAGGGTGCCGAAAGAGCCAGTAGTGGGTCGCTCCTTCAACTTCTGGTAGAGGCTTTAGGCATTCGATCTTGTTTCAGCGACACTTCGCCAGCGCCTGATCCAAGTCCCACATAATGTCGTCGATCGACTCCAGCCCGACCGACAAGCGGATCATGTCGGGCGACACTCCCGCCTTGAGCTGATCTTCTTCCGACAACTGCCGGTGCGTGGTGCTTGCCGGGTGGATCACCAGCGACTTCGCATCCCCAATGTTCGCCAGGTGCGACAGAAACTGCACGCTGTCGATGAACTTCTCCCCGGCCGTGGCGCCGCCTTTGACGCCGAAAGTCATCACGCCGGAGGCGCCCGGTTCGCCATCGACTGGCCGCAGGTACTTGCGGGCGAGCGCGTAGTACGGGCTTGATCGCAGCCCCGGCCAGTTGACCCAGGCCACTTGCGGATGCGCAAGCAGAAACTCGGCCACCCGCCGCGCGTTCTGGCAATGGCGGTCCATCCGCAGGTGCAGCGTTTCGATCCCTTGCAGCAGCAGGAAGGCCGACAGCGGCGCCAGCGACGCGCCGTGTACGCGCAGCACTTCCATCCGCGCCTTCATCGTGTAGGCAAAGTCGCCGAAGGTCTCCCAGAACTTCACGCCGTGGTAGCCCTTGGATGGCAGCACCATGTCCTGAAAGTTGCCGTTGCCCCAGTCGAACTTGCCGCTTTCCACGAGCGCGCCGCCCAGCGTGGTGCCGTGCCCGCCCAGGTACTTGGTCACCGAATGCACGACGATGTCCGCACCCCAGTCGAACGGCCGGCACAGGTACGGCGAGGCCATCGTGTTGTCGATCATCAACGGCACGCCGGCGCCGTGCGCAATCGCCGCCACCGGTTCGATGTCCAGCACGTTGATCTTCGGGTTGCCCAGCGTCTCTGCGTAGACGAGCCGCGTCTCCGGCCGCAGCGCGCGGCGGAAGTTCTCGGGATCGTCGGGGTCGACGAAGCTCGTCTCGATGCCGTACTTGCGCAGCGTCACGTCCAGTTGCGAATAGGTGCCGCCATACAGCAGGCTGGAGGCGACGATGTGTTGCCCCGGTTGCACGATGGCGAGAATGGCCGTCAGTTGCGCCGCCATGCCGCTTGCGGTGGCGAGCGCGGCGCGGCCGTTTTCCAGCGCGGCGATGCGCTCTTCCAGCACGGCCACCGTCGGATTGCTGATCCGCGAGTAGACGTTGCCGAAGGTCTGGAGATTGAACAGACTCGCCGCGTGGTCGGCCGAGTCGAACACGTAGCTCGTGGTCTGGTAGATCGGCTGCGCGCGGCTGCCGGTGGCTGCGTCCGGCAACTGGCCGGCGTGCAGGCAGAGGGTTTCTATGCCGAAGCGGTGGTCCATCGGTTATCTGTCTTCCGTTGTCCGTCGTCTGTCGGCGCCGTGCCTTGCCCCCAACGGACAACAGACCACTGCCAACCGACAACCGTATTTGGTTCAGTACGCCAACTGCCGCGGCCGCTTGGCCGAGATCACCCGCGTGTTCACTCCCGCCCAGTTCAACCCACCGAACAGGCGCCCGTGTTCGATCTTCACGCAGCGGTCTTGCACGACGTCGAGTCCGGCGGCGCGGGCGAGCGCGGCGGCTTCTGCGTTGCGCACGCCCAGTTGCATCCAAAGACAGCGTGCGCCGATGGCGATGGCCTGCTGCGCCAGCGGCACGATGTCCTCACTCTTGCGAAAGCAATCCACCATGTCGATCTGCCCCGCCGCGCGCGCGGCGCCAAGGTCGGGGTAGCAGGGCTGGCCCAGCACGCTCGCGTACTTGGGGTTGACCGGGATCATCGTGTAGCCGTGCTCCAGCAGATACTTGCCGACGAAGTAGCTGGGCCGGTGCCACTCGGCGCTGATGCCGACCACGGCAATACGGCGATAGTCGTGCAGGATGCGGCGCAGGGTCGCAATGTCGGTGTCGTCAGCCATGGTGCGCATCTCCTGCGGTCATTGTATCGGCGGGTGCATGTCGCTCGGCCCAGAGCGCGGTGGCCGCGCGCAGAAACGCCGGCACCGAGTCCGCGCCCACGCGCGGCAGGCGCAGGTGGGCAGCGGCACGTTCCAGTTCCGCCAGCGGGGCACCCAGATCGAGCGGCGCCGCGCCCGTCTGCTTCGAGAGTTTTTCGCCGGCGGCGTTGACGACTACACGCACGTGCAGATAGCTCGGTGTGGGCAGACCGAGAGCCTGCTGCAAGAGAATCTGCCGCGGCGTGTTGTCGAGCAGGTCGACGCCGCGCACTACGTCGGTGATGCCCTGTGCCGCGTCGTCCACGACGACCGCCAATTGGTAGGCCCACAGCCCGTCGGCCCGGCGCAGCACGAAGTCGCCCACTTCGCGCGCGACGTCCTGCTCGTAACGGCCCGCGTGCCGGTCGATGAACGCAACGACACCCGCGGGTACCCAAAAGCGCCACGCGCGCACCCGCGCTTCGTCGGGCGGGTGCGCGCGGCAGGTGCCGGGGTAGACGCCTGCCGGCCAGCCGGGGCGTTGCGCGATGGCGTCCTCGATCTCCTTGCGCGAGCAGGAGCAGCCATAGACGAGCCCCGCCGCGCGCAGCCGCTCGAAAGCGTGCTCATAGGCTGCGCCGCGCGTGCTCTGGAATAGCACCGGCTCGTCCGACACCATGCCCAGCCGCGCGAGTGTGGTCAGGATGTCTTGTGCCGCGCCGGGCACTTCGCGCGGCGGATCGAGGTCTTCGATCCGCACCAGCCACGCGCCGCCGTGCGCCCGCGCGTCGAGCCAGCTGGCGAGCGCGGCCACGAGCGAACCGAGATGCAACGGCCCGGTGGGCGAGGGTGCGAAGCGGCCGCGGTAGGTCATGCGACCAGCGCCCGTTGCACCGCGGGCTGCTTCAACTCTTCCAGCCACCAGTCGAGCGCTTTGCCGCGCGCGTCGGTGCGCCAGGCCACGTGCAGCGGCGAGGTCTGCCCGCCGCGGGCGTGCTCGGTGCGCTTGACGACGAGCTGGCCGGCGGCGATCGCGGCGCGCGCCAGTGGTTCGGGCACGAAGCCCACGCCCAGCCCCGCGATCTGGGCGGCGATCTTCGCTTCTATCGTCGGCACCGTCAGTACGTCGGGCACGCCGAGCAGCCCCGCGGCGCGCGGCGCAAGACGCTGCGAGGTGTCGCCAACGACGATCTGCCGCTGCCGCCGTAGTTCCGCCAGCGGCAGTGGCTCGGGCAGCGCGGCGAGCGGATGGTTGGGCGCGATTGCGAAGACGAATTGCACGCGGCCGAGCAACAACGTCCGGTAGCCCGCGCCGAGGCGGGCTTGTTCCGGCCCCTGCTCGGGCGCGCCGATGGCGAGATCCGCGCGGCCGGTCACGAGCGCGTCCCAGGTGCCGCCCAGCACTTCGTGCGCGATGCGCAGTTGCGTCGGCGCCGCCTCGCAAAAGCGCGCCAGCAACGGCAGCAGCCGGTCGAAGGGCACGATGGCGTCCAGCGCAATGCGCAACTCCTGCTCCCAACCTTTGGCAAAGCGCCGCACGCGGCGCGCCAGGTCGTCGGCGCCGGCGAGCAGGTGGCGGCCCTCGCGCAGCAGCTCTGCGCCGGCGGGGGTCAGCCGCGCGCGGTAGCCGCGGCGGTCGAACAGCAGCACGTCGAGATCGTCCTCCAGCCGGCGCACCGCGTAGGTGACCGCCGAAGGCACGCGGCCCAGCTCCTTGGCCGCAGCCGCAAAGCTGCCGCGGCGGGCTATGGCGTCCACCAGTTGCAGGGAATCGAGGGTGAGCACAGGGGCCGGCACGGTCGTTGAATGGATTTGAACGACTCCGTCAGTCTAATCCCGATGACTTTGCTGGGGAATTGGCCGAAGATGCTTTTCATGCCGATGGGCGTTCGCACCGCAGCTGCGGCCGAAGGTCCGTTGATCCAAACTGCACGGGTTGATCCAAACCCGGGAAAGGAGACTTCGATGCTCACACTTCGACGCGCCCAGGAACGCGGCTATGCCGACCACGGTTGGTTGCAGTCGTACCACTCGTTTTCGTTTGCCGACTACCACGACCCGGCGCACATGGGCTTCGGCCCGCTGCGGGTGATCAACGAAGACCGCGTGGCACCCGGCCAGGGCTTCGGCACCCACGGCCACCGCGACATGGAGATCATCAGCTATGTGCTCGACGGCGAACTCGCGCACAAGGACAGCATGGGCAACGGCTCGGTGATCCGTCCCGGCGACGTGCAGCGGATGAGCGCGGGGCGCGGCGTGCTGCACTCCGAGTTCAATCACGCGGCGGGGCAGACCTCGCACTTCCTGCAAATCTGGATCGAGCCCAATGTGCGCGGCATCGTGCCCAGCTACGAGGAAAAGAACTTCGCGGCGGAAGACAAGCGCGGCCGCTTGCGGCAGGTGGCTTCGCCGGACGGGGCGGACGGCTCGGTGACGATCCACCAGGACGCGCGGCTGTACGTGGGCCTGTTTAACGGTGACGAGTCCGCCGCGCTGCCGCTCGCCGCGGGCCGGCGCGCCTATGTGCACGTGGCGCGCGGTTCGATCGCCGTCAACGGCGAGCGCCTGTCCGCGGGCGATGCGGCAAAGATCGAGCGCGCGAGCGCGGTCGAACTGGCGGGCGGCGAAGCGGCGGAAGTGCTGGTGTTCGATCTGCCCTGATGTTTCCACCAACGACTCTGGAGCAAACTTCATGAACTCGAATCTCAATGACTTCGCGGCGCTCGCCGGCCGCATCCTGCTCGCGCTGATGTTCGTGCTGGCCGGCGTCTCCAAGATCGGCGGCTTCGACGGCACCGTCGGCTACATCGCCTCCAAGGGGCTGCCGCTGCCCACGCTGCTCGCTATCGGCACCATCGCGCTGGAGATCGTCGGCGGGCTGGCGCTGGCGGTCGGCTACAAGGCGCGCTGGGCGGCGCTGGCGCTGGCGGTGTTCACCCTGATCGCCTCGGTGATCTTCCACAACTACTGGGCGATGCCGGTCGATCAGCAGCGGATACAGATGCTGATGTTCATGAAGAACCTGGCGGTGGCGGGCGGCATGATGATGGTGGTGGCCCTTGGTCCCGGCGGCTTCAGTCTCGATGCGCGGCGCGCGAGCTGAGCACCCACTTTTTCCTTCAACCCACTGGAGATGGATAACATGGCCAATATCGTTATCGTCTTCCACAGTGGCTACGGCCACACCCGCAAGTAGGCCGAGGCCGTGCACGCCGGCGTCGCCGGCGTGGCGGGCGCCCGGGTCGAGTCGCTCGCCATCGACGCCGAGGGCAATCTGCCCGAAGGCGGGTGGGACAAGCTCGCCGCCGCCGATGCCATCGTCTTCGGTGCGCCCACGTACATGGGCGGCCCGTCCTGGCAGTTCAAGAAGTTCGCCGACGCGTCGTCCAAACCCTGGTTCGGTCAAGCCTGGAAGAACAAAGTCGCCGCGGGCTTCACCAACTCGGCCACCATCAACGGCGACAAGTACTCGACCATCAGCTACATGTTCACGCTGGCAATGCAGCAAAGCATGATCTGGGTCGGTACCGGGTTGATGCCGGCCAACGTCAAGGCGTCCACCCGCAACGACGTGAACTGGCTGGGCGGCTTTGGTGGTGCCTTGGCCCAGTCGCCGGCCGATGTTGGGCCGGACGACGGCCCGCTGCCGGGCGACCTCGAGACCGCGCGCCTGTTCGGCGCCCGCGTGGCGGAGACTGCACTGCGCTTCAAGCGCGGTGCGTAGCCGCTCGTGGTCGATCCGCTGAGAGCGGGAGCGCGCGCCCGTAGCTCCCGCGATCAGCCAGGGCCCGCAGGATCGTGCGCGCCAGCGCCGCGCGGGGCACCTTGTTCAACAACGAATCGCCCGGCCGCATCTCCCGCGCCGGCTGTGTCGCAGGCCGATCGTCGAGCATCATGGGGCGCAGCGCCGTCCAGTCCAGACCGGAAGCGGCCAGCAGCGCCTCGCTGCGCGTGTGGTCGGCGATGGAGAAGCGCACGCGGCTGGCCGCGATGAAGGCCCGACCCCACCAGGGGATCTCGCCCCAGCTTTCGCCGGCACCGAAAGCGCTGACGTAGACGATCCGTCGCACACGCTGCGCACGCATGCCGGCGACGATCGCCGCCGTCGCCCGCGACGTCAGATCGGCAGGCGAAACGAGCGGCGCAAAGGGGGAACGAGAGCGACGCGAAATGCCGAGACAGACCGCAACCGCATCGACGCCCGCCAGCGCGGGGGTCGTCGCCGCGGGGTCGGTGACGTCGCCCCGATGCATCCGCTCGGCGAACTCCGCCACTTGGCGGTCGGCGTTGGCGCGGACGAAGGCATGTGCGTTCCAACCCTCGGCCGAGGCCAGTCGTAGCACTTCCTTTCCTGTGGCGCCGGTCGCGCCAAAGACGAGCAGTCTCATCGCTGTCCCTCACGCGTCCGGCATCACCACGTCGAACACGCCTTGCCACAATCCCTCGTCGCCGCGCGTCAAGCGCACGAGCATTCGCTCGCGCAGCACGGGGTCCTCGATGCGACCGACAAAACTGTCGCGCTCGTTACCCGGTTCGTCGGCAAACCAAATTTCCGAAGCGAGCGGCGGGCGGCCCGCCACTTCGACGCGAATGTGGATGTGCGCCGCGCGCCGAATCAACCCGCCGTAGCGCGCATAGCCGCGCGGCCGCAGTGTGACGAACGCGTAGCGCCCCGCCGAGTCGCTGCGGTCGACCCCGTAACCGGCGAAGCCGGGATCGCGATCGGCGCCGACTTCGACGGCGTAGTGGCCGCGTGCATCGACCTGCCAGATCTCGACCGTCGCGCCGGCCACCGGTCGCCCGGCCGTATCGAGAGTGCGCCCGCCGATGCGGATCGGTTCGCCCTCGGCGCGCCGACCGTCTTTGCCCGTCATCAAGTCGTTTCCTTTCGGCAGCGGGTGCAGGGCCTGCGCCCGAAAGAAGGGAAGCCCCATCGGGTCCGGCGGATAAAACGGGCCTACCGTCACCGCTGGCGTCGGCTTCAGCGGTGGCGTCTGGGCGACCACGGCAAGCGGCCAGAGCGTGGCGGCACGGCCGATCAGGCGCAGCAGGCGGCGGCGCGGGGCATGCGACACTGGCATCGATGCAATCTCCGGTGTGAACCTCGTGAGCACGATAGGTCGAAGCGCGCCGGCACGCGCGTCCGCGCGTACCGATCTCGATGCCGCGAGTACGGTGCGCGCCGAGCTGATTGCCCGCGTGCTCGATGCGCTGCACTTTCGGGGCTGGTTCTTCTGCGTCAGCGAACTCAGCGCGCCGTGGGCCATTGAACTGCCGGGCGGTCGTCTCGCTGCGGTCCACGCCGTTCTCGACGGGCAGTGCGTGCTGTCCGTCGCGGGCGGATCGGCACCCCTGCATCTCGGCGCGGGCGACCTTGTCTTGCTGCCCCGAGACGACGTACACGCCCTCGCGGACCGGCCAGGTCGGCGTGCCGCCCGCATTGCCGAGGTGGCCGGTATCGATCGGCGCGATCGCGCCGCCACGACGTTACGTTACGGTGGTGGTGGCGCGATTGCGCGCCTGCTGTCCGCAAGCTTTGTCGCCGACACGCGCGCCGCCGACACCATTGTCGCTGCGCTGCCGGCCGCAGTGCCTCTACGGGCCGGCAGCCGAGCCTGTCGGCGGGTGGCGCCGACGCTGCAACTGGTACGGGCGGAAGCTGCGGAGCCGGGTGCGGCGTCGTCTGCGGTTCTGCGCCGTGCGGCCGAGATCTTGTTCATCCAGACGCTGCGCGAGGTCTTGCTGGCCTCCCGGGACACCGGCGGTTGGCTCGGCGCCGCGACGGACCCGCGCCTCGCGGCGCCCTTGGCGGCAATGCACGCCGAACCCGAGCGACGCTGGACGCTGGCTGCGCTGGCGCAGCGGGCGCATCTGTCGCGCACGGCGTTCTTCGATCGCTTTCGTGCCCAATTGGGGCAGACCCCCTTGGACTACCTGCAAGGCTGGCGACTGCATCTGGCGGCGCAACGGCTGCGCGAAACCGACTCCAGCATTACGACGATTGCGCTCGACGCCGGCTACTCGAGCCCGTCGGCCTTTGCCCGCGCCTTTCGGCGGGCGATCGGACACTCCCCGCAGGACTTCCGCGCCGCGCAGCGCGCTAAGCGATGACGGCGCGCAGGAACCCGGCGATCAGTTCGATTTCTTCCGCGCACACGCTGTGCGGCATCGGGTACTGCTGCCACTGCACCGCATAGCCAAGCGCGCGCAGCGCGTCGCGCGATTCGGTCGCGCGGGCGAGCGGGATGATCGGGTCCTGCGTCCCGTGCGCCATCAGGATCGGCACGCCTTGGCTGGCGGCGGCGCGCTCGGCAGCGAGGCTCGCAGCGAGCGGCAGGTAGGTCGAGAGCGCGAGCAGGCCCGCCAGCGGCGCGGTCTGCCGAAGGCCGGTGTGCAGCGTGATGGCGCCGCCCTGAGAGAAGCCGGCCAGCACGATGCGGCTGCGCGCGATGCCGCGGCTTTCTTCTTGCGCGATCAACGCTTCGACCTGCCGCTGCGACTCGCGCACCCCGGCTTCGTCCTCGCGGCGAGTCAACTCGGTGCCGAGGATGTCGTACCAGGCGCGCATCGTCATGCCGCCGTTGATCGTCACCGGTCGCATCGGTGCGTGCGGGAACACGTAGCGTACGGGCGGGGCGCCGAGCGCCTCCAGTTCCTTGACCACCGGTACGAAGTCGTACCCGTCCGCGCCGAGGCCGTGCAGCCAGACGATGCTCGCGGAGGGGGAGGGGGTGGTTTGGAGTTCGACGGTTTGCAGCATGTCTGGGTGGAACGTGAAAAGTGAAAAGTGAAACGTGAAACGAAGGAGAGGAGGCGAGGTCTGCCGATCACCGATCACCGATCACGTCGCGCGCACCGCCGCCTTCGGCCGAAACGCCTTGACCACCGCCTCGTGCGTCTCCACGTACGGCCCGCCGATCAACTGGATGCAGTAGGGCACGGCGGCAAAGATGCCGTGCACCAGTGCCTTGCCTTCGGCGGACTTCAGTCCTTCGAGCGTCTCGGCAATCGCTTTCGGCTGCCCCGGCAGGTTAAGAATCAGCGCCGCATGGTCGGCAGTCTCACGGATCACGCCCACCTGCCGCGACAGAATCGCCGTGGGCACGAACTCCAGCGAGATGCGCCGCATCTGCTCGCCAAAGCCCGGCATCTCGCGCGTGGCCACCGCCAGCGTGGCCTCGGGCGTTACGTCGCGCCGCGCCGGGCCGGTGCCGCCGGTGGTCAGCACCAGATCGCAACCCACGTCGTCCACGAGTTCGATCAAGCTGCGCTCGATCACCTGCCGCTCGTCGGCGATCAGCCGCTCGTGCGCCTGCCAGGGGGAGGCGAGCGCGCTCCCGAGCCAGTCGCGCAGGCCGGGCAGGCCCTTGTCTTCGTAGACGCCGGCGCTGGCGCGGTCCGAGATCGAGACGAGGCCGACGATCAACTCGTCGGGATGCTGGCGTGGCGCGCGGCTCATCGGGCGGCGGCTTTCAGCAGATCGTGCAAAGCGCGGTAAAGCTCACGCGCGTGGCGCGGCGGCTGGCCTGCGGCCTGCTCGCGCCGCGCCGCGCGGATCAGCGCGCGCAGCGGCTGCGCGTCCAGGCCGGGATGCTCGTCGAGCAAGGCGGTCAGCGCCGCGTCGTCGGCCAGCAGCTGCTCGCGCAGCCGCTCGCAGCGGTGCATCAGCGCGACCGCCGCGCGCGATTTGCCCTGCGCCTCATCGAGCGCCCGGCGCAGCGGCTCCGGGTCCACGCTGCGCATCAGCTTGCCGATCAACTGCATGTGCCGGCGGCGCGCTTCGTGCCGGGTGATGCGCGGCAGGTCGGCAAAGGCTTCGCGCAGCGGCTCGGGCAGATCGAGTGCGGCGAGGCGGCTGGCGGGCAGCGCGGCCAGTTCGACGCCCAAGTCTTGCAGCGCCTGCATCTCGCGCTTGCGTTCGCTCTTGCTCGGGCGTTCGTCGTTGGCGGCGGGCTCGGGGCGCATCGCTGGCTATGATACGGCGCGACTTTCCGGAACCCTTTGCATGGCTTTCTCCGTATCCAACGATCAACTGAGCGCGCTCACCTTGGACGCGCTCAATCACGCGCGCTCGCTGGGCGCTACCGACGCAGCGGCGGAAGCCAGCGAGTCCACGGGCTTGTCGGTCACCACGCGCAAGATGAAGGTCGAGACCATCGAGCACACGCGCGACAAGTCGCTCGGCGTCTCGGTTTACCTCGGCCAACGGCGCGGGCATGCCTCGACCTCGGACTTTTCGCCGGCGGCGGTGCGGCAGGCGGTCGAGGCGGCGTACAACATCGCGCGCTTTACCGCCGACGACCCGGCCGCCGGCCTGCCGGACGAAGACACGCTGGAGCGCGCGCCGCGCGATCTGGACCTCTACCACCCCTGGGCGCTGACGACCGAGCAGGCGATCGAACTGGCGCAGGCCTGCGAGCAAGCCGCCTTCGACACCGACCGGCGCATCGTCAATTCCGAAGGGGCCAACGTCTATACCTCGGCCTCGCACTTCGTTCTCGCCAACACGCGCGGGTTTTGCGCGGGTTTCCCGTCGTCGCGGCACTCGATTTCGGTCTCGCCCATCGCTCGCGACAAAAGCGGCATGCAGCGCGACGACTGGTACAGCACGTCGCGCCGCGCCGACGGGTTGGCTGCCCCCAAGGCGGTCGGCCGCTACGCGGCCGAACGCGCGCTGGCGCGGCTCGCCGCGCGCAAGCTGTCCACCCGCCAGTGCCCGGTGCTGTTCGAAGCGCCGCTCGCCTGCGGACTCATCGGCAGCTTGGTCGGCGCGGCCAGCGGCGGCGCGCTGTACCGCAAGGCGTCCTTTCTGGTCGATGCGCTCGGGCAGAAGCTCTTTGCCGACCACATCCGCCTGCGCGACGATCCCTTCGTGCCGCAGGGTTCCGGCTCCAGCCCCTTCGACGAAGAAGGCGTGCGCGGCCAGGTTCGCGACGTGATCGACGCGGGCCGGCTGACCGGTTACTTCCTCGGCAGCTACTCGGCGCGCAAGCTGGGCCTGAAGACGACCGGCAACGCCGGCGGCGCGCACAACCTGACGCTGCACTCCGCGCACACACAACCCGACGACGACTTCCGCGCCATGTTGCGCAAGCTCGGCACTGGCTTGCTGGTGACCGAACTGATCGGGTCGGGGGTGAACACCGTCACCGGCGACTACTCGCGCGGCGCCAGCGGCTTCTGGGTCGAGGGCGGCGCCATCGCCTACCCAGTGGAGGAAATCACCATCGCCGGCAATCTGAAGTCGATGTACGCGAACCTCGTTGCCGTCGGCGCCGACCGGGTGGTGCGCGGCGGGCGCGTTTCCGGCTCGGTGATCGTCGAGGCAATGACCGTCGGCGGCGCCTGACGAGTCCTGCCGCACGGGGGTAAACGCGGCCCCCTCGTACGCCGCCGCGAGTCTAGAATCCGGCCCCGAGCGCAGGGGTCGATCCCGACTTGAGCAAGGCGGGCACGACGAGACTCGCCGACGCTCGCCTCAACGTTTTCACTTCCAAGGAGATACAGCAATGCAACGTCGTTCCTTTATCGCGCGCGCCGCTGCCGGCGCCGCGGCGGCCGCCGCGGTGGCTGCCCCGGCAGTCGTGCAGGCCCAGGCCCAGGTGCGCTGGCGCCTGGCCTCCAGTTTCCCCAAGTCGCTCGACACCATCTACGGTGCGGCCGAGGTCTTCTCCAAACAGGTCTCCGCTGCGACCGGCGGCAAGTTCCAGATCAGCGTGCACGCCGCCGGCGAACTGATGCCGGCCTTCGGCGTGCTCGACGGCGTGCAAGCGGCCACCGTCGAGTGCGCGCACACGGCGCCGTACTACTTCTTCGGCAAGGACCCGACCTTCGCGATCGGCTGTGCGATCCCGTTCGGTTTCAACTCGCGCCAGATGACCGCCTGGATGTACGAGGGCAACGGCCTGAAGTTGATGCGCGAGTTCTATCGCGGCTTCAACGTCGTCAACTTCCCGATGGGCAACACCGGCGCGCAAATGGGCGGCTGGTATCGCAAGGAAATCAAGTCGCTGGCCGACGTCAAGGGTCTGAAGATGCGGATCGGCGGCTTCGGCGGCCGGATCCTGGAGCGTATCGGCGCGGTGCCGCAGAACATCCCGGGCGGCGAGATCTACACGGCGCTGGAAAAGGGCACCATCGACGCGGCCGAGTGGGTCGGCCCTTACGACGACCTCAAGCTGGGGTTCTACAAGGTGGCGCCGTGGTACGGCTACCCTGGCTGGTGGGAGGGTGGCCCCGAGCTCGATTTGTACGTCAACACCAAGGCTTGGGACGCGCTGCCGGCCGATTACAAGGCGATCGTCGAGGCCGCCGCGTCGCACGCGCACGTCAACATGCAGGCGCAATACGACGCGCGCAACCCTGGCGCGTTGAAGCAACTGGTGGCCGGCGGCACCAAGCCTTTCCGCATGCCCAAGGACGTGATGGACGCCGCGTTCAAGGCGGCCTTCGGCTTGTATGCGGAGTTGAACAACACCAATCCGGCCTGGAAGAAGGTCTATACCGACTACGTCGGCTTCCTGCGCGAGCAGAACTTGTGGTTCCGCTTCACCGAGGCGAGCTTCGACAACTACATGCAGTCGCAGCGGATTCCGTAACCGGCTCGGCGCAAACAAAAAAACGCCCCGCGGTGCTTTGGCACCGCGGGGCGTTTTTCTTTTGGGGCTCGCCAGGCCCGGCGGCTACTTGCTCGGGCCGCCCTTGTCGCGTTCCATTTCGCGCTTTATCGCCTCCAGCGGATCGTCGGCTGCCGGCTTGGGCGCATCGGCTGGCGCTTGTGAGCCGGGGGCGAAATCGCGCAGCGGGTCCAGCGGCGCCTGGCCATCGCCGTAGCCGCCGGTTGGTGCATCCAACTGGATCGAATTCAGGTCGATAGCCGCCTTGGGCGTGATGTCGATCGCCAGTTGCGGGTAGGCGATCACCGCCACCACCATCACCAGCTGGATGCAGATGAACGCGATCGCCCCCTTGTAGATCTGCGCGGTGGTCACCGCCGGGATGGTCTCGCCGGTCACGCGGTCTTTGTAGTCGTTGCGCGCCGCCACGCTGCGCAGGTAAAACAGCGCAAAGCCGAACGGCGGGGTCAAAAAGGAGGTCTGCAAGTTCATCGCGATGATGACGCCGAACCAGATGAGCGCGGCATCCGCCGACACCCCCGCCGGCAGCAACTCCGGCAGGATCTTGCCCGCCACCGGCGCCAGGATCGGGATCACGATGAAGGCGATCTCGAAGAAGTCGATGAACATGCCGAGGATGAACACCAGCACATTGACGACGATGAGGAAGCCCATCGCCCCGCCCGGCATGTTGGTAAACAGGTGCTCGACCCAGAAGTGCCCCTCGGCGGCGTTGAAGGTGAAGCTGAAGACGGTGGAGCCGATCAGGATGAACAGCACGAACACCGACAGCCGCGTGGTGTTGTCCAGCGCCTGCTTCATCAGCGCCCAGGTCAACCGGCGCTTGCCGGCGGCCATGATCAGCGCGCCGATGGCGCCCAGCGCGCCGCCTTCGGTCGGGGTCGCCACACCGAGAAAAATCGTGCCCAGCACCAGGAAAATGAGCACCAGCGGCGGGATCAGCACGAAGGTGACCTGCTCCGACAGCTTGGACAGCAGGCCGATCTTGAACACCCGGTTGATGATCGCCAGTGCCAGCGCGACGAACGAGGCCACCGTCATCGACATGATCAGGATCTCGTCGCCGGGGGCGGGCAGTTCGCGACCGATCATCGGGTTGATGATGGACTGGTGCACCTTGCTCCAGGCGTAGCCGGTGGCGGTCGAGACCGCCATCAGCACCAGCAGCGACAGGTGCCCGCTGGCGCCGTTGGCCTCGCGGTAGATGCGCGCCTCGGCCGGCAGCGCCGGCACCCAGGACGGCCGCACCACGGCGACGATCAGCACGAAGATCGCATAGCAGGCCACCAGCAGCAGGCCGGGGATCAGGGCGGCTTCGTACATGTCGCCGACCGAGCGGCCCAACTGGTCGGCGAGCACGATCAGCACCAGCGACGGCGGGATCGCCTGTGCCAGCGTACCCGAGGCGGTGATCACCCCGGTGGCGATGGTGCGGTTGTAGCCGTAGCGCAGCATGATCGGCAGAGAAATGAGGCCCATGCTGATCACCGCGGCCGCCACCACGCCGGTGGTGGCAGCCAGCAGCGCGCCGACGAAGATCACCGCCAGGGCGAGGCCGCCGCGCACCGGGCCGAAGACCTGGCCGACGGTTTCCAGCAGATCCTCGGCCATGCCGCTGCGCTCGAGGATGATGCCCATCAGGGTAAAGAACGGGATCGCCAGCAGCGTGTCGTTCTGCATGATGCCGAACACTCGCAGTGGCAGCGCCTGGAACAGGGTTGCCGGAAAGAGGCCCGCCTCCATGCCGATGAAGCCGAACAGCAGGCCGGTGGCGGCGAGCGAAAACGCCACCGGAAACCCCGTCAACAGGAAAATCAGCAACCCCGCAAACAGCAGCGGGACGAACTGGGCAGTGATGAAGGCGGTCATTGCGCGGCTCCCTTGTGCGCTGCGGCCTCGGCGCGGGCCGCTTCTTCGCCGTGTTGCTGGCCCGGCTCGGCATGGGCGAGCGAGTCGGGAATCAGCCCGCGCAGGAAGGCGATGCGTTTGATCAGTTCCGACACCGCCTGCGCCAGCAGGATCGCCATGCCGAGCGGGATCAGCAACATCACCGGCCAGCGGATCAGCCCGCCGGCGTTCTGCGACATCTCGCCGGACTCGTACGCCCGCGCAAACAGCGGCCAGCCGAGCTTGATCAGCAGCGCGCACAGCGGGATGAGGAAGACGACGATGCCGACGATGTCGATCCAGTTGCGGGCGCGTGCCGACAGCCGGCTGGAGATGAAGTCGATGCGCACATGCGCGTTGCGCAGGAAGGCGTAGCCCGCGCCCAGCATGAACACCGCGGCAAACAGATACCACTGGAGTTCGAGGAAGGCGTTCGACCCGATGTCGAACGCCTTGCGCAAAATGGCGTTGCCACCACTGACCACGACCGAGGCTAGGATCAGCCACTTCAAGAACGCGCCCAGATGCGCGTCGAGCCAGTCCACGAGGTTGGAAAACCTCAACAGCGCTGTCATGGAGTCCTCCTTGGAGTCGGTATGCGCTGCCCGGTGCGGTGCCGGGCGAGGCGCGCGGATTCTAGCCGCCGGCGGCGGGCGGCCAGAGCCGCTCGCGCCAGCGCGCGCACTGCGCGCGCACCTGCGCCGGGGCGGTGCCGCCGACGTGGTCGCGGGCGGCCACCGCGGCGTCCAGATCGAGCGCGCCGCGCACGTCCGCGCCCACCTGTGGCGCGATCGCCTGCAAGTCGGAAAGCGGCAGATCGGCCAGGTCGCAGCCGCGCTCGGCGGCCAGCCGCACGGCGCGCGCGACCGCCTCGTGCGCGTCGCGGAAGGGCAGGCCCTTACGCACCAGATAGTCGGCAAAATCGGTCGCGGTGGAAAACCCCTCGGCTGCGCCGCGGCGCATCGCGGCGGCGTCGGCCTCGATACCGGGGATCATCTCCGCCAGCGCCCGCAGCGTGTCGCGCAGCGTGTCCACCGTGTCGAAGAGCGGCTCCTTGTCTTCCTGATTGTCCTTGTTGTAAGTGAGCGGCTGGCCCTTCATCAGCACGATCAGGCCCATCAGGTGGCCGGCTACCCGGCCGCTCTTGCCGCGGGCGAGTTCGGCCACGTCGGGGTTTTTCTTCTGCGGCATGATCGACGAGCCGGTGGTAAAGCGATCCGGCAACCGGATAAAGCCAAAGCGCGGCGTCATCCACAGCACGAGTTCTTCGCACAAGCGCGAGACGTGCACCATGACGAGCGAGGCCGCCGCGCAGAACTCGATTGCGTAGTCGCGGTCGCTCACCGCGTCGAGCGAGTTTTCGCACAACCCGTCGAAGCCGAGCTTTTGCGCGACGGCCGCGCGGTCGATCGGGAAGGTGGTGCCGGCCAGCGCCGCTGCACCCAGCGGCAGCCGGTTCACGCGCCGGCGGCAATCGGCCAGCCGTTCGCGATCGCGCTCGAACATTTCCACATAGGCCAGCAGATGGTGGCCGAAAGTCACCGGCTGCGCCACCTGCAAGTGGGTGAAGCCCGGCATCACGGTCGCCGCATGCTGCTCGGCCTGACCGACCAGCGCGCGCTGCACTTCCGCCAACAAGGCCAGCAGACCATCGATCTCCCCCCGCAGCCACAGCCGCAGGTCGGTCGCCACCTGATCGTTGCGCGAGCGCGCGGTGTGCATCCGCTTGCCGGCGTCGCCCACCAGTTCCGTCAGGCGCCGCTCGATGTTCAGATGTACGTCTTCGAGGGCGAGCTGCCAGTCGAACTCGCCGCGCTCGATCTCGCCGCGGATTTGCGTCAGGCCGCGTTCGATATCGGCGCGGTCCTGCGCGGAAATCAAGCCCACTTCCGCCAGCATCGCCGCATGCGCCAGCGAGCCTTCGATATCCGCCATCGCCAGCCGCTGGTCGAAGCCGACACTGGCCGTATAGCGCAGCACGAACTCCGCCACCGGCTCGGCAAAGCGGCCCGACCAGCCCGCGTCTTTGGCATGCAACGAAGAGGAGTGCGCTGACATAATCGTCCGCCGGGGGGATGAGTCGTTGGAGTCTAAGGGCTTGAGTCGAGAGTTGCCGCTGGCAGCGCCGGCGGGACAGACGCGGGTGGAAGCAGCCTCTCCGACGCCGGTGCGCGTCGTCCCGGACGGCTGCAACCTCGGTGTGTTGCTGCGCGTGCTGCTGGCCGTGAACGCGGCCGGGGCGCTGATCGTCTGGGTCGAGCCTTCGACCACGTCGGCGTGGGCGCGTTTCGTGACGGTGGCGGGCTTCGTTGCGCCCATCACCCTGCTCACCCTGGTGGCCTGGTGCCTGCTGCGTCGCCTGTTGCCGCCGCTGACCGCGTCGGTGCAGCGTGCGCTGGCCTGGGCGGTTGCCCCGCTGTGGGTGGCGGTGGTGCTGGCACTGCTCGCCGGGCCGGCGCTGGCGCTCACGGCGACGCAGGCGGCGGGCTATGTGATGTTCGGCGCGGTGGCCGGAGCCGCCGCCCAGCATTACCTCGAACTGCGCGAGCGGGCGTTTTCGCCGGTGCTGGCCGAGGCGCGCTTCCAGGCCTTGCAGTCGCGCATCCGCCCGCACTTTTTTTTCAACAGCCTGACGGCGGTGCTGGCCGTGCTGCGCGACGACCCGGCGCGGGCCGAGCGGATGCTGGAGTCGATTGCCGAGCTTTTCCGCGCGGTGATGGCCGACGTGCGCAAGCTGGTGCCGGTGGAGCAGGAGCTCGACCTGTGCCGCCGCTACGTGGAAATCGAGCAGACGCGGCTGGGCGACCGGTTGCACGTGGACTGGCGCATTGGCGCCATCCACCCGCGCGCGCGCGTGCCGCAGTTGCTGCTGCAACCGATCGTCGAGAACGCCGTGCGCTACGGTGCCGAGAAGGTCGAGGGCCGCTGCGAGATCCTGGTG
>JBKCXU010000046.1:0-48198 GCA_046316025.1 Betaproteobacteria bacterium | reverse complement strand
GTTGAAGCCCATCGTCCAGCGCCAGAAAAGCGCGGCGCGTTCCGAGGCGGTGCCACGGTCGGTGATCTGCTCCAGCTCGCGCTCGCCGCCGAAGCGGCTGACCGCCAGAATCGTCGCCCCGTGCATCGCGAACAGCAGCGTGGAGCCGTACAGGAAGGCGATCGACAGCGCGTGGAACGGGTTGTAAAACAGGTTGCCGTAGCGGATCGAAAACGCCGCGGTCCAGTCCAGGTGCGGAAAGATGCCGAAGGGCACCGCTTCCGACCACGACCCCATCGCCAGCGGGCGGATAAAGCCCAGCACCAGGTACAGCCAGATCGCCGACGCAAACGCCCAGGCGGTATGCGTGCCCAGCCCCAGCGCGCGGGCGCGGCGGTAGGTGCGCCACCACCACAGCAGGATCGACAGCGTCAGGAAAAAGCCCGCCATCAGCCACCAGCCGCCCTCGTTCAGCGGCGGCAGCGACAAGCCGTACTCGGGCCGCGGCGGCTCCAGCGCCAGCCAAGGCAGTTGGCGGACGAACTGCACCGGGTCCCAGCCGACCGAGGCCCACATGTTCAGGCCGATGATCTCGATGGCGATGAAGCCGCACAGGATCGAGGCCAGGCCGGTGAAGCCCAGGTACACCGGGCCGATCTGCGCGTCGCCGATCTTGCCCAGCCAGTAGTTGAAGAACGTGGTCGGATTGCGCGTCCACGAGCCGGAGGTGGCCGGCCCCATGTGCGCCGGCCCGCGCACCTGCACGCGGGTGAAGATGTTTTGATATTCGGCTGCCATGACGTGTCCTTTGCGCCGCTATTTCCAGATCGGCAGGTCGAGCCACCAGCTCCACCATTCCGGCCAGCCGCGGGTCCAGAACGGCCCGCTGATGACGATGCACAGCGCGCTGAAGAACCCCGCCGCCAACGCCAGGATCAGCCCCACGCGGTGGATGCCCAGCGCGCCGACCGAGTAGCCGATCAGGTCGCGGAAGTAGGCGTTTTCGTGCTCGGCCGTCTTGACCGTCTCGCCTTTTTTCGGGTTGCTGGCCGACAGGATCAGCGACCCATGCAGCCCAAGCGCCAGCGTCGTGGTGAAGAACAGGCTCACCGCGATCATGTGCGCCGGGTTGTAGTGGAAGTGCAGGTACTGGTAGCCGACGTTGCTCACCCAGTCGAGGTGGCTGTAGATGCCGTACGGGAAGCCGTGGCCCCAGGCGCCCAGCAACAGCGGGCGGATGACCACCAGCGTCACGTAGGCGAAGATCGCCACGCCGAAGGCAAAGGGCACGTGCAGCCCCATGCCGAGCTTGCGGCAGATTTCGACCTCGCGCAGCATCCACGAGACGAAGGCGCCGATCGCGCAGATGGTGATGATCTGCCACAGCCCGCCTTCGGCCAGCGGCGCCAGCGCCAGCCCATAAGACAGATCCGGCGGCGCGATGTTGATCTGCCAGACGTTCCACGTCGGCCCCTGCGAGGCGCCCCACAGGATCAGCGCCGTGCCCAGCACCGAAAAGAAAATCGTCGTCACCCCGAAGAAGCCGACGTAGAACGGCCCGACCCAGAAGTCGAACAGGTCGCCGCCCAGCAGCGTTCCTCCGCGGACCCGGTATTTGCGTTCAAAACTGAGCATGGACATTGCCAACACTCCTCAGGCGGGCGCACAGGCGCCGCGCACTCCCTCGATACGTCGCGCAGCCGCCGGCGGACGAAGCGGGACGGCGCGACGCGCGCGCCGCGGCCCGCTCTCGCCCAGCCGTGCGCGGCGCTACTTCTGTGCCGGCGGCACCGGCGCCATCTGCGCGGCCACGGCCTTTTTCGCACCCCCCTCGATCCAGTTGTACTTGTTGCTGGAAAGCAGGATGAAGTGAATCAGCAGCGCCAGAACGAACAAAAACGTGAACAGCGCGATCAAGATGCGCCGCGGATCGAACAAGAGCCAGATCTTCCACATGTGAAATTCCTTCCTAAGTCAAGAAAGACATGAAGCTGTAGACGGCCTGCTTCACGCCGGACAACAGCGTGGGCGCGCCCTCTGCGCCGGGGAACCATTGACGCCAGTGCAGCCCGACGAGCTGCGCGGCCAAAGCGACCGCCAGCAGCACGGTGAAGCTCACCAGGAAAATGACCAGGTACCCGCCGCTTCTCGGCGGGCCGGCCGCGGGGGCCGGTCGTTCGGTGGTGTACACACTAGCCATCGATGGACTCCTCGGATGCGAGGGTTAGAACCACGGCCGCCAGTTCCAGGCCAGCAGGTGCGCGATAACAGCCACGACAGTGAAGCCGAGGAAGCTTGTGATGAACAAGCCATGGAAGTCCTTCGCTTCGCGGTCGGTGAGGCCCGTCAGCGAGCTTTTTTCGTCAGCCATAAATGAATTCCCTCCTGATTGGCCTTGCGGCCGTGACCGCGCTTGCCCGGCACGGAAGCGGGATCGCAATGGTTCGCACCATCTCGAATCGGGGGTCCGAGCGGACTCGGGCCAATCGGTTGTCGGCCGGCCGTCTCATGCCGGTTCCTTGCGCGCGGCGGCGCGCAGCAGGCGCTCTGCACTGACGCGCGCCTCGCCGGCGGCACGCGCCGCGGCTTCGGCGCCGTCGCGCAGCCGCTTGGCGGCAGAGATGCGCACCAACATCGGCTCGCGCTCGAGCAACTGGTCGAGCAGGCGGCGCGCCTCGTCGTCCCAGGGTGTCGTTTCCTCGGCCGGCGCCTTGCGCGCGAGCGTGGGATCGACGCGATCCAGATCGGTGGCCAGCGGCAGGATGTGGAACAGCGCATCGAAGAGCGCGTTGCACACTTCCTGCACCAGGTAGGTGGCGCCAGCGTAGCCCATGAACGGCGTGCCGGTGTGGCGGCGGATGATCGCGCCGGGGAACGAGGCCGGGATGTACGCCGCGCGCGCGCCGAGTTCGGCCAGATACATCCGCTCGTTGTAGGAGCCGAACATCACCAGCGGCGGCTTTTCGCGCAGCGCCTGGCGTACCGCATCGTTGTCCGGCTTGACGCCGGCGCGGCGCGCTACGCTGAAGGTGCAGGGCAGGCCGAGCTCCGTTTCGAGAAAGTTGCGCAACCCGCGCGCGTAGGTTTCGTTGGCGACCACCGCGAAGCTCGCGGTGCCGAAGAAGTCCTGCGTGACCGAGCGCCACAAGTCCCACAGCGGCTTGATCGTCGTGTGTTTCTCGCGCTCGATGAAGGGCTCGGGGTCCAGCCCGAGCAATTCGCCCAGACTGCGCAGGAACTTGGTGGTGCTGTGCAGGCCGATGGGCGCTTGCAGGTAGGGCCGCTCCAGCGTCTCGGCCAGCAGCCGGCCGAACTCGCGATACAGCACGACGTTGACGTCGGCTTCCGCCAGCTTGGGCACGTCGGCCAGGTGGCTGCCGAGCGGGAAGACGAGATTGATCTCGGCGCCGATGCCTTCGACCAGCCGCTTGATCTCGGCCAGATCGCTCGGCATGTTGAACATGCCGTAGGCGGGCCCGAGGATGTTTACGCGCGGCTTGTCGCCCTCTTTGCGCGGCTTGCGCGCGGGCACCTGGCGCGGGCCGTATTCGGTCCACAGCCAGTTGAGCGCCCGGTCGGCGGCCTGCCACTGGTCTTCGTCGATCGTTCGCGGCAAAAAGCGCTGGATGCCGGTGCCTTCGGGCGTGACGCCGCCGCCGATCATTTCGGCGATGCTGCCGGTGACCACCACCGCGGGCAGCGCCGGGTCGAGCGCCTTGTGGGCGCGGCGCATCGCGGCTTCGGTGCCTTTCTGCCCGAGCTCTTCTTCGGCGAGCCCCGTGACGACAATTGGCAACTCGTGCGGCGGCAGCGCGTCGGTGTAGTGCAAGACGGAGGTGACCGGCAGGTTCTCGCAACCCACCGGGCCGTCGATGATGACCTGCAAGCCCTTGATGGCCGTGAACACGTACACGGCACCCCAGTAGCCGCCGGCGCGATCGTGGTCGAGGACCAGCATCTCAGCGCCCGCCCGGCCGCCCGTTGGGCGCTGAGCGCCCCCTCGGGGGGCAGCGAATGAAGTGAGCGTGGGGGCTCATGCCATCTCTTCCGCTTTGCGCTTGCGGGCGAGCTTTTCCATCTTGTGCAGATGGAACTCGCGGTATTCGGGATGGGGGTGCGGCGGTTCGTTCCAG
The DNA here is from genome assembly GCA_046316025.1 of Betaproteobacteria bacterium. GTDB lineage: Bacteria > Pseudomonadota > Gammaproteobacteria > Burkholderiales > Burkholderiaceae_F > JAJTHJ01. Next base: position 44,086 of record JBKCXU010000046.1, on the reverse strand, counting down.
ACGCCGCCGCTGTCCCCGGTGCCTACGCCCTCAAAAAACTCTCTCATCGCATCGAAGCGATCTTTGTTCGCCAGCGCGGTGTTGATCACCTGCGCCAGCGAGCCGGCGCCCGCTGGCCCCATCAGCGGCCGCGCGGATATCAGGTTGGTGAAATACAGCGCGGGAGTCGCACGCTGTTTGGCGTGCTGCACGACCGGGGTGGTGCCGATGGCGAGATCGGGTTCGAATTCTTCAAAGGCCGCCAAGTCCTGCTCCAGCGACGCGCGGAACTGCACGCGCACGCCGCGCGCTTGCAGCCATTCCGCATCCCCCGCCGACCAGGGCGTGCGCGGGCAGGCGCTGCCCACGTAGCGCAGATCGGCGCCGCTTTCGACCAGCAGCCGGCCCACCAGCAGTTCGGAGCCTTCATAGCCCGACAGAGTGATGCGCCCCTTGATCGGCGCGCGCGAGAGCGCGCCTTGAATCGCCGGCAGCATCTGGTTCTGCGCGGCGGCGATCTTGTCGGCGGCCACACCGCAGGCGCTGCCGATCGCGCGCAACCATTCGGCCGTGCCTTCGTAACCGACGGGGGCGGAGCCGATCACGGTACGACCGGCCGCTTCGAACTCGCGCACCGACGCGGTGTAGAACGGATGCAGCGCCGCGACCGCCGCGCAGTCGAGCGCGGCATAGAGCTCGCGCCATTCGCGCGTCGGCACCACTGGGCCACAGGCCAGGCCCATCGGCTCCAGCATCATGCCGATGCCCACCGGGTCGGCCGGGAAGATTTCGCCCAGCAGCGTCACCGTCGGCTTGCCGCTGCGCGCAGGCGGCACCCAGTTGCGCGGCGCCTGCACGGGGCCGGCCTCGGCCTCGGCGCGCGCGTAGGCGAGCATCGCGCCGGCCAGCACGTCCTTGGCCTCCGCATGCGTAGGCACGCCAAAGCCCGGCACGTCGATGCCGATGATGCGCACACCGTCGATCTCGCGCGGCAGCAGCCGCAGTGGCACGCCGGAAGCGGTGGGCACGCACAGGTTGATGACGACGACCGCGTCCACCTTGGCCGGATCGGCCAGCTTGAACACCGCTTCGCGGATGTCTTCGAAGAGTTTGCCGGTGACGAGCGTTTCGGAATTGAACGGCACATAGCCGACCGAGCGGCGCGCGCCGTAGAAGTGCGAGGTGAAGGTCAGGCCGTAGACGCAGCAGGCCGAGCCGGACAGCACGGTCGCGACCCGCCGCATCCGCAGACCCACGCGCAGCGAGCCGAAGGCCGGGCACATGCTCTGCGGCTGGTCGTGCGGCCCTTGCGGATAGTCGGCCGCATAGCGTTGCAATAGCGCACTGTTGCCGGCAACTTTGGCCGCCTCTTGCATTTGCGCGCGACCGGCATGGCAACCCAGACCGTCCGTGCTGGGCGCGGTGGCGGCTTCGGTGGGGACGCGGGCGTTCATGGCGCGGTAAAGGTCAGACGGCCTCGTAGACGACTTCGAGCGACTTCTTCTCGACGACCGCTTTGCCCAGCATGTCGGCCATCGAGGCCGGCTGCAGCACCACATTGCGGCCGACCGTGTCGCTGGAGAACAAGCCCAGCAACTCGTCCTGGGAGAGCGGCTTGGGCCGCACCGGCGGCGCCTCGGCGACGTTGGTGGCGAGCGTTTCAAATAGCGGCGCCCACTGCGTACCGGGCCGGCCGATGATTTCGTAACTGGCGCTCTTGCGGCGGATGTCCTCGTGCGCGGGAATCGCCGCCAGCACCGGGATGCCCGCCGCCTGGGCAAACGCGGCCGCCTCGCCGGTGCCGTCGTCCTTGTTGACGACCAAACCCGCGACGCCGACGTTGCCGCCCAGCTTGCGGAAGTACTCGACCGCCGAGCAGACGTTGTTGGCCACGTACAGCGACTGCAAGTCGTTGCTGCCGACCACGATCACCTTCTGGCACAGGTCGCGCGCGATCGGCAGTCCGAAGCCGCCGCAGACCACGTCGCCCAGGAAGTCGAGCAGCACGTAGTCGAAGCCCCAGTCGTGAAAGCCCAGTTTTTCCAGCGTTTCGAAGCCGTGGATGATCCCGCGCCCGCCGCAGCCGCGGCCGACCTCGGGACCGCCCAGTTCCATCGCAAAGACGCCGTCGCGCATGAAGCAGACATCGCCGATGGCGACCGGATCGCCCGCCGCCTTCTTGCGCGAGGAGGTTTCGATGATCGTCGGGCAGGCCTTGCCGCCGAAGAGCAGGCTCGTGGTGTCGCTCTTCGGGTCGCAGCCGATCAGCAGCACGCGCTTGCCCTGCTGCGCCATCATGTAAGAGAGGTTGGCGAGCGTGAAGCTCTTGCCGATGCCGCCCTTGCCGTAGATCGCGATGATCTGCGTGGTCTTGACCGGGGCGCCGGGCGCGACCGGGTCGGGTTCGACCGCGGCCTCGGCGCGCAAGGTGGCGTGCAGCCGCGACAGCGACACGGCGGCGGTGGGTGCAGCGACACTCATGCGCAACCTCTCCAGTCGAGCACCATCTTCAGGCAAAGCGGATCGTCGAAGGCGGTGCGGTAAGCCCGCGGCGCCTGCGCGGCGGCCTCGTGGTGCGTGATCAAGCCGTCCAGCGACAGGCGCCCGTCGGCGGCGAGCTCGGTGACCGCCAGCAAGTCGGGCCGCTGCCACTCGGCCGCGGCGCGGATCTGCGCCTCGCGCATGAACGCGGGCGGGAAGGCGAAAGACAGCGGCTCGCTGTAGAAGCCCGCCAGGACGACTTCGCCGCCGGGGGCGAGCCGCGCGATCAGCTGGTCCAAAATCGCCGAGTCGCCCGATACGTCGTAGATCGCGTGGTAGTCGCGGCGCGGGTCGGCTTCGGGGGCGACCACCGTATAGCCGGCGGCACCCTGAGCGCGCTGCGGGTTGTGCTCCCACACCGTCGGCGCGGGGAAGCCGGCCAGCACGGTCAGCCGCGCCAGCAGCCGGCCCAGCACGCCGTGGCCGACGATCAGATCGGGGGCGACGATCGGCTTGCGCTTGCCGGCGCCGGAGACCGCGTGGTACGCGGTTGCCGCCAGCGCCAGCAGCACGGCGCGTTCGCCCAGGCGGTCGTCGATCGGAATCACGCGCGCACCCGGCACCACCACGCGCGAGGCGGCGCCGCCAAAGAGGCCGCGCACGTCGCCGTAGCAGCGCGCGCCGGGCACGAACACGTGGTCGCCCACCGCGCGGCCCGAAGCCGGGCCGGCATCGACGACGGTGCCCACCGACTCGTACCCGGGCACCAGCGGATAACCCATGCCCGGGAACTGCGGCATCCTGCCGGTGTACAGCAGCCGCTCGGTGCCGGTGGAAATGCCGCTCCACTCGACCGCGACCACCACGTCTTCGGCCTGCGGCTCGGCGAGCGCGAGCCGGCTCAACGCCAGCCTTTGCGGCTGTTCGAACACGACGGCGACGGCATCCATTCCGCTGACTCCTTGCGCGCCGCCACCCAAGGCAGCGGTAGCGGCTGTTCGTTCTTTTAACTCGATGTCAGTCTACCCTGACAGACACAAGTGTCAAGCAAAATTAACATTAAGTTTGGTGCGGTGCCGCGACACGTTTCGGGGTCAGCGCCGGCACACCATGACGCCGGTCAGCAGCGGGCGGCGCGTGCGCAGCAGGACGCAATGCGCGAAGCCGGCCCGCTGTACCAGGGTCTGTAACTCTTCGGGGCTGCGGGCGCGTCCGCTGCCCATCGCCAGCAGATAGAAGCCGAAGTACGCCGCCCCCATCGGCCCGGCGCCGGGCGCCTGCGCCATCGGCTCGGCGAGCAACAGCGTGCCGCCCGCGGGCAGCGCTGCATGCACGTTGGCGAGCAGGCGCAGCGCACGCTCGTCGTCGTGGTCGTGCACCACGCGCACCAGAGATATCGCGTCCGCCCCGCGCGGCAGCGGATCGGCAAAAAAGTCGCCGCCGTGCAATTGGACGCGCGCGGCCAGATTGCGTTCGGCCAGGTTGGCACGCGCATGTTCGAGCACCGCCGGCAGGTCGAACAGCATCAGTTGCAGCGCCGGCGCCCGCGCCGCGACTGCCGCGATGAAGGTGCCATTGCCGCCGCCGACGTCGAGCAGGCAGCGGTGCTGCGCCAGCGCGTACGTCTCCAGGATGTCTTCGGCCACCAGCGACTGCGAGGCGGCCATCAACTGGGTGTAGCCCTGCACCGCCTCGGCAACGCTGCCATCGGGCGCCGCGCTGGTCGCATACGGCCAGTAGCGCGACAGCGCGGTGGTCACCTCGCCGCGCAGCAGCGCGACCGGGTCTTGCAGGTCGCGGTACAGCATGTCGTGGTGCGCGACCATTGCCAGCGCGCCAGGGTTGCCGAGCAGCGCGGCACCGTGCTCGCCGAGCGCGTAGCGGTCGTCGGCGAGCGCGTGGGCGAGGCCCAGCGACGCCGCAGCGTCGAGCAGCCGGCGCGCGGCGGCGGGGGTGAGCTGCAGTTGCGAGGCGAGTTGCGCCAGCGGCAACGGCCCGCCGCGCAAGCGCTCGAACACATCCAGCCGCACGCAGGCGTGCAGCACCTGCGAGTAGACGAAGCCCACCGACAGATCGAACACGGCGCGCGCCTTGCGCTGCGCGACGCGACGCGTCAGCGGAAACGCTGCCGCCCAGCGCTGAAAGCGCGGATTGGCCAGCCAGCGATTGCGCAGCGCGAGCCAGCGTTCGGCCAGAGACGAAGCAGCCATCCGCTGGGTCGTTCCCTACCCTTCAAGGGGGAGCGCTAGGGTGGGGATGGGTTGCAATTCCATTTCTCGATCACTACGGCAATTTCGTCGTTCCCGCGAAGCTTGTCCCCGCGAAAGCGGGGTGCGGGAACCCAGCGACTTTCGCGAGAAACACTGGATTCCCGCGTGCGTGGGTATGACGTGCCTTGGGTGTCCGAACGAAGTGGAAATGGACTAAGAGGCCAAGCCGGCCAAGTTGCATGCACGCATCCGGAACCCATCCCCCGCCCGGCCTCCCCCTTGAAGGAGGAGGAGGTTCAAGCCGCCCGCCGCTGAAACTCCTCCGGGATCAGCCGCTGCGCCTCGGCGCGGATCAACTGCCGCAACATCGGCGCGCCGGCGCAGCGCGGGATGGCCGCGCTTGCCTTGGCGACCAGCGAATCGAAGCGCTCCAGCGCCGCGTCCAGCCCCAGCTGATCGACGGCATTCGGCCGACCCAGCTCTTCGTCCCGATGCACGGGCTTGCCCAGCGCCTCGGCGGTCGCGACCACGTCGCGGATGTCGTCGGCGACCTGATAGGCCTCGCCCAGTCGCTCGCCCAGCGCCTGCCACGGAATCGGGTTGCCGCCCGCCGCCTGCGCGCCGGCGGTGACCGCGGCGACGAACAGCGACCCGGTCTTGGCCCGCTGATACACGCGCAGATCGACGTTCGGCTCGCACTCCCAGGCCTGCCCGGCGACGATGCCGTGCGGCGCGCCGACGCCGCGGCTCAAGGTGAGCAGCAGCGCCAGCATCCGCTCCGGCTGGTGCGCCGCGCCTTTGGCGATGGTCTCGAAGGCGAGCACGATCAGCGCATCGCCGGTCAGCACGGCGATGCGCTCGCCGAAGGCGGTGTGCACCGACGGCAGGCCGCGCCGCGTGCGCGCGTTGTCGAAGCAGGGCAGGTCGTCGTGCACGAGCGAGGCGCAGTGCATCAGCTCGATGGCCGCCGCAGCGGCGTCGGTCACGTCCGGGTCGGGGTCGCCACTGGCAGCGGCGATCGCCAGGCACAGCCGCGGCCGGATCCGCGCTCCGCCGGGAAAGACCGCGTGGCGCATCGCCGCGGCCAGCCGCGGCGGGTCGATGCCATTGGTTTCCCAGCATTCCAAGGCATTGGCCAGCGCCTGTTCGATTCGTTGCGTGGCATTCATGGCGGTGCCTCCCCTCACTGTGGCTGCACGGCGCAGCGCACTTCCCTTGATGTAATCGCGAATGTAATGTCGGCTTGTCAGTTAAAAATGTCAAGCAAAATGTACAGTGCGTTTGTTTGAATCGAGGGAGACCGAGGTGGCGGCAGAAAAACCGGTGGTCGTCGTCGGCGCCGGTGTGGCCGGGCTGGCCGCGGCGGCGACGCTCGCCGGCGCCGGTGTGCCGGTGCGCGTCCTGGAGGCGGCAACCGCTCCCGGCGGCAAGATGCGGCAGGTGATGGTGGCGGGCCGCGCGATCGACGCCGGCCCAACGGTGCTCACCTGGCGCGACGTGTTCGAGGAGCTCTTCGCCGCCGCCGGTGCGCGGCTGCAAGACCATCTGACGCTGCACCGCGCCGACATCCTCGCCCGCCACGCGTGGAGCGAGGACGAACGGCTCGACCTGCACGCCGACCTCGCCCGCTCGGCCGACGCCATCGGCCGCTTTGCCGGTGCGGCCGAGGCGCAGCGCTTTCTGCGCTTTGCCGCCGAGGCGCGCCGGATTCACGACGTGCTGGAGGCGAGCTACATGCGCGCCACGCGGCCCAACGTGCTGCAACTGGTGCAGCGGGTCGGCCTGCGCGGGCTGCCGGCGCTGGCGCGCATCCGCCCGTTTGCCAGGCTGTGGGGCGCGCTCGGCGATCACTTCCGCGACCCGCGGCTGCGTCAGTTGTACGGCCGGTACTCGACCTACTGCGGCTCGTCGCCCTTCCTGGCGCCGGCGACACTGATGCTGATCGCCCACGTCGAGCAGCAGGGCGTGTGGTTCGTCGATGGCGGCATGCACGCACTGGCACGCGCACTGGAAGCGGTGGCCGCCGCCCGCGGCGCGCAATTCACCTACGGCGCGCGCGTGGCCGAAGTGCTGGTCGCGGGCGGGCGCGCCAGCGGCGTGCGACTGGCCGATGGCGAGACCATCGACGCCCGCGCGGTGATCTGCAATGCCGAACTCGCGGCCGTCGCCGACGGATTGCTCGGCCCCGTCGCCGCCCGCGCGGTGCCGCGGCCGCAGCCGGCACTGCGCTCGCTGTCGGCCGTCACCTGGTGCGCGGTGGCGCGCACGCGCGGCTTTGCGCTGGAGCGGCACAACGTGTTCTTCTCGCGCGACTACGAGGCCGAATTCGCCGCGCTCGACCGCGCACGCACAATCCCGCCCGACCCGACCGTCTACCTCTGCGCGCAGGATCGGCCGCAGGCCGACGGCGCGGAGACCGAGCGGATCTTTCTGCTGATCAACGCCCCGGCCGACGGCGACCGCCGCCCCTGGACGGCCGCCGACGTGCAGCAGGCTGCCGAGCGCTCGCGCGCCACGCTCGCGCGTTGCGGTCTCGAGCTCGAACCGCTGGCACAGACCGCCAGCACACCCGGCGACTTCGTGCGACTCTTCCCCGGCAACGGCGGCGCACTGTACGGCTCGGCCACGCATGGCTGGCGCTCATCCTTCACCCGCCCCGGCGCATGCACGCGGCTGCCCGGCTTCTATATGGTCGGCGGCAGCGTCCACCCGGGGCCTGGGGTACCGATGGCCGCGCTGTCGGGGAGATTGGCGGCGGCCGAAGTGCTGGATTGGTCAGGACAGCGGCGGCGGACGAATTCACACGGGGCAGGCCCTCACCCCCGCCCCTCTCCCGCTGATGCGGGCGAGGGGAGCAAACCCTCGCCCGCATCAGCGGGAGAGGGTGCGAGCGAAGCGAGCGGGTGAGGGCGCCCTGGGTCTTGCCGTCGGGACACGAATGACCCCCACCTTCGATCGACCGGTGCCCACCAACGGCTACGCCTGGTGGTACGTCGATGCGTTCAGCGACGACGGCCGCTACGGGCTGGCGATCATCGCCTTCGTCGGCAGCGTGTTCTCCCCGTACTACGCGGCGGCGCGGCGGCGCGGGGCGGACGATCCGGCCCGGCACTGCGCGGTCAACGTCGCGCTCTACGGGCTGGGGGGCGGGCACTGGAGCATGACCGAACGCGGCGCCGCCAGCCTCGCCCGCACGCCGCGCCGCTACGTGCTCGGCCGCAGCGTGCTCGACTGCTCGGACACCCAGTTGACCGTCGCCTTCGACGAGATCGCCGCGCCCTGGCCGCGCCGGCTGCGCGGTGTGGTGCGGCTGGTTCCGGACGTGCGCACCGATGCCGACTACGCGCTCGACGCCGCGGCCCGCCATCACTGGCGCCCGATTGCGCCGCAGGCGCGCGTGGAAGTGGAGTTGCAACAACCGGCGCTGCGCTGGCGCGGGGTCGGTTACTTCGACCACAACCGCGGCGCGGAGCCGCTGGAAGCTGCCTTCGTCCGCTGGAACTGGGCGCGCGCGCATTTTGCCGACGGCACGGCGGCGATCACCTACGACACCGAGCGGCGCGACGGCAGCCGGCAGTCGCTGGCGCTGCGCTTCGCGCCGGGCCTGGAGGTGCAGCCCTTCGCGCCGCCGCCGGTGCAGCCGCTGCCGCGTACGCGGTGGCGGCTCGCGCGCGAGGCGCGGTCGGACGCCGGAACCGCGCCGCAGCTGCTCGCCTCGCTCGAAGACGGTCCGTTCTACGCGCGCGCCGCGGTCGCCGCGCAGTGGAACGGCGCGCCCGCGCGGCTGATGCACGAGGCGCTGTCGCTCGACCGCTTTCGCCGCCGCTGGGTGCAGGCGTTGTTACCCTTCCGCATGCCGCGCGCGCTGCGCCACCTGCCGCCGCGCTCGGCAGAGGAGTTGCCATGACCACCGCCAGGTTGCCGCCCGACCATCCGCAACGCCAGCGTCTGGCCGAAGAAGTCCACGCGCGCCCGCCCGCGCCGGTGCGGGCCCCGGCGGCGATCTCCTGTCTGGCCTTGACCGACTCACGCCCGCAGGCCGGGCTGTTCGCGCTGCGGGCGCTGGCCGACCGGCACGGGCTGGAGCTGCCGCCTACCGACGCCGCGCATGTGATCCTCGAACTGCCCGCGGTGCGCATCAAGTGGGAGCGGCACGGCGAGTTCGGCAGCTTTACCTTCGTGCGGCCGCTGGCGGAAACGAGCCTGGAAACGCTGGCCTCCACGGGCGAGTTTCCGAGCGCGCTGCACGCGCTGCCGCCGGAGTGGCTGGTCGAACTGCCCGGCACCACGATCGCCGCGGCCGACCTCCTGCTGCTGCCGTACAACCGCGACGCGCCCGACCCCGACCAGTTGGGCCGCCTGCTCGACCGCGATGCGCTGGCCGGCGCGCGCGTGCAGGACGGCGCAGCCTGGGTGTTCACCGACTTCCTGCCGCGGCCGGTCGGCCGCACGCGCTGGCTGATCCTCGACGCAAGGATGGGCCGCGCGCAAAGCGCGCGCGTGGTGCAGCGGGCGATCGACATCGAGGTCTACCGGATGGTGGCGCTGCTCGCCTACCCGCCGGCGCGCGCCGCGTTTGCCGAACTGGCGCGCATCGAGCGGACGCTGGAGCGGCTCACCGCCGCCACCGCCGACCTGCACAGCGAGGCAGCCAGCCCGGAGACGCAGCGCGAAGAGCAACGCCTGCTCGACGAGTTGAGCCGCGCTGCGGCGGAAGTCGAACAACTGGCGGCCACCAGCGGCTTCCGCTTTGCCGCCGGGCAGGCGTACTGGGATCTGGTGCGCGCGCGGGTGGCGGAGTTTCGCGAACAGCGGCTGGGCGACTTGCGCACCTTGGGCGGTTTTCTGGCGCGGCGGATGGCGCCGGCCATGGACACCTGCGCCGCCGCCGCGCGCCGGCTGGAGCGCGTGTCCGCCCGCATCGAGCGCGCCGGCAGCCTGTTGCGCACCCGCGTGGACGTGGCGCGCGAAGAGCAAAACCAGCGGATGCTGGCCGCGATGGAGCGGCGCGGCAAGCTGCAACTGCGCTTGCAGCAGACGGTGGAAGGGCTGTCGGTGGCGGCGATTGCGTACTACGCGGTCGGGCTGCTGGGTTACCTCGTCAAGCCGTTGCAAGCGATCTGGCCCGCGCTCAAGCCCGAGTGGGTGATGGCCGCCGCCGTGCCGATGGTGGTGGTTGTGCTTTGGCGGATGCTCAAGCGCGTGCGGCGGCGGCTCGGGGAAGACTGAGCGCTAGTCACGCGGCCGCTTGCGCAACAAGAGCGGCAGCAGTAGTGCCGCCAACAGAAACAAGGCCATGCTTGTCGCGATGATCGCCGCTCTTGCCTATACCGGCTGCATCGGCAGAATCGCCAGCAAGTCAGGCGCGAGCCAGTTGCTAAGGAACGCACCGACCCCGCCAAAGAGCGCTCCAACGACCAGGCTCCGCTTGGCCGGTCCCGGCTCGTATCTCGGTTTTGGGTCGGTGGCCATCGATCGAGTTACCGAGTGCGTTGCAGCCGTGTCCGACGGATTTCAGCAAACACTTCATCCGCGGGAATCGGACGAACCAGGCCAAGCCGGACCTCTTCGATGCGCCGGCGAAGTTCACGGTCGAGCGCCGCATCGTGCGCAGCATTGTTCCCGAACTCCACTGCGGCGGGTTCAGTCGGTGGGGGCGGCTTATCGTTGATCATCGTCTTTCTCGCGCTCCCGCTTCCGCTCGCGCCGCAGCTTGTACAACTCCCAGAAGCAAAACCCCAACACGCCGCCGAAGACCAGCACCAGCTCCAGCGCCTTGATCGTGCCGGGTTCCATCGGCTACGAGGTCTGGCTGACCGGGCCGGCGCGGTCGCGGCGTTCGAGGCCGGCGAGGATGTCGACGATGGTCGCCACGCGCAGGTCGTAGCGCCACCACGCGGCGGCGATGCCGCCGGGGGCGCCGGCATGGGTGGCGGCAGCGTCGACCAGGAAGCGCGTGGCGGGCAGTGCCGGCGTGTGTGCGGCACCGGCGCCGCCGAGCGCGGCGAGCAACGCGCGAAACAGCAGCCAACTCTTGCGCCAACCGGGCACCACCGCGCGCTGCGCGACCGAGTTCAAGCCGCGCCGGCGCACTTCATGTCCGATCTCGGCGTACATCAGCCGCGCGGCGTTGATCGCCGGGCGGCAGCTTGCCGGCAACTGGTCGATGCCCTCGCAAGCACGCTCGTACAAATCGTCGGCCACCGTGAGCAGCCGTTCGACCACGGCGCCGAGCCGTGCGTCGAAGCGCGGCGCAGCCAGCCACGCGTCGGGGTCGAGGCCGGCCTCGCGCAGCCAGGCGCGCGGCAGGTACAGGCGGCCGAGCCGCGCGTCCTCGCCCACGTCGCGCGCGATGTTGGTCAACTGCATCGCGACACCCAGGTCGCAGGCGCGCGCCAGTTGCGGCGCACTGCGCGCACCCATCACCAGCGCCATCATCGCGCCCACGGTGCCGGCCACGCGCGCGGCGTAGTCGAGCACCTCGTCCAGTGTTTCGTAGTTGCGGCCGGCGGCGTCCCACTCGAAGCCTTCCAGCAGCGCATCGAGCAGCACGCGCGGCACTTGGTGAAAAGCCACCGCGTCCGCGAGCGCGCGGTCCACTGCGCTGGCGGGCCGGTGTTTGCCGTAGACCGCATCGAGGCGCGTTTGCAGCGTCGCCAACGCGGCGCGGTGGTCGGTGCCGCGGTCGATCGCGTCGTCGGCCTCGCGGCAGAAGGCGTAGAGCGCAATGGCGCCGTCGCGCACGTCGCGCGGCAGCGTGCGGCTGGCGAGGTCGAAGGTGCGCGAGCCGCCGCGCAGCAGCGCCGCGCAGGCGGCGCGGTCGGCGGCGGAGGCCAGTGCTGCGTCAGGCGAACGTGGCGGCATGGGGCACCACGGTATCGAGCACTCGCGCGGAAGACAACACCCCCGGCACCCCGGCGCCCGGATGCGTGCCGGCGCCGACCAGGTACAGGCCCTGTACTTCTTCGCTGCGGTTGTGCGGGCGGAACCAGGCGCTTTGCCAAAGCACCGGCTCGAAGCCGAAGGCCGCGCCCTTGGCGGAGAGCAAGCGGTCGCGGAAGTCGAGCGGCGTGGTGACGAGCGAGGTGGCGATCTGGTTCGGCAGGTCGGGCAGCATCGTCCGCGCGAGGAAGGCTTCGATCTTGCGTCGGTACGGCTCGGCCTGCGCCTGCCAGTCGATGCCGCTGTCCATATGCGGCACGGGCGAGAGCACGTAGAACGCATCGCAACCGGGCGGCGCGACGCTGGGGTCGGTGGCGCTGGGCCGGTGCAGGTAGAGGCTGAAGTCGGAAGCCAGCGTCTTGCGGGTGAAGATTTCGTCGAGCAGCCCCTTGTAGCGCGGGCCGACCAGGATCGTGTGGTGCGGCACTTCGTCGTAGCGGCGTTTGGTGCCGAAGTACCAGACGAAGAGACTCATCGAATAGCGCGCGCGCGCCAGCTTGCGGTCGGTCCAGCGGCGGCGCGGATGTTTGCCAAGCAGCGTGCCGTAGGTGTGCGCGGCGTCGGCGTTGGAGACGACGATGTCGGCGGGGATCGTCTCGCCACCGGCCAAGCGCACGCCGGCGGCGCGGCCGTTGCGCACGAGAATCTCTTCGACCTGCGCGTGGTAAAGGATGTGGTTGCCCTGCACGCCGACGAGCTTGGCCATGCCTTCGACCAGCTTGCCGGTGCCGCCCATCGCGTAGTGCACGCCCCAGTTGCGCTCGACGTGGGCGATCATTCCGTAGATCGACGTGACGGTGAACGGGTTGCCGCCGATAAAGAGCGGGTGGAAGCTGAAGACGAAGCGCAGCCGCTCGTCGCGAATGAAACCCGCCACGCGCGAATACAGGCTGCGGTAGGCCTGCTGGCGCAGCAGGTCCGGTGCGACGCGCAGCATGTCGCCGAATGAGCCGAAGGGCACGTGGCCGAGTTCTTCGAAGCCGATCCGGCACAACTCCTTGGAACTGCGCATGAAGCGCTCGTAGCCCGCTACGTCGGCGGGCGAAACGCGCTCGACCTCGGCGCGCATCTGCGCGGGGTCGGCCGAGCAGTCGATGCTCGATCCGTCGGCAAAGCGGATCGTGTAGAACGGATGCATCGCGCGCAGTTCGACATCGTCGGCGAGCCGGCGGCCGGCGAGCGTCCACAGTTCTTCGAACAGATGTGGCACGGTGACGATGGTCGGCCCGGCGTCGAAGGTATAGCCGTCCTGCCGGTGCACATAGGCGCGGCCGCCGGGGGCGTCGAGTTTTTCCAGCACCGTGACGCGGTACCCACGTGCGCCCAGCCGGATCGCGGCGGCCAGTCCGCCCAGGCCGCTGCCGATCACGATGGCCTGCGGGCGATGTTGCTGTTCGGCCTGGGCGAGTGTCGCTGCCGGAGGTTCAACGAGGTTCATGGTCTGGAAGGTTCCGAGGTTGTGCTTCTTGAGTGCTGACGTGCCGAGTGCTCTGGTTTGGTCTCCGTGGCGGCGGTCTTCCCTCACCCGGCCGCCCCGCGGCCACCCTCTCCCGGGGGGAGAGGGTTTGATGCCCCTCTCCCCCCGGGAGAGGGGTTGGGGTGAGGGAAGACCGCATCGCGCGCAGTTCGATGCCGCACGCCGCACGCCCCCGCGACCTCGTCTATCGCCGCCGCAACCCGCGCCGCGTCCTCTTCATGCGCCAGATGCCCCAGCCCCGGCAGTCGCACGATCCGCGCGGCGGGCAGCAGCGCACGCGCCTGCTCGGCTTGCGCGGGCGGCACGGTGCCGTCGCGCTCGGCCACCACCAGTGTCAGCGGAACGCCCAGCCGCGGCAGGTCAGCGCCCAGCGCGCGCAAGTCCCAGTTGGCCATCATGTCGAGCGCGCCCTGCACATGCGCGGCGTTGCGCAGCAAGCGCACGTAGAGGTCGAGCTGCCGTTCGGTGAGGCGGGAGCCGGTGCTCTCCACCAGCCGCTCGACCGCGCCGCGGTCCAGCGCGCGCCAGGCAAAGAGGCGCGGGATCAGCGGGTTCAACGACAGCAGCTTCGCGAGAGGCGCGAAGAGCACACCCGCCAACCCGGCAAAAGGCAGCAGCGCACCATTGAGCGCGACCAGGGCGCGCGGGGCGATGCGCGCATCCAGCGCCATGCGGATCAGGATCGCGGCACCGGCCGAGTGGCCCACGGCCAACGCCGGCGGCAGATGCAGTGTCTGCACCAGTTGCGCGACCGCTTCGGCCATGCCGGGCAGCGACAAGCGGCGCGGCGGCAGCGCTTCGGTAAAGCCGTGCCCCGGCAGGTCGGGCGCAATCACCGTGTAGTGCCTGGCGAGCAAGGGCGCGAGCTCGGCCCAGGAATGCGTGGAAGCGCCGGTGCCGTGCAACAGCAGCAGCACCGGCCCCTGGCCCATGATCTGCACATGCCAGCGGATGCCGGCGGCCGCGACAAACCGGCTGGCGGTCCGGTTCGGCCAGTCGGCGCCGTCGGTGTGCCAGGGCGGGGGAGCATCGAGTTGAAGGTGCTCGCCGCACTGCTCGTCGCCCTCCCCTTCCAGAGCCTGCCCCGGACTTGATCCGGGGGGAGGGGGGGGTGGGGATGGGTTTCTTCGCGCCGAACCCATCCCCCTCCCAGCCTCCCCCTTGAAGGGGGAGGGGTGGTTTCGAGCATGGCTCGTGGCGGCTGCGCTCACCATCTTGCTTCGAAAGTACAGGCGTCCGCCCCGCACGCCTGGCAGCTTGTCTCGGCGACGGTGGTCGCCGGATGCACCAGCACGCGGAACAGCCGCTCGAAGGTCGCCGCGTAGTAGTCGCAGAGCGGTTGCGAGGACGTTTCGCCGCGACACATCGGACAGTCGGCGATGCGGAACCACGTGGGTCGTCCGGTCTGCGCGGTAAACACGCCGCTGCCGGCAAAGGTCCAGGCGTGCTTGCGGATGGCGGTTAGCAGCATGCGGCTCGCCAGCGGCGCGGGCAGGCGCTTCAACACCGCTTGCGCAAAGCGCGGAATGCGGTGCGCCAGCAGATAGTCGCCGGTGCGCCGGCCGGCATCGCGCGCCAGCCGCGTGGCGGTGGCTGTATCGAACTCTGCGCGCAGTGCGCGATGCAGGCGCAGCACGCTGGCTTCGTCCACCATGCTCTGCGGCGGCGCGCTCCAGAATTCGGCGAGTCCTGCGGCGCGAAAGAAGTCCGCGCCGCGTTGTGCGCCAAACGTCGCGCGCAACGCCTCGGCAAGTTGCACGATGGCGTTGGGGCCGATGCGGGCGGCTACGGTTGCGTGGGCGCTGGTGGACATGGGTGTCCTTGGCGCAAGAGCGGTCGGAGTTGCGGCGCTCCTGCCCTCACCCCCGGCCCCTCTCCCGCTGATGCGGGCGAGGGGAGCAACAAACCCTCGCCCACATCAGTGGGAGAGGGTGGCGCCGAAGGCGCCGGGTGAGGGTCAACAGCATCCCGCGCTCGCTCAGTGCGCCGCCTGTGCCGCGGCCTCAGCCGCCTTGACCGGCACGGGCACGTTGTCTGTCTCCACCATCTGTTCCGTCCCACCCCCGCAAGCCATCACCTTCACCGGCACATCGACCTTCTTGCCGCGGCCCTTGAAATCGACATCGGCCGCCAGATCGGGCCGCGCGCGCTTCAGTTCCGCGATCTGCTCGCGGTTCAACACCTTGCTCTCGTCGAAGGCCAGATCCCACTGCATCGACGCGCCGTTGAACTTCAGCCGCTCCAGGTCGTAGAACTTCTTGGTCGCGGTAGTCTTGGCAAAGGCTTTGAGGCAGCCGAGCATGTAGCGCCGCTTGAATTTGTCGCGGATCCACGGGTACTCGAAGAAGGTCTTGCGCATGTAAAAGCGCGCGTAGTTGCGCATCACGCCCTTTAACACCTGTTCGCGCGAGATTTCGTCGGGCTGGATGATCGGTGTCACGAAGTTGTACTTGGCGTAGTCGCGCACCTCGACCTTGTCGCCGAGTTCTTCGAACAGTTCCGCAAACGGCCAGGGCGTGTACATGTTCCAGTTGGCCATGTCCGGCTTCCAGTCCTGCGCGAGGCGATAGGTCTCCTCGATGGTCTCGCGGGTCTCGTTTTCCAGGCCCATGATGAACTGCGCCTCGGCCACCATGCCGGCGTCCTTGAGCAGCTTGATCGCGAGCTTGTTCTCCTCGATCGTCGTCTCCTTGCGGAAGCGGTCGAGCTTCAACTGCGCCGCCGCCTCGGTGCCGAGCGACACGTGCACCAGCCCGGCCTTGCGGTACAGCGGCAGCAGCTCGCGGTCGCGCAAGATGTCGGTCACGCGGGTGTTGATGCCCCATTTGACCGGCAGATCGCGGCGGATCAGCTCCTCGCACAACGCGACGAACTTCTTGCGGTTGATAGTCGGCTCCTCGTCGGCGAGGATGAAAAAGCCCACCTTGTGCTCGCGCACCAGGGTCTCGATCTCATCGACGAACTTGACCGGGTTGCGCGTGCGGTACTTACGCCAGAACTTCCACTGCGAGCAGAAGCGGCAGGTAAACGGGCAGCCGCGCGCAAAGTTGGGCACCGCCACCCGGCAGTTGAGCGGGATGTAGATGTACTTGTCCCATTCGAGCAGCGACCAGTCGGGCGTGAGCGCATCCAGATCGCGGATCACTGGCCGCGCGGGCGTGGCGACCACCAGGCCGGCTTCGAGGAAGGCGACGCCCTGGATCTCGCGCCGGCGCGCCAGATGCGTGCCGTCCTGGATGGCTTGCAGCAGTTCGACGGCGATCTCTTCGCCCTCGCCGCGCACGATGTAGTCGATCCACGGCGCCTCGTTGAGCACCTGCGCGTACATGAAGGTCGGGTGGATGCCGCCCAGCACCGTCACGCAGCCGGGCGCGGCTTCCTTGGCGATCTTGAGCGTCGTTTGCGCCTGATAGATCATCGGCGTGATCGCGGTGGCCAGAACCACGTCGGGCGCGTTGGCGCGGATCAGCTCGGCCAGCTTGTCGTCGGCGATGTCGTTGGTCATCGCATCGACAAAGCGGACGTTGGTAATGCCCGCGCCCTTGAGCGCGCCGCCGATGTAGGCGACCCACCCCGGCGGCCAATTGCCCGCGATCTCGGCGCCGCCGCAGTGGTAGTTGGGCTGGATCATCAGGACGCGCATGGTTCTCCTCCGAGGCGGGGGCCGCCTTCCCGCACACTAGCGAGGGGCGGCGGCCGGGGTTTGCCTAATGTCAATCTTTGTGGACACTTCTCTGTCAGAGAAGATTTACACAGATTTTGGGTTTGGGCAATAGGCGGCGGTATCGTTGCGGCTGGCTTGAAGGAGTAATTCGATGAAATGGCTGCGGTTTCGATTCGAGGGAAGCGAGCGCGTCGGCGCCCTCGAAGGCGAGCAGGTGCGGGCGTACGAAGGGGATCTGTTCGCCTCTCCGCAGCCGACCGGCGAGCTGCTGCCGCTGGCGCAGATCGAGTGGCTGCCGCCCGTGCAGCCGTCGAAGATCGTGGGGCTTTGGAACAACTTCCGCGCGGCGGCGGCCAAGAACGGCTGGGCGGAGCCGGCCGAGCCGCTTTACTTCCTCAAGTCGCCGGGCAGCCTGGCCGCGCAAGGCGCCGCCGTCCCGGTGCCGGCGAGCTACGACGGCCGGGTTGCCTACGAGGGTGAACTGGCGCTGGTGATCGGCCGCCGCGCGCAGGCGGTGTCGGCGCAGGAGGCGGCGGCCTGCATCTTCGGGTTCACTTGTGCTAACGACATCACCGCGCTCGAACTACTCCACCGCGACCCGAGCTTTGCGCAATGGACGCGCGCCAAGAGCTTCGACAGCTTCTGCCCGCTGGGGCCGGTGATCGCCACCGGCATCGATCTGGCCAGCGCCTGCGTGCGCACGCGGGTCGACGGGCGCGAGCGGCAGAACTACCCGCTGGCCGATATGTTCTTCCCACCGGCGGAACTGGTGGCCCGCATCTCGCGCGACATGACGCTGGAGCTCGGCGACGTGATCCTCTGCGGTACCTCGCTCGGCGTGCTGCCGATGAAGCCCGGCACCGCGGTCGAGGTGGAGATCGACGGCATCGGCACGCTGCGCAACACCTACGGCGCGGCCGATCGATGAGCTTGTGCCAAATGGTCGACAGGCCCTCACCTCCGGCCCCTCTCCCGCTGATGCGGGCGAGGGTTTTCTCCCCTCGGCCGCATCAGCGGGAGAGGGTGGCGCCGAAGGCGCTGGGTGAGGGGGCACTAGCTGCCACCCTATCGCCAGGTCCCCCGTTAGGACGGGCGCGGTGACGGCGCCCCCGATCTCGGCCGACCCCGCTGCCCCGGTTTGGGCGCCGCCCGTCGGCGCGGCGGCGCCGCGTGGGCTGTGCACCGACTGCGGCGTCTCGCGCAGCGGCACGCCGCAAGCCTGCGGACGCGCCTGCCAGTTCATCCGCCCCGACTACGCGGCGCTGGAGGCGCGCGTGCACGGCCGTGCGCGCGACCCCGCCCGCGCGGACGAGCTGCACTTCGGCCCGCATCTGCGAATGCTGCGCGCCTCGCTCGCGCCGCCGTGCACCGGCGCACAGTGGACCGGCATTGCTACGCGCATCGGCGAGCGCCTGCTGGAAACCGGCGCCGTCGATGCGGTGCTGACCGTCGCGCCCGACCCGCAAGACCGCTGGCGCCCGGTGCCCGTGCTGGTGACCGCAGCGTCGGCCATGGCGGCAGTGCGCGGCATGCGGATGGGCTATGCGCCGCTGCTGGCGCTGCTGGAGCCGGCGCGGGCGCGCGGGTTCAAGCGGCTGGCGGTGATCGGCATTCCCTGTCAGGTCTATGCGTTGCGCGCGCTGGAAGCGGAACTGGGCTTCGAGCGGCTCTACGTGATCGGCACGCCCTGCTCGGACAACACCACGACCGAAAACTTCCACCGCTTTCTGGCGCTGTTATGCGATGCGCCCGAGACGATCACCTACCTTGAATTCCGCGCCGACTACCACGTCGAACTGCGCTTTGCCGACGGCCGGCACAAGGCGATCCCGTTCCTGCAGCTGCCGTTGTCGAAGTTACCGCCGGACTTTTTCCCGCTGACCTGCCGCACCTGCGTGGACTACACCAACGTGCTCGCCGACCTCACCGTCGGCTACATGGGCGGCGAGGGCGAGCAGTGGCTGATCGTGCGCAACGCGCACGGCGAAGAGCTGGTCGCGCTGCTCCGCGACGAACTCAAGGCGCGCGCCCCCGGCAGCGCCGGCAAGCGCGCCGGCCCAGTGCGCGGTTTTCTCGCCAACACGGAGCGCGCCGCCGGCGGCCTGCCGCTGCGGCGGATGCCGGGCTGGCTGCGCCCCATCGTCGGCTGGCTGATGCCCCGCGTCGGCCCGCGCGGCCTGGAGTTCGCCCGTGCGCGGGTGGAGATGAAGGCGATCGAAACCGTGATCCATCTGCGCCGCGAGCAGCCGCGCAAGATGAAGAACATGGTGCCGCCGCAGGTGTGGCGGTTGGTCGAGCCGTACGGGTTGAGCCCGCGCGACGGCGAGCGGCGTTCCGGCTAAGGCCGAGCGGCGACCTGCACCGCCGCCGACATGGCCGCCGCATCCGCATGCGGCAGCGGCAGGTAGCGCGCACCCATCGCAGCGGCGATTTGCTCGGCCTGCGGTTGCGGGCGGGGCGAGACGTCGATCAGCAAACACCGCAGCCCTGCGGCGCGCAGCAGCCGCGCGGTG
The DNA here is from genome assembly GCA_046316025.1 of Betaproteobacteria bacterium. Lineage (GTDB taxonomy): Bacteria > Pseudomonadota > Gammaproteobacteria > Burkholderiales > Burkholderiaceae_F > JAJTHJ01. The sequence continues at coordinate 24,820 of JBKCXU010000046.1, read as the reverse complement.
GCGAGCGCGTCGGACTCGGCCTGCGCGCGGCCCGTGCTGCCGTCCAGCGCCACGTTGCCGCGGCCGTCGGTCAGCAGCACGGCGAGTACGGTGTCGCCGCGACGGCGCACCGCGTTGGCGAGTTCGAGCGTGGCTTTGAGCGCGGCGGCGAGCGGCGTTGCGCCGCCGCCCGGCAGCCCGGCCAAGCTGCGCTTGGCACGCGCTAGCGATCGAGTCGGTGGCAACAGCAACTCGGCCTGCTGCTGGCGGAAGGCGATCAACGCCACCTGGTCGCGCCGCACATAGCAGTCGGCGAGAAAGAGTTCGACCGCGCCCTTGGCCTCGGCCAGCCGGTGCAGCGCGGCGGAGCCGGACGCATCGACCGCGAAGATCGCGGTCGTCTGCGTGCGCTGCTTGTAGCGCTGGATGCGGAAGTCCTCGCGCCGCACTTGCACGCGCGCCTTGGGAAACGCCGAACGATTCGTCATGCCCGCGGAAGCGGGCATCCATGACGTCGAGTCCGCTGGGTTCCCGCTGGAGCCTGCCCCCGAGTGCTTGTATCGGGGGCGGGAACGACGGCCGATCGACTGTTCCGCATCGGCCTTGTGCAGCGGCTTGTCCTCGCGCGCGCGCAGCGGTTGCCAGGGCGCGGCGGCGCGCAGGGTTTCGATGAGGTTCAGCCGGTTGCCGCCGCGCGGCTCGCCGCGCCGCGTGCCGAGCGGCCGGCCACGCAGGCGCGAGCGCAGCGTGGCGCCGCGGCCCGAGGCGGGTGCACTGCGTCGCGCCGCCGCGCCGGCCGCGAGTTGCGCCAGCAGTTGCGGCGGGATCACCGCGGCCGCGGCGGCGAGCACCACGTCGTTCAGATCGGGCACCGAGTCCTGATTCTTGGCGGAGCCGGTGTCTTCGTCCTGCTCCGGCTCGGGCGGCGGCGGCTCGGGTTGTTCCTCCTCAGTGGGCGCGGGTAGCCGCGTGGCGCGCGGCGCCAGCACCAGCCGCGCAGCGAGCGCGGCGTCGTCATCGCTGACCGCGTCGCGGTCGTCGAGCGCGGCGGCGGCGCACGCGGCCGCCAGCGCCAGCAGCGGCGCGCGCAGCGAATCCACACCCAGCGCAGCGGCGGTGGCGGTCAGCGCCTCGATGACTTCGGCGCTCGCCTGCACCTGCGGGTAGCGCGCGCGCGCGGCGGCGATCTGCGCGGCGTCGGCAAAGGTTTCGATCGACGCGCCGCGGCCGAGCGTGTCGAGTTCCAGATGAAACGCCAGGCGGTCGCGCAGCGCAGCCGGGCAGCGCTCGTCCTCCGTGCCCTCGTCGAGGGCGAGCAACGCGATGCGCGCCGACAGACGCGCTGCCAAACCATCGCGTTCGAGCGCGACTTCGCCTTGGTCGAGTGCGGCAACCAACCGGCCGGCGAGCGCCGCCGGCAGCCGTTCGGCCATCGCGACGATGGCAAAGCCGCCGTCGGCCTCGGCCAGCACACCGCGCTCGGCCACCGGCCGGCCGGCGGCGAGCGTGGCCGCGAGGTCGAGCCCGCCCAGCAAGCGGCTGTCGGCGATGTGCAGCGGCAGCCGGCGCCACGGCGCATCGGGCACCAGCGCACGCAGCGCGGCGAGCCACCGCTCGCGCAGCGGCGCGGCGCCAGCGCGCAGCACCGCACCGCCGAGCGTATGCGGGGCGACGGCGAGCAACGCCGCGGCGCTGGCGGCGTCGAGGGCGCGCTGCGTCGCTGCGCCGTCGTTCGTTGGCACGATCTACATCTGTCGTCCCCGCGCAAACGGGGACCCAGAGCGGGCGCGCAAGGCCCCTGGGTCCCCGCTTGCGCGGGGACGACGAGCTTGAGAGAACCGCGCCGGCGTCACGTTTACGTCACGCACCAAACGCCTCCACCAGCGCCCGCTCCACTCGCGTGGTCGAGCCGGTGTCGTCAAGCGGGTTGCGGCGCAGCCGGTGGCGCAGCGCGGCCGGCGCCACGCGGCGCAGGTGCTCGACCGTCACCGCCTTGGCGCCATCGAACGCGGCCAGTGCCCGCGCCGCACGCATGAGCGTCAGTTCGCCGCGCAGCCCGTCGGTGCCGAGACTGATGCACAACTGCGCGGCCTGGGTCAGCAGGTCATCGCTCACTTGAACCTTGGGCAGCGCACGGCGCGCGGCCAGCAGCCGGCGGCGGATTTTTTCGTCTTCGGCGTCCCATCGCGCGGCATACGCAGCCGGGTCGCGCTCGTAGGCATCGCGCCGGCGCACGACCTCGATCCGCGTGGGCAGGTCTTCCGGCGTGCGCACTTCGACCGAAAGGCCAAAGCGGTCGAGCAACTGCGGGCGCAATTCGCCTTCCTCGGGGTTGCCGCTGCCCACCAGCACGAACTGCGCCGGGTGGCGCACGCTGATGCCCTCGCGCTCAACGACGTTCTCGCCGCTGGCCGCCACGTCGAGCAGCAAATCGACGAGGTGATCTTCGAGCAGATTCACTTCGTCGATGTACAGAAAGCCGCGGTGCGCACGAGCCAGCAGCCCGGGCTCGAAGGCCTTGACCCCTTGTGTGAGCGCGCGCTCCAGATCGAGCGCGCCGACCACGCGGTCTTCGGTCGCGCCCAGCGGCAGATCGACGACCGGCACCGGCGCCGTTGCAGACTTGAGCTTCGTCCCCGCGCGGCACACGTCGCACAGGCCCGCCGCCGCGTCCGGCGCGCAGCCGTAGGGGCAACCGACGACGACCTTCATCGGCGGCAGCAACGCGGCCAGCGCGCGCACCGCAGTGGACTTGCCGGTGCCGCGATCGCCGAAGACCAGCACGCCGCCGATGGCGGCATCCACCGCCGCGATCAGCAGCGCGAGCTTCATCTCGTCCTGGCCGACGATGGCGGAAAACGGAAACGGGTGGCGCATGGCAAGGGCTGGCGGTTGAATCGGCCCGCAGTATGCCGCGGGCCGCGCGCCCGCGCCGACGCCGGCGTTGATTTGCGGCAACATTGCGCACCGCTCGCCCGCCATAGTGCCGCCGATGCACAAGCTCCTGTTCCTCCTCTGCGCGCTGCTCGCCCTGGCTTCGCCGGCGCAAGCCGCACGCGACTGGCCGGTCGAAGTGACGCTGGCCGGCCGCGCGACGACCGTACAGATCTACGAACCCGACCCGCTGCCCCCCGTCGAAGGCCGCGGCGCGGTGATCCTGGTGCACGGCTTCACCCGCACGCGCGCGACGATGGCCGGGCATGCGCAGGCGCTGGCGCAGGCCGGGTTCGTCGTCGTGGTGCCCGATCTGCCTTATTCACTGGACTCGCGCGACAACGCGGTGGCCCTGCGCGAGCTGATGGACAAGCTGCGCGAAGGCCACTTCGCGCCGAAAGTGCAGCGCTTCGTGCTGGTGGGGTTTTCCGCGGGCGGGTTGTCGGCATTGCTGGCGTCTGCCGCGCCCGGGGTGGTCGGCTACATCGGGCTGGACCCGTTCGACCGGCCGAGCGGCGTTGGCCTCGACGCCGCGCGCCAGTTGACCGTGCCCGCCTGGCTGCTGCGCGCGCCGCCGTCGGCCTGCAACGCCTTCAGCATCGCCGCGCCCTGGGGCGGCGCGCTCAAGGGGCTGGTCGAAGACCGAGTGATCGCCGGTGCGCACCACTGCGACTTCGAGGCGCCGACCGACTGGGCCTGCCGCATCGCCTGCGGCCCGACCGCGCCCGAGCGCCAGCAGGCGGTGCGCGATCTGCTGCTCGCGGTCGCCGAGCGCTTGCTGCGCGGTGGCGGTGCAAGCGTCGCGCCGAAAGCCCCATGACCGCCGCCGCGCCGCTGCCGCTGGCTGGCACCCGCGTGGTGGAACTCACGCACATGGTGATGGGCCCCACTTGCGGGATGATCCTCGGCGACCTCGGCGCGGACGTGATCAAGGTCGAGCCGGTCGGCGGCGACGCGACGCGCCGCCTGCTCGGCTCGGGCGCGGGGTTCTTCCCCATGTTCAACCGCAACAAGCGCAGCCTGGCGGTGGACGGCAAAGACGCGCGCGGGCGCGAGATCGTGCTCAAGCTCGCCGCCGGCGCCGATGTCTTCTGCGAGAACTTCAAGGCCGGCACGCTGGCCGGGCTGGGGCTGGATTACGCCAGCCTCGCCACGCTCAACCCGCGGCTGGTGTACATCTCGCACAAGGGCTTCCTGCCCGGCCCCTACGAGCAGCGCACCGCGCTCGACGAGGTGGTGCAGATGATGGGCGGGCTAGCCTACATGACCGGCCCCGAAGGCCGGCCGTTGCGCGCGGGATCGTCGGTCAACGACATCATGGGCGGCATGTTCGGCGCGCTGGGCGCCCTGGCCGCGCTGCTGCAACGCGCAGCGACCGGGCGCGGGCAGGAAGTGCACAGCGCGCTCTTCGAGAACAGCGTGCTGCTGGTCGCGCAGCACATGATGCAGTACGCGGTCAGCGGCACGCCGGCCGCGCCGATGCCGAGCCGCGTTTCCGCCTGGGCGGTGTACGACGTGTTCACCGTGCGCGATGGCGAGCAGATTTTTCTCGCGGTCGTTTCCGACACGCAGTGGGCGGGCTTCTGCGACGCCTTCGGCTTTGCCGAGCTGAAGGCCGATGCGCGCCTCACCACCAACAACGACCGCGTGCGCGCCCGCGACTGGCTGCTACCGCTGCTGCGCGAGCGGTTGGCCGGTTCTACCGCAGCCGAACTGGCGCAGCGCTTCGAAGCGCACGGCCTGCCCTACGCGCCGATCGTGCGCCCGCACGATCTGTTCGCCGACCCGCACCTGGCGGCCACCGGCGGCCTGGCGCCGGTGACCGTGCCGGCGGATGCGAGCGGCGCGGGCCGCGAAGTCCAAACCCGTACCGCGTTGCTGCCGCTGGCGCTGGGCGGCGAGCGGCTGCCGGTACGCCGCGGCCCGCCGGCGCTGGGTGCGCACACGCGCGAGGTCCTGCGCGAGCTCGGCTACCGCGACGGCGAAATCGAGGCGCTCGCCGCGGCGCGTGTCATCCTGGCGGCGGGATAGCCGCGTCCGGCGAGCACGACCCGGCCGGGCGCGAGGCGCATCGGCGCGCATGACTTTCGTCCTGCGCGCCGATGCGAAAGTCGCTTTCTTCTCATGATGACCTGTGAACCCCAGCAGCGCCGCCGCCTCAGCGCAGCCGAGGCGACATTAGCGTGCCGGCGACTTCACATCGACGAGGCCGCGCCGCAATGCCGGCCCGCGCAGAAACGGAATCATGAGAACGGATCGAATGCAGTGCGCGCTGGCCGCGGCAGCATGGTTGGCCATCGCACCCCTGGCCGCCGCGCAAGAGAACTCGGGTTGGGTGGGAGAGTACGTGTTGACCTTCGAGTCCGCCGGCAAGCGCTCGCCCGACCCCCGCGCCCAACCGGTGTGGGGGCAGGCGCCGATCAGCTCCAGGACGCAATGGAACATCCGCCAGGAGATTCGCGGCGAACTGCGCTACACGCGCTGGGCGCCCGGTGCCGCGCTGGCGCTGGCCCCCGAAGCCGGCAACCGGCAGCGCTGGATCACCTGGCACATGGACGACGAGATGCCCGGAACGCTGACCTCGCTGGTGGAAGAAGAACACGACGAGCAGTGGCGCGTGGTCAAGGTCGAAGGCGAGGCGGCCAACCTGCGCAATGCCGCCAACCAGGGCAAGTTCGAGCGCATCCAGTACCTGCGCGCGCAGTTCGCACAGGACGAGCATGCCGTGCCGATCACGGCGAGCGGCTCGAAACTGCTGTTCGACGCGCAGCACGGACGCCTGTGGTTCCAGATGCCCGCCATCGACCTCGCGGCCGTCGGTCGCGGTGTTTGCCGCGAGGCGGTATCGCTCGACCGACCCGTGCCGCCAGGCCACTGGCAGCGCGAAGTGGCCGTCGGCGACGACCATCAGTGCCGCGGGCCGTTCACCATCACGCGCGCGCTGACCGGACTGGGACGGTCGGCCATCGACGTGGTCGAGGTACCGCTGCCGCGCGGCACAGACGTAGTGCAGTTTCAGCGCGAGGTCGTCGTCGCCACGACGCCGGTCGGACGGGCGGTGCTCAAGGTCAGGCTGACGCGGGCGCCCGCGTTGGTGGCAGCGACGCAAAGGGTAGAGGCCACCCAACCCGCCACCGACACCGTCCACCCGGTCACCAGCGGCTTCGTCCCGGTGACCCTGCGCGGCGTCCAGTAGCCGGTCGCGCGCCGGCGGCAGCCCGCGCTTCGCGCTACGGCTTGCCCGCGGTAAAGGCGCTCGAAAAGCCGGTCGGCGGCGGCGCGTTGGCGTTGGGCGTGCACTCGCTGTAACCCACGCCCTCGACCTGCGTGCAGCGCCGGCCATCGGGCGTCTGGAAGCTGCGGGTCGACGCTTCCAGCGCGCGGCGCCCCGGCTTGAGGTTGGCGTCGAACACCTCCTGGATCCGCTTCTGCTCCCGTTCGCCGTAGATGATGATCGGCGACAGCTCCTGTACCGCCTGCGCACGCCGCTCGCGCTCCAGCGCCTGACGCGTCGCTTGCGGATCGGACTTGACTGGCGCCGTCGGCGCGGCCGGCGTCGGCGGCGGGCAGCGGCGCACCACCGGCGAGACGCACTCCTGCCCCGGCGGCTGTTCAAGCGTGAGAGGCTTGGCCGCGTCGCTCGCGTCGGCAGCCAGAATTGGCACAGACAGGCAAAGCGGGGCAAGGCGGGCGCGCATGGCGAGCGCATCATCGCCCAGGGTTAACCTTGCGGCAACATTCACGCGATACCCCAGCCATGCGCCTGATCTCCGACGCCGAAGTCGCCGCCACCCTCAACATGCGCGACGCCATCGCTGCGATGACCGCTGCCTTCGAGCAGTACGGCAACGGCGCCGGCGCCATCGCCCCGCGCGTGCGCGCCGCCGCCACCCACAACGCACACACCGCGGCGATTGCCGCGATGGGCGCGGCGCTGCCGGCGGCGGGTGTCGTTGGCGCCAAGGTCTACTCGACCATCGACGGGCGCTTCGACTTCGTGATCGTGTTGTTCTCCGCGGTGACCGGCGCACCGCTCGCGGCCATTGCCGCCAATGAGTTGACGCGCTTTCGCACCGCGGCGGCCAGTGCCGCGGCGTTGCGCGCGCTCGCGCCGCCGCACCCGCGCACGCTGGCCGTGTTCGGCACCGGCGTGCAGGCGCGCGCCCATGCCGAGGCTTTCTTACTGACCGTGCCGTTCGAGCGTGTGCTCGTTTCAGCACGCAGCGGCGCCGAGGCGTTTGCGCAGTGGATCGGCACCGAGTTCGGCGTGCCCGCCACCGCGGTGGACGCCGCGCAGGCCGCGCGCGAAGCGGATGTCGTCGCCACCTGCACGCGCGCCAGCGAGCCGCTGTTCGACGGTGCGCTGGTCAAGCCGGGCGCCTTCGTCGCGGCGGTGGGGTCGAGCAAGCCGGCAGCGCGCGAACTGGACGACACGCTGCTCGCGCGCGCCGAGCGGATCGTCGTCGAGTGGCTGCCCGCCGCGCAGCAGGAAGCCGGCGAGTTCGTCCGCGCCGCCCCCGGCACCATCGACCCCGCGCGCGTGGTCGAGCTGGGCAAGCTGCTGGTCGGCGGCACGCACTACCGGCGCGCGGCGGGCGACATCGTCGTCTACAAGTCGGTCGGCGTGGGACTGGAGGACGTGGCGCTGGCAGAACTCGTGTGGCGGCGGTTGGCATGAGCCGCACGAAGCGCATGTCGGCCCGCGCGCGGGCCGCGGCGCAAGTCGTGTTGTGCGCGCTACTCGCTTCGATCGCCACCGAACCTGCTGCGGGCGAGCAGTTCACGGTCGCCGGCCCGCTCGACCACGGTTACGAGTACGACATCGTCGTCGCCGGTCGACGCGTCGGCAGCTACGTCGTCGCACTGCAAACCGCACGCGATGGTGCCGAGCCGACCTACACCCTGCGCGGGCGCTTTGTCATCGGCGCCGGCGGTGTCTTCGGCAAGCGTCCGATCTACGAGGCGGTCGATACCGTGAGCTACGACCGCGCCGGTCTGCGCACCTACCGGATCGACGAGGACGACAACGGCGTCAAGACGACAGTCTCCGGCGAGCGCTCCGCCGATGGGCGGCGGATTGCCGTGACGATCGGCGCTGCCGCCGCGGCGACGCGCAAGGAGATCGACACGGCGGCCTTCGACCTGACGCTGTTCGGCCTGCGCTTTGCGCGGCCCTGCGGCGCGGCGCAGGTGGGCAACCGCAGCAGCCTGCGCCTGCTGGTGCCACGCAGCGGCACGCCGGTCACCGTGCACAGCACGGTGCGCGAGTTCGGCCCGCGCCAGCTCGGCGCGCAGACGCTTGCCGTGTGCACGATCGTCACCACCGGTGCCGACGGCAAGCCGATCAAGGAATCGTGGGTGCGGCCCGACGGCGTGATGGTTTACGAATCCTCGCCGGAGTACACGCTGACCCTCAAGCGCGAAGGTACGGCCGCGCTGTTCGACGGTTCGTAGCCGCAGACATGAACGCCCCCGCCGCGCCCGCCGCCCGCCTGGCCTTTCTCGACCACCTGCGCGTGGTGTTGACCGCGCTGGTGCTGTTCCACCACACGGCAATCACCTACGGCGCGACCGGCGGCTGGTATCTGCATGAAGTCCTGCCGTCCGATGCGCCGCAGAGCATTGCGCTGAGCCTTTTCTGCGGCGTCAATCAGGCCTACTTCATGGGCATGTTCTTCCTGATTGCCGGCTACTTCACGCCGGCGGCGCTGGCGCGGCGCGGAGCGGCGGGCTTCCTCGCCGAGCGCGCGTTGCGGCTGGGCCTGCCCTTGCTCGTCTACGGCTTCGTGCTCGGGCCGTTCACCTACGCACTGGCGCAGACCGCGCGCGGCAAGCCGCTGCTCGACACCTGGTGGGCGCTGACGAGCCGCGGCATCTTTCTCAACGGCCCGCTGTGGTTCGCGCAGGCGCTGCTGATCTTCAGCGCCGCGTGGGTGCTGTGGCGCCGGCTGCGACCGGCCGCCGCACTGCCGACAGACGCGCCGCTGCCGCGCAGCCGCACGCTGCTCGCCGCCGCGCTCGGCACCGGGGCGGTGGCACTGCTGATCCGACAGTGGGTGCCGACCGGGGACGAAGTCTTCGGCTTGCAGTTGGGCTACTTCGCGTCGTACATCCTGTTGTTCGTGGTCGGCTGCGTGGCGGCGGCGCCGCGCTGGCTGGAGCGCGTGGACGGCCGCTTGGCGCGGCCGTGGTTGATCGTCGCCGCGCTCGCGCTGCCTGCGCTGCCGGCGGCGGTCGTCCTGGGTGGTGCGCTGGGCGCGGCGACCGGGGTCGCTGGCGGTTTGAGCCTGCCGGCAATCGTCTACGCGTTTTGGGAGCCGCTGGTGGCGTGGGGAATCATCCTCGGGCTGCTGTGGCAGTTCCGCCTGCGCTGGAACGACGCGACGCCGGCATCCCTGTGGTTGGCGCGCCGGGCCTACGCCGTCTACGTGATCCATCCGCCGTTGCTGGTGGCGCTGGCGCTGATGCTCGGCGGCTGGGCTGCGGCGCCGCTCGTCAAGTTCGCGGTCGTCGGTGCGGCAGGCTGCGTGGTGTGCTGGTTGCTGGCCGATTTGGTGTTGCGGCTGCCAAGGGTGCAGCAGGTGCTGTAGCACCGCCCCCTACATCTGCTTGAACAGATGCAGGTAGCTGCGGCTGACCGGCAGCACCTCGCGCCGGCCCTTCAGATGGATGTCGGCGGTCTCGTTTTCGCCGCGCGTGATGTGGCTCACCGCGCGCAGGTTGACCACCACCGAGCGATGCACCTGCGCAAACTGGCTCGCGTCCAGTTGCGCGGCGAGCTCCTTCAGCGGCGTGCGGATCAGCGCTTCGGCGGGCTGGCCGTCGTCGCCGCGCCAGGCGATCAAGGTGTACTTCTCGTCGGAGCGCAGAAAGTCGATGTCGTCCACCGCGATCAGCCGCACGGTTGGCCCGACCGAGGCGCGCAGCCAGCGCAGCGGCGCCTGCCCCGGCGCGCTGCGGCGCTGCAACTGCTCGGCCAATTCGCGCAGCAGCGCGTCAGTGGCGGCGGCCGGCTGCGCGCTGCGCAGCCGCTCCTGCACGCGGGCGACGGTGTCGGCCAGCCGCGCCGGCTCGACCGGCTTGACCAGATAGTCGAGCGCGCCGGTCTCGAAAGCCTTGAGCGCGTACTGGTCGTACGCAGTGACGAACACCAGATGCGCGCGCCGGCCGATCGCCTGCGCCGCATCCACGCCGGACAGCCCCGGCATCTGCACGTCGAGAAAACACAGGTCGGGCCGCAGCGCCTCGAACTGCTCGACCGCCTCGCGCCCGTTGCGCGCCTGCGCAACCACCTGCAACGCGGGCCAGGCCTGCGCCAGCATCTGCGCCAGTTCGGCGCGCAGAAGCGGTTCGTCGTCGGCGATCAGCGCGGTCGGCGGGCGGGTCGTCATCGGGGCGGTGGTTGAACGGGAAACTCGACTTCGGCGGCAACACCGTTGGGCGCGATCTCGGTCAGGCGCAGCGCGGCGCCGTCGCCGTAGGTCAGGTGCAGCCGTTCGCGCAGATTGGCGAGCCCGGTGCCGGCGCTGCCGCCGCCCGGCGACAGGCCCACACCGGTATCGACGACGCGCAGCGTACAGCGCCCGTCGCGCACGCGGGCCGCAACCTCGATGGCGCCGCCCCGCTCGCCGGGGTCGATGCCGTGGCGCACGGCGTTTTCGACGAGCGTCAGCAGCGTCAGCGGCGGGCAGGCCACGGCGAGCGCCGCGGGCTCGGCGTCGATTGCGTAGCGCAAGCGGTCGGGCATGCGCAGTTGCATCAGTTCCAGATAGGCACGGACGAGCTTCAACTCGTCGCCGACCGTGGCCGCGGGTGCGTCCAGCTTCGGCACCGCGGCGCGCAGGTAGGCGATCAGGCTGTCGAGCACGGCCGGCGCCTGCGGCGAGCCTGCACCGACCAGCGCGCGCACGTTGGCCAGCGTGTTGAACAAGAAGTGCGGCTGCACCTGCGCTTGCAGCAGCCGCAGCCGCGCGTCGAGCGCCTGGCGCTCCAACTGACTGCGCTCCAGCGCGAAGGCGAGCGCCTGCTCGTGCGCCAGCGCCTCGCGCGTACGCACCATCGCGGCGAGAGCGATCCACGGCGCGAACAGCACGCCGGCGAAGGTCAGTGAGAGGAAGCCTTCCAGCCGCTTCGGTTCGCTCTGCCAAAAGGCGAACTCACCGGTGGTTACCCAGTAACCCGCGTAGGCGGCCAGCGGGATCACGGCCACGACACCCAGCAGCGTGTACACCCAGCGCGCCTGCCAAGGCGGCAGTCGTGCCGGCCAGCGCTCGCACAGGCTGTAGGCAAGCACCGCCGCAAACGAGACGAACCAGACGCGGACGAACCAGATCGACAGTGGGACGGGCGATTGGATGCTGACGAGCAGCGCAAAGGGCACCCCGCCGATCAAGGCCACGGCGAACCGCGTTGCATAACGGCGTTTGTTCGACACGGCTCGCACGGGTGCGACCGGCGCGGCCGCCGGCTGCGCGCCCGCGTCCCCGCGCGCGGCCAGCAGCCACAGGCCGGTCAGGATCTCGGCGACGAAGATCGGCAGCCAGCCGACTTCGACCCAATGCGCGTCCGGCGCGATCAACAGGCCCGTGGCGACGAAGGCCGTCAGCACCGAGGCAAAGACGCCCAGGCCCGACAGCCAGCGCGGCAGCCAATCGGTGCGGCGGAAGAGAAGGAAAAACAGCGTCGAGCCGACGCTGAAGAACAAGATGCCGGCGGCAAAGCCGCTGGCATGCATAGCGCGCAGTGCGGCCACCGCGGCGGTGCCCTGCTCCGGGCTCAGCGCCGCGCCCTGCGCCGTCGCCACGTACAGCGCCGGCCGGCCAAAAGCAATGACCGTGGCCCCCGCGCCCTCCACCGCTTCCGCGAGCCGCCACAGCAGCGCCTGCTGGGCCAGCAGCGCATCGACCGGCCGCAGCACGACGTACAGCGCATAGGCGAGCACCACGGTCCCGGCCGAACTCAGCAACTGCAACCACAGTCCAAAGCGATACAAAGTCGCCTGCGCGGCGACCGAGCGCGCCGCCTCCGCAAAGCCGCCGTCGCCGATCAGCTGGTTGTGGATGACGATGCCCGTCAGAAAGAGCGGGGTCAGCAGCAGGTACACGCCGCCGGCCAGGCGCGCGTAGCGTCGTCGGGTGAGGGCGTCGACAGTGTCCATGGGGTTCTCGCTTGGGCTGTTGGCGCAGCATGCCGCGCCAAAGCGCTGCGGGAAAGTCATTCCCGACCGGCCACGCGGCTGCGCGACAAGCCACGGTCTTGCGCGACGGGCTACGCGGCGCGCTTGGCAGGCCGCGGCCCGTCAGTCGTACTCGTCGCCGATGACCGCATCGATCCGCGCCAGCACCTCGGGGGTCAGCCGGGCGGCAAGTTCGCCGGCACGCAGGTTCTCGCGCAGTTGCGCGACACTGGTCGCGCCGGTGATCACGCTGCTGACGTTGGGGTTCGCGAGGCACCAGGCAAGCGCGAGCTGGCCGGTGGTCGCACCGAGGTCGGCGGCGATGGCGCTTAACTGCGCCACCTTGGCGTTACGCGCCGCGTCGGTCAGCCCCTCGCGCAGAAAACCGTAGTTGGCGAGCGTGCCGCGCGAGCCGGCGGGGATGCCGGCGCGGTACTTGCCGGTCAGCAGGCCCGAGGCGAGCGGGCTCCAGGTGGTCAGCCCCAGCCCCGGCTCGCGGTACAGCGGCGCGTACTCCTGCTCCACCCGCTTGCGGTGAAACAGGTTGTACTGCGGCTGCTCGACGATGGGCCGGTGCAGGTGGTGGCGGTCGGCCGCCGCGCAGGCAGCAGCGATCTGTTGCGCGCTCCACTCGCTGGTGCCCCAGTAGAGCGCCTTGCCGCGACTGATGATGTCGTGCATCGCCCACACCGTTTCTTCGACCGGCGTGTTTTCGTCGGGGCGGTGGCAGTAGACGAGGTCCACGTAGTCCAGTTGCAGGCGCGCAAGCGACCCGTCGATCGCATGCAGCAGGTACTTGCGGCTCAGCGTGTTGTTGTCGTACACGCCACCGCGCAGGCCCCAGTAGAACTTGGTCGAGACCACGTAGTTGATGCGCGGCCAGGCGAGTTCCTTCAACACCGCGCCCATGATGCGTTCGCTCTCGCCGTTGGCGTAGATCTCGGCGTTGTCGAAGAAGGTGACGCCGGCGTCGTACGCGACAGCCATTAACTCGCGGGCGGCGCGGGTGTCGACCTGGTTGGCGTAGGTGACCCAGGAGCCCAGAGACAGTTCGGGGACGAGCAGGCCGGAGGGGCCGAGTCGGCGGTAGTTCATGGCGCGCGGCAGGGGAAGCAGAGAGGCGCGCAGTCTACGCAGCGTGGGCCGCACCAAAAGAAAAGCGCCGCACGGGGCGGCGCTTGAAGTCGAGTGAGGAAGCCGGCTTTTTGGGAAAGCCGTCAACCTATGAAGCGAAAGCTACGCGCCGATTCTTAACGGCGACTTAAGACGGAAACGGCGGGTAATCTGTGCCACTACGCACTGGGTGACCCCTGTTCACTCTTCCCATGCCAGCCATCAACCCTACGCCCAGCACCCGGACACTGCTCGTCGCGGTGGCCGCGTTGCTCGCGCTCGGCCGCGTGCAGGATCGGCAGAATCGGGCGTTGGAGCGGTCGGCGGCGGGCTGAGGTCCGCTGCCGAGCGCGCGCAGAAGCAACCTGGCCGATGCAGCAGCAGCCGCCGCAAATCGACGAACCGCTCGTCCGTGCCCTGGTCGCGGAGCAGTTTCAGCGCTGGGCGGACTTGCCGGTGCGTGCGGTGCCGACGCCAGGCTGGGACAACCGGAGCTTCATGCTCGGGAGCGGCATGGTGCTGCGGCTGCCGAGCGCGCCGGCCTACGCGGCGCAGGTGCCACGCGAGCAGCGCTGGCTGCCGTACCTGCGCCGGCACTTGCCGTACGAGATCCCGCAGCCGTTGGCGCAAGGTCGGCCGGGCGGCGGGTATCCGTTCGCGTGGTCGGTTTACCGCTGGATCGACGGCGACACCGTGGCGAGCCGGCCGCCGAGCGACATGCACCGGTTCGCAACGGACTTGGCGCAATTTCTTAACGCTCTGCGGGCCGTTGCAGCGGCGGACGGGCCGGCTGCCGGCGAGGACAACTTTCATCGCGGCGGCGCGCTCGAGGTCTATGACGCGGAGGCCCGCACGGCGTTTGCGGTCCTGCGCGGCCGGATCGACGTTGAAGCCGCGCTCAGCGTATGGGACGCCGGCTTGGCGTCGGTGTGGGAGCAGCCGCCGGTCTGGGTTCACGGCGACATCGCTACGGGCAATCTGCTGCTCCGCGCTGGCCGGCTGGCGGCGATCATCGACTTCGGCCTGTGTTGCATCGGCGACCCCGCCTGCGATCTGGCGATGGCGTGGAGCTACTTCGGGGCGACCGAGCGGGAGACCTTCCGCGCGGCGCTGGGACTGGACGCATCGACCTGGCAGCGCGGCAAGGCCTGGGCGCTGTGGAAAGCGGCGATCGTGACGGCGGGGATCGCGCAGACGACCCCGGCGGAAGCGCAGGCGGCGCGGCGCACGCTCGATCAAGTGTTGACGCTCCAGACGTCTTGAGGTCAGGCTCGCACGCGGCCCAGCGCGTTGGCCGCTCGGGCGAGGGTCAGTTGACGGGAGTTTGGCGCGGGAGCGTGACCCGCACGCCCAGCCCGCAGTCGCCCAGCCCGCGCCCCGCCTGCGCCACGCCGCCATGCACGGCGGCGACCTGCGCGACGATGGCCAAGCCCAACCCGCTCCCGCCGGCGGCGGCGTCGCGGCCGCGGTAGAAGCGGTCGAAGAGCTGCGGCCACTCGTCTTCCGACACGCCGGGGCCGTTGTCGAGCACAGCGATCTCGGCGCCGATGGCGTCGGTCTGCACGCGCAGTTCGATGGCGCCGCCCTCGGGCGTGTAGCGGATCGCGTTGTCCAGCAGGTTGACGAGCGCCATGTGCAGTGCGTCGGCCAGACCCTGTACCACCGCGGGCGCGGCGGCCACGGTCAGGGCGATGCGCTTGGCCTGCGCCAGCGGCGCGACTTCGTCCGCCGCTTCGCGCGCGAGTGCCGCCAGATCGACCGGCGCAAAGGGCTGCCGCGCCGCCTCCGGGTCCAGCCGCGCCAGCGCCAGCAGTTGCTGCACCAGATGCGTGGCGCGCTTGACCCCGTGCTCCAGCCGTTGCAGCGCGGCGGTGCGGTCGGCCTCGCTCGCTCGCTGCGCCAGTTGTGCTTGCAGCGTCAGCGCGGCCAAGGGCGTGCGCAGCGCATGCGCGGCGTCGGCGGTGAGCGCGCGTTGCTGCGCGAAGGCGCCCTCCAGCCGCGCCAGCAGGCCGTTCAACGCCGCCACCAGCGGGCGCAGTTCAACCGGCAGGCCCTCGGCGGAGAGCGGCGCGAGCGCGGTCGGCGCGCGCTGCGCGAGCGTGTCTTCCAGCGCGTGCAGCGGGCGCAGCGCACGGCCGACGATCCACCAGATCAACGCGCCGGCCAGCGGCAGCAGCGCCAGCAGCGGCCAGACGATGCGCAGCGTGGCGGCCAGCGCCTGCTCGCGCCGCTGCGCCAGCGGCTGCGCCACGCGGATCGTCTGCACGGCACCCGCCAGCGTGTAGACGCGCCACACCTGCCCCTCGTGCTGCACGTCGGCCCAGCCGTCGCCGGCGGCAGGCGGCAGCGGCGGCACCGCGCGCGAGCGGTACGGCTCGGGCCGGCGCGCATCGTCGATCTGCACCAGCAGCCCCTGCTCGGGCGCGGCGGCGGAACGGTTGAGCTTCTCCACGTCCAGAAACGCATGGTCGCGCAGCGACAGCGCGACCTGCCGCAGTTCTTCGTCGAGCAGGCCGTCGATCTCCGCACGCGCGCTGGCGTAGGTGAACGCTGCCGCCACCGCCACCGCGGCCAGCAGCGTGCCGAGCAGTGCGACCAACAGCCAGCGGCGGATCGAGCGCATCAGGCAGCCCTCGCGGCCCGGGGATCGGTCATTCCCGCGCAAGCGGGAGTCCAGTGACTTTCGCGGCACCGCTGGATTGCCGCTTGCGCGGCAACGACGGGGCGAGGCGGGCGCGTCGAAGCGCGCATCAGAACTCACCCAGCGTGTAACCCACGCCGCGCACGTTGCGGATCGCGCGCTCGCCGAGCTTGCGGCGCAAGTGGTGGATGTGCACCTCGACCGCGTTGCTGCCCACCGCGTCGTCCCAGCCGTAGAGTTTTTCTTCGAGCTGCGCGCGCGACAGCACGGCGCCGGGACGCTCCGCCAGCGCCAGCAGCAGCGCGAATTCGCGTGCGGACAACGCGAGTGGGTGCCCGTGCAGCGTGGCGTTATGCGTGGCCGGGTCGATGCGCAGCGCGCCGTGTTCGAGCGCCGGCTCCGCGCGTCCCGCCGCGCGGCGCAGCAGCGCGCGCACGCGGGCGAGCAGTTCGTCGAGATCGAAGGGCTTGACGAGGTAATCGTCGGCGCCGGCGTCCAGGCCCGCCACCCGGTCGGCCACCGTGTCGCGCGCGGTCATCAGCAGCACGGGCGTGCGGTCGCGGCGGGCACGCGCTTCGCGCAACAGCGTCAAGCCGTCGCGCCCCGGCAGGCCGATGTCGAGCAGCACCAGCGCATAGGGCGTGGCCGCGGCGAGTGCCGCCGAACCGGCGCGCCCGTCGCGCACCCAGTCCACCGTGTAGCCGTCGGCGCGCAGCCCTTCGGCCACGGCTTCGCCGATCATCGGATCGTCTTCGATCAGCAGGATGCGCATGGTCCGGTGCGGTTCAGCGGGTCTACCCGCCGCCGAGGATAACCGCGCGTCCGGACGCTCAGTGTGGACGCTGTGCCGCCGCCAAGGCGCGCCGATTGACCGGATTGCGTTGCGCGAAGGATTCGACGAACTCCGACGGCACGCCGGTCGTGAGCGCCTGCTCTATCCACTGCGCCGCGCTCTGTACCCAGTGCTGGGCTTGCGGCTTAGCCTCCAGCGCCGCCGCCGCGTCGGCCAGCCGCAGCGCGACCGCGGGCGGGTAGAACATCGAGGTCGCGCGGTCCGCGACCGCCGTTGCTTGCGCGAGTGCTTGGCGCGCGGCGGCGCGGTCGCCAAGGCGCAGCTGCGTGCCGGCCAGCACGGCGAGCAGGCCCGCCAGCAGACCGTCCATACCGGCGGCGGTCGCGCGCTCGCACTCGGCCGCCAGCGCCGCGGCCGGCGCACCTTGCGGCGTATCGGCCAGGACCCAAAGCAACTCGGCGCGCAGACAGGGTTCTTCGAGCTCGGCCAGCAGTTCGGGGCTGAAGGCGTGCGGCGGCGCGGTACCGTATTCGGTCGCCAGCGCTGCCTGTCGCACGAGCAGGATCAGCGCCTGCCGGCGCCGCAGGCGCTGCGCCGGCCCCGTCCGCCGCAGCGCTGCCTGCGCCAGTTCCGGGCGACCGAGATCGAGGTAGACGCGCGCGCGCTCCAGTTCGAGCGTGACGCTGCCGGCATTGACCTCGCGACCCAGGAGCGCCTGCGCGGCCGGCTCCAGCAGCGCCAGCGCGCCACGGTAGTCACCGCCGCGGCGCAAGGTTTCACTGGCTGCGCTAGCGGCAAAGGCGCGTTGCAAGCTGTTGCCGTCGCCGCGCGCGAGCAGGTCCCGCAGCGGGTGCAGGGCGGCCAGCGCCGGCCCGTGTCGCCCGCGATCCAGATGCTGGTAGGCGAGATACCCGTAGTGGGTCATCAATACTTCAAAGCGGCCCTGCGCTTGCAGCCGCGGCAGGGCCTGCGTCAGCGTGCGCTCGGCCTCATCCATCCGACCCAGCGATTCGAGGCCGATGCCCAGAAAGGATTCGACTTCGGCGGCCAGCGCCGCATCGCCCGCGTCCTGCGCCAGCCGCAGCGCCGCGGCGCAGTGCTGGATCGACTCGCCGATGCGGGCATCGCGATAGTGATCGACCGCCAGTGCGAAGCGCGCCTGCGCTTCGACCTGGGTCTCGCCGGCGGCAATGGCCAGCGTCAAGGCGTGCTCCACCGCGTGGCGGAAGGCCGCGCCGGGGTCGGACAGGTTGATCACCCGCGCCTGCATCAGCGCCCAGCGGGCCTGCTGGCGCGGCGTGGTGGCGCGGGTCGCGAGCGCCGCCACCGCCGCCACGAAGCCCTCATGGGCGGGCGCGGCGTACAGGCAGTCGGCGCGCTGCCAAAGGTCGTCGAAAGCCTGCGCCGCAGCGCTGTCGGCATCGGCCAGTGCCGCGGCCTGGGCCAGAAACCGCGCCGCTTCGACACCTCGACCCGCCAGGCGCGCGCGCTGCGCGGCGGCCCGCAGCGCGGGCGCCGCGCGCGTCGGCGTTTCGCTCGCCAGCCAGTGCTGCGCAATCCGCGCCGGCTCGCCGTCGCGCGGCTCGAGCAGCCGAGCGATGCGCCCGTGCAGTTCCGCGGCGATCGGCTGCGGCAGGCTGCGCTGCGTGGCCTCCTGAACCAGATCGTGGACAAAGACGTTGCCGCGCAGGATCTGCGCGGACTCGAGCTCGCGCCAGGCATCGGTCAGGTCGAGCGGATCTGCGCCCAGCGCGTCGGCGGCAAGCCGGGCATTGAAGTCGGGGCCGGCCAGCGCCGCCACGCGTGCCAGCTTCAGCGCGCCGGCCGAAAGCCGCGCCAAGCGCTGTTCGATCAGCGCCTCGACCGAGGTCGGCAGCGGCCAGTCCTGCGGTGCGGCCGAAAGGATGCTGCCTTGCGCGCTAGCGTGCAGCGCCTTGACCGTCTCCAGCATGAAGAGCGGATTGCCGCCGCAGCGCCGTGCCAGCGGTGCGGCCAGAGTTGCGGCCTCGAGTTGCTCGACCTGCAGGCTGTCGAGCAGCGCGGCGATCTGTTCGGGACTGAGCGGGGCGAGGTCGATCTTCTGCACCGGAACTGTGGCCTGCAGTTGTGCCAGCGCCGCCGCGACTTCCGGCGCGCATTCGTGTGGCCGCATCGCCAGCAACCAGCGCGGCGCCGGCGTCAACTCGGGCAGCGCCGCCAGCAGGGCGGTAGCACTGGCGGCGTCGGCAAATTGCAGGTCGTCGAACACCACGGCCTCGGCGCCGGCGGCCAGCGCCGCCTGCAGCGCGGTTCGCACCGCATGTCGTAGCCGGCCGTCGTCGTGCGGCGCCGCGGCGGTCGAACCCAACTCAGGCAGGATCGGCGCCAGCTCCGCAGCGAGCGTCGGCGGCAGGCGCGGACCGAGTTCAGCCCACTGGCCGCGTAGCGCCCGCGCCAGTACCGCATAGGGCACCTGTGCGTCGCCGGGGCGCCCGCGCAGTTCAATCCAGCGGCGGCCGAGGATGAAGTCCGCCAGCAGCCGGCTCTTCCCCAGGCCCGCCTCGCCGCTTAACAGCACACCCTGCCCGGCCTGCCATGCGGCATGCATCAACGCCACTTCGCGCTCGCGGCCAATCAGGCGCGGCGGGCGCAGCAAGGTGATCGGCACCGTCAAGGGCGGTTTCGGCAGCGCAGACAGCGCCGATCGCGTACCCCTCGGCGCGGTGCTTGCGCTGCGGATCGCCCGCGCCAGCGCTTCGGTCGCGGCACTGGGCGCCACGCCGAAGTCGCGCCGCAACTGGGCCGTCAGTCGCTCGTAGGCGGCTTGCGCCTGCGCCATGTCGCCGCGCAGGTAGTGCAGCCGTATCAGGTGGCGGTGATGGGCCTCGCTGTCCGCGTCGCCGCGCAGCAGTTCCTCGGCGCAGCGCAGCGCCGCATCAAGATCGCCCTGCGCCTCGGCCTGCACAAGTTGCGCCGCCAGTGCGGCCGCGCTGCTGCCACGGCGCTGCGCACGCTGCGCGGTGAGCCAGTCGGCAAAGGCCGCGCAGTCCTCGAAACTCAGCTCGCCCAGCAGCGCACCGCGCGCCGCCGTAGGCGCATCGACCGCAACTCCATCCGAAATGAAAAGCGCCGCGGCGCCGCGTATCAGGTCCGCGCCATAGTTTTTGCGAAAGCGCGCGATTTGCTGGCGCAGCGCCTGCCGGGCGTTATCGGAATCCGGCCACAGCAGCGCGGCGGCGCGTGCCCGCGTCACTCCCGGTTCGAGTGCCACCAGCGCCAGCAGGCCCGCGGCGCGCCGCTCCAACGCCTTGATCTCGCCCTGCGGCGCGATTAGCGCCGGGTCGCCGAGCAGACGGACTTGGACGTTGGGGATGGCGGGGCGGCGCGGAGCGGGCATCCGACAAATCGGCGCGGCGGGGCGGCGGGAGGAGCGAGCAGGTTAGCGCGGAATCGCCGCCGCGGTGGTAGTGGCCTTCCAAAAGGCCTAAGCGTTTTAACGGCCGGACCAGATCTCATCCGAATACGCGCTTCAACGCGGGCAGTCCACGGTCGCGACGGGCGCCGCTTCGGTCTTTTTTGCGGTGCCACCCAGGGCGCCGAGCGCCCCGCCGATCGCGCTGCCCAGGTTGCGCCCCCAACCGCCCCCGACGGCGGCGCCCCCGACTTCCGCGCCGACCTGACTGCCGGTGCGGGTCGCATCGGCCGTTTGCACAGTCGCTGCCGGCGGACAGGGGTCGCGTGCCGCGCTCGGCGCTGTCCCGGCGGTGGCGGTTGGAGTTGCCGTGCCGGCCGCCGTGGCCGCTGGGGCGGCCACAGCGGGCGGCGCAGAGGATGCGGCACCCAGTGGCACCGACGAAGCGATGACCAGCGGCGCTGCGGCCGCGGCGCGTGCGCTGCTGCTTTCGATCCGCTGCCGCGAGACCGGCACGCCGGGCGCGGGCTTGTCGAGCAGCCCTTGCAGATAGTCGCGATCGATCAGACCGAGCAGCGCCTCGCGCGCCGGACCGGCCGGGCCCTCGATGGTCACGACGATGTTGCGTGGCTGCAAGGCGGCGCTGCGCTTGGCGCTCGGCGCGCCGAAGGTCAGTACGGCCCGATTGCCGGCCCCTTGGGGAAACTGCTGGACGTTCATCTCCAGCCCGACCGAAAAAATCTGCGGCCCTTGCTGCAATTCGTCAGCGCGCACCCGCAGTGCATCGGTTTGCGGCTTGACGCGGGCGTTGTGGTCGAACTGCACCTGGCGCGCCGCTTGTTCGAGACGTCGGCCTTCGGTGTTGGCGCGGTCGGCCTGCGCCTGCTGCTCGGGGGTAAACGGCGGGTCTTTGCGGCTGCGGGTCGGTGCCGCGGCGTAGGCGGCGCGCATCTGCGCCTCGATCTCCTTGCGCTGCGCCTCTTGGTCTGGGGGCAGCTTTTCCAGTTCTTCGATCTGTCGCTGCAACTGGCGCCGCTGCGCGGAGCGCGCCGTGGCCTCGGCCGGCGGAAAGTCGTACATGAAGCCGACACCGGTGGCTGGCGAAAACGCGCCCACCGGCGTGTCGCGGCAGGCGCTAAGGCGCGGCACTTCGGCCGGATCGGGGCGGCTTGCGCTGCGCCGCTCCAGCGGTCGCACCGCCTCGGGCAGACCGGCGATCAGCGCGGCCGTGGCGCGCTGGGCGAAGTCGAGTTCAGCGGCGGTTGCGGCGCGCACCCCATCCACACAATCGGCGTGCGCCGCGGTGGCGAGGGTGAGGCTGGCGACCAAGCCGAACAATGCGGCGCGCGGGCGATAGCAGGCAGCGGGCTCTGGGTTCATGTGAAGCTCCAGTGAGTATCCGTCACGGCACGCGCCGCGCCGATTAACGCGGGCAATCGGCAGGCGGCTCTTTTTTCTCTTCGCTCTTGCCGCCCAGCGCGCCGAGGAGTCCGCCCACCGCACCGCCCAGCACGCGACCAAAGCCACCGCCGATAGTGGCGCCGCCGACCTCGGCCCCGGCCTGCGCGGCACTGGGTGCGCCGTCCGGCGGCGGGCAATCCGGGCGGGCCGGCGCAGCGGCGCCTGCGATTGCTGCGGCTGGGGCGGCTGGGGCGGCAGCCCGTGAACCACCGCGGCCCGCAGAGGCGCCGAGTTGCGCCATGGTGGTGGACTTGGTGCGCACCCGCACCGCCCATTCCGGCTCCCAGGCGATCTTCGGATCGGCTGGCCGCGGCGGGTGCGCAAGATTCAGTTCCGGCCCGTAGGCGATCATCCGCAGCATCGCGCCCTGGGTCTTGGCGAACACGCCCTTGGGAACCGCGCAGGCCGTGGTGGACGGCGCCAGCAACACGCGCTCCTTGAGCCACTGCGCGACGTTGGCGGGCGAGGCGTAGTCGATCAGCCCCATGCCGGGGTCGGGCAGTTCGGCCGAGCTCCACAACACCATCTCGGTGGCGCCATCGGCGGCGTCGCCGCCGCCCATCGCATTGATGAAGTAGGCCTGAGCATGGGCCACCGGTTGCCATGCCAGCCGCAAGACATCGGAGCGGCTGCCGGTTTGCTCCAGCGCAATGGCGGGCATGAAGTCCTGGGCGGGCGCCAGCGCAAACTTGAGTCCCGCCGGCACGCCTTCGCCGGCGACCGCGTGCTCGCCGGCGAGCGAGGCACTGGCGCCGAAGCTGCGCCGGTCGCGCTCGTTGGGCCAGACCGCGTTGCCGGAGCGGTCGACCGCGCCGCGTTCGCGCGGCGCGCGGCCCTGCATGAACTGACCCCACTCCTCGGGCTTGGCACGCGAGAAGTCGAGCACGCGCGGTTGGCCCGGGCGCGCTTCATCACCGCAGCCCCAATAGAGCAACAAGCGCCCGCGCGGGAGCTCGGGCAGCGTCGTCGGGTCCTCGCCGGCCACGCCGGGCCGGCTCGCTTCGCGCGCCGCGGGCAGCAGCGGCACGCTGGGTGCCAAGCCGCTGGCGGCCGGTACGGTCTGCGTGCCCTCGGTGCCCGCGGGCTTGCGCTGCGTATGCAGCGCGATGTCCGCGTAGCGGCCCGGCATCATCCCGCGCGTATGGCCAAAGGCGTTGTTGCCGCCGCCCAGCGCGCCCAAGCCGAAACCGCCGGCCGGCAGCACCGGCATGCCCGGCATGCTGTGGGTCGCGACATCCATCCACAGTTGCGCCACTGGCGGCTTGACGACTTGCGCGGCCGGGCTGGTCTGGCCCAAGGCGCCGGCCGCTGCCGTGAGCAAGGACACCACGGCGACCCCGCGGGCGACGCGGCTACGCGGCAAGCCGCTGCCCCATCGGCCGTTGCCGACCCGGGACATGAGGCCCGCACACTCAACCGCCCTCTGCGCAACTCGACCGACCGGCGCCGAATACCGCGCAGTCGGGGCCTTCATTGCGTCACCAGCTCTGGCGCGGTACGCGAGCTGCCGTCCACGCCGTCTCCGAGCGCACCACGCAGCCCGCTGCCCCAGGCGTAGACCGCGTTACCCGGGCCGATGACCAGCGCGTGCGCGTAGCTCGACGACAGTGCGGTGAACCCGACTACAGTCGAAGGCACAGGGCGCGGAAAAGGCTGATTGGCGGTGACGCCAGGGCCGCGCAGGCCGTTGCTATCGCGCGCGCCCCAGCCCAGGATCTGCCCGTTCTTGAGCGCCAGCGTGGCGCCCGTCTGGTTGGCGACGATCGCCGTGACACCTGTGAGCACGTCAGCGCAAGGCACAGCAGTGCAGGTTTCAGCCAGCACGGGCAGCGGGCCGAGGATGCTCCCGCCAATCACGCTGCCCAGTCCCAGCTCACCAGTGTTGTCGTAGCCACTGGTCATCACCGAGCCATCGGGGCGCACGACGAACAGCGAGTAATAGAAGCTCATACCGAGGCTGCGCGCGTTGCCCCAGGTTGCGGGCAGCAGGAGCGGACCGCTCAGGTTGCCGGCGGTGTAGTTGGTGGACGACGACACCCCAAGGCCACCATACGGATTGAGGCCCAGGCCGTAGAGGCGGCCGTCCTCGAGCGCGATGACGAGCGGCGGCGAACCCGAAGTGGTCTGGCCGGTGAAGATGATCGCTGGCGGCGAATCGGTCGGCAGGCCGGGCATGGGGAAGGCAATCCCGGTGGACTCGTACCAGAGCGAGCGCAGGGACCCGACGAACCACACGGTCTTGGCCGAACCGGGGTTGCAGTCGGTGGGGTTGCCGGTGGTGTTGATCGCACGAATCATCGCCAGCTGGTCGCCGCCGCCGGCGATGGCGCAGACGCGATCAATCGGCTGCGGCACGTTGCCCACACGTTCCAGCACTTCCACCGGTGCGGCTTCGTTGTCGCGCGGCGGGATCGACGGATTCATCGCACTGCTGAGCCCGCCGTTGCCGTCGGAGCCGCGGCCATCGGAGCCCGCAGTTGCGCGGCCCCAGTGCAGCACGCGGCTGCCCGTGCTGCCAGGCTCGCCCTTCAGGGCCCAGAAGCCCGCGAACCAACCGCTAATCGCGCGGATGTCCGACAGCACCGCCGGGTACATGCGCACGGGGCGCCGCGCCTGGTTGGCCGCGAGGAGGTTGGCGTACTGCATCGTGCCGTCGTTGCGGATGTACTGGCCCCAGGCCCACACCGTCCGATCGGGCCGCAGCACCATGCTCCACTCCTGGCCGGCAACGATCTGGGTGGCGGTCAGGGCGTTGGCCGGAATGCCCGTGTTGACCGTCAGCGCCGCCGAGTTGCTGGTGGCCTGCGTGGTCTGGCCACCGGCGGTGCGCGTGACGCGGACGCTGAGCGAGACGCCGTTTGCACCCAGCGGCACGTTCGCGAGCGTGAGCGTGCCCGTGGTGCCCGTGCCGATCGCGCCGCTCACGGTCGCACCCCCGAGGGCGCTGTTACCAGCGACGTTGCTGCCGTCTGCGAGTGGCTGGCCGTTGGCGAGCCACTGATAGGCCAGCGTACCGCTGTCGTTGGCCGCGCTGAAGCTGAAAGTAGCGGTCTGGCCGCTGTTGATGGACGCCGCGGCTGGCTGCGTGGTGAAGAGCGGCGCCCGGCTGATGTTCACGGTGATCGTCACCGCGTTCGATTCGATGCTGCCCTGTGCATTGCTGAGGCGAAAGCGGAACAACGCGCCGTTGTCGGTGCGTATTTCAGCCCATCGTAGACGGCATTTCAGGCCGATCGTAGACGGCATTTCAAGTTGATCGTGGACGCTGTTTCAGCGTGATCGTGGACGGGGTTTCAGGCGGATCGTGGACGATCCGGGAGCGCGCAGGCGATC
>JBKCXU010000045.1:0-3070 GCA_046316025.1 Betaproteobacteria bacterium | reverse complement strand
TGGTGCGGCTCGTGGCCGCAACCCGTCGAAAGAGACAACGGGCGCGCCCGCGGTCGGATGTGGCGAGCAAAAGCGGCACGCAGGACGCGCCCCGCTTTCGCTTACCCACTTGACAGGAGTCGGCTAATGGGTGGCCCCTTTTTTCCTCGCTGCGCTCGGGCGCGCACAGCCAACCTTTGGCAACGCAGGAGGAGTGCGGGCTCGTCATGCTCGACCGCTGCACCGGCACAGCGCAGACTTTCCAATCGACCGCGAGTGATGCGACTTTCGATGTGAACGACAGTGGCTACCTGCGCCAGACGGCGTGGGTGAGCAACGCGGACGGGCTACTGGTGCTGGACCAGAACTACAACGGGCTGGCGGATCGCGGCACGCGCGCTGAAATGGCCGAAGGCAGCATCCTCATGCCTCCCATGAGCGCGTCGACGAGCCTGTAGGCCGCCTGACTTTCTACACGAATAGAGAGTGTGCGAGTTCTGCGAGAGTAATCGTCTAATGAACTACGTTAATGAGCGGATAAGCGATGCCGATCAGGCACGGATCAACTGGGGTGTGTTTGATGGCATTCCGCATATACACAAGTATCGACCCTTCAAATGGACAATTAGAGAAGATCGAAATGTGTTTTTGACTTTGCTGCCTAGACGCGGCTACGACGACACACAAACGAGGCCAGAGTTGTTCGCGCTCTGGTGGTGTGGTGAGATTGTTTTGTTAGAAGCTAGCAATCATTCAGAAAGTGATAAAGCGGGTAACTTAAATTTAATATGGAAACTGATTAACGTGTCACTTCCAATAAATCTTGAAAGCAAGAAAAGCGAGATATTTCAGAATATTTGTGATGCACTCAAGGCGCATGGATTTTTGTACGACAACAGTGGTTATCGCGCAGTAGACGTCCAAATTTAGAACGGAGTCTGATTATGAGCCTTATATTGGAGCAGGCGCTCGCAGCACTGAAGGATCCGGCGAATCGCACGTTGGAGGGGTTGCGCGCGCTCGGGGCGATAAGGGGCCAGGCACGAATTTGATCCGGCGCAATTCGTTGGCTTACGGAAAGCGCGTCGTCACCGATTACTTCGACCAGAATCCGTCGGTCTTCTCCATAGACGGGAGTCGTCTGACGGCGATTCGATTTCGCGACGCCGGTAACCGCCCGCTGCAGGTCCTCGGCCGGAAGAGCCGGGGCGAGGACTTCGATCCCGCGACGGTCTTGGTGGCCAGGCTCGCCGCACGGAGTGCCGAACGCGCGCAAGCAAGATGGTGTATCGCTTTCTGGGCGAGAGCAAGATCGATTTGATGCTCGTGCGGCAGTGCGGCTCAGGTGAAGAGCGCGCGCACGGTGCTTTGGGAAAGACGCCGCGGCGGGAGCGATCAGGGGCCGGGCAGAACGGGTTACTCTGGTTTTGGCGCTTCGGTCGAACTACGCTGAATGGGCGCCGCCGGGACAGTAGACTTTATGCGATTCCGGCACCGAAGCCGAAGTGAGGTTGAACATGACCGACGTGGCGTCGATTGAGAAAGCGATCGTGGCTTTGCCTGCGGCGGAGCTCGCGGAGTTTCGTCGCTGGTTTGCCGAGTTCGACGCAGCGGCCTGGGATCGGCAGATCGAGCAGGACGCCGCCAGCGGCAAGTTGGATGCGCTCGCGCGCGAAGCGCTGGCGGACTACCGCGCCGGCGCGGCGCGCGAACCTTGAAGCACACGGCGCCGCGCCGATTTTGGCGGTGCCTGGAGGCGCTGCCGCCCGACGTTCAGGCGCTCGCTCATCGCAGCTACGCGCTTTTGCGCGCCGACCCGTCGCATCCGTCGCTGCACTTCAAGTCGGTCGGCGGTGCCGAACGGCGCACCGCCTCCTACCTGCGCCACACCCTCCGCCACCACCGCACCGTGCGCGACGGCGAGTCGCTCATGAAGCGGCGTGCCCAGAAGATCAGCAGCATCACGACGGCCAGCAGCGCCATGCCGCCGACGACGACGCCAAAGCCGTGCGGCTGTTGGGCGAGCGGGATGCGCTCGAAGTTCATGCCCCAGATGCCGGCAATGAGTGTGAGCGGCGCGAAGATCGCGGTGATCACCGTGAGCAGCCGCACCACCTGGTTGGTGCGGTGCGCAGTGGCGGAAAAATGCAGTTGCACGGCGGTCTCCACCGTCGCCTCCAGCCGCCGCGCGTGGGTGAGCACGCGCTGCACGTGCTCGATCACGTCGGCCAGGCGGATCAGGTAGGCGTCGCTTTGCTGCGCGGTGGGCGTGGATTCGAGGTAGGCGTCACGCAGTTCTTGCAGGGCGTCGGTCTGCTCTTCGGACAGGCTTTCGAGCTTGCGCAGTTCCAGCCGCGCGGCGAGCAGCGCCGCCCAGTCGGAAAACGGCCGCCGCGGGTCGAGCAGTTCGCGCTGCCAGCGGTCGAGCTGGTCGGTCAGCGGCTGGCGCAGGTCGAGGTAGCGGTCGACCATTCCGTTGACGAGCCGCAGCATCAGTTCTTCGGGCCGCTGCGGCAGGCGCAGGGCGACCGGTTCGCCGGCGCGGCGCGCGCGCAGCTCCAGCAGCCGCGTGCGCACCTGATCCACCGTGCGCGACTGCGGGTTGCGGATCGTCAGCAGCAGCCGGTCGAAGACGAAGAAGGTGATCGGCCGGGTGACGAGCTCCTGCACCAGCGCGCGCGACGCTTGCGCCGGCGCGGCCGGCTCGCCGGTGGCGAGCTTGCGGAAGATCAGCATGTCGTAGTCGGCGGTGCCTTCGAAGTAAGAGCGGTGCTGCAAGTTGGCGGCGTCTTGCAGGTGCAGGTCGTGCAACTGCACGCCGGTCAGCGCGGCGGCGAGGCTGCGCCAGCGCTCGGGGTCGGCGGCAAAGCTGTCGTGGGTGAGGTCGATCCAGTAGTAGCCCTGCTCGCAGGCGGCGGTGGGCAGCGCGTCGAGGGCGACGGCTTGCTCGGGGAGGAGGTGCAGGGTGGTGGGGGCCATCGGGGTGACGATGCGTTGCGGTGGTTTGCTTCGTGGCGGCGGTGTTGCCGGCACCCGGGGGTGGGGCCCCCCGACTCCCGGGGGGGGTGGGTTGGTTACCCCCATGCCCCCC
>JBKCXU010000044.1:0-5610 GCA_046316025.1 Betaproteobacteria bacterium | reverse complement strand
CCGGCACGCTGCGCACCACGCCGCTCAACTGGGCGGTGCGGCTCGGCAACGCCTACGTGGAACTGTTCCGCAACGTTCCGCTGCTGGTGCAGTTGTTCCTCTGGTATTTCGTGATGCCAGAGTTGCTGCCCAAGGCGGCCGGCGACTGGGTCAAGCAACTGCCCAACTCCGCGTTCTGGACATCGGTCGTGGCGCTGGCGTTCTTTACGTCGGCGCGCGTGGCCGAGCAGGTCAAGGCCGGCATCCAGGCGCTGCCGCGCGGACAGAGCATGGCGGCCACCGCGCTCGGGCTGACGCTGCCGCAAACCTACCGCTACGTGCTGCTGCCGATGGCGGGCCGGATCATCCTGCCGCCGCTGACTTCGGAGTTCCTCAACATCCTGAAAAACACCGCGGTGGCGCTGACCATCGGCTTAATGGAACTGACCGCCCGCGCCCGCGCGATGCAGGAGTTCAGCTTCCAGGTGTTCGAGGCGTTTACCGCGGCCACACTGCTGTATCTGGCGGTCAACGTGATCGTCGTGTTCGCCATGCGCCGGCTGGAGAAGTCGGTCGCAGTGCCGGGCTATATCGGCGGCGGCAAATAGGGCGCGGCGATGCTCGACAACTTCGACTTCGACGTCATTGCCCGCACCTGGCAGATCCTGATCTTCAAGGGGCTGGCGTTCACGGTCGAGGTGACGCTGCTGTCGATGGTGGGCGGCATCGTGCTCGGCACGGCGCTCGCCATGATGCGGCTGTCGTCGGTCAAGCCGCTGGCCTGGCTGGCGGGCGGCTACGTCAACTTGCTGCGCTCGATCCCGCTGGTGCTGGTGATCTTCTGGTTCTTCTTCCTGGTGCCATACATCGGCGCCTGGATCATCGGCTCGCCCACGCCGATCAAGGTCGGCGCGTTCACCTCGGCGCTGGTCACCTTCATCCTGTTCGAGGCCTGCTACTACTGCGAGATCATGCGCGCCGGCATCCAGAGCATTCCGCGCGGGCAGGTCAATGCGGGCTATGCGCTGGGTCTCAATTACTGGCGGGTGATGGGACATATCGTGCTGCCCCAGGCCTTCCGCAACATGCTGCCGGTGCTGCTGACGCAGACGATCATCCTGTTCCAGGACGTGTCGCTGGTCTACATCATCTCGCTGCCGGACTTCGTCACGCTGGCGAGCAAGATCGCCCAGCGCGACGGGCGGCTGGTCGAGATGTATCTCTTCGTCGCGGTCGTGTACTTCGCGATCTGCTTGGCGCTGTCGCTGCTGGTCAAGCGGCTGCAAACGCGGCTGGCCGTCGTCCGCTGAGGGTTACCAAAATGCCAATGATCGAAATCCGCAACGTCGACAAGTGGTACGGCAGCTTCAACGTGTTGAAGCACTGCTCCACGCAGGTCGACAAGGGCGAGGTGGTGGTGGTCTGCGGGCCGTCGGGGTCGGGCAAGTCCACGCTGATCAAGTGCGTCAACGCGCTGGAGCCTTTCCAAAGCGGCGAGATCACCGTCAACGGCGTGTCGGTGGGCGCGAAAGGCACGGACCTGCCCAAGCTGCGCGCGCACGTGGGCATGGTGTTCCAGCACTTCGAGCTGTTTCCGCACCTGACGATCACCGAGAACCTGAACCTCGCGCAGATCAAGGTGCTCGGCCGCAGCAAGGACGAGGCCACCGCGCGCGGCCGCCAGTTGCTCGAACGCGTGGGCCTGTCGGCGCACAAGGACAAGTACCCCGGCCAGTTGTCGGGCGGCCAGCAGCAGCGGGTGGCGATCGCGCGCGCGCTGTCGATGGACCCGATCTGCATGCTGTTCGACGAGCCGACCTCGGCGCTCGACCCGGAGATGATCAACGAGGTGCTCGACGTGATGGTGGGCCTCGCGCGCGAGGGCATGACGATGATGGTCGTCACGCACGAGATGGGCTTTGCGCGCAAGGTGGCGAACCGCGTAATCTTCATGGATGGCGGCGAGATCGTCGAAGACGCCGCCAAGGACGACTTCTTCGGCCAGCCGCGCTCGGAGCGGGCGCAGCAGTTTTTGTCGAAGATCCTTTCGCATTGATTTCGGATGCGTTGGCAAGCAGGTGCAGCGATGAAGTTGGCATATCGAAAGGTTCTTGGCTGGGCGTGGGTGCTCGGTGTTGCGCCGGCAGTGGCGCTGGCGCAACCCGCGCCGCCGGTGGTGTCCAAGCAACCGCCGACGCTGGAAAAAATCGGCACCCGCGGCAGCATCGTGCTGGCGCACCGCGAGGCGTCGGTGCCGTTTTCCTACGTCGACCAGGACAAGCGGCCGATCGGCTATTCGCTCGATCTGTGCCTGCGCGTGGTCGACGCGGTGCGGCGCGCCCTCAAGGCGCCGGCGCTGCGCGTCGAGTATCTGCCGGTGCCGGCGGCGCAGCGTATTCCGTCGATCGTCGAAGGTCGCGCCGATCTCGAATGCGGCAACACCACCAACACGGCGGCGCGCCGCGCGCAGGTGGCGTTCACCGTCACCCACTACTTTGCCGGCGGCCGGTTGCTGGTCAAGAGCGACTCCGGCATCCAGCGGCTGGCCGATCTGGGCAACCGCATTGTCACGACCACGTCGGGCTCGACGCACGCCGCCTTCATCAAGCAGCAGGTCGAGCGCGGCTTGCTGCAGGTGCGTCTGCTCGAAGCGAAGGACTCGGCCGAGGCCTTTGCGCTGCTGGCCGAGGGCAAAGCCGCCGGGTTCCTGATGGACGACATTGTGCTCTACGGCCTGCGGGCCACCGCGGCCGACCCGAAGGCCTTTACCGTCGTCGGCGAATTCACCACGGTCGAGCCGCTGGCGATCATGCTGCGGCGGGACGATCCGGAGTTCAAGCGGCTGGTGGACGTGACCCTGTCGCAATTGATGATCGACGGTGAGGCATTGACGCTCTACCGGCGTTGGTTCGAGCAGCCGATCCCGCCCAAGGGCATCACGCTCGGCGTGCCGCCGAGCCCGCTGTTGCGCGAGCAGTTCCGCTTTCCGTCCGAAAAGGTCGGCGACGCGCTGGGCGGTTGAACGCCGCATCGTCGCCGCCGTTGCGCGTTTCCGGGGGTGTCGCGGTCGTGCCCGTCCCACGCGTCTGCGTGATCGGCGCCGGCATCGTCGGCTGCGCCACGGCCCACCTGCTCGCCAAAGCCGGCCATCGCGTGACGCTGCTGGACGCCGCCGCCGGGCCGGGCCTGGGCGCGACGATGGCCAACGGCGCGCAGCTGTCGTACAGCTACGTCGAGCCGCTGGCCACGCCGGCCACGCTGCGCAAGATGCCGGCACTGTTGCTGGACCGCGGCTCGCCGCTGCGCTTCCGCCTGACCGGCGAGCCGGAGCAACTGCGTTGGGGTTTGCGCTTCTTGCGCGCGTGCACGGCGGCGCAGGCGCAGCGGGCGACCGCCGCGCTGCTGGCGCTGGCGGAGCTGAGCCGCAGCGAGCTGCACGCCGCCGTTGCGGCGGACGGCCTGCGCTTCGACCACGCGCAGCCCGGCAAGCTCGTCGTCTACGACAGCGCCGCTGGCCTGGCCGGCGCTCGGCGGCAGGTCGAGCTGCAACTCGCCCTGGGCTGCACGCAGCAGGTTCTGACGCACGCGCAGTGTCTCGAACGCGAGCCGGCGCTGGCCGCCTACGCCGAGCACATCGCCGGCGGTGTGTGGACGCCGGGCGAGGAGGTGGCCGATCCGCTGCGGCTGGCCGGCGAACTGGCCGAGCGCGCCGCCCGCTACGGTGCCGAACTGCGCTGGCGCTGCGCGGCGACCGGCTTCGTGCGCCGCGGCGAGCGGATCGTTGCGGTGAAGACGGCGACCGGCGAGGTCGAGACCGACGCCGTCGTGCTCGCCAACGGTGCCGCTGCCGCCCGGCTCGGCCGCGCACTTGGCCTGCGGCTGCCGGTCTATCCGCTGAAGGGATACAGCATCACCGTGCCGGTAGCCGACCCGGCGCGCGCGCCGCGCGTCAGCGTGACCGACCTGCGGCGCAAGATCGTCTACGCGCCGCTGGCCGGCACGCTGCGGGTGGCGGGCATGGCGGAACTCGTCGGCCACGATCTGCGCATCGATGCGCGGCGCATCCGCCAGTTGACCGACGCAGTCGCCGAGACTTTCCCTGGCGCGGGCGACCTGAACGCCGATCTGCGCCCATGGGCCGGGCTGCGGCCGGCCACGCCCACGTCGATGCCGATCGTCGGCGCCGCCGGGGCCGCCAACGCGTACCTCAATGTCGGCCATGGTGCGCTTGGCCTCACCTTGGCGCTTGGCAGTGCGCGGCTGGTGCAACAGCTGCTCGCGGGGCTGGCGCCCCGCGTGGCCGCCCCCTTTGCGTGGCGGCGCTGACCCCGGGGCAATCCCGCCCCTGGCCCGATTGCTGCTTGCTCTTGGCCGGTGTTACAGTGCCCGCCGGCTGGTTTGCGGCCGCTTCGACACGCCGGATCGGCGGACGATTTCTTCCAAGGAGCAATTTCGATGAACTTCAAAGCACGCAAGGCGGTGCTCGGTGGCCTGCTGGCCTCCGCGGCGCTCGCCGTTTCTGCCCCGGCCTTTGCCGGCAAGACGCTCGACGCGATCAAGGCGCGCGGGCAAGTGGTCTGCGGCGTCAATACCGGTCTGGCCGGTTTCTCGCAGGCCGACTCCAACGGCAACTGGTCGGGCCTGGACGTGGACATCTGCCGCGCCATCGCCGCGGCGGTGCTGGGCGACGGCAACAAGGTCAAGTGGGTGCCGCTCAATGCCCAGCAGCGCTTCGCCGCGTTGCAGTCCGGTGAGATCGACGTCCTGTCGCGCAACACCACCTGGACGCTGACGCGCGATGCCTCGCTCGGCATGTTCTTCACCGGCGTCACCTACTACGACGGCCAGGGCTTCATGGTGCCGTCCAAGGGCAAGGTCAAGAGTGCGAAGCAACTGAAGGGCGCCACCGTCTGCGTGCAGTCGGGCACCACGACGGAGAAGAATCTGACCGACTTCTCGCGCGCCAACAACCTGGGCATCAAGCCGGTGGTGTTCGAGAAGGTCGAGGCCGCCACCGGCGCCTACTTCGCCGGACGCTGCCAGGCCTACACGACCGACGCCTCGGGCCTGGCCTCGGTTCGCAACAAGGAAGCCAAGAATCCGGCCGACCATATCATCCTGCCCGAGCTGATCTCCAAGGAGCCGCTGGGCCCGTCCGTGCGCCGCGGCGACGACGAGTGGTTCACCATCGTCAAGTGGGTGGTCTTCGGCCTGATCGAGGCTGAGGAGTACGGCATCACCCAGGCCAACGTGCTGGCCGAGAAGGCCAAGAGCCAGGACCCGGTGGTGATGCGCATTTTGGGCACCAGCGAAGACACGGGCAAGCTGCTGGGTCTGGACAAGGACTGGATGGTCAATGCGATCAAGACCACCGGCAACTACGGTGAGATCTTCGAGCGCAACGTCGGCCCGAAGTCGGCGCTGGGCCTGCCGCGCGGCGTGAACAACCTGTGGAGCAAGGGCGGCATCATGTATGCGCCGCCTGTACGTTAAGCGGTAGACCCGGCGCCCCCACCCCAGCCCTCCCCCGCTTCGCAGGGGAGGGTGTTTTTCTCCCTCCCCCGCCTGCGGGGGTGGGTCGGGGTGGGGGGGGAAGCGGGGGCTATCCGCGGCGGTGGAGTCTTGGTGGGC
>JBKCXU010000043.1:0-9021 GCA_046316025.1 Betaproteobacteria bacterium | reverse complement strand
TGGTGCGGCTCGTGGCCGCAACCCGTCGAAAGAGACAACGGGCGCGCCCGCGGTCGGATGTGGCGAGCAAAAGCGGCACGCAGGACGCGCCCCGCTTTCGCTTACCCACTTGACAGGAGTCGGCTAATGGGTGGCCCGTTTGGTTGGTACGGGTAGCGCGCGAACGCCGCGACCAAATCTGTTGATCGGATCGCGACGGCCAGGGGGTAGAGCGAGGTCCGATGTGCTTACTATTCGCCATAGCGCCGTGCGAACGCGGCGCCACATCGAGGACGGAACGACGATGACGACGGTTCAAATCACGCTGCCGGACCAACTGGCGCGCGAGGTGCAGGCGGCCGGCTTGTTGACTCCGGACGCGGTGGAAGCAATGTTCCGCGAGCGCCTGCGTCAGCGCGCGGGCGAAGAGTTGCAGGCGCTGTGGGCGCGCCTACCGGCTGCGGAACTCACCCCCGAGATCGAGCAAGAGATCGTGGCGGAAGTGCGTGCGGTGCGCGCGCAGCGGCGCAAGCAGGCGGCCAGTTGATGGCACGGCCGCCGGCCGTGCCGCGGCTGGTGCTCGATACGAATGTGGCGCTGGCGGGCCTGTTGTGGGACGGGCCGCCGCGCCGCCTGTTGCAGGCGGCTGGTGCCGGGGCAATCGAGTTGGCCGCGAGCCAGGAACTGCTGGATGAACTTGCGCGGGTGCTTGCCTATGCGAAGTTCGCCAAGCGCATGGCTTCCGGCGGCGCGGTACCAACCGCCTGGTTGCAGCGCTACGCGGCGCTGGTGGAGATGACACCGGCTGCCGCGATCTTGCCCACGGTAGCGGGCGATCCGGACGACGATCGGGTACTCGCCTGCGCGCTGGCGGCGCGCGCCGACATCGTCGTCTCGGGCGACGCGCACCTGCTCAACCTCAAGCACTTTCACGGGATACCGATCGTGACGCCGCGCGAAGCGGTCGCACGGGTCGTGCGGTGAATCGCACGCAATCCAAGCGCTGGAAGTAAATCGAGCCTGGAACCTTTTGCTGCGCATAGCCGTAAGCGCGTCGATGCAGAAAAGTATTCAAGCCTGGCCCGTTTAGGCGGTTTAGGCGCTTTTCTGCTCCGGCTGTGGCGCCCCGTCGGTTATCGGGCTGCTCTGCGCAGAGCCTCGTTCGCCAGCAGCACCTCAGTGCCGGCGAGGCCGACCGAGCAGTACAGCGTGATCTGACTCGGATCCGTGCGGCCGTGCCGTCGCCCGGCGATGATCTCGTGCAACCCGACCGGTGCTGCACCGCTGTCGAGAAAGAACTCGCTACACGATTCGAGCTGCGCCGGCGAGTCGGTGGTCACGAGCGCGCAGCGCTCGCCGATGTCGGACGGCAGTTCCTGCGCGTTGCGCAGCTTGGGGCCCACGGTAGTCACGTGCGCACCGACTTCGATCCAACTCGCGTCGATCACCGGCGTGGTGCTGGAGGTGGCGCAGATCACGACGTCCGCGCCCCGAACCGCCTCGCGGGGAGAGTCGGCGACAACGCATTCCAGCGGATACTGCTCCAGGATCCAATTCCTGAGGTCCACGGCGCTGGATCGGGTGCGGCTGGCGATCACCACGCGACGAAAAGCCCGCACTGCGAGCGAAGCCAGCAGCTGCGACCGCGCCTGGAAGCCAGCGCCGATGAGCGCCAGCACCTCGGCGTCCGGCCGGGCGAGGTATTTGACGGCCACGCCGCCCAGCGCCCCGGTACGCATGCCTCCAATCAGACCGCCGATGATGACGCCGACCAGACGCACGCGATCCGGGTCGAACACAGCGACGATCTGCTCGGTATCAGTGGACGTCGCGGCGAAGGTGTTGTAGACACGAAAACCGAGAGCGCGGACGCTCCCGGTCGCAGCGCCCGCAGTGAAGACCAGCGAACCCAGGTCGGTGTCGAGCGAAAACCGCGGCGGCGCCACCAGCGTGCCTGCGGCAAGCTCTCGCAACGCGTCTTCCATAATTGCAACTGCGGCGCCGTAGTCGAGCAGCGCACTTACTTCGCGATCCGTCAGGACTTGATACGAGCTCATAGCGATAACGCGCTACCGCACGGCCAGCTGGTTATGCGATGCGCGGCCTCGCTTAGCGCATTGCCCACCAAAGGTCATTTTGCCGCAAGAGTCGATCGGCCGACTATCCATTTGAGGCCCACGGAGATTAACGGGTCAGGCTCGAATAACTTTCCGAGCGTTTGTGCAGGGTGTGGAGGCTAAGTCCGCCTCGGTCGCCTGTGCAATAGCTCTCATACACCGTTGCCGCTCCGGTGAAGTCCTCGCCCCACGCATACATACTACGCACGATCACGGTCGGGATCGACGCGGCGAGTGCGGCGCGCAGGCCGTTGCGGGAGTCTTCGACGGCGATGCAGGCTTCGGGCGGTAGTGCGAGCTTTTGTAGCGCCAACAGGTAGGCCTCGGGGTCGGGTTTCTTGCGGGCGACATCTTCGCCGGCGACGATTACGGCAAACCGGTTCAAGGCGTCATCGCCGAGCGTGCTCGTGAGCAGCGCGTCGATGTTGCCGCGGCTGGTGGTGGTGACGATGCCGAGCAGCACGCCGGCGGCTTCGATGGCGTCGAAAAGCTCCGCTACGCCGGGGCGCAAGGTCACGGCGCCGGAGCGCACCAGCTCTTCGTAGGCGGCGTTCTTGCTCTTGTGCAGCCGGGCGATGCGCGCCTCGGCATCCGGCGCGGCGAGCCAGTCGGGGGCGTACTGGCTCGCGTAGTGCGCGATGCGCTCGCGGCCGCCGGTGACGGTGAGCAGTTCGCCGTAGAGCTTTTCGTCCCAGTGCCAGGCGAGGCCGGCGTCCGCGAAGGCGCGGTTGAAGGCGACGCGGTGGCCGTCGCGTTCGGTTTCGGCGAGCGTGCCGTCTACGTCGAAGAGGACGGCGCGGAGGGGGGTTGTGCCGGAGGGCATGGGTTGGTGCCGATAGGTGGGAGCCACGCCCCCACCCCAACCCTCCCCCGCTTCGCAGGGGAGGGGGCTTACGGCGGGGGAGGGGATAGACCGCGGATTACGCGACGACCGACTTCGCGGCGGCGACCACTCCCGCAACGGTGATGCCGAAGTGCTCGTACAGCTTCGGCGCGGGCGCGGACTCGCCAAAGCTTGCGATGCCGACCACGGCGCCGTCCAGCCCGACGTACTTGCGCCAGTAGTCCGGGTGCGCGGCTTCCACCGCCACGCGCGGCACGCCGGGGGGCAGCACGGCGTCGCGCCGGGCTTTGTCCTGCCGGTCGAAGACGCTCGTGCTTGGCATCGACACCACGCGCGCGCCCACGCCTTCAGCGGCCAACAGCTTGCGCGCCTCCATCGCCAGCGCGACCTCTGAGCCGGTGGCGATCAGCACGACTTTCAACGCGCCTTCGGCCTCGGCCAGCACATAGCCGCCGCACGCAACGC
Organism: Betaproteobacteria bacterium; assembly: GCA_046316025.1. Lineage (GTDB taxonomy): Bacteria > Pseudomonadota > Gammaproteobacteria > Burkholderiales > Burkholderiaceae_F > JAJTHJ01. Next base: position 5,616 of record JBKCXU010000043.1, on the reverse strand, counting down.
CTTCCTCGCCGGCCGGCTCGCGCGCGTACTGCGGCAGGTTCTGGCGCGACAGCAGTAGCGCGCTCGGGCCGCGCTTGCGCTCGACCGCGCTCTTCCATGCGATGGCGGTTTCCACTGTGTCGCAGGGGCGCCAGACATCGAGGTTGGGGATCAGCCGCAGGCTGGCCGCATGCTCTACCGGCTGGTGCGTGGGGCCGTCCTCGCCCAGGCCGATGGAGTCGTGCGTCAGCACGTGCACCACGCGCGCATGGGTGATCGCGCTCATCCGGATGCCATTGCGTGAGTAGTCGGAAAACACCGCGAAGGTGCCACCGTAGGGGATAAAGCCGCCGTGCAGCGCCACGCCGTTCATGATCGCCGTCATGCCGAACTCGCGTACGCCGTAGTGCACGTAGTTGCCGGCGGGATGGTCGATGATCGAGGCCGAGGCCTTGACCGCGGTCAGGTTGGAGCCGGTGAGGTCGGCCGAGCCGCCGAGCAACTCCGGCGTCGCCGGCACCAGCGTCTCCAGCGCGATCTGCGAGGACTTGCGGCTGGCTGTGGCTGCCGTGGTGGCGCGCGCGGATTCCAGCAGCCGCGCGACGGTGGCCTGCCAGTCGGCGGGCAACTCGCCCTTCATGCGGCGGCCGAACTCGGCGGCCAGGTCGGGGTGCGCTGTCTCGTAGGCATTGAAGCGCCGCTGCCACTCGGCATGCACGGCGGCGCCGCGGTCGCGGCAGTCCCACTGCGCTTTGAGTTCGGCCGGCACCTCAAAGGGCGCGTAGTCCCATTGCAGCGCTTTGCGCGTGGCGGCGGTTTCGTCCGCGCCGAGCGGCGCGCCGTGCACGTCGTGCGTGCCGGCCATCTTGGGCGCGCCCCAGCCGATGGTGGTGCGGCACAGGATCAGCGTGGGCTTCTGCGTCTCGGCCAGCGCGGCGCGGGTAGCGGCTTCGATCGCGGCCACGTCATGACCGTCGATCGGGCCGATCGTGTTCCAGCCGTAAGCCTGGAAGCGCTTGGCCGTGTCGTCGCGAAACCAGCCTTCCACGTGGCCGTCGATGGAGATGCCGTTGTCGTCGTAAAAGGCCACGAGCTTGTGCAGGCCAAAGACGCCGGCCAACGAGCAGGCTTCGTGCGACACGCCTTCCATCAGGCAGCCGTCGCCGAGGTAGACCCAGGTGCGGTGGTTGACGATGGCGTGGCCGGGGCGGTTGAACTTGGCGGCCAGGAGTTTTTCCGCGAGCGCCATGCCGACAGCGTTGGCCAGGCCCTGGCCGAGCGGGCCGGTGGTTGTCTCGACACCGGGGGTCACGCCGTTTTCCGGGTGACCGGGGGTCTTGCTGTGCAACTGGCGGAAGTTTTTGATCTGCTCCAACGGCAGGTCGTAGCCCGCGAGGTGCAGCGCCGCGTACAGCAGCATCGAGCCGTGGCCGTTGGACAGCACAAAGCGGTCGCGGTCGGGCCACTGCGGCGCGGCCGGGTCGAACTTCATGTGCGCGAGCCACAGCCGCTCGGCGAGGTCGGCCATGCCCATCGGCATGCCCGGGTGGCCGCTCTTGGCCGCGTTGACGGCGTCGATGGCGAGAAAGCGCAGCGCGTTGGCGCGTTGGCGGCAGGCGGCTGCGTCGAGGAGGGGGAGGGGGGCGTTCATGAGGCTTGTTTCTCGCTGTTGTTCCCTCCCCTTCAAGGGGAGGGCTAGGGTGGGGATGGGTTTGCGCGTCGACCGGGATTCTGCGGGAGAGGGCCCCTTACCACCCATCCCCCTCCCGGCCTCCCCCTTGAAGGGGGAGGAGTTTCGCGCTACGCGCGTCGCTTCAAGTCCATCAACCGCAGAATCATCGGCGTGAAGATGAACTGCATCGCCAAGCCCATTTTGCCGCCCGGCACGATGATCGTGTTGGGACGGCTCATCCACGAGTTGTGCAGCATCGCCATCAGGTAGGGGAAGTCGATGCCCTTGGGGTTGGCGAAGCGGATGATCACCATGCTTTCGTCGGCACTCGGAATGTCGCGCGCGATGAAGGGGTTGCTGGTGTCCACCGTCGGCACCCGCTGAAAATTGACGTGCGTGCGCGAGAACTGCGGGCAGATGTGGTTCACGTAGTCCGGCATGCGGCGCAGGATGGTATCCACCACCGCCTCCTGCGAGTAGCCGCGCAGGTTCTGGTCGCGGTGCAGTTTCTGGATCCACTCCAGGTTGATCGTCGGCACCACGCCCACGCACAGGTCGCCATGGCGCGCGACGTCGATCGCATTATCTTTGTAGGCGCCGTGCAAGCCTTCGTAGAACAGCAGGTCGGAACCGGGCTCGATTGTTTTCCACTCGGTGAACTTGCCGGGCTCGACGCCGAATTCGGCCGCCTCGCCCGCGTCGTGGATGTATTTGCGCACGCGGCCACTGCCGTCGCGGGCGTAGGCGGCGAACAACTGCTCCAACTCGTCGAGGATGTTGGCCTCGGGGCCAAAGTGGCTGAAGTGCTTGTTGCCGGCAGCCTCGGCCTCCTTCATCTTGGCGCGCATCGCCATGCGGTCGAGCCGGTGGAAGGAGTCGCCTTCCACCACCTGCGCCTTGATCTTTTCGCGGCGGAAGATGTGCTGGAAGCTCTTCATCACCGTGGTGGTGCCGGCGCCGGAAGAGCCGGTGACGGCAATGATGGGGTGTTTCGTGGACATGGTTTTTGCGACCTCCCTCGATTGGAACTCTTTGCTTCGTTGGCGGCGGCCTTCCCTCACCCGGCGCTTCGCGCCACCCTCTCCCGGAGGGAGAGGGTTTTGAAGCCCCTCGCCCTCCGGGAGAGGGGTTGGGGTGAGGGAAGACCACCACCCACCGGCACTACCTCCGCACCTCCGGCCGATACAACCCGCGCTCGCTGAAAAGCGGCGACTCGTAGGGCTTGTCGGTGCCGGTGTCGTATTCGTGGTGGTAGCGCTCGATGCGCTCGATCTCGTTTTTCGAACCGATGATCACCGCGATCTTCTGGTGCAACTGCTCGGGCTGCACTTCCAGAATGCGCCCCCGTCCGGTGGAGGCCATGCCGCCCGCCTGCTCGATGATCCAGCCGATCGGGTTGGCCTCGTACATCAGCCGCAGCCGGCCATAGACGCCCGGCGTCTTGGTGTCGCGCGGATACATGAACACGCCGCCGCGCACGAGGATGCGATGCACCTCGGCCACCATCGAGGCGATCCAGCGCATGTTGAAGTCGCGCCCGCGGATGCCCGTCTTGCCGGCCTTGCACTCCTCCACATAGCGCTGCACCGGCGGCTCCCAGAAGCGCTCGTTGCTGGTGTTGATCGCGAACTCGCTGGTATCCGCCGGGATTTGCAGGTTGGGGTGCGTGAGGATGAAGTTGCCGATCTCGCGATCCAGGGTAAAGCCATGCGTGCCTTGGCCGACGGTCAGAACCAGCATCGTCGCCGGCCCGTAGATCGCGTAGCCGGCGGCCACTTGCTTGGTGCCCGGTTGCAGAAAGTCCGCAGTGGTCGGCGCGGCGTCACCCGGGTGCTCCAGCACCGAGAAAATGGTGCCCACCGACACGTTAAGGTCGATGTTCGACGAGCCATCCAGCGGGTCGAAAATCAGCAGATACGGCCCGCGCTGGAACTGTTCCGGCACCGCATAGGGATCCTCCATCTCCTCGGAAGCCATGCCGGCCACCAGCCCGCCCCACTCGCAGTAACGCAGCAAGGCAAAGTTGGATTCCACGTCGAGCGGCTTCTGGTCCTCGCCGCTGGCGTTGCGTGCCGCCGTCACGCCGAGCGAGGCGCCCAGCGCGCCGCGCGCGGTCATCGCCGCAATCGCCTTGATGGCGGCCGCCACGTCCACCAGCAGCCCGGCGAGCTTGCCGCCGTCGGGCCGCTCGTTCAGTTGCTGGATCAGGAACTTCGATAGTGTCGTGCGTCCGAGATGCATCGTCCCTCCCCGCGATCGGCCGCTTGCCTGTGATGGGTGCAGCGGCCGGTATTGTCGTCTTTAGGTCGGCGAGCGAATTGCTACCGATTCGGATACAGCGCCTGCGCGTCCTGCGGAAACGAGTCGAAGGCGCGCGCGAACTCCTTGTGGCTCTTGGCCCACTGCAGCGGGTCGGCACCGGCCTTCCAGCATTCGTAGGCCTGGCGCAGGCTCTTGGCGCCGGCGGCCGGGCCGTCGATATGGCCGTAGCTGCCGCCGCCCGCGGTCAGGATCACGTTGCCGTGGCCCAAGTTGTCGAAAAAGCCCGGGATGCGCAGCGCGTTCATGCCGCCGGAAATGATCGGCGTGGTGGGTTTCATGCCGAGCCACTCCTGGCGGAAGTACGGGCCGTCGGCCGAGTCGCGCTCGATCATGTAGGCGAGTGCCTTGTCTTCTTTCTCGCCTTCCATCTTGCCGAAGCTCATGGTGCCGGTGTGGATGCCCGAGGCGCCCTGCAGCCGCGACATCTTCGACAGCACGAACGAGGTGTAGCCGCGCTTGCTCTGCGGGCTGGTCACGGCGCCGTGGCCGGCGCGGTGGTAGTGCAGGAACTGGTTGGGGAAGCGCCGGCGCGCGGTGGTGATCGCGGTCGGGCCGGCGACGTAGCCGTCCACCAAGAAGGCGACGTGGTGGGCGTTCTCGCCAAAGGTGTCGAGGATGTACTCGCCGCGCGCGATCATCTCGAACGGGTCGTCGGCGGTGATGTTGGCCGAGAAGAGCTTGGCTTGCCCGGTCTTGTCCTGCGCGCGGCGCAGGCTATCGGCCACCAGCGCGATGGTCTTTTTCAGCGGCGAGAAGGTCTGGTTGCCCTGCGGCTCGTCGTTCTTGATGAAGTCGCCGCCCAGCCAGAACTCGTAAGCGGCCTTGGCAAAGGGCTCCGGTTGCAAGCCCAGCTTGGGCTTGATGATGGTGCCTACCACCAGACCGCCGTCGACCACTGGGCGGCCGAGGATGCGCCACAGATCGGCGATGCCGGTGGCCGGACCGTCAAACAGTTGCAGATACTTGGGTGGCACGTAGAAGTCGTGCATCTTGGCGTATTCGACATCGCCCATGCCCTGGTTGTTGCCGATGGCGAGCGTGAGGAACGAGCAGATCATCGCCCGCCCGTCGGTGATGTTGCGGTCGAACAGCGCCAGCGGGTAGGCGATCTTCATCAGGCCGGCGGCTTCGTCGGCGAAGTAGACGATCGCATCGACCGACTTGGTGAACTCGTCGGTGGTGCTGACTTCCACATTGGTGCCGGTGGAGCTTTCGGCGGCGAAGTGCGCGCAGGTGGCGACGAAGCCGTAGCCCGCCTTGGGCTTCATGATGTAGGCGGTCAGCACGTGCTCGCCGCGGGCGATCAGGTCTTCTTCGCGCAGGCTGAGATCGACGTAGCGGTTGCTCTGGTCCATGGTGCGTTTCTCCTCGGGGGTACGGTCGTTGGATTCGGGGGCGCCGGTATTGACTGGCGACGACGGAACGCACTCTAGGCAGACGTGGTCATAAGTACAAATCAAAGTTTTTGCGGTAAAACATCAGCTGTTGATGATGTGACAGGAATCCGAAATGCCTTCCGCGATGCGCAACGACGGGCGTGACCTTCTCTCGGTGGATGGCCGGCTTCGTGGCGGCGGGTGTGTGCCACTCCCAACCCCCACCACGCTGGGGGGGGGGGGGTGTGTGCGTGAGCACCCCCCGGG
>JBKCXU010000042.1:0-49416 GCA_046316025.1 Betaproteobacteria bacterium | reverse complement strand
CGCGGTTCGATGAACATCTCACAGAACAACTGAGCCGGCTGGCGCCTCAGCAATCCGCGCAATCGAAGAGGCGGTAAGCAAGTCTCAGAGAGGAGAAGCTGCCTTAACGCCAAATTCCGCACGAAAAGTACGGAAACCCTGTGATCGTCGCCAGCGCGGCCACTGCCTCGGCGGCCGCCACTGCCAGCGCGAATGCCTCCAAGGAGGCGGCGGCGCAATCCGCGCAGTCGGCCGCCGACGCATCCGCCGCTGCCGCCAAGCAGTCGGCCGCTGCCGCCGACAAGGCGGCGGCTCAAGCGCAGGCAGCGGCCTCGACCAAGACGCCACAGCAGAAGCTTCAGGAACTGCAGTCGCTTTACGACCAGAAACTCATCAGCCAGAGCGACTACGAGGCGGCGAAGACGAAGATCCTCAACCAGATGACGCAGTAGGGCAGCCGCGCCTGCCGGGTCCCGCGCTCGCGGGCGGACGGCAAGGTGCAGCCGATGTTCGTGCAGATCGCCGAAAGCCTGAGGGCCGACGACAAGACGATGGTGAACGTGATGCCGCGGACGATCTGGTTCACCGACCGCCCGGTGCGGCAGGCCGGCCATGTGACGATGACCAACTACATGAAGGAGTGGACCGCAGCCGCAGGCGCCGACAACTTCAGCAAGGACCCGCCCAGCGCCACGCGGTCGGTGTACGAGGCGGGTCAGGCGGAGAACACGCCGACGGTGGTGCAGGTGGTCGCGGGGTCGGCGTGCGCTGAAGGGGCCGGGCGCGTGTGAACGCGCGCCAAAACGATGCCGTGCCATGAAACTGCGCAACGGTGCAAGCGCTAGGCAGTGCTACCGTTGGCCTCAATCCGACATCGAGGAGTTGAAGTGATGAATGCGCAAACCAGAAGTGCCTGCAGAGGCCGATGTATTTCGATGTCGGCTGGTGTCCTGATGCTTGCCGGGGCGCTGGTGGCGGTGGTGGCAGCGCCTGGCGTCCAGGCCCAGGCCAGGGATGCGAAGGCCGTGCTCAAGGCCATGTCGGACTATGTGGGCAGCCAGCCGACGATCGAGCTCAGTTTCGACAGCGACATCGAAGTCATCACGCCGCAACTGGAGAAGATCCAGTTCACGAATTCTGGCGACGCCTTGCTGAGCCGACCGAACCGGATACGCGCGCATCGCGTGGGCGGTTATGCCGACGTGGCGATGGTCTTTGACGGCAAGGTCGTAAGCATCTTCGCCAAGAACCTGAATGCCTACGCGCAATTCGACGCACCGGGAAGCCTCGACCAGTTATTCGAGGCGCTGCGCGCGGGCCATGGGGTCGCGCTTCCTTTTGCCGACCTGCTGTTGTCGAACTCGTATGACGTACTGGTGGCGGGCGTGATGGAGGCCAAGCACATTGGCCGTGGTGTGATCGATGGCCGCGAGTGCGAGCACCTGGCCTTCCGCAACTTCGACACCGACTGGCAACTCTGGGTCGACGTGGGCGACAAGCCCGTACCGCGTAAAATGGTGATCACCAGCAAGACACTGAACGGTGCGCCGCAGTACACGCTTCGGGTGACGGGCTGGAAGACGGGTATCGTGCCGGCACCGAACGCGTTTGCCTTCACCCCGCCAGCATCGGCGCAGAAGCTCCGGCCGGACGACCTGCTCGGGCTCGACGAACTGCCACCGGACACCAACACTGGAGCGAAGAAATGATCCACGGCGCGCACAGAGTCTTGTTCATGACTTGCCTGGCTGTCGTCGGATGGCTGGGCTATGGCGAAGGAGGCCCGGTTGCCGCAGCCCAAGCCGTGGTCGGTGCGCCTGCCACGCCAGTGAGTTATGCCGGGGTCGCACGCCGTTCCACGGTCGGCGCCGGCGCGCCTGGCGTTGGCGTCACTCCTGGCGTCGGTGTCGGCGCGCCGGGTCCGGGGGTCGCACCGGGTGTAGGAGTACCCGGCGTTGGCGTGGGTGCGCCGGGCCCGGGCGCCGCACCCGCGAATCGAGGTGGTCCTGTCAACCGGGTTGGGGTGCGCTGAGCGCAGGGGCTGCCGAACAAACCGACCTGCCCCATGCGACGGATCCGAACCTTGGCGAAGACCCGCATTCTGGCGGCTCCCTTGCTCGCCGCAACGCTCGGCCTCGCCGGCTGCGCTACGCGACCGGTCAATCCGCCAATCACGCAGATCGACCCGAATGGCGGCTACACCTTCCAGACGCGCCAGAAGCACTTCAAGAGCCAGGACACACTGGTCGTCCTCGCCTTCTCCGGGGGCGGCACCCGCGCTGCCGCGTTCTCCTATGGGGTACTGGAGTTCCTGCGGCGCACCGAGGTCGTCGCTCCCAACGGTACCAAGCTGCGCCTGCTCGACGCCGTCGACATGATCACCGGCGTCTCCGGCGGCAGCTTCACGGCGCTCGCCTATGGCCTGTACGGCGACAAGTTGTTCGCCGACTACGAACAGCGCTTCCTCAAGCGCGACGTGCAGGGTGAACTGCTCGCTCGTACCCTCAGTCCCAGGTACTGGCCCGACTACATCGGCGGCACGGCGGGGCGCTCGGAACTCGCGGCGAACTACTACGACGAGATCCTGTTCAACGGCGCGACCTTCGGCGACCTCGACCGCGGCGATGGCCCCTACATCGTGGCATCCGCCACCGACATCTCGACCGGCAGCCGCGTCCCCTTCAACCAGAGCGTCTTCAACCTGCTGTGCTCGGATCTGAATGCCGTGCGGCTGGCGCGCGCCGCATCGGCATCGTCGGCCGTCCCCGTCGTGCTTTCCACGGTCACCCTCAATAACTACGGCGGCAGCTGCAAGCACGAGGCGCCGGCGTGGGTCAAGATGTTCATCCAGTCGGACGATCCACCGCGGCCTGCGGCCCGTGCGATACGCGAGCTGAAAGAGGGCCAGGCCCTTGCCGATGGCCCGAACCGCCCGTACATCCACCTGGTAGACGGCGGCATTTCCGACAACGTGGGCATGCGCGGCGTGCTCGATGCGCTGCAACTGCTCGAAGCCTTGCACGCTGCCGGCGTCCCGACGCGGCTCGACCACGTGAAGAGAGTCGTCGTGATCGTCGTCAACTCCTTATCGTCGCCCCCGACCCCGTGGGATACCTCGGAAGAGGGGCCCGGCGTGGTGGACGTGTTGCTCAAGTCCACTGGCGTGCCGATCGATCACTACTCGTATGAGGCGGTCGAGTTGCTGAAGGACATCTCGGCGCGGTGGGACACGGCCCGGCGTCTGCGCGACTTGGCCGGGTGCGACGTCAACCGGGACGCGCCGGTCTGCGCCGCCATCCGCGTGCCGCAAGCGAAGATCTACGCCATCGACGTGTCGTTCGCGGCGCTGCAGGACAAGGCCGAGCGCGACTACCTGAACCAGCAACCCACGAGCTTCGTGCTGCCGCCCGAGGCCGTGGATCGCCTGCGCGCTGCGGCAGGCACGATCATCCCCGCGTCGCCTGAGTTCCAGCGCATGCTGAAGGAAGCCGGCCTCAAGGTTGTCGTCGATCCGGCCGGCGCTCGGTGACGGGTCTTTGGCGTGCAGCACGTTCGATGCTCGCCGCCGCGACGTTTGGGCTGAAGAGCTTGGGCAACCGCCTGCCCAACAGCCAAGGCCACATCGGGTGCACGCGCCGAGGCGCCACCGCCTGAGCGGCGGCGTTCTCAGAAGTAGAAGGTCGCCCGCCCGTTGATCAGGTAGTCGTAGCTGGGGCTGGAGGGATTGCCCAACTTGAATGCGCCGCCGATGCCGAAGTGAAAGGTCTTGCCGACACGGCGCACGAACATGAAGTCGAGCGGCACGAACCAGGCGCTGGTGTTCTGGTTGTAGACGATCGGGTTTTCCGGATACAACTGCAGCGCCCACTGCTCGTCCAGGCGGAAGTCCACGGCCGGGAACAGGTCGAGGGTGTTGACCAGCTTGACGTTGGGCTCGCTGGCGTTGAAACCCCAGAAGTAGCGCGCGGACGGCGTCACGGTGACGCCTCGCAACAGATCGGGAATTCGGTAGCTGAATCCAAGCATCGGCGCCACCTGATACTGATTGTCCGTGCCAAACGGCGAAGGCTTGGGCGACGGGAACACGAGGCGCACGCTGGCTCGAAGCGACAGGTTCGGCGCCAAATCGGGCGTGTCCAGGATCGATTCGAGCAGGATGTTGCCGATGCCGCCGGAATAGCCGCCGCCCGGGTTGCCCGGCCCGCGGCTGTCGGTGTAGATCATCGGCACGTCGGCACGCTGGCGGAATGTCCAGCCTCCTTCGAACTCGTAGGGCACGTACACCCGGGGCCGGTACTGCCACTGGTTGGAGTCGTCGGGGTTCTTCTGGAAAAAGCCCCAGTTGTCGAAACGGATCGACCCCAGACCCGGTTCGGCCGAGGCGGGCCCGGTCAACCACAACCAAGCCAGCGCGCACGAGGCGACGGTTCGCAACGCATTCGTTACATGCATCGTTCGTTCTCCGCAGTGTGCAGGTCGGATCGCCGGGGGTCCCGCTGCCGGCCCTTGTAATCCGAAGAAGCCGAAATCGAGGCGACGCACGCTGCCCCGAAACCATAACTCTACTTTCGACCTGTACGGGTTTGCCGGGGTAACGAAACAGCATCGGGTACTTTGCCGACTCGCTGGCGAGCCCGCCCGGCTGAGGAGTGCGCGTCGCATCGGCCGCGGGTGGCCGGTACCCGGTGCGTCTGGTAGCCGGGGGCTGTGAAACAATCGTCGCTCCGCGCCCGAACCGCCTCATCGCAATGCCAACGGCCGCCGCCGTGCTCGACACCCAAGCCTGGCTGGATCGCCTGGCGCAGCTCGGTGTGCGCGACGGCGTGCATCTGTCCACGCTGCGCGAGCGGGATGCGCGCGATCTTGAGCTGGTATTCGCCTCGGCCACGCTCTTCCTGCCACCCGGCCGCCTGCTGGCGGAGCGCGATGCCAACGACTGTCTGCGCCGCTTTTTGGGCGGGGCAGGGCGCTGGCTCGCCACCGATCACGTCGAACTGCGCCGCTGGCTGGCGGACACGGGCTTCGTGCTGCGATCCGACCGCGGCACCGACTATCGGCGCGGAAGCTTTCCCGACTGGCTGGCCGACGCGGCGGCGGCACTGCAACCGGAAGACCTGGAGCTTGCGGTAGAGCAGGCCCGCAGCGCGCATGACGGAGCGCGCGCTGCGCGCAAGCAGGCCTGGTTGGCGCAGGCGATGCAGGTCGAGGAACTGCCCGCGGCCACGCCGGATGCCGATGCGGTGTTCATGCGGCTGGCCATCGATCAGGCGCACAACGCCTGGGCGTTGGGCGAAGTCCCCGTAGGCGCGGTTGTGGTCAAGGATGGGCAGGTGCTGGCCACCGGTTTCAATCAACCGATCGGCAACGCCGACCCGACCGCGCACGCCGAGATCCAGTCGCTGCGCGCGGCGGCTGCGCTGCTCGGCAACTATCGGCTGGCGCACTGCGACCTGTACGTGACGCTGGAGCCTTGCGCAATGTGCGCCGGCGCGATCCAGCATGCGCGCATCCGCCGGCTCGTGTACGGCGCGCGCGACCCCAAGACGGGCGCCTGCGGCAGCGTGGTCGATCTCTTTGCCGAGCCGCGGTTGAACCACCACACCCGCGTGCGCGGCGGCGTGCTGGCCGACGACTGCGGCGGGCTGCTGTCGCAGTTCTTTGCCCATCGGCGCGAGTTGCAGAAGGCGGGCAGCCTACCGCAGGAGGCGAGCGATGGCACGGAATAGGGCAGTCGGCATCGTGGCACCTTCGGCCGCGGTGCCCGACACCGCGGTGATCGACCGCGCCGCGCAGCGCTTCGCCGCGCGCGGCTGGCAGGCGCAGGCCGGCGACAGTTGCTTTACCCGACACGAGCGCTTTGCCGGCAGCGACCAACTGCGGCTGGCGGAGTTGCAGTCCTTTGCCACCGACCCGCGGCTCGACCTGGTGCTGGCCGCGCGCGGCGGCTTCGGGCTGACGCGGCTGCTCGACCGGCTCGACTACGCGGCCATCGCGCGCCGCGCGCCGCTCGCCTGCGGCTACAGCGACTTCACCGCGTTCAACCTCGCCTACCTGGCGCGCGCCGGCGGCGTCAGCCTGCAAGGGCCAAGTGCGACCGAGCTCGGCGCCGCGCAGCCGGACGCGTTCACGGTCGAGCAGTTTTTCGCGGTGCTGGACAGCCCGCGGCACAGCCTTCGCTTTGCCGCGGATGGGCCCGCGCTGACGGTGGCCGGCAAGCTCTGGGGCGGCAACCTCGCAATGCTGTGCGCGCTGGTCGGCACACCGTACTTTCCCCGCGTGCGCGGCGGCATCCTGTTCGTCGAAGACGTCAATGAACCGGCGTACCGGATCGAGCGGATGCTGCTGCAACTGGCGCAGGCCGGCGTTCTGGCGCGGCAGCGGGCGATTCTGCTCGGCGACTTCGTGTCGATTCCGGCGATGGCTACCGACTACGAGTACACGCTCGACTCCGCGCTCGCCCACCTGCGCACGCGGCTGGCGGTGCCGATCGTGCGCGGCCTGCCGTTCGGCCACGCGCCGCGCAAGGCCACGCTGCCGGTCGGCGCGCGCGCCACGCTGCGGGTGGCGGGTACGGAGGCGGAGTTGGTGTTCGCGGGGTTCGGGCGGGCAGGTGGCTGATGGCTATGACCGGCGAGCGGGCCGATTCCCCGGGAAGTGGCTTGCTTGTCGTGAATCTCGCGGATAGTGTCCAGGCATGATTCGCTTGCTGCTTGGTGCGTCGGATAGGCAAAAGGCAAGACTTGACCCCAGTTTCCCATGACCCCAGTTTCCCAGCGAGTTTCATATCTCCACTGTTTGTTGGTGGTGGCGCATCTACATCGCCATTCAATACACCCGCAGGCATGCAGTGGCGAACAACAGGCGACTTAAAAATAGGAACTCCGGGGCCTAGCGGCGGTGTGTCCGTCACAAAATGTCTTATGAACTGCGGGCCACGGTGATTTTAAGTAAACGCAGGAAGTTATATTTTATTTGATGAAATACTCTAAAGAAACGTTGACTTCGGCGGTGCCACTTTTACTTTGCACCCTCGTCTTCTTGCCTGTGTTTTTTTTAGGGCGTGGAAATTCAAATTTTATTGCCCAAGAGAAGAAAAGTGAGTTACTTGTAGTGGTCCGTGATGTTGCGAAAATGTTTCATGTCTATGTTTCCGAAGAGAATTGTCTTTTCGTCAAGAAGACTCGCAGTAATTTGCTTTGCAATGTATCTGCGTCTTCAACCAACGGAGAAGTTCGCGCGATCCTCGCTTTGCATGGTTGGACATTTGTAGAACAAGTTAAACTAAGGACATCTACAGTTGATTACTTTAGTGATGGGGCGTATCTCGTAGAGGTCGCGTCGTCGCCAGACGGTAGCAGCGTTGTGGCTATCGGTGCGATGAGACGAGTTACCCGTTGAGGGAGCCAGCGAGGAGAAGGCAAGGAGAAGGGGTCAGGTCTTGCCTTTTGCCTCCTTCGCGCGTAGTGTGTTCGCATGTCCCGTCCGCTGCGGCTTGAATTCGAAGGTGCGCTGTACCACCTGACGGCGCGCGGTGACCGGCGCGAGCCGATCTTTGTCGACGACGCCGACCGCCAAGCCTTGCTCAACGTACTCGCCCTCGGGCTGGATCGCTTCGACGCCGAAGCCTTCGCCTACTGCCTGATGGGCAATCACTACCACTTCGTGGTGCAGACCCGGCGGCCGAATCTGTCGCGGCTCATGCGGCACGTCAACGGTGTTTACACGCAGTACTTCAACCGCCGCCACCGCAAGGCGGGGCACCTGTTCCAAGGTCGGTTCAAGGCGATCCTGGTCGATCGCGATGCCTACTTCCTCGCCGTGTGTCGCTACGTCGATCTGAATCCGGTGCGGGCGGCGCTGGTGGCGCGCGCGCAGGACTGGCCGTGGAGCAGCTACCGCGCGCATGCCGGCGCGGCCGACGGCCCGCCGTGGCTCAATAGCGGCGAGTTGCATCTGCGGCTGGCGCCGCAGGCGCCGCAGCGGCAGGGGCCGGCGGCGTACGCACGCTACGTCGGCGCGGGGCGGGACGCGGCGCTGTGGACCGAGGCGCTGGTCGGGCAGATCTATCTCGGCTCGGCGGAGTTTGGGGCACGGATGCAAGCGAAGTTCGGGCGCGCGGTGTCGGCCGAGGTGCCGCGCGCCCAGCGCCGCCGGCCGGCGGTACGCCCGCTGGAGTCGTTTCGGGCCGGCGCCGACCGCGACGCCGGCATCCTGCTCGCCTATCGCGAGGGCGGTTACACGCAGACCGCGATTGCGACGGCGACGGGTTTGTCCGTCTCTCGGGTCAGCCGCGTGATCGCGGCGCTGGAGTGCGGCGCGAAGGGCGGGCCGTAGCGGCTGCGACTGCTACAGCCCAAGATACCGGTGCCACAACCCGTGGTCCGCCGCCAGCGCCGCTGAGCTCCCCTGCCAGACCACCCGCCCGCGTTCGAGGATCGTGTGCCGGTCGGCCAACGCGATCAACCGCTCGACGTACTTGTCGATCACCAAGATCGTCTGCCCGGCGCGCTTGAGCAAGGCGAGGCAGTTCCAGATGTCCTCGCGCACCAGCGGGGCGAGGCCTTCGGTCGCTTCGTCGAGAATCAGCAGCCGCGGGTTGGTCATCAGCGCGCGGCCGATGGCGAGCATCTGCTGCTCGCCGCCGGAGAGTTGACTGCCGAGGTTGTAGGCCCGCTCGGCCAACCGCGGGAAGAGTTCCAGCACACGCGCCAGCGTCCACGGCGCTGCCGCCTGCGCGCGGTTGGCGGCAAAGGCGATCAGGTTCTCGCGCACGGTGAGGTTGGGGAAGATCTGCCGCCCCTCTGGCACCAGCGCGATGCCCAGCCGCGCGATGGCGTCGGTATCCAGACCGTCGATGCGCCGACCGTCGAAGGTAACAGTCCCGGCCCGCAGCGGCAGCAGGCCAAGGGTGGCGCGCACCGTGGTCGTCTTGCCCATGCCGTTGCGGCCGAGCAGGGTGGCCACTTGGCCGGCGCCGATGGTGAGATCGATGCCGAACAACACCTGGCTTGCGCCGTAGCCGGCCTGCATGCCTTCGATGCACAGCAGGCTCATGCGATTTCCAAGCCGTTCGGCAAACTGCGTCGTTCCCGCCCCCGATAAGAGTGCTCGGGGGCAGGCGTCAGCGGGAACCCAGCCGGTCTTGCGAGGAAGCTGGATTCCCGCTTTCGCGGGAATGACGAGCCATTGTTATTCGATTGACGTGGAACTGGAGTCACGGCACGGCCTCCTCGCCCAGATAGGCGCGGCGCACCTCGGGGTCGGTGCGGATCGCCGCCGGCGCGCCGCCGGCAATCACCCGGCCGTAGTCGAGCACGGTGATCGTGTCGGCCAGTTGGAACACGGCATCCATGTCGTGCTCGACCAGCAACAGCGCCGGCCCGCCCTTGAGCGAGCGCAGCAGTTCCAGCATGCGCGCCGACTCGTCGGCCCCCAGTCCGGCCATCGGCTCATCGAGCAGCAGCACGCGCGCGCCGGTGGCGAGCGCCAGCGCGACTTCCAACTGGCGTTGCTCGCCGTGCGCCAGCGCGCCGGCCGGCACCTCGGCGCGCGCACCCAGGCCGACACGCTCCAGCACCTGCCGCGCGCGGGCGAACAGATCATGTTCGCGCCGCACCGGCGCCCAGAAGCGCAGGCTGCTGCCGCTGGCGGCCTGCACTGCTAGCGCCACGCTGTCGAGCGCCGTGAAGCGCTTGAAGAGATTGGTCACCTGGTACGAGCGCGCCAGCCCGCGCGCTACGCGTGCATGGGCGGGGAGGGCGGTCAGGTCGTGGCCGTCCAGCAGCACCGCGCCGGAATCCGCCGCCACGGTGCCGCTGACCAGATTGATTAGCGTGGACTTACCGGCGCCGTTGGGGCCGATCAGCGCGTGCACCGTCCCAGCCGCCACCTCGAGCGACACGCCGGCGGTGGCCTGCAAGCCGCCGTAGCGCTTGTGCAGATCGCGCAGTTGCAGCAGGGCCATCAGTTGGACTTTCCGCTGAAGAGGCCCGCCAGCCCGCGCGGGGCGGCGAGCACCACCGCGAGCAGGATCGCGCCCAGCGCCAGATGCCAGTACGGGGTGAACGCGGACAGCACTTCTTCGAGCAACAGCAGCGTCGCAGCGCCGGCCAGCCCGCCGTAGCGGTAGCCGACACCGCCCAAAATCACCATCACCACGAAGCTCGCGCTCTGCGTCCAGTGCAGCGCGGTGGGCGAGACGAACTGGTTGTGGTTGACGAACAGCACGCCGGCCAGCCCCGCGCCGGCGCCGGCCAGCGTGAAGGCCACCCACTTCAGGCGCGTGGTGTCGAAGCCGATGGCCTGCATCCGCGCCTCGTTTTCGCGGATGCCGAGCAGCGCGTGGCCGAAGCGCGCATCGACCAGCCGGTTGACCGCCAGCAGCACCAGCACCAGCAGCGCCAGCACCAGGTAGTAGAAGTGCCAGTCGTTAGCGAGGTCGAGGCTGCCGGGCAGCGCGTTGCGCGCGTTCAGGCGCAGCCCGTCCTCGCCGCCGTAGGCCTTGAGGCCGATGGCGACGTAGTAGACCATCTGCGCAAAGGCCAACGTGATCATGATGAAGTACACGCCGCGCGTGCGCAGCGAGATCGCGCCGATGCCGGCCGCCGCCAGCGCCGCCAGCCCGACCGCGGCGGGCCAGGCGATCCACGCGTCGCCGACGCCGTGGGTGGCGAGGATCGCCACCGTGTACGCGCCGATGCCGAAAAACGCCGCGTGGCCGAGCGAGACCATGCCGCCGTAGCCGAGGATCAGGTTCAGGCTGGTCGCGGCCAACGCAAAGATCAGGATCCGCCGCACGAAACCGATGTAGTAGTCCTGCCCGAGCGCCTGCGCCGCCCACGGGAAGGCGACGGCCGCCGCCAGCAACAGCCACGGCGCCGCACGGCGCAGCCGGTCGCGCGCCATCGCCTCAGGCCCGCGCGGGGAACAAGCCGCTCGGCTTGTAGAACAGCACCGCGGCCATCAGAACGTAGATGGCAATGGCCGCCAGCGCCGGCGCGACCGAAGCCACCAGGTACTCCGGCAGCGCCAGCGACAACAGCGCCGGCAAAAAGGCGCGGCCCGCCGTGTCCACCAGCCCGACCAGCAGCGCGCCGACGAAGGCGCCGCGCACTGAGCCGATGCCGCCCACCACGATCACCACCAGCGCCAGGATCAGGATGTTCTCGCCCATGCCGATCTCCACCGCCAGCACCGGCCCTAGCAGCGCCCCCGCCAGCGCGGCGAGCGCCCCACCGGCGGCAAACACCGCGGCGTACAGCCAGCGCACGCGCACGCCCATCGCGGCGGCCATCTCGCGGTTGCTGGCTGCGGCGCGCACCAGCATGCCGGCGCGGTTGCGGGCGATGACGAGATAGAGCAGGGCGGCCGCCGCGAGGCCGACGCCCAGGATCAGCAGCCGATAGGCCGGGTAGAAGAACCCCGGCAGCAGTTCGACCGGCCCGGCCAGCGCCGGCGGCGCGTTGTAGAGCACCGGCGACGGGCCCCAGATCAGCTTGGTCAGGTCGTCGGCGATAAGCACCACCGCAAAGGTCGCCAGCACCTGCACCAGATGGTCGCGTGCGTACAGGCGCCGGATCAGCGTGGTTTCCAGCAGCAGCGCCACCGCGGCGGTGGCGAGCATGGCGAGCGGCACTGCCAGCCAGAAGTTGCCGCTCGCCGCCGCGATGGTCGCCGCCAGGTAGGCACCGATCATGTAGAGCGATCCGTGCGCCAGGTTGAGCACGTCCATGATGCCGAACACCAGCGTCAGCCCGGCGGCGAGCAGGAACAGCATCACGCCGAACTGGATGCCGTTGAGCAACTGCTCGGCGATCAGGACTGGCGGCATGGTCGATTGATGCGGCAGCACGGTGGGTGAACATCTCCTCCGCCCAGCAGGCTGTCAGCCGGCCGTGCAGCGATGTGGTCGCCGGCATGGAGCGTCACTACGCGCCACAGAGCATCGATAGGAGCATCCAGCACAGAATGACCTTAGCCATGGTCGGTTGCAAGCGGCAGTACGTCGTCGCGCGTTGACTGCGACATCTCAATCGATCGCATTGAGCACCTTGACCATTTGAAGTGCTGGGTTTGCTGGCGACCAAAGTTCAGGAAACACCTCCAGCGCCATGAAGCCGCGCGAAACGTAGAAGCGTCTGGTTTCGGCGTACTCCGGGCTAGGGTCTTGGTCTGCAAGCGTCTTTACCTGGAGCAGGCGCACGCCCTGCCGCCGAAGCCAATGCTCAGCATGGGCGAGCAGCTTGCTTCCAATGCGCTGACCGCGCGCCTCGTTTCGCACAGCGATACACGAGATCTCCCACGACTGCGGGAAGTGCTCTTTCAACGACAGGAAGCCCACCAACGTCCGATCTTCCTCCCAGGCGAACGTCGGCAACCGGCGCGAAGCCGCGACGTACTCCCGTAGCGACTCTTCTATGCCGAACCACTGTGGGACTGAGCGCAGCACCGCTTCGCATTCGGCTTCGCGATGCAGGTTCGGGCCGAGGATCATCTCCGTGGAGACCAAAGTCACTTCATCGAGCACTGCACCGCGTACGCATCGACGTGTTTCTCGAACACGCGGTTGAGCGTCTTGTTGTTGAGTTCGCCGCCTTCGCCGCGGACGACCACGCGCAGGTAATAGTCCTGCACGGGGAACTGGTTGGCGCCGAACTTGAACGGCCCGCGCACCGAGTCGAAGCCCGCCTTCTGCAAGGCGCGGCGCACGGCCTCCTTGTCGCTCACCTTGCCCTTCACATCGCGCACGGCGGCGTCGAGCATGGCGATCGCGTCGTAGGCCTGCGCGGCGTAGATCGACGGCGTGCGGCCGTACTCCTTGCGGAAGGCGGCGACGAAGGCGCGGCTGGCGGCATTGTCGAAGTCGTGGTTCCAGTGCGAGGTGTTGAACATGCCGAGCATCGGATCGCCGACCGCGCGGATCACGTCCTGGTCGGCGGAAAAGCCCGGCCCGATCAACTGGATGTTCTTCGACAGCCCGGCGCCGACGAACTGCTTGATGAAGTTGATGCCCATGCCGCCCGGCAGGAAGATGTACAGCGCATCGGGCGCCTGGGCGCGCAGTTGCGCGAGCTCGGCCGCGTAGTCGAGCTGGCCGAGCTTGGTGAAGGTCTCCGACGCAACCGCCTTGCCGAAGCCGCGCTTGAAGCCGTTCAACGCGTCCTGCCCGGCCGGGTAGTTGGGCGCCATGATGGCCACTTTCTTGAAGTCGCGGCTGGCGGCGAACTTGCCGGCGGCCTCGTGGTAGGCGTCGTTCTGCCAGGCGGTGCCGAAGAAGTAGGGGTTGCACTCCTTGCCCGCAAACTGCGACGGGCCGGCGTTGTTGCTGAGGTAGAACACCTTGTCCGCGAAGAGCAGAGGGCCGACGGCAAGCGCAACGTTGGAGCCGATCGGGCCGGTGAAGAAATCGACCTTATCGCGCTTGACCCAGCGCTCGGCCAACTGGCGTGCCGTGTCCGGGTTGCCGGCCATGTCCTGCATCAGGAATTCGGTGGGCACGCCGCCCAGCATGCCGTTGCGCTGCTTGATGGCGAGGTTGAAGCCATCGCGCGCCTCGGCGCCCAGCGCGGCAAACGGGCCCGTCAGGTCTTGGGCGATGCCGACCTTGACCGTTTGGGCGCTGGCGCTGGCCGCGGCAAAGCCTAGGGCTACGGCCGCTACGAGGTGTCGAAGGGGCAGGGAGGTCATTGTTTTTGCTCCAGAAAGGGGGCGAACGGCGAAAAGCCGCCGGCGCGAGCGGGCGGCAGGCTAACACAGCGTGGCGGTCAGGCCGGGCGCGGCTTGACGCAGGCGGCAGCCGCCTTGGCGCGCTCGCGTCCCAGGGCGATGGTCTCGGCGCGGGCGAGCGCCACGCCCATCCGGCGCTTGACGTAGGACTCCGGCTTGCCGAAGAGGCGCAGATCGGTGCCGGGTATCGCCAGCGCCTCCGCCACACCGTCGAAGGCGAGAGCGCCGGCGTCCACGCCGCCGTAGATCACCGCGCTCGCGCCCGGGGTCCGCAACGCGGTATCCACCGGCAGGCCGAGCAGCGCGCGGGCGTGCAGTTCAAACTCGCTTTGCCATTGGGTGACGAGGGTCACGAGCCCGGTGTCGTGCGGGCGCGGGCTGACCTCGGAAAACCACACCTCGTCGCCGCGGACGAAAAGCTCGACGCCGAAGATGCCCAGGCCGCCGAGGTTTTCGGTCACCCGGCGCGCGTAGTCGCGGCTGCGTTCCAGCGCGAGCGGGGACATCGGTTGTGGCTGCCAGCTTTCGACATAGTCGCCGGCAACTTGCACATGGCCGATCGGCTCGCAGAACGCCGTGCCGATGCTGCCGTCCGGCTGCCGGTAGCGCACCGTCAGTTGCGTGATCTCGTAGTCGAAGCGGACGAAGCCTTCGACGATAACCCGCCCCAGCGCGACGCGCCCCGCCTTCTGTGCGTAGTCCCAGGCGGCCGGCAGGTCTTCCGGTCGATCGACCTTGCTCTGGCCTTTGCCGGAGGACGACATCACCGGCTTGATCACGCAAGGCAGGCCGATGTGGTCGCGCACGGCGGTCTGCAACTGGTCAAGCGAGTCGGCAAACCGGTACGGCGACGTGGGCAGCGCGAGTTCTTCGGCCGCCAGCCGCCGGATGCCTTCGCGGTTCATCGTCAGGCTGGCGGCGCGGGCGGTTGGGATGCAGGTGGCCAGACCCTCGCGCTCGACCTCCAGCAGCACCTGGGTGGCGATGGCTTCGATCTCGGGCACGATGATGTGCGGTCGCTCGGCGTCGATCAGCCGGCGCAGCGCGCCGGGGTCGGCCATGTTGAGCACGTGCGCGCGGTGCGCGATCTGGTGGCCTGGCGCGTTCTGATACCGGTCGGCGGCGATGACTTCGACACCCAGCCTCTGGAGCGCGAGGATGACCTCCTTGCCCAGTTCGCCGGCGCCGAGCAGCATCACCTTGAGCGCGGCAGGCGAGAGCGGTGTTCCAAGCAGCCGGGTCATCACTGTGGGAGGCGCCCAGTGTCGTCGCCTATTTCATTTGACATAATCAACATTATGCGCACACAAAAATAGACCAATCAGACCTCACAACTAACCTTAGCATGAAGGCCTAAGAGCATGAACAGTCGATAGAAATTTACAGATGACGCCTCCGCTACGGAATCAACATCCACTCGCTTCAAGTCAGCGATCTTCTCGGCGACTAGCCGAACGCGGCTTGGCTCGTTGACCTTGCCCCGGAACGGTGCCGGCGAAAGATAAGGCGAATCCGTCTCGATCAGGAGCCGATCGAGCGGCACGCGCGCCGCGACCGCTTGCAGCGCCACCGCGTTGCGAAACGTGACGATCCCCGAAAAGGAGATGTAGAAGCCAAGGGCGAGCACCGCGTCCGCAAACTCCTGCGTCTCGGTAAAGCAGTGCATCACGCCGCCGACGGCCTCGGCGCCCTCCCCCCGCAGGATGCGCAAGGTGTCGGCCGCCGCCGCCCGGGTATGCACGATCAGCGGTTTGCCGCACGCGCGCGCGGCCCGGATGTGGACGCGGAACCGCTCCCTTTGCCACTCGAGCGGCTCGGCGAGTCGAAAGTAGTCCAGGCCGGTCTCGCCAATGGCCACAACCTTGTCCCTTTGAGCAAGGGCCACCAAGGTGTCGACATCGGGCTCGCGCACCCCCTGGTAGTCGGGATGCACGCCAACCGAGGCATAGACGTTCGGATACCGCAGTGCCACCGCATGCACCGCCTCGAATTCCTCGAGTGTCACGCAAACGTTCAGCGCCGCATCGACGCGCTGCGCCGCCATGCGCTCAAGCACACCGTCGAGATCGCCCGCCAGTTCCGGAAACGAAAGATGACAGTGCGAGTCGACGAACACCGGTCGGCAGGCCGCGGCGGCGGTCAGATCGTGTGCGTCGGCCGCCCGGACTTCAGCGCGGAGCCGAGCAGGTCTTCGATGCGCTTCTTGACGGCGACGCCCGACTCGTCCTCTGGAAACTGCAAGCCGATGCCGGCCTGCCGGGCTCCGCCCGCGGGGCTGATCCACACCACTTTGCCCGCAACCGGCACTTTGGCCGGATCGTCCATCAACGCCAGGATCAGATAGACCTCGTCGCCCAGCTCGTACTTACGCGAGGTCGGCACGAAGATGCCGCCGTTCTTGAGAAACGGCATGTAGGCCGCATAAAGCGCCGCCTTCTCCTTGATCGCCAGAGACAGCACCGCCGGGCGTCCCGCCTGCGGCGCGCTGGCGGTCGTCGTACCCGGTCCGCTGATGGCAGCGCGTGTCAGGGGTCCTTCCGACATGGCCTAACTCCTCGCGTTGGACGATCGCCAAAGCTCGACATACCCGAACATCGCCGCTTCGACGACGAGTCTGGCGTTGAACGGGTGCTCAGCGCTGCGTTGGTGGCGCGCAAGCTCGTCGAGCCACCGAACCACGGCTGCCGGCGACGCCGTGGAAGCCAACCGCAAAATCGCCGCTGCCTGC
The DNA here is from genome assembly GCA_046316025.1 of Betaproteobacteria bacterium. Lineage (GTDB taxonomy): Bacteria > Pseudomonadota > Gammaproteobacteria > Burkholderiales > Burkholderiaceae_F > JAJTHJ01. The sequence goes on along the minus strand of JBKCXU010000042.1, from coordinate 32,984 downwards.
GCTCGATGATAGCGAACGACGCCAGCCGACTTCGCCGCCGCCAGGTCCCAGCCCCAGCGTGCCAGAACGCGCAGCGCCGATCCGGTATCGAGCGTGCGCGGCACGCGCGCGGCAACCTCGTCGGCGGTCAGGCGCGGCCCTTGCGCGAGCAGCCCGACCAGCAACTGCCGCAGCTGTGCCGCCGCCTCGGCCTCCTCGCCGGCTTCCAGAGCGGGCCACGGCGCGCCCCCGCTTGCCGCCAGCGCCTCGGCCGCATCCCCCACGCCCTGCTGCGCCAGCCAGGCCTGGGCCTCTTCCCAAGACGGTGCGGACACGCGCAGGAGCACGCAGCGCGAGCGGATCGTCGGCAGCACCTGGTCGAGCGCGTCGCTGGCCAAGACGAACACCGTGCCGGGCGCCGGCTCTTCGAGCAGCTTGAGCAGCGCGTTGGCGGCCGGCGCGTTCAACGCTTCCGCCGGCGCGACGACGATCGTGCGCAGACCGGCCCGGTGCGTGGCCATGTGGGCAAAGTCGAGCAAGGCACGGACCTGCTCGATGAGGATTTCCCGGCTGGCGCGCTTTTCCTTGCGTTCGCCGCCGGCCTCGTCGGCTCCGCCGTCGGCGACGGGCACCGGCTCGTCGTCGTCCGCACCTTCGATCGCGCGCGCCGGGCGCAGCCGCGCGAGGCTGTCGGGCACGATCACCCGCAGGTCCGGGTGGTTGCCGGCGGCACGCAGGCGGCAGCCGCTGCACGCGCCGCAGGCGGTGCCGTCGGCTCGCGGTTGCTCGCACACCAAGGCCGCCGCGAACTCCAGCGCCAGAGCCTTCTTGCCGATCCCGGCGGCGCCGTGCAGCACGATGGCGTGGGCGTCGCGACCGCGCAGCGCGCGCAGCGGCTCCCACGCGCGGCGCAGCCACGGCGCGTCCAGGGCCCTCGCCGTTGGCACCGCCTCGTCTAGCCCAGCCATGGCTCGCAGGCGCGCAGCATGTGCGCGCCGACCTCTGCTGCCGGCGCGGCTGCGTCCAAAACAATGAAGCGCTGCGGCTGCGCTGCGGCCCGCCGCAGATACATCGCCCGCACGCGCTCGAAGAAGGCCAGTTGCTCCGACTCGAAGCGATCCGCAGCGCGCACCGCGCCGCGCCGCGCCGCGGCGATGGCCGGCGCGACGTCGAACAGGAACGTGGCATCCGGCTGCAACTGCGGGTGCACCCAGTGTTCGAGCGCCGCCACCGCCTCTTCCGCCAGGCCGCGGCCGCCGCATTGGTAGGCGTAGGTCGCATCGGTAAAGCGGTCGCACAAGACCCACCGGCCAGCGGCCAGCGCCGGTTGGATGCGCTGCGCCAGATGCTCGGCACGGGCGGCAAAAATCAGCAGCGTCTCGGTCTCGATGCCCATGTCCTGCCGCAAGACGAGTTCGCGGATGGACTCGGCCACCGGCGTGCCGCCCGGCTCGCGCGTGACTTCCACCGCGATGCCGCGGGCGCGCAACGCCTGCGCCAGTGTTGCCAGTTGCGTGCTCTTGCCGGCGCCGTCGAGCCCTTCGAAGGTGATGAAACGCGCGCCAGTCATGGTCGCCCTTTGCGCTGGTATTTGTTCACAGCCCGATTGTGCTCGGCCAGGGTTTGCGAAAACTCGGAGGTGCCGTCGCCACGAGCGACAAAGTACAGCGCCCGCGTCGGCTCGGGCTGCACGGCGGCGCGCAACGCATCGACCCCGGGCAGGGCGATCGGTGTGGGCGGCAGGCCGGCCCGCGTGTACGTGTTGTAGGGACCATCGGCGCGCAGATGGTCCCTGCGCAGATTGCCGTCGAAGCTCGCGCCCAACCCGTAGATCACGGTGGGGTCGGTTTGCAGGGGCATGCCGCGGCGCAGGCGGTTGGCAAACACGCCGGCGATGGTGGCCCGCTCGGCCGGCCGGCCGGTTTCCTTCTCGACGATCGAGGCCAGGATCAGCGCCTCGTAGGGCGTGCGCAGGGGCAAGCCCGGAGCGCGCGCCTGCCAGGCTTCGGCCAGGCGAGCCGCTTGCGCGCGATAGGCATTACGCAGAATGTCCAGATCGGACGTGCCCGGATCGTAGAAGTAGGTGTCCGGCGCAAACAGCCCCTCGGGGTGCGGCTCCGCGGCGCCAATCGCCGCCAGCACCTCGCCATCCGACATCGTGGCGGTGACCGGCTTCAGTTCGCCTTGCGCAGCCAGCAGCCCGCGCAGTTCGCGGAACGTCGTCCCTTCGACGATCGTCAGTTTCTCCGGGATCGTGTCGCCGCTGCGCAATTGCACCAGCACCGTTCGCAACGACGCGCCGCGCCGCACTTCGTAGCGGCCCGCACGCAGCGACTGAGTGGCACCGGACAAGCTGGCCGCCAGCACGAACTCGGCCTCGCCCACGCCGACGCCGGCCTCGCGCAGGCGGGCGGCGACGGCGCGTGCGCTGGCGCCGCGCTCGATGCGCACTTCGACACGGTCGCCAGCCAGCGGCAACTCGCGCTGGTAGCGCCAGACGGCTGCCAGCGCCAGCAGCGCGAGCAGCGCCAACGGCACGGCGGCGCGGCGGAGCGCGGAGCGGAGAGTCAAGGCGGATCGCGGGGAGACGAGCGTTGCCTATGATACGTTTCATCTCCTCCCGCTGCCCCTTGCCTCCATGATGCCGGACGACCCTTCCGCTCCCGCCGCCGGCGGCACCTGGCACGCTGCGGGTGGCGACTTGCAACTGGCTGTCGAGCGTCCCGTTGGCACCCTGCTCGACGAACTCGGCACGATCGAAGTCGCGGGTGCCGACGCCGCGAGTTTTTTGCACAGCCAACTGACCAACGACGTTCTGCATACGGATGCTCTGCGCGTGCAGCGCAACGGCTATTGCACGGCCAAGGGCCGCTTGCTGGTCACCATCGATCTGTGGCGGCAGGGGGAGGCGATCTGCCTCGAGCTGCCGCGCGAGATCCTGGCACCCCTTGCCAAGCGGCTGTCGATGTTCGTCCTGCGCGCCAAGGCGCGGCTCGCCGACGCCAGCGAGCAGTGGGCCGCCTTCGCGCTGCTGGGCCCGGGCGTCGGCGCCGCCCGGCGCGCAGCCGGCGCCGGCTTGCCCGAGCCCGAAGACACCGTGGCGGGCGGCTCGCTGCGGCTGACGCGCGCGCCGGCCGGCACGCGCCGCGCCGAGCGCTATGTGCTGCGCGGGCCGCGCGCCGACGTGGCGGCATGGCAGCAGCGCCTCGGGCTGCCCCAGGTCGCCTCCGGCGTGTGGTGGTGGAGCCAGATCGATGCCGGGCTGCCGACGGTGTTTGCCGCCACGCAGGAGAAGTTCGTCCCGCAGATGATCAACTACGAAGTGCTGGCCGGTGTCGGCTTCAAGAAGGGCTGTTACCCCGGGCAGGAAGTGGTGGCGCGCAGCCAGTACCTGGGCAAGCTCCGGCGGCGGATGGGGCTGGCGCACGTCACCGGCGACACGCAGGCCGCGGCCGATGTTTTCGCCGAGGGCGGGGCCGACCCGATCGGGCAGGTCGTGCTGGCGGCCGCGGCGCCGGGCGGCGGCATGGATCTGCTGTACGAATGTCCGCAAGAGCAGGCGGCGACGCAGCCATTGCGGGTCGGCCATGCCGGCGGCGCGCTGCTGCAACCGCGCCCCCTGCCCTACGCGATCGTCGATGTGACGGCTTGAGCCGATGGAGCACTGGTACGTGTACTACAAGCTGCCCGCTGGCGAGGCGCAGCGCTGCGTCGAAGCGGTGCGCCCGCAGTTGGCCGTACTGACGGCGGCCACCGGCGTGCCCGCGCAGCTGCTGCGCCGCGCCGACGAGACGGGCGAAACCGCCACGCTGATGGAGGTCTACCACGGCATCGCCGATCCGCCGGCGTTTGCCGCCGCGCTCGATGCAGCCTTGCCGCAGTGGCCGCTGCCGGCCCGCACAGCGCGGCGCACGGAACGATTCGTGGAGTGCTGATCCCATGTGCCTGGCGGTCGTGGCATGGCAGTCGCATCCGGACTACCCGCTGGTGCTGGCGAGCAACCGCGACGAGTTCTACTCGCGCCGCTCCCGCCCGGCGGCATGGTGGGGGCAGCGCGCGTCGATGCTGGCCGGGCGCGACGAGGAAGCCGGCGGCGCCTGGCTCGGCATCAACCGCGGCGGACGCTTTGCCCTGGTCACCAACGTGCGGGCGCCGAGCGAACGCAACCCGCACGCCAGTTCCCGCGGGCAACTCGTCGTCGGCGCACTGGCCAGCGGCGAGCCGCTACCGGAGTGGCTGGCGGGCCAGGTCCGGCACGCCGACGCGTACAACGGGTTCAACCTGCTGGCCGGTGAGGTCAAGCCCGGCGACGCCCAGCTGCATTACTTCGGCAACCGCGCGCCCGATACGCCGCGGCGGCTGGAGCCGGGGGTGTACGGGCTGTCCAACGCCTTGCTGGACACACCCTGGCCGAAGGTGACTCGGGCCGTGGCGCAGTTTGCGTGCGCGATCGCCCGCCGGGTCGACGCCGACGAACTCCTGCGGTTACTTGCCGACCGTGAGCCGGCGCGCGAGCGCGACCTGCCCAGCACCGGCGTGCCGCGCGACTGGGAGCGGGTGTTGTCGGCCATCCAGATCCGCGCTAACGGCTACGGCACGCGCGCCTCCACCGTGCTGACCGTGCGCCGCGACGGGCTGGTGACGCTGCTCGAGCGCAGTTTCGACGTCGCCGCGCCGGAGACCGGCTACGCCGACCGGCACTACGAGTTCACTCTCGACATGGCGGTTGCGACCGGCCGCGCGGCCCCGTGATCGCGTGATACGCTGCCAGCGCTTCGGCCCGCCCCCCGACTTTGAGGACTCCTCCGTGCATTGCCTAATACGCAGCGCTGCGGCGCTGGTCGTGTCCGTCGCCCTGACCACGAGCGCCGCTGCGCAAGACACCGGCCCCTCCTGGTGGGGCCGGGCACTGACGGCCATCAACGACACTACCCCCGCGGGCCTGAAGCCGCAGTCCGAACGCGCCAGCGGCTGGGCCTGGTTCGGCGACCAATGGGACAGCGGCAAGGTGCTGGCGGGCAAAGGGACGGCCAACCTCCTGCTGCCGGCAGTGACCACGCACCCCGCGGGCACCTACGACAACTACTACCGGCAAAACGGCTATCCCTATGGCGCCGGCGTCGCCTCCTATTTCATCGACGACCGCGACAACGAGCGCTTTGTCTATGCGATGGCGCTTTCGGACTCGCACTACAACATTGAGCCGGTCGCCGGCTACGTCTGGGTCGCACGCTGGCCGCTCTTCGGCTCGCGCCTGAAGGCCGGCATCGGCTACACCGCGTTCCTCACGGCGCGCAACGACACCAAGTGGCTGCCCGTGCCGGGCGTGCTTCCTCTGGTCTCGATCGGCACCGACGAGGCCTCGGTGTACGTGTCCCATGTGGTGACGCAGAACGTGACATTCATTTTCGCTCGCATATCTCCCGCTGCGTTTGGCGGCGGCACGTCGCCCGGCGCTGCCGACGGCGTCGATCGGCGCCGCAATCTGCTGTTCGCCGGCTACGGTTACGTCAACGCGGATGCGTCCGGCATCGACGACGCCAGCGTGAACAACGGCGCCGGGCCGGTGCTCGGCTACCGCCGCTACCTCAGCGACAACGTCGCGCTCGAGTTTTCGGCCGAGCGGTCGGAGCACGATCTCTTCCTGCCTGGCGCCGGCAGCGGCAGCTTCCGCCGTGAGGCGTACTCGCTCGCCGGGCAGTACCACTTCCCGGTCGCGCGGCGGGTGCAGCTCTTCGCCGGCATCGGCGTGGCTTACGAGCGGGTGACGCAGCAGCAGTTCGACAACGCCTCGCTGTCCGACAGCTGGGGGCCGGTCGTGCAGGGCGGCGCCACGGTGGACCTGACCTCGGTGCTCAGCCTCACCGGCGGCATCCGCACGGGCTTCCCCCGCTACCAGACCACCATCGATGGGCAAACTGGCGGCAGTGTGCTCGTCGCGCCGGTGACCTTCAGCCTCGCGCTGGCCGCGCGGTTCTGATTGCTACAGCCTGCGCCGCATCTGCCGGTGCGGAATGCCGGCATCGTCGTAGACCTCGCCTTCCTCGACGAACCCGTGGCGGCGATAAAACGGAATCGCGTGGGTCTGCGCGCTGAGCACCGCTTCGGCATGACCACGCTCGCGCGCAGCCTCGACCAGGGCGGTCAGTAGCACGCTGCCGACGCCGGCGCCGCGCGCCGGGGCCAATACCGCCATCCTGCCGATGTGACCATCGGGCAGCAGCCGGCCGGTGCCGACCGCCCTGCCCTGTGCATCGCGGGCGACGGCGTGTAGCGAAGGCTCGTCCCATTCGTCGATTTCGATCTCGGCCGGAACCTTCTGTTCATCGACAAACACCGCAAAGCGGATCGGCGCCGCCTCGGCCTTCAGCTCCGCCCAGGACCCGAGTCGGACGCGGTACTCAGCGCTTGGCATGCTGAGCTTCTTCAAGCGCGAGCGGCTCGTACGCCACGATCAGCTCGCGCATCGACTGTGACCAGGGCGCCGACTGCTTGCTGGCGGGATCGGCGTTGACGTAAATCAGTTCGGCTTCAAGCAAGGGCGCCTCCTGCGCGCCGCGCCGGTACATCTCGACCACGAAGCGCAGGCTGCTGCGGCCCAGCCGGGCGCTGCGGCCGCAGACCAGCAACTCGTCGTCGTAGACGGCCGGCGCGTGGTACTCGACGGTGGCCTTGCGCAGAAAGATGTCGGCGCCGTGGCGCACGACGTCCTGCGGGTAGCGCAGGCCGATCGCGCGCCAGTACTCGGTCACGCAGACGTCGCAGTAGGTCAGGTAGTGGCCGTTGAAGACGACACCCTGCATGTCCACCTCGGCCCAGCGCACGCGCAGCGGCAGCCGGTGGCGAAAGTCGCCCCAGGCCACCTACTTGACCCCCTTCTTGGCATCCCCCGCCACGACCACAGTCAGTTGCGCCGGGTCGATGTACTTGCGGAAGGCCGCCGTCGCCTGCTCTGGCGTCACCGCCAGCACCTTCTGCTCGAACTCCTTGGAGAACGCCCAGGTGCGACCGAGGTCGAGGTGATTGGCATTGGCCGCCGCCACCGTGCCGTCCTGCGAGCGCGCCAGCCGCTGCGCATCGACAAAGCCGCGCTTGGCGTCTTCGACCTCTTGCGCGGTGAAGCCATCGCGGCGCACGCGCTCGATTTCTTCCTGCAAGGCGCGCTCAGCCTGCGTGGCGTTTTGCGGCGCGACCAGTGCCGCTGCACTCCAGGTCGCGTAGCGCTCGCGGCTGCCGAGGGCGAGGCCGGAGCCGGCGCCATAGCTGATGCCGTCCTTCTGCCGCAGCCGGTCCATCAGGCGGCTCGACATGCCGGCGCCACCACCGAAGATCCAGTTGGCGATGAAAAGCGCCGGTGCATCGGCCTCGTCGTCGCGCAGCGGCAGATCGAGCCGCGCGCGCAGATAGGCGTTTTCCTTGTCCGGCGCATCGATCACCTGGCGTGTGGACTTGACCGGCCGGTACTCGCGGTCGACACGCGCATAGGGCGCCTTCGAGGCGCGGCTGGCGAACAGTTGCTTCAACTCGGACTCGATGGCCTTGTCGTCGAAATCGCCGACGATGGAAATCTCACCACGCGCGGTACCAAAGAACTCGCGGTGAAAGGCGCGCACGTCGTCCAGCCTGGTCGCCTGCAACTGCTTGATCCGCTCCGCCAGCGGCGTGTAATGGCGCGGGTCGCCGGGCGGATAGGTGTTGAAGAGCGTATTCAGCGCGTCGCGCGAGCGCGCATCCGGGTTGTCCAGTTGCGCTTGTAGACCGGTGACGGTCTGGCGCACCAGCTCCTCGAATTCCGCCGGCGGGAAGCTCGGCTGCTCGATCAGATGTGCCACCAGCCGCAACGCCTCGGGCAGGTGTGTGCGTGTGGTCTCGAAACTCGCGATGCCCCCGGTCATTTGCAGGCGCGTCATCTCGTCGGCGATCTGCTGGCGGCTGAACTTCGGCGTGCCGCGCGTGAGCATCGACCAGGCAAGTTGCTGCTGAATCTCCCGGCCGGCGAGCGAGGCCGCGTCGCCCCAGCGGAACACCAGTCGCACGCTGACGGTCTGGCCGCGGTTCTTCTTCGGCAACAGCGCGAACTTGAGATCGCCCACCTGCACGATGCGCGTGCGGGCGTTAAGGTTGTCCGGCGAGGGGTCGAAAGCCTCGGCCACGTCGCCTTCGACGCGCGGTTTGTAATCGGCGAGCACCTGGACTGCGGTAGGCGCGGGTGGAATCTGTGCCCGACGCGGTGCGTCTTCCGGCTCGAAGATGCCGACCACCCGGTTGTCGCGGACGAAGTAGCGCGCCGCCGCCGCATCGACCTGCGCTGCGGCCACCTTGTCCAAATGGTCGCGCGAGCGGAAAAAAAGCCGCCAGTCGCCCAAGGCGATGTACTCGGACAGTCCCACGCCGAACTTTTCCGGGTCGGACAACGCGCGCTCGTAGCTGGTACGCGACTGCTGCACGACGCGCTTGATTTCGTCGGCGGTGACGGGCGCCTTGGCGAAGCTCGACTCGATGGTTTCGACGAGCTTGGCGCGCACTGGCTCGACCGGTTCGCCCTTCTTGACCACGGCGCCGAAGATCACGAAGCCCGGGTCGCGTGCATCGATCGGGAAGGCAAAGACCTGCGCCGCCAGACCCGGTTGCACCAGCGCCTTGTACAGGCGCCCGTTGGGCGTGTCGCCGAGAATCTCGGCGGCAAAGCCCAGGCCGTCGCTGTCGGGGTGCAAGGCCGAGGGGATGCGGTAGCCGGCCAACACCAGTTGAATCTCGCCCTTGCGCCGCACGCGGAACTCGCGCTCGCCATCGTGGGTCGGCTCCACCGTCCACTGCGGCGGCAAGGCGCGCGTGGGCTTGGGGATTGAGCCGAAGTACTGGACGATCCAGTCGAGCGTCTGTTGCGCATCGAACTTGCCGGCCACGGTCAGCACCGCGTTATCCGGCTGGTAGTACATCCGGTAAAGCGCTTGCAGGTTTTCGATCCGCACGTTTTCGATGTCGCTGCGCGCGCCGATCGTGCTCTTGCCGTAGTTGTGCCAGTCGTAGAGCATCGCCTGCATGCGCTGGAACATCACGCGGCTAGGGTCGTTCTCGCCCATCTCGAACTCGTTGCGCACGACCGTCATCTCGCTGTCGAGGTCCTTGCGCGCGATGAAGGAGTTGACCATCGCATCCGCGCTCCAGGCGAGCGCCCAGCGCAGGTTGTCTTCGCTGGCGGAGAAGCTGGAGTAGTAGTTGGTGCGGTCCAGCCAGGTGGTGCCGTTGTTGCGAAAGCCGCGGCGCGAGAACTCCTTGTCCGGCTCGGGGAAGTTCTTCGAGCCCTTGAAGATCAGGTGCTCCAGCAGGTGCGCCATGCCGGTCTCGCCGTAGTTCTCGTGGCGCGAGCCGACGAGGTAGGTGATGTTGACGGTGGCGGTCGGCTTGGAGGCATCCGGAAACAGGATGAAGCGCAGGCCGTTGGCGAGCTTGAATTCGCTGATGCCTTCGACGGTGGCGACCTTCTCCACGCCGGGCGGCAGCTTGAGTTCTTGCGCGCCGGCGGCGAACGTGACGAACAGCAGCAGGAAGAAGGCAAGTCGGTTCAGAGTGGGGTGCATGGCTTGGGCAAAGCGTAGAGGGATGCTTTCAGGCGGCGAGAAAGCGGCGGATCGAGGCGGCGATCGGCTCCGGCTCCTCGTGCAACAGCCAGTGGGTGGCGTGCGGCAGGCGTTCGACCGTCAGGTCGTCGATCAGTTCGGGCAAGGGGTCGAGCAGGCTTGGCAGCAGCGCGGTATCGGCCTCGCCCCAGAGCACCAGCGTCGGCACGCGGACGCGGAACTGCGCGGGGTCGAGCGTCAGTGCGGCGGCGCCGGAGTCGCCGCCGCAAGGCGGGTACAGCGGCGAGGCGCGATAGTAGTTGAGCCCGCCGGTCAGGCCGCGCGCCCAGACTTCGCGGTAGCGGGCCAGGCGCTTCGGCGTCAGCCACGGCCGCTCTGGGCGCGCCATGCCGGTGAAGAAGCGCACCAGCCGCGCGTAGTCGTTTTCGGCCAGCAGGCGCTCCGCCTGCGGCGCGCGCAGCCAGTTCATGTAGGCGCTGGCCGCCTGCTGGGCCGGGTCGGTCGCCAATGCACGCGCGAAGGGGATCGGGTGCGGCGAGTTGATCGACACCAGTCGGCGGACTTGCGCGGGTGCAGCGATTGCCCATTGCCAGGCCACCGCCCCGCCCCAGTCGTGCGCGACGGCGGCGGCATCGCGATAGCCCAGCGCCGCCACCAGCGCGGCCAGATCGCGCACGATCGCGCGCGCGCGATAGGCCGCAACCTCCGTCGGCTGGCTGGACAGATTGAAGCCGCGCAGATCGGGCGCGACCACGTAGTGCCCGTCGGCCAGCAGCGGCATCAGCTCTTGCCACGCGCCCCAGTACTCGGGGAAGCCGTGCAGACAAAGCAGCAGCGGCGCGCCGGGCGTACCGCCGGCGGCGTAGTGCAGGCGACTGCCGTGCGGCAGTTCCGCGAAGTGCCCGGTCGCGATCCCGGTCACGGATCGAGCCTCGGCTTGACCTCGGGCTTGGTCGAGAACGGGTCGCTCGGGTTGCGCTGCGCGAGGACGTCGGCAAAGCGCAGTTCCACTGTCGGCAGGATGGCCGGGTGCGTCAGCACGTAGAAGCGGTTCTCGGCGATGGCCTCGAAGGTGATCCGCGCCACATCCGCGGCGCTCAGCCGGCCACTCGCCACCGCCTTCTCGATGGCGGCCTGCGCGCGCCGCTGCGAGGCGGTGGGGCCGCCCTCGTTGGCCAGATGCCCGGGCCGCGCGCGGTGCGATTGCGCAATGCCGGTGGGCACAAAGGCGGGCGCCAGCAACGACGCGCCAATCTTGGCCTGAACGGTGCGCAGGTCGTGGTACAGGGTTTCCGTCAGCGCCACCACCGCGTGTTTGCCGACGTTGTAGACACCCATCAACGGCGGCGACAAAAGGCCGGCGACCGATGCGGTGTTGACGATGTGCCCTTCTTCTCCGCCCGCCAGCATCCGCGGCACGAAGTGACGAACGCCGTGAATCACGCCCCACAAGTTCACGCCGAGCACCCATTGCCAGTCGCGCTCGGAGTTTTCCCACAGCAGGCCGCCGGAGCCGACGCCGGCGTTGTTGAAGAGCAGGTGCACTGCGCCGAACTCGTTGTAGGCAAGATCGGCCAGGCGCGCGACCTGCGCGCCGTCGGCCACGTCCACGGCAAGCGTGCGCACCTCGGCGCTCTGCCCGTGCAACTCATCGGCCGCGGTGGCGAGCGCGTCGGCCTGCACATCGGCAAGTACCAGCCGCATCCCGCGCGCCGCGCCCAGCCGCGCGAACTCGCGGCCGAAGCCGCTCGCCGCACCGGTGACGACGGCGACTTTGCCCGCAAAGTCGCGCATGGTCAGACGAGCTTCACCAGTTGCTTGCCGAAGTTGCGGCCCGCCAGCAGGCCGATAAAGGCCTGCGGCGCGTTGGCGAGGCCTTCGGCCACCGTCTCGCGGTACTTGATCTTGCCGGCCGCGACCCCCGTGCCGAGTTCCTTCAGCGCCTGCGGCCAGAGTTCCATGTGCTCGGTCACGATGAAGCCTTGCAATTTGAGCCGGCTCACCAAGAACCACGTCGGATTGGCAATCGGGATCGGCGCGCCGTTGTAGCCGGCAATCAGCCCGCACAATGCTATGCGGCCAAAGGCATTCATCCGCGGCAGCACGGCGTCCATCATCGCCCCGCCGACGTTTTCGAAGTAGCCGTCGATGCCGTTAGGCGCCGCGTCCTTCAACGCCTTGGCCACATCCTGCGACTTGTAGTCGATGCAGGCATCGAAGCCCAGTTCCTCAACCACGTACTTGCACTTATCGGCGCCGCCGGCAATGCCGACCGCGCGGCAGCCGGCCAGCTTCGCCAGTTGCCCAACCACGCCGCCCACCGCACCGCTGGCGGCGGAGACTGCGATGGTCTCGCCCGCCTTCGGCTCGATGATCTTGTTCAGTCCGTACCAGGCGGTGACCCCCGGCATGCCGACCGTGCCGAGGTAAGCGGACAGCGGCACATGCGTCGTATCCACCTTCATCAGGCCGGTGCCGTCGGACAGCGCGGCCTCCTGCCAGCCGAAGTAGCCGACGACCTTGTCACCCGGCTTGAACTTGGGGTGGCGCGACTCGATCACCTCGCCCGCCGTGCCGCCGACCATCGTCTCGCCAAGCGGCTGCGGCTGCGCGTAGGAGCGCCCTTCGTTCATCCGCCCGCGCATGTAGGGGTCGAGCGACAGCCAGTCATTGCGCACCAGCAGCTTCCCGTCGGTGAGCGGCGGCAGTTCGATCGTTTCGAGCCTGAAGTTGTCGGGCGTGACCAGCCCGGTGGGTCGGCTGGCGAGAACGATGCGGTGGGTTTTCATGCGACTTTCTCTCCTGTCATGGACTGTGAAACGCTGAGCAGGATGCTCGTCATGCCCGCGAAAGCGGGCATCCAGACTGTGGCGTTCGCTGGGTTCCCGCTTTCGCGGGAACGACGAACGAAAGTTCGTTCGGACTCGCCTCCGACTCAGAACCAGCGGTCTTGCATGTCGAGCGTAGTGCAATCCAGGCTCGCGAGCAGATCGAGTTGAGCGTCGATCCGCGGCAGCTCGTACAGATAGAAGTAACGACAAGCCTGCCACTTGCCGTGATAGAACTCACTGTCGGCATCGCAGTAGTAGCGGCTGGCGGTGAGAGATTGTTCCAGCCACAGCCAGGCGACGACCAGGTGCCCGGCGGCTTCGAGGTACAGCGTCGCGTTGGCGAGTGTTCGCGCCGGGTCGCCGGCGCTCCACAACGCGCGCGTGACTTCGGCCAAGCGGGCCGCGCGCGTACCCAGCATCTCGCCCCAACGCCGCGTATCGGGGTGATGCGCGGTGGCGGCGCGCTGGACGGTGTCGGCCATCCGGCGGCCGAGGAGCTTGAGCGCGGCGCCTTCGCCCATTGCGGCCTTGCGGCCGAGCAGATCGAGCGCCTGGATGCCGTGCGTGCCTTCGTGGATCGGATTGAGCCGGTTGTCGCGGTAGAACTGCTCGACCGGGTAGTCGCGCGTGTAGCCATAACCGCCGTAAACCTGAATCGCCAGACTGTTGGCCTCCACGCACCACTGCGACGGCCAGCTCTTGGCAATCGGCGTCAGGATGTCGAGCAGCCGGCCGGCTTCTTCGCGCGCCGCTGCCTCAGGCGCGGACTTCTCTTCATCGACCAGCCGCGCGCAGTAAAGCACCAGCGCGAGCGCGCCTTCTGCATAGCACTTCTGGGCCAGCAACATGCGCTTCACGTCCGCGTGCTGCACGATCGGCACCGGCGGCGCGGCGGCATCCTTGCCGGCCGGTCCGAGCGGCCGGCCCTGTGGCCGGTTGCGCGCATAGTCGAGCGCATTCAGATAGCCGGTGTAGCCGAGTGCGGCGCCACCGAGGCCGACGCCGATACGCGCCTCGTTCATCATGTGGAACATCGCAGCCAGCCCCTGCCCTGGCGCGCCGACGAGATAGCCGATCGCACCCGGCTTGCCCTCGGGCCGGTGCCGCCCCTCGCCGAAGTTGAGCAGGCAGTTGGTCGTGCCGCGATAGCCCATCTTGTGGTTCAGGCCCGCCAACACCACGTCGTTGCGCTCGCCGCTGCCGACGAGTCGCTTGGGCACGATGAAAAGCGAGATGCCCTTCACACCCGCTGGCAGCTTGCCGTCGGCACCGGGGATCTTCGCCAGCACCAGATGGACGATGTTCTCGGTCAGCTCATGCTCGCCGCCCGAAATCCACATCTTGTTGCCGGTAAGCCGGTACTGCGGGCCGAGCGGCGAGTCACGCTCATAGACCGCGCGGGTGGCGATGTCCGCCAACGAAGAGCCGGCCTGCGGCTCCGACAGACACATGGTGCCGAACCAGCGCCCCGCCAGCAGCGGGCGGACGAAGGCGTCGATCTGCGCGCCGCTGCCGTGCGCCAGCAGCAGATTGGCGTTGCCGATGGTCAGGAACGGGTAGCCGCTGGTGGCGATGTTGGCGGCGGAGAAGTAAGCAAAGCAGGCCTTGGCGACGACTAGCGGCAACTGCATGCCGCCGAACTCCGCGTCGTGCTCCGCCGTCATGAAGCCCGCCTCGATAAAGGCGGCCAGCGCCTGCCCGACCTCAGGGATCAGCTGCACACGCTCGCCGTCGAAGCGCGGCTCCTGCTCATCGTTCTTGCGGTTGTGCGGGGCGAAGAGTTCGGTGGCGATGCGCTCCGCGCTGTCGAGCGCGGCATCGAAGGTCTCGCGGCTGTGTTCCGCGTAACGTGGCCGCGCGGTCAACTGCTCGACTGCGAGCCACTCGTAGAGCAGGAACTGGAGGTCGCGGCGGACCAGCAGCCGTTCGGCCATCAACGCGGCCACTTTCCGGTTTGTGCTGCCTGCGCCAGCAGCGCCGCCGGCGTCCAGACCCCCGGATCGCCATGCGAATTGGCCGCGTACCGCTTCATGTCGACCAGCACTTTGTCGAACCCCACCTGCTGCGCATGGAACATCGGTCCGCCGCGTGCGGGCGGGAAGCCGTAGCCGTGCAGGTAGACGAGGTCGATGTCGCTTGCGCGTTGCGCGATGCCCTCTTCCAGGATGCGCGCGCCTTCGTTGACTAGCGCCCAGATGCATCGTCCGACGATCTCGGTATCGTCGATCGCGCGCGGAGTGAGGCCGATGCTTTTCTGGTGCGCCTCGATCAGCGCATCGATTTCCGGGTCGGGCAGCGGGGTGCGGTTGCCGGGTTCATAGCGGTACCAGCCCTTGCCGGTCTTCTGGCCCAGGCGGCCGAGCTCGACCACCTGGTCGGCGATCTTTGAGTAGGTGACCTGCGGCTTCTCGACGTAGCGCCGTTGGCGGATCGCGTAGCCGATGTCCATGCCGGCCAGGTCGTACATCGCAAACGGCCCCATCGCCATACCAAAGCGCGTGAGCGCGGCGTCGATCTGCGCGGGCGACGCGCCTTCGTCCACCAGGAACAGCGACTGCCGGATGTACTGCTCCAGCATCCGGTTGCCGATGAAGCCGTCGCACACGCCCGAGACCACGCCCACCTTGCCGATGCGCTTGGCGAGCGCCAGCGCGGTCGCCAGCACGTCGGGCGCGGTGCGGTCGGCGCGCACGATCTCCAGCAGCCGCATCACGTTGGCGGGGCTGAAGAAGTGCAGGCCGATCACGTCCCGCGGGCGCGTGGTGGCATCCGCGATGCGGTTCACGTCGAGCGTGGAGGTGTTGGTGGCGAGGATCGCGCCGCGTTTGCACACAGCATCCAAGCGCTTGAACGTGTCCTGCTTGACGGCGAGATCCTCGTAGACGGCCTCGATCGCCAGATCGGCATCGGCCACGGCGTTGAAATCGAGCGTGGGCTTGAGCAGCGCGAGGCGCTGCTGCACCTGCTCCGCGGTCAGGCGGCCCTTGCGGGCCGTGGCTTCCCAGTTGGCGCGGCAGGCGGCCAGGCCGTGGTCGAGCGCGGCCTGCTCTTTCTCGTAGACGGTGACGGGCAGACCCGCGTTGGCGAGGCTCATCGCAATGCCGCCGCCCATGGTGCCGAAGCCGAGCACCGCGACTGCACGCAGCGGGCGTGGCGCGGTGCCCTCCGGCACGCCGGCCACCTTGCCCGCCGCGCGCTCGGCAAAGAAAGCGTGGCGCAGGGCCTTGGACTCGGGCGACTGGATGAGTTCGATGAAGAGCCGCCGCTCGTTGGCCATGCCTTCGTCGAACGGCAGCGCGACGGCGCCCTCGACCGCATCGACGCACTTGCCGGGCGCCGGCAGCCCGCGCGCCTGCTGGGCCACTTGCGCGCGCGCCTGCGCAAAGAGCGCGGCGGTGTCGATGCCAAGGGGCAGTGCAGCGGGCTGGTCGCGCAGCCGGGGCAGCGGCCGGCGGGCGGCGACTTCTCGCACAAACTGCATCACACCGTCAAAGCTACTGCGCTCGACGATGCGCGCGATCAGCCCGGACGCGAGCGCGTCCTCGGCGCGGATCGCGTCGCCACTGGCGATCATCTGCAAACCCTTGGCTACTCCCACCGCGCGCGGCAGCCGCTGCGTGCCGCCGGCGCCGGGCAGCAGGCCGATCTTCACTTCCGGCAGGCCCATCGAGGCGTCGGGGGTGGCGATCCGGTAATGGCAGCCGAGCGACAACTCCAACCCGCCGCCCATGCACACGCCGTTGATTGCCGCGATCACAGGCTTGGGCGCGGACTCGACCGCCGCGATCGCCTGCAACAGATTCGGCTCCGCCAGCATCGCCGGCGTGTTGAACTCGCGGATGTCCGCACCGCCGGAGAACACGCGGTCGGTGCCGGTGATGACGATGGCGGTCACCGCCGGATCGTCCAGCGCGCGCTCCAGTCCCTCGACCAGTGCGCGGCGTACCGCGTGCGACATGCCGTTGACCGGCGGGTTGTCCAGTTGCAGCACGGCGACGTTGCCGCGCACTTCGTACCAGGTGGTGCTCATTTGCTGCGGGTCGCTTTCTGCCACGCGTCGAATTCAAACGGATGCAGGCCGAAGCGTACGACGTTGCCCGCGTGCAGGCTTTCGAACTCGCGCAGCACGAGGTCGGCAAAGCGCCGCCGCGCGGCAGCGGGCACCGCGCGCGGTGTGGCGCGCGCGATCTGCGCCGCGGTCGGTTTGCGGCGGCCCTGCACCAGCGTGCGCATCGCCTCGGCGAGTTCGGCCCGGTAGCGCAGCCGAAACGTATCCGGCGGCACCATCCGCTTCTGTACCGCGACGTACTGCTGGCAGGAGCGTTCGTAGGCCCACGCAAACACGTCGCGCAGCAGCTCGATGCGATTGAACTCGTACACCGCCAGCATCGCATCGGTGTAGGCGCGCGGAGGCACGTCGATGAACGATAACGGGCACAGGTTGCGCCGGATCAGTGGGATATTGGCCGCCAGCCGCGACACGCGCTTGTTTACGTCCTCGAACGGTTGCAGGTAGGGCAGGTGCACCATCAGGAAGAAGGCCTGCTCGAAGGGGTCGTCGATCTGCGCGGCGCTAGCGACGACGATGTCGAAGAGCTCCGCCACTTGCTGCGGAAACCCCAGCGGGCGGTACGCCGAGCCGCCGATGTCCACCGCCCGCTTGCGCAGCCGTCCGATGGCCGTCGGGTCGGGCATCAGGCCATCGGCAAGCAACGCGTGCAGCGCGATCAGGTGCGTGCGGTCCACCTTGAGGCGCGCGGCGTGGTCCACCAGGTGTTCGATGGCCGCCTTGTGGTTGAGGATCATCTGGGTTTCCAGACTGTCCTTGCCGGCGGCGGCCTCGCCCAGTTCGATCAGCCGCTGCGTGTCGAGCCGGCTGTAGGTGTTGCCCTCAAGGTGCGACGAGGCCCAGGAAAGGTCGATCAGCAGCCGATTCAAGATGTCGCGCGCAAAGGTGCCTGCCGGCGCATCCTGCATCGGCGAGGCGCCCATTTCCCGCAACTGCGCCCGTAGCGCTTCCGGCAGGTAGTAGCTGCTGTTGGGGTGATAGCGATCGAGGAACTCGATCTGGTAGCCCACCGGCGGGCGCAGGTGAAAGGGCCGGCGGATGGCGGCTTGCAGTTCGCGCGCCTCGGGCGAGAGCGGGATGACGGTTTCGGCGCGAGCCGTCGGGGCATTTGGCGCAATTTCCTGTTCGACCCTCAGGCCGGAGCCCGGCAAACGGTACTTGGCGCCCCGCCCGGCGCCGCTGCGCACGATGCGACGCCGGGCCACGAGCTCGGCCAGCCGGCGCTGCACCGTGCGCCGGGGCAGCGGTGGCCGCAGCGCGGCGACGATGCTCTCGACGGAGACGGGCGTCGGCTCGAGCGTCAGATGCTGCTCGATGCGCAATTGGTCTTCGATGGCGGTACTTGGGCGTGACATGGGTGGACGGTTGAGCGTGGCGCGATTTCGAATAATTGCGCCGATATTATGGCGCGTTTTCAACAAACGCGCCACAACCAACGCTCAAACCTCCAGCCACTCCTGCCTGACCAACCGGTTCCGCCGCAGCTCATCGGGCGTGCCCTCGAAGACCATGTGCCCATGCCCCATCACGTACACGCGCTGCGAGATCTCCAGCGCAATGGTGAGCTTTTGCTCAATCAGCAGCACCGACACGCCACGCTCCTTCAGCGCGCGCAGGAACTCGGCCACCAGTTCGACGATCTTCGGCGCCAGGCCCTCGGTCGGCTCATCGATCAGCACCAGCTTCGGGTCGCCCATCATCGTGCGCGCCAGCGTCAGCATCTGCTGCTCGCCGCCGGAGAGCACACCCGCCTGCGTGGTGCGCCGCTCGCGCAGGCGGGGGAATAGCGCGTACATGTCGTCGAAGCTCCAGCGGCCCGCCTTGCGACCCTTCAGCCCGAGGATCAGGTTTTCCTCGACGGTCAGGTCGCCAAAGATGTCGCGGCTCTCCGGCACGTAGCCGATGCCGCGATGGGCGATCTGGTGGGTCGAAAGCCGCACCAGGTCCTCGTCGCCAAAGTCCACCACACCGGTGCGATCGACCATGCCCATGATCGCCTTGGCGGTGGTTGAGCGCCCGACTCCGTTACGCCCGAGCAGGCTCACGATCTCGCCGCTGCCGACCGTCAGGTCCACACCGTGCAGCACGTGGCTCTTGCCGTACCAGGCTTGCATATTGCGCACCGCAAGCATCAGGCGGCCTCCGCCTGGGTGCCGAGATAGGCCTCCTTGACCCGCGCATCGGTGCGGATCTCGGCCGGGCTGCCGCTGGCGATCACCTCGCCATACACCAGTACCGAGATGCGATCGGCAAGCCCGAACACCACGCCCATGTCGTGCTCGACCATCACCAGCGTCTTGCCAGCGGTCACCTCGCGGATCAGCGCGACCGCATTGGCGGTCTCGCTGCGGCTCATGCCGGCGGTGGGTTCGTCGAGCAAGATCACGTTGGCACCGCCGGCGATAGTGATGCCGAGTTCCAGCGCGCGCTGCTCGGCGTAGGTCAGTTGTCCGGCGGCGATGTTGCGGCGCCGGCGCAGGCCGATGCGGGCGAGCACCTCCTCGGCGCGGTCGGCTGCATCGGTCAGCGCGTTCAAGCGCTGCCAGAACGAGTAGCGGTAGCCGAGCGACCACAGCACCGCGCAGCGCAGGTTCTCGAACACCGTCAGCCGGTGAAAGATGTTGGTGATCTGGAACGACCGCGACAGACCCAGCCGGTTGATCTCGTAGGGCTTGCGGCCGGCGATCTCCTCGCCGTTCAAGCGGATCGAGCCGTTGCTCGGCGCAAAGCGGCCGGAGATCAGATTGAAGAGCGTGGACTTGCCCGCGCCGTTCGGCCCGATGATCGCGTGCCGCTCGCCGGCGGCGACGGTCAGATCCACGCCACGGATGATCTCAGTGGCGCCAAAACTCTTGCGCAACGCGCGCAGTTCCAGGGCGGGCGCAGTCATCTGTCGTCCGGGTTCTCGCGCAACCAGTCTTCGATCTCGACGGCGATCGCGTCCCACTGCGCCTTGAACACGCGCCGCATGTATTCGAAGCCCGTCGCGCCGGCGGCGATCACGCTGGCCATCAGCACCCAGCTCTCGGCCCGGTCGGTGGAAAGCGGCAGGCCGAAGACCCTCACCTGCGGCCCCGCCGCGTAGTCCAGCGTCAGGTGATAGGTCAGCTCCACCAGCATCACCACCCCCGCCGCCAGCAAGGCCGCCGCCGCGATGACGCCGAAGTACGGGTCGCGCAGTCGCGCGAACTTGCGGAGCTTCAGCACCCGCAGGTTCATCAGGATCAGGCTCGCCAGCCCGCCCGGCGCATACATCACCAGCAGCACGAAGAACAGGCCCAGATACAACTGCCAGGCCTTGGTGAACTCCGACAGCGCCACCGCAAACAGCACGAACAGCACGGCACCCAAAATGGGCCCGAAGAAAAACGCCGCGCCGCCGATAAAGGCGGCCAGCAGCACACCACCCGAGCGGATCGCCGACAGGTTCTCCGCCGACACGATCTCGAAGTACAGCGCGGACAGCCCGCCCGCGATACCGGCAAAGAAGCTCGACAAGATGAGCATCAGCCAGCGCACCCGCTGCGTGTTGTAGCCGATGAACTCGGCGCGCTCCGGGTTGTCGCGCACGGCATTGGCGATGCGCCCAAGCGGCGTTTGCGTCAGTGCGAACATCGCCAACATGCAGACGAAGGTCCAGGCCGCGATCAGGTAGTAGATCTGGATGTCCGGGCCGAAGGTCAGCGACTTGATGCCGAGAAACGGTCCGCCCGCGGTGCGGTTGCCGCTCACGCCCGCCTCGCCGCCAAAGAAGCCGGGGAACATAAGCGAGGCGGCAAACACCATCTCGCCGATGCCGAGCGTGATCATCGCGAAGGGCGTGCCCGCCTTGCGCGTGGTGAGCCAGCCAAAGATGACGCCGAAGGCCATCCCCGCCAGTCCGCCCACCAGCGGCAGCAGCGACACCGGAAACGCCACTTTGCCCTGCGCGATCCACACCAGCAGGTGGATCGCAAAGTACGCGCCGAGCCCCGAGTACACCGCGTGGCCGAAGCTCAGCATCCCGCTTTGCCCGAGCAGCATGTTGTACGACAAGGCGAACACGATCATGATGCCCATCTGCGACAACAGGCTCTTGGCAAACAGGTCGTCGAAGACGAGCGGCAGTGTCGCGAACAGCAGCGCCGCGAAGCCCCAGATCACCCAGCGGCCGAGGTTGACCGGCCTGTAGCGCAGCACGGGCTCGGTCACCTCAACCCTCGCGCGTACCGAGCAGGCCCTTGGGCCGGAAGATCAGGATCAGCACCAGCAGCAGGAAGGGCAGCACCGGCGTCAGTTGTGCGATGGTGAGCTTGAGCAGCGGCCAGCCGGCCGACTGCGCATCGACCGCGACATTGAACTGCGTGGTCAGCAGCCAGGCGAGCGAAGCGTCGCTTGTCTTGCCGAAGGCGTCGATCAGCCCGAGTGCGAGCGAGGCGATGAAGGCGCCCGCCAACGACCCCATGCCGCCGATCACGATCACCACGAAGAGGATCGCGCCTACGGCGCCCGCCATGCCCGGCTCGGTGACGAAGAGATTGCCGCCCACCACGCCCGCCACCCCCGCCAGCGCGCAGCCGCCGCCGAAGACCAGCATCTGCACCCGCGGCACGTTGTGGCCGAGTGCCTCGACCTGCTGCGGATGCGTGAGTGACGCACGGATCACCAGTCCGACGCGCGTGCGGTTGATGAGCCACCACAACGCCACCAGCATCGCCACCGCGACACCCATCGCAAACACGCGATAGGCAGGAAAGGTCACCCCAAAACCTTGCAGCAGCCCAAGCGGCCCGTCGAGCTCCGGCGGGATCCGGTACGGCACCGCGGCGCGGCCCCAGATCACCTGTACCAGCTCGACGACGATGTAGGACAGCCCGAAGGTGAAGAGCAGCTCAGGCACGTGGCCCCACTGGTGCACGCGGCGCAGTCCCCAGCGCTCGACCGCCGCGCCGAGCGCGAAGAGCAGCAGCGGCGCCAGCACGAACGCCGGCCAATAGCCGAACCAGGCAGAAAGCTGGTAGCCGAAGTAGGCCCCCAGCATGTAGAAGCTGGCGTGTGCGAAGTTGAGCACGCCCATTAACGACAGGATCAGTGTCAACCCCGCCGCCAGCATGAACAGCAACAGCCCGTAGGACAGGCCGTTGAGCAACTGGATGAAGGCGGTTTCGGGGGTCACGAAGCGCGTTTGCCGATTTCGCGGCGCTGCTTTGCCCTCACCCCCGGCCTCTCTCCCGCTGATGCGGTCGAGGGGAGCACACAACCCTCGCCCGCATCAGCGGGAGAGGGTGCCGCCGCAGGCGTCGGGTGAGGGCATGGGCAGAACTCCGCGGCAAAGCGTTACCGAGACACTCAAGGTCTTGCCGGCCGCTGCATCTGACAACTGGTCGGCTGCGCCCCGACGAAGGTGTCGATCGCGCGGACCGTCTTGAACCCGTAGCCGGTGTTCTCCGAGTCGTGCTTGACCTCGCCGCCGGCCTTGGTCCACACCGAGATGAACAGCGGCTGCTGCAACTGGTGGTCGGCGGCGCGCATTTCGACTTCGCCCATCACGGTGGGCATCCTCAGACCTTCCATCGTGTACGCCACGCGCAGCGGGTCGGTGCTCTTGGCGCGCTTGATGGCCTCGGCCAGCATCGTCATCGACGTAAACGCCGCCAGCGTGTACCACTCTTCCTTGTAGCGCTTCTTGAACTCGGTGTAGAGGTCTTCATACGGGTACTTGGCGATGTTCGGGTGCCAGTAGCTGACTTGCCGCACCAACTCCGCGCCGGCCGGGCCGATCGCCGTGGGCGTGCCGATCACGCCCGCGTAGTAGGTGTAGAAGTTGACGTTCAGCCCCGCGTCGCGCGCCGCGCGCACCAGTAGCACCAGGTCGGGCCCCCAGTTGCCGGTGATCACCGTATCCGCACCGGAGGCGCGGATCTTGGCGATGTACGGTGCGAAGTCGCGCACCTGCCCCAGCGGATGCAGGTCTTCGCCGGCGATCTTCACGTCGGGCCGCTTGCGCGCCAGCATCTCCTTGGCCACCCGCGTCACCTGCTGGCCGTGCGAGTAGTTCTGGTTGATCAGGTAGACGCTTTTGATCTCGGGCCGGCCCAACATGTACTCGGTCAACGCCTCCATTTTCATGTCGGTGTTGGCGTCGAAGCGAAAGTGCCAGAAATTGCACTTGCTGTTGGTGAGATCCGGGTCCACCGCCGCGTAGTTGAGAAACACGATCGACTGGTTGGGGTTGCGCTCGTTGTGCTTGGCGATCGCATCCGCCAGCGGAATCGCCACGTGCGAGCCGTTGCCCTGAGCCACGTAGCGGATGCCCTGGTCGATGATCGATTTGAGCACCGTCAACGACTCCTGCGGCGAGCCCTTGTTGTCGAAGGGCACGATCTCGAACTTGATGCCGGGGCCGGCCAGTTGCTTGCTGGTGACGATCTCTGCCGCCTGCTGGAAGTGCTTGAGGATGTTCTGCCCCACGGCCGCGAACGGCCCGGACAGCGGGTCGACGAAAGCAATCTTCACCGTTTGCGCTGCCGGCGCGGCAGCGGACGCGGCGCCTTTGCTTTGCGCGAGGGCGCCGCCGCTGGCGAGCAGCAGCGCAGCCAGACCGGCCAGCAGCCGGCGGGTGATCGAGAACATGGCGGGTCTCCTTGCGGTGTGGTTGTTATGGCCGCGGAGATTACTGGCGCGCCCCGCCCCGGTAAAGCCGCAGTGCCGCGGGTTTACCCGCGGCGCGCGCTTCGGGCCGGCAGCACGTAGTCTTTCAACTGCTCGCGCAGCCGCGTCTTGAGCATCTTGCCCGTGGCGCCCAGCGGGATGGCCTCGACGAACACCACGTCGTCCGGCACCTGCCACTTCGCCACTTTGTCGGCGTACCAGGCGAGCAGCTCGGCCTTTTCCAGCTTGGCGTCCGGCTTGCGCACGACCACGATGATCGGCCGCTCGTCCCACTTGGGGTGCTGCACGCCAATGCACGCCGCCATCGCCACCGCGGGGTGCGCCACCGCGATGTTTTCCAGTTCGATCGAGCTGATCCACTCGCCGCCGGACTTGATCACGTCCTTGCTGCGGTCGGTGATGTGCATGTAGCCGTCGGCGTCGATGGTGGCCACGTCGCCGGTCGGAAACCAGCCTCGCCCCGCAGCATCGCGCTTGAGCGGGTCGCCGCCGTCGCCCTTGAAGTATTCGCGCAGGATCCACGGCCCGCGCACCAGCAGGTCGCCAAAGGTCTTGCCGTCCCACGGCAGTTCGCTGCCGTCCACGTCGACGATCTTCATGTCCACGCCGTAGATCGCGCGGCCCTGCTTGTACTGGATCGCCAGCCGCTCTGCCTCCGGCAGGCCGGCATGCTTGCCTTTCAGCGTGCAGGAGGTGCCGAGCGGGCTCATCTCCGTCATGCCCCAGGCATGGATCACCTGTACGCCGTACTTCTGCTGGAACAGGCGCAGCATTGCCGGCGGGCAGGCGGCGCCGCCGATGACCGTGCGCTTCATCGTCGAAAACCGCAGATTGTTGGCTTCGACGTGGCCGAGCAAACCCTGCCAGACGGTGGGCACGCCGGCCGAGCAGGTCACGCCCTCGGCTTCGAACAATTCGTACAGCGATTTGCCGTCCAGTTGCGCGCCGGGGAAGACCATCTTGGCGCCGGTCAGCGCGCCCACGTAGGGCAGGCCCCAGGCGTTGACGTGGAACATCGGCACGACCGGCAGGATGCAGTCGCGCGAAGAGACGTTCAGCGCGTCCGGCAGCGCCGCCGCGTAGCTGTGCAACACGGTCGAGCGGTGGCTGTACAGCACGCCCTTCGGGTTGCCCGTGGTGCCCGACGTGTAGCAGAGCGAGGACGCGAGGTTCTCGTCGAACTCCGGCCACACATAGTCGGGCGAGCCGCGCTCGATCAGTTCTTCGTAGCAGATCAGCGGCGTCTTGCTCTGTGCGGGCATCCGGTCGCGGTCGATCATTGCCACCCAGCCGCGCACGCCGCGGCAATGCGGCGCAATCGCTTCCACCAGCGGCAGGAAGGTCAGATCGAAAAAGAGATACTGGTCTTCGGCGTGGTTGACGATCCAGGCGAGTTGCTCCGGGTGCAGCCTTGGGTTGATCGTGTGCAGCACCAAGCCGCTGCCGGACACCGCGAAGTACAGCTCCATGTGTCGGTAGCCGTTCCAGGCCAGCGTGGCGATGCGGTCGCTGCGCTCCAGGCCCGGAGTCTGCAAGGCGCTCGCCATCTGCCGCGCGCGGCGGTGCAGGGCGCGCCAGGTGGTGTGGTGAACGTCGCCTTCGACCCGGCGCGAGACGACTTTCGCGTCGGGGTGGTGGCGGTCGGCGTGCTCGATCAGCGACGAGATCGCCAGCGGCACCTGCATCATCAGGCCGTGCAGCATCGGAGGGTCTCCTTGCTTTTGCGCCGACGGCGCGCCGGCGTGTTTATGGAACGCAGTCTAAAACCTGCGGTCGATACAATTCGCCGCCGCGCTGGAGCCTCCGTTTGAACTCGCCGTTGCCACCCTTTGCCGCTGCCGACTCGCCTGCCGCCCTCGACGCGCTGCGTTGGCACAACGGCTTTGCGCGGCTGCCGGGGTCGTTCTACACGCGGCTTGCGCCAACGCCCTTGCCCGACCCCTATCTGGTAGCGGTGTCCGACGCAGCGGCCGAGACGATCGGGCTGCCGCCTGGCGAGCTGCGCACCCCACAGGCGGTCGCCGCGCTTGCTGGTAACTCCGTGCCGCCCGGCGCCGAGCCACTTGCCGCCGTCTACGCGGGGCATCAGTTCGGCGTCTACGTGCCGCAGTTGGGCGACGGGCGCGCGCACCTGCTGGGTGGCGTGATCGCGCCGGACGGTCGCGTCTGGGAACTGCAACTGAAGGGCGCGGGCAAGACGCCCTACTCCCGCTTTGCCGACGGGCGCGCGGTGCTGCGCTCCTCGATCCGCGAGTTTCTGTGCTCGGAGGCGATGGCCGCCCTCGGCGTGCCGACCACGCGTGCGCTGATGCTGGTGGGATCGGACACCCCGGTCTTTCGTGAAACTGTCGAGTCCGCCGCGGTGGTCACGAGAATGGCACCGAGCTTTCTGCGCTTTGGCCACTTCGAGTTTTTCTACTGGCACAACCGGCACGAAGAACTTCGCGCGCTGGCCGACTATGCGATTGACGAGTTCTTCCCCGACTGCCGCGATGCACGCCAGCCCTATCTCGCTTGGCTGGAAGTAGTGGCCCGCCGCACCGCGCGGCTGATTGCGTACTGGCAGGCGGTGGGCTTCATGCACGGCGTGATGAACAGCGACAACATGTCGCTGCTCGGGCTCACACTCGACTACGGGCCGTTCGGCTTCATGGACGGCTTCGACGCCAACCACATCTGCAATCACAGCGACGAGCACGGCCGCTACGCCTACGCGATGCAGCCGAAGATCGGCCACTGGAATCTGTACTGCCTCGGGCAGGCCGCGGTGCCGCTGACCGGCGACGTACAGGCCACGCAGGCGGCGCTCGATGTCTACCTCGGCGAATACGAAACGGCCATCGGCGAGCACATGCGCGCCAAGCTGGGGCTCGCCACCGCGCAGGACGGCGACGATGCGCTGATCGAGCGGCTGCTGGCCGCGCTGCATGCCAACCGCGCCGACTGGACGTCGTTCTGGCGCAATCTGTCGCGGCTGCGCGTCGATACGACCGACCCCGCCGACGACGCACCGGTACGCGACCTCTTCGCCGACCGCGCCGCCTTCGATGCCTGGGCGGCCGACTATCGCTTGCGCCTGAAGCGCGAAGCCAGCGTCGATGCCGAGCGCGCCGCGCGGATGAATCGCGTCAACCCGAAGTACGTCTTGCGCAATTACCTGGCCGAAGCCGCGATCCGCAAAGCGCGTGGCGACGACGGCGCGCCGCGCGACTTTGCCGAGGTCGAGCGGCTGCTCGCTCTGCTGCGCCGCCCCTTTGCGGAGCAACCCGAGTTCGAGGCCTATGCCAAGCCGCCGCCGGACTGGGCGGCAGGGCTGCAATTGAGTTGCTCTTCGTGAACTCTGCTTGCACTTCCGTCGACGGCATTCCCGCGGAAGCGGGAATCGAGCACGCCTCCAACGAAGGGACTGGGTTCCCGCTTGCGCGGGAACGACGGAGGACGCGCAGATGAAACTCCTGTTCGACCTGCTCCCCGTCCTGCTGTTCTTTGCCGCCTACCAGCTGGCCGGCGCCAACCCCGCACAGGCCGAGGCCTGGGCCGGCGCGCTGCTGCGCCCGCTGATCGGCGACGGCACGATCCCTCCGGGGCAGGCGCCGATCCTGCTCGCCACCGCGGTGGCGATCGTCGTTTCCCTGTTGCAGGTAGCGTGGCAACTGGCCACCCGCCGCAGGGTCGATGCGATGCTGATGCTGTCGGTCGCGGTGATCGTCGTCTTTGGTGGCGCGACGATCTGGCTACACGACGAAACCTTCATCAAGTGGAAGCCGAGCATCCTGTATGCGCTGTTCGCGGCGATCCTTGCCGGCGGCAAGCTCGTCGCGCAGCGCAACTTCATCCGTACCGTGCTCGGCGACAAGCTGACGCTGCCGGCTCCCGTGTGGGACCAGCTGCTCTGGGCCTGGACCGCCTTCTTCGCCGCACTCGCGGTGCTCAATCTCGTGGTCGCTTACACCGTCTCCACCGCGACCTGGGTGAGCTTCAAGCTCTTCGGCTTGCTCGGGCTGACTTTTGCGTTCGTCCTCGGCATGGGGTTCTGGATGGCGCGCCACATGCCGGAGGGCAAAGATGGCTGATACCCACGTGGCGCTCATCGAAGCGCGGCTGCGCGCGGCGCTGGAGCCGCAGTCGGTCGAGATCGAGGACGAAAGCCACAAGCATGCCGGCCACGCCGGAGCGGCGACTGGCGGCGGCCACTACCGCGTGCGCCTGGTGAGTCGGCGCTTCGCGGGCTTGACCCGGCTGGCGCGGCACCGCCTTGTGTATGATGCCCTCGCCGACCTGATGCAACACGACATTCACGCGCTGGCGCTCACCCTTGCGGCGCCCGACGAATAGCGCGGCCCCCGGCCCCCTCCTCTTGACCCTCAAGGTTCGACCCATGCGTAAAGCCCTGCTCATTTTCGCGCTCGCCACCGTGGCCGGCGTCGCCTCCGCCCAGAACGTGGCCACAGTCAACGGCAAGCCGATCCCGAAGTCGCGCGAAGACGCCTGGCTCAAGTTCGCCGAGCAACAGGGGCAGAAAGACTCGCCGCAGTTGCGCGAGATGGTCAAGAAGGAGCTGATCCGCCGCGAGATCCTCCTCGAAGACGCGACCAAGCGCGGCATCGTCGACAAGCCGGACGTAAAGTTCCAGCTCGACCTGCAACGGCAGAACGTGATCATCCAGGCGCTGATGCGCGACGTGGTCGAGAAGAACCCGGTCACCGAAGCGCAGATCAAGGCCGAGTACGACAAGCAGAAGGCCGCCGCCGGCGCCAAGGAGTACCGCGCCCGCCACATCCTGGTCGAGAACGAAGCCGACGCGAAGGCCGTGATCGATCAACTCAAGAAGGGCGCCAAGTTCGACGAACTGGCCAAGCAGAAGTCCAAGGACCCCGGCTCCGCCCAGCGCGGCGGCGATCTGGACTGGGCGGGGCCGGACGGTTTCGTCAAGCCGTTCTCCGGCGCGATGGTCGCGCTGCAAAAGGGCCAGTACACGCAGACCCCCGTGCAGACTCAGTTTGGCTGGCACGTGATCCAACTGGACGACGTGCGCGACACGCAGTTCCCGCCGCTGGACAAGGTGCAGCCGCAGATCCGCGAAATGCTCCAGCAGCAGCGCGTGCAGGCTTACGTCGATTCGTTGGAAAAGAAGGCGGTCGTCAAGTAACGTCCGGCGAACTTCCGAGGACGGAGAGCGGCCAGCGCCGCCTCCGCGCGCCTCAGCGCAACATCTGCATCGCCTGTTGCAGGCTGCGCCGCATCCGGTTGAACGACTCGCCCAGTCGGGCGATTTCGTCGCGGCTGCCGCTCTTGAACTCCGGCTTGGAGAAGTCGCCCGTGCTGATTTGCTCGGCGATTTCGGCGAGGCCGATGACGGGCCGCAGGATGAGTCGCGCCAGCATGACGTTGAGCACGACGGCAGCAGCGATCAGGATTGCGCCCAGAGCCGTGATGAAAGTCCAGAATGCCCGCTACGCCGCCGCGAGCGGGACGGACATCGGCACCGTCACCACCTGAGCGCCGACGATTTCGTTCAGTGTCCAGTTAAAGCCGCCCGCGTCACCATAACGCCGGATCAAGGCTGCCGGCGCTGCCGCCGGAGTACTGTGGCACACCAGACAGGCCGGGTCGGTGATCTTGATCGGACGGGCGATGTACAGAATCCGCTCGGCGCCGTCGCCCCGCTCGCCGATCAACTCCTGCTGCTGCGGCGAGGTACGAAACGTTTCGACCAGCTGCCGTTCCCACGGGGTGGCCAGATCGCGCGGGTTGGTTGGATTGAGAACCGCTTCCTTGTACGTGTAGCCGGTGTAGCTCGTGCCGGTGCGCCCCAATGCGCCGACGGTCTCGGTTGCCGCAAATGCCGGTACGGTTTGCGGCAGGAACTCCTCGCTGCCGAGGCGATCGAGTTGCGGCCGCACCTCGGCATTCGTGTAGCGCCGAACGGCGCTGGCGGCATCCATCATCAGCAAGGCCTTGCGCGCCACTTCACTCTTGGCATTGTCTTCGAGCAGGCGATAGGCCACCCATGCCGTCACCGCCACACCGACGGCAAAGATGACGATAAAAGCGAGATTGAACTTACCGCGTAGACCCATGAGACTCTCCCGATAAACAGCGTTGGTACCGAGCGCCACCGGCCTCAGCGCAATTGCGACACCTCAGCCACGAAGTCGGCGCGCAGCGACTCGTCGGTCAAATGGCTGGCCAGCCTGGCAATCAGGTCAGCGCGATCGCGCGCCTCCGGCAAATGCTTTGCCACCAACATCGGGGCCAGAGGGCCGAGGTAGCGCGCATACACGCGTTCGACCTCGCTCCTCGATGGCAGGTCGGGAGCGCCCGCGGCGGCGAGCGCCTCCTGCGACGCCTGAGCCAGGCCAAGTTGCACGAGCTCGGCGACGATAGCCTCGGCAATTGCGGCATCGACCCGCAACGTCTGCGCCACGTCGGCGACCGACCGATGCCCATCGAGCAGCAGCAAAACGGAGCGCTTCTGCGCGTCGCGCAGGGCCTGCCGGTGGGCGATCTCCGCCGAGCCGGCTGCGGTTTTGCGATAAGTCGACGATGCCATGCGTGCTGGAGTCGGGTCGGCGAGCGCCATCATCGCAGCGACAACCCTGGCGACTCGCCCCGACGACGGGGCAGCCGAAGATTCAAACGCATTGCCATTTCTCCCTCGATTTTTGTGTTTTTAGCAAGATCCCGAATTTACGGGAATGTCGCGTTGCTGGCCAACCGCTCTATCGCGCGTTCTTGTGCAGCACTCACCCGCGGCCGCGCCTTGCGCCGGCGTTCCCGTCAGCCGACCGCACGCCGGGCGTTGCGGAACATCCGCATCCACGGCGAGTCCTCGGCCAAGCCCGGCGGCTGCCAGCTCAGTTGCACCGTGCGCCGTACCCGCTCCGGATGGGGCATCAGGATCGTGAAGCGGCCGTCCGGCGTGGTCAGCCCCGTGATTCCACCGGGCGAGCCGTTCGGGTTGTACGGATACGTTTCCGTCGGCTGGCCGAGCGAGTCCACGTAGCGCACCGCCACCAACGCGTGCGCTTGCGCCTCGGCCGAGGCGAACACCGCGCGCCCTTCGCCGTGCGCGTTGGCAATCGGCATTCGGCTGCCTTCCATGCCGGCAAAGAAGAGCGAGGGCGAAGGCTGAACCTCCACCTGCACCAGCCGCGCCTCGTACTGCGCCGACGCATTGCGCTCGAAGCGCGGCCAGTGCTGCGCACCGGGGATCAGCGGCGCGAGCTGGCTCATCATCTGACAGCCGTTGCAAATGCCGAGCGAGAAGCTTTCGGGCCGCGCGAAGAACGCGGCGAACTGCTCGGCGAGTTGCGGGTGATAGAGGATCGTCTTGGCCCAGCCGCCGCCAGCGCCGAGCACGTCGCCATACGAGAAGCCACCGCAGGCGGCCAGCCCCTTGAAGTCGGCAAGATTCGCGCGGCCCTCCAGCAGGTCGGTCATGTGCACATCGATTGCGGCAAAGCCGGCACGGTCGAAGGCCGATGCCATTTCGTACTGGCTGTTAACGCCCTGCTCGCGCAGGATGGCGATGCGCGGCTGCGCGCCGGTGGCAATGAACGGCGCAGCGATGTCTTCGGCCGGATCGAACGTGAGGCTCATCGACAAGCCGCGGTCATCCAAATCTGTCGCGCGCGCGTACTCGGCGTTGGCGCAGTCCGGGTTGTCGCGCAGCCCGGCGATGCGCCAGGAGACTTCGCTCCACACCCGCTGAAGCTCGGCCCGCGGGCGGGCAAAGACCTGCTTGGCGTCGCGCCAGACTTCGATGACGTCGTTCGCGTTCGGCTTGCCGATCACGTGGCTCACTGCGCCCAGGCCGTGCGCGCGCAGCACGGCCATCACGTCGCCCAACTCGGCCGCCCGGATTTGCAGCACGCAGCCGAGCTCTTCGTTGAAAAGCGCGCGCAGCGTCAGCTCATGACGCCGGACCGCCACCTGCTCGGGTCGGATCTTGTAGTCGCCGGCATCGAGCGCCAGCGGGTCGAGCGCCAGCATGTCCACGTTTAGCGTCAAGCCGCAATGGCCGGCAAAGGCCATCTCACAGGCCGTGGCCCACAGGCCGCCATCGGAGCGGTCGTGGTAGGCGAGCAGTCGGCCCGCGTTGCCGATCTCGCGTACCGCGCGGAACGCTGCGGCCAGTTGCACCGGTGCATCCACGTCGGGGGCATCGTTGCCGAACTGCTGCGACACCTGCGCCAGCATCGAGGCGCCGAGCCGCTGCTTGCCGTTGGACAGATCGATCAACAGCAGCAGTGTCTCCCCGGCATCGGTGCGTAGTTGCGGCGTCAGCGAGCGGCGCACATCGTCCACGGGTGCCGCGGCCGAGACGATCAGCGACACCGGCGCCGACACCAACTTGTCTTCGGCCCCGTCGCGCCAAGCGGTCTTCATCGACAACGAGTCCTTGCCGACCGGGATGCTGATGCCCAACTGCTGGCAGAACTCGCTCGCCGCGCGCACTGCATCGAAGAGCCTGGCGTCTTCGCCCGGGAGGCCACAGGCGGCCATCCAATTGGCGGAGAGCTTCACGCGCTCCAGCGCCACGTCCGCCGCGGCGAGGTTGAGTAGCGCCTCGCCGATGGCCAAGCGCACACTCGCCGCGGAATCGATCACGGCCACTGGCGCGCGCTCGCCCATTGCCATCGCCTCGCCGGCATAGCCCTCGTAATCGAGCAGCGTCACCGCGCAGTCCGCGACCGGCACCTGCCAGGGGCCGACCATCGGGTCGCGGCAGTTGAGCCCGCCCACGCTGCGGTCGCCGATGGTGATCAGGAACGCCTTGCTCGCCACCGTCGGATGGCGAAGTACATCGAGCGCGGCGGTTGGCAGGTCGATGCGGGTGGCGTCCAGCGGCGGCAGCGCGGTGGCCACCCGTCGCACGTCGCGGTGCATCTTGGGCGGTTTGCCGAGCAGCACGTCCATCGGCATGTCCACGGCGAGAGCCTCGCCCTCCCGCGCCACGACGACTTGCGGCTCGTCGGTGATGCGGCCGATCACCGCGTACGGGCAGCGCTCACGTTTGCACAGCGCATCGAAGTCGGCGAGCTTCGCCGGGTCGATCGCCAACGAATAGCGTTCCTGCGATTCATTGCACCAGATCTCCAGCGGGCTCATGCCGCTCTCTTCGACCGGCACCGCCTTCAAGTCGAAGCGTGCGCCCTTGCCCGCGCCGTGTGCCAGTTCCGGCATCGCGTTGGATAGCCCGCCGGCGCCGACGTCGTGGATCGACAGGATCGGGCTGGCCTCGCCCAGCGCCCAGCAGGCGTCGATTACCTCTTGGGCGCGGTGCTGGATCTCGGCGTTGCCGCGTTGTACGGAGTCGAAGTCGAGCGACTCGGTATTGCTTCCCGCGCCCATGCTGGACGCAGCACCGCCGCCCAGGCCGATGCGCATGCCCGGCCCGCCCAGTTGTACGAGCAGCGTGCCCGCCGGCAAGTCGTGCTTGCGTACCTGATCGTCGCGGATGCTGCCGACGCCACCGGCAATCATGATCGGCTTGTGATAGCCGTACCGCTTGCCGCCGACGTTGGCCTCGAAGCTGCGGAAGTAGCCGAGCAGGTTCGGCCGGCCGAATTCGTTGTTGAAGGCGGCGGCGCCGATCGGCGCGTCGATCATGATCGCCAGCGCATCGGCGATGCGCGAGGGGAAACCGTAGTCGCCGTCGCTCGGCGTCGCGGCCGCCGCGACGTCGGCGTCCGACTCCCAGGCGCGGCGCGCATCCGGCAGCCGCAGGTGCGAGACCGAAAAACCGCATAGCCCCGCCTTGGGCTTGGCGCCCCTGCCCGTTGCACCTTCGTCGCGGATCTCGCCGCCGGCGCCGGTCGCAGCGCCCGGGAACGGCGAAATGGCGGTCGGGTGGTTGTGGGTTTCGAC
>JBKCXU010000041.1:0-5549 GCA_046316025.1 Betaproteobacteria bacterium | reverse complement strand
GATCGCCTGCGCGCTCCCGGATCGTCCACGATCCGCCTGAAACCCCGTCCACGATCACGCTGAAACAGCGTCCACGATCAACTTGAAATGCCGTCTACGATCGGCCTGAAATGCCGTCTACGATGGGCTGAAATACGCAGCGCCATGTTCATGGCGCGCCGCCGCCGTAAGGCGGCGGCGCGCAGGTCGTGCCTACGATTTGCAGCCACGCTCGAGCTTCATGCCGGCC
This sequence comes from Betaproteobacteria bacterium, assembly GCA_046316025.1. Classification (GTDB taxonomy): domain Bacteria; phylum Pseudomonadota; class Gammaproteobacteria; order Burkholderiales; family Burkholderiaceae_F; genus JAJTHJ01. The sequence continues at coordinate 5,320 of JBKCXU010000041.1, read as the reverse complement.
TCGGCACCGGCCAGAAACGCGGTCAGCAATGCAGCGTGCAGCGCCTTCACGTGCAAGTCGTGAAAGTCCAGCCTGTCCAAGCCGCGTTCGCGCAGAGTCGGAATCTGCAAGTCGCGCCTAGCGATCGCTTCGAGCAAGCCTCGCGGCGGCGCCTTGCAGTCGGGCGCGGCCGATGCCGCGCCCGGGACGCTTACCCGCAGCGGCGCGCCATGCCGATCGGTTACGAGGCGCGTCGCCTGGCGTGCCGCGGTCTTGGTGCTGCGCGTGCTCATTTGCGGCCCTCCGCTTCGTTGCGCGCGATGACTTCGGCCATCGCCGCGGCGACGTTGACGCTGCCTTCGGCGATCAGTTCAAGCAGGTCGTCGTCGAACATTTGGACGAGGACCAGCCGGCGCCGTTCGAGTTCCTTCCGCGCCCGCCTGGACCATTCTGCCGGCTCGTGCGGCGCAAGGGCTTCGCCGCGCTTGTAATGGCTTCGGAAGTAGCCGGTCAGGTAGTCGCGCAGGCGGTCGGTAGCGTCCTGGGCGCGTGCGATTGGATCAAGCGCTTCATTGCTCATAGGGTGACTCCTTCGGGTGAGGTCAAGCCGTAGCGCGCAACGCGCGCGATAGCGGTGGCGTGATTGGCGGGATCTAACTCGACGCCCCAATAGGTGCGCCCGAGCAGCTTCGCAGCCAGACAGGTCGAGCCGCTTCCGGCGAACGGATCGGCCACAACCGCGCCGGCGCGGGAAAACGCCTCGATCAATGGAATCAGGATACCGAGGGGCTTCTGTGTCGGGTGCAGCAGGTTGCCGGTGTACAGCCAATCGAGCACGTCCCCGACGGGGCGTGGCGGTTCGGCGGGGCGCCCTTTGGTCAGCAAGTAGGCCGATTCGTGCTGATATCGCAGAAAACCGACCCGGCTCGTGTACCGCTTCGGAAAGGTGATGTGCCCCGCGATGCGGAAACCGACCCGTTTCCATGCCGCAAAGAAAAGATCGGTCTTCGTCCAGCCGTAGAACGACACGCAGAATGCGTTGGGTTCGAGGACTCGGAACATCTGCGCGAAGGCGGGGGTCAGCCAATCCGCCGAGCGGTCGCCCGGCAAGCTGCGCCCGTTGCGGTCGCGGTAGTTCACGAGGTAGGGCGGATCGGTCAGGATGAAATTAACGGACTCTGCGGGCCATGCGGCCATCACCTGCTCGCAGCGGCCTTGCTCGATGCGTGATTGTTGGGTGGTCACTTTCTTCTCCATGATGTAAGTCTTGCAACCCACCTGCCCTAAGTCCCGAGGAGCCGGTGGTAGGTTGTCCTCGGGGGCGCAGACCGGATAAGGGCTGCTGACCCTGCCCCGCGTCCGTCGTCGCCGTGTGGGAAAGCGGCGCCGGCGGAGAAGCGAACAGTCAAGGGACGGCAGAAGGCCGAGCGAGGAATAAATGGAGGGGACCCGCGCTCAGCGCGGGGGGCGAGCCGTTTATGCCGCAGCGCGCCCTTGACGGCGAGCGCGCCGGCGCAGTCTTGCCGGACAAAAGGCGACGGCGGACGCGGGGCAGGGTCGGCAGCGGAAGAGGTCGCGGGTGCCCACGAGAGACGCGGCAACCGCAGCTGCACCAACGAGGGCAGCGAAGGGCGGCCGTCCCCAGCGCGCAGCGCTCCAGATCGGGCAAGCTCTTCGGGGCTGCGGCCATTGGGGTGGGCGCAGCCTGAGTCGCGCGCACCGGGGCGATCGGCGGCGGGAGGCTCGTCAGGTTGGCCGCGCGACCGCGTCACCGCAGAGCACGAGGCGCTTGCGATACCACCGCGCGCGGCGGGTGCGGATCAAGGTCAGCGCGGCGCCGCGCACTTGGCGGTAGGACAGGTCGAGTTCGCTGGCGATAAACATCTCCGGCAGCGGTCCTTGGTCGCGCAGAACCTGCTCGACGCGCTGCGGTAGGGTAATGACGGGCACCTTACCGATGCTGCGCAGGTAGTAGCGCACGCGCATGTCGTCGGCCAGCGCCATCAGCGTCTCGGCATGCAGGCCCTCGATGTGGCGGCAGGCCAAGCCGATCAGTACCCCGACGAAGCGCGGCCCATGCGCTTCGTCGTGCGGCGTGAGGCGATGCGCGAGTTCATGGAGCACAACCCAGGGCGAGCGCGCCCAGCGCGGCAACTTCAATACGTGATCCCAACCGGCGGTCGCGCGGCGCTGGCCCCACAGCTTGCGCGCGAGCGCGGGCGCGGGCACCCGCGCCCGGCCGAGGCGACCGCGTTCGGCGCGCCAGATAGGGGCCAGCCAAACCTCGATCGCTTCCAGATCCGCGAACTCCGGATCGGGCGCGTAGATCGACCGCCGCAAGCACTGGCGCACGGCAGTGCGCTCCCAGTCGTAAACGCGCGAGCGTTGCGAGTCGCGCCGCTTAGGCATCGCTTTCAATCCTTGCCCGGACGCGACTGCTGGGCGACGGTCGCGTCGTATTGACGCAGCCAGTCGTCGTCCGGCGCCTTCGGCATAGCGGCGGCAGCGCGGCCTGGACGGCCCTGATAGACGACCGTCTCGGCCTCCAAGCGCAGGCCGCCGCGCTTGGCCTGCGGGTCGTACCAGCTGCGAATCTGGCCTTTGACGGTGACGGCCGCGCCGCGCTTCAGATACTTCGCATCGTTCTCGGCTTGGCGCCCGTAGGTGGTGACCGGCAGAAAGTCGGCTTCCTCGTGCTTTTGCTGGTCGGCGTCGACGAAGACCCGGTCCACGGCAACCACATAGGTGGTGGTCGGTGTGCCCTTGGTCGTGTAGCGCAGTTCCGGGTCGCGGGTGACGTTGCCGTCGATGACGAAAAGGTTGATGGCGGGCATGGGGGACTCCTGGGAGAGGCTGCGGGGCTGGTCGGTCAGAGATTGTCCAGCCCCGGCGCCGGAGCAGGTGTGAGGGGTTCGATCGCGAGCGGGTCTTCGGCGTCGACAATCAAGTCGTCCACGCGAACGCGATAGCCGCGCGACATGCGCACGACGCGCGGCGCCGGGCGTCCGGTGCGGCGCAGCCATGCGCCGACGGTCCAGGCCATCGCCGCCGGGCCGCTGTGCAGATAGGGGCAGCTGCGTTGCGCCGCAACCGCGTCCAGGCATACGGCAAAGCCTTGCAGGGCCTGCGGGGTGAGATCGTTTTTCATCGGTGGGCTTTATCGGGTCAGTGTCGCAAGAATACTCGCGTAACTATTGACTGTCAATAGTTTTAAGTAATCCAGTACGCCGGGCGCGGGGGGCGTGCCCGCGCGCGCCCGGCGCTATCGGACTCAGCTTCGCAACGGCTCGGGGAGCCATCCGGTGCCGGCCAGCAGTTGCTCGGCGCGCTGCGCGAGGTCGTTCTTCTTCAACTTGGCGGCGTCAGCCAGCACCTCCGGTGGGCAGTTCTCGCGCAGAACGGCGAGGATGCGGGCCTTCGGGACGGCGTTGAAGTAGCGCGCGGCGGTGGCCGACCACCACTGCGTCATGTCCAGCGCCGCAGCCTTGGCCAGCTTGTCGACCTGTTCGTCGGCGGCAAGGGGATAGACGGCATTGAGTGTCAGCGCGGCGCATAGCGCCAGCAGTTCCTGCAACTCGTCGCGCGAGAGCGCGAGGACGTTGGTGAGCGTGTCGCGCCCGCCTGCCGTCACCTTCTCCGTCCAGCGGGCGCAAGCCTCGCGCATCGCCGCCCACGCGAGCGTCTGTTCCAAGTCCGCGCCAGCGGCAGCGGCCAGTGCGCTCCACTGGTCGGCGGCGGTCACTTTCAGTGCTGTGTAAGGCGTAGTGCGTTGCGCCAGCAGAACGCGCTCGGCCAGCGTGTGGGCCAATGCGGCAAGGGCGACGTCCTGGGCGCTGCCGAACATCTGCGCTTGCAGCGCGAGGGTGCGATGTGCGGTCAGATTGCGCAGCAAGGCTTCCGAGTGGTCGCGCTTGTCTGCCGGCGACGTTGCGGGCTGCTCGACGTCCGCGGTAGACGCGACGGCAGGGGTCAGGCGCTTGTCCTCTGGGCGGATCATGCCGCGCTGCACGTCGATCTTGCCCTGCCGGTCGAGCAACACCAGCGCTCCGCAGACCGCCTTCGTTTCGACGGCCCACTCGACGGACTCGTCGCGCAAGGCCTCGATGCGGTCGCCAAGATTCGCCAGTTCGTCGGCCACGTCCTCGGCCTCGTCGTCCTTGCCAGCCTCGCGCAGTTCCTGCACGCGCCACTCAAGCTTGCGTGCGGCCTCTTCGAGCTTCTGCATGGCGGCTTGCTCGTCCTCGGTGGGAGCGCGCAGAGTGGGCCTGGCGCGACCGTAGACCGCGAGCGTTTGGTAGTCGGGGCGGGGGCAGGTATTTACCCAGGCCCAACCCTCTGCCATCACCTTGCGGGCCGCCTTGTCCAGCTTGACCAGCGCAAGTTTGGTCAGCAGCGCGGGATCGGCGATGTACCCGGCGCCTTCGTCGGCGAATAAATCGCGGCGCACCACACCCCCGGCCTTCTCGTAAGCGGCCAGTCCAACGAACCGCGCGACCGGATCGGTGCGCGCGTCTGCTTCATCGGCCAGCAACTGCCGGCGCAAATAGTCGCCATTGCGGTGGTAGGGCGGGGTATTCGCCCAAAGGTCCCGTTGCGCCTGTTGGTCGTCGGTGATCGCCAGCGCCATCAGCTGGTCGAGCGTAGCGGCCCCCTTGCGGAACTCGGCGATCAGTTCGGGCGCGACATTGGCCAGCCGTAAGCGGCGCTGCACGGTGAGCGGGGTCACGCCAAAACGTCCGGCAACCTCTTCGACCGTGCGGCCCTCGTCGACCAGCGCTTTCCATGCGTCGAACTCGTCGGCAGGGTGCATCGGCTCCTGGCCGATGTTCTCCGCCAAACTCGCCAGCCGTGCCTGTTCGGTGCGCGTGACCTTGCACAGGATCGGCTCGTCGGCGGCGATCTTCCGCCCCTTCGCCAGCAGCATCAGTGCCTGCAAGCGGCGCCCGCCGGCGACGACTTCGTAGTAGCCGGTGGGCTTGCCCTTCGCGTCGCGCTGCTCGATCACGGTCAGGTTCTGCAGCAATCCCTGCGCATCGATGGATGCAGCCAGTTGCTCGACCGTGGTCGCGTACTGCTTGCGCACATTCCGCTCGGACGGCACCAGCAGCGAAAGGGGAACCGTCATCAGTTCCCCCGCGCGTTCTTCGAGGGCAACCTGCTGGGCTTGGGGTGTCTTGCGCTTCGTCATCTTGTTTCTCCATCGTTAGGTTGTTGAACCCACCTGCCTGTTTCCCGAGGAGCCGGTGGTAGGTTTTGCTCCTCGGCGGCGCAGCACCGGGAGGGGTGGTGCTGAACCTGCCCGCATCCGTCGTCGCCGTGGCGACAGGAGGGGCGAGGGGGG
>JBKCXU010000040.1:0-6027 GCA_046316025.1 Betaproteobacteria bacterium | reverse complement strand
CCGGGCTGCGGCCGGCCGCGCCGGAGATCGGGCAGCAGCCGCGCCGGCGACAGCGCGGGCGCCTGGGCGGTGCGGGCGAGTGCGGCGCCGTCGCGCAGATCGAGCGTCCAGGCCAGCGGCCGCTGCGGATGGGCCGGATGCACGGTGGCGACGAGCCGCTCGAACATCTCGGCGGCATGGGCGCCCCAGCCGCCAATGACGGCAGACATCTCCGCCATCGCCTGCGCGGTGCCCTTGGCGCGGCGCCAGCGCAGGGTGTTGAGCACGTCCAGCCGGTTGCGCGCCGCCTCGGCCTGCGGATAAAGGACCGAGGTGCCGACCAGATCGGCCAGATACGGAATCACCCAGGGCTGACAGGAGTCGATGAACAAGTCGTCGTACTGCTGCGCGGTGCGCGCCCGCAGCCGCGCCAGATGCGCGGCAAAAAGGCCCAGGAAGCGGTCCAGCTCGCCGTGCGCATCGCGGGACTGATAGACGTTGGGCAGCCACTGCCGCAACTGCGCGTGCATCTGCTCGGGAGTCAGCAGCGTGATGCTCATTTCGGCCCTGGCTTCATTCGTAGCCCCCGCTCAACTCGATCCGCAGCCGGCCGACCGTGGCATCGACCGGGTCGCCGCCGCTGGCTGTCGCGTCTTCGCCGATGCGGATGCGGTCTTCGATCGCGGCCGGCACGTCCTCGCGGTGAAACGCCAGCGGCCGTAGATGAGCGACGCCGGCCACCCCGTCGGCGGACGCGATCACCTCGGACAGGTAAAGATCGGCCCCGAGCGCGCGCCGCTCGAAGTGGAAGTAGCCCCCGGGCTCGCGGCCGAGCGCAGCCTGCAGCCGCGCCAGCACCTCGCCGCGGCGGGCGTTGGCCGTGGCGACGACTTCCAGCGTCAGCCGCACCGGCACCCGCACGGCATCGCGCAGCGAGAAGCGCAGCCCCGGCGCGGCCCGCGCGGCGAGATAGGCAGAGAGCGACTCCTTCAGCTCGGAATTGAGTGCGCCGCCGCCCTGCGCCAGCACCGTCACCCACAACCGGCGCGAGCGCAGTTGCCGGCCGTTGGCGTCCCAGCGCCAGTCGGCGCGGGCCTGGGCCACGCCGGCATGGCTGGCGGCCAGCGCGGCGAAATCCTCGGCCGTGACCGCGCGCTCCAGACTGCGCACCCGGTAGCGCGCATTGCGCTTGACCGCGGCGCCGTCTTCGCGCGGCGCGCCGCCGCTGGCCGCGACCGGATTGAAGCTGGCGTCGATGAAGGGCAGCGCGGCCGGCATCTTGACGATGCTGTGCGCGGCGCCGTTGGCGAGCATGCGGTCGCCTTCGGCCACCCGGTAGCGCGCGTGCACGTTGTTGCGGCCGGAGGGCGGCGTGGCGCCGTGCCGGCCGTCGCCGAAGACGATGCTGGCGCGCTCGCGCTCGTCGATCTCCAGGACGTAATGCAGATCGGCCGGGCCGCTGGCGGCGAGGGTCGCAACCTCGGTCCAGCGCGTGCCGTCGACGATCACTTCGAGCGCCGCCCGCACGCCGCGTTCGGCCGCCGGGTCGGGCACGAAGGCGAGCGGCGCACGCCGCAGCAGAAAGCGTTGTGGCGCGGCGGCCGGGTCGCCGCTGCCCAGCACTTCGTCGGCGACCGCGCTGCCGTGGTCGATCGGCACCGCGTTGCCGTAGATCACCGTGTCGGCCAGCGGGTAGCTGTGCGTGAGCGCGCGCGCCAGCGCGACCCGAGTAACCGGCGCGTCGTAGAGTTGCTGCTCTTCGATCTGGGCGATACGCGCCGGCTCGGCCGCGCCCGGCGCCTGCAACAGCAGCCAGCGGCCGGCGGCGAGTTGCCAGCCGTGGCCCGCGAGCAGCAGTTCGGCCGCACCGGCAGCCAGCACGTCGTCGGAGCGGTTGTAGCCGGCGATCCGTGCGCGGTTCTTGTAGTCGCCGCAAATTTGCAGGCGGTCGAGCCGCAGATCGGTCGGCAGCAGGCTGGCGAAGACGAGGCGACTCTTTCCCGCCACGAGTTCGCTGCGCTGAACACGCAGCGCGAAGCTGCGGCTGCCGTCGCTGATCCCCACCAGGCTGCCGGGGCCGATCGCGTCCACGCTGCGTTCCAGCTCCAGGGCGAACGGCTGTTCTGTCGGATCGAGTACGTCGCGCAGCAGCAGCGGTCGCACCCGGTACCGCTTCGCGCCGGCGAGGCCGAAGAGCCGCAGGCTGCGGTGCTGTGCGTTGTCCAGATGCACGCGCGGCTTGAACGAGCGCATCAGCGGCTCGCTCAGATAGAAGCCCGAGCTGCCGGCCTGCGCGGCCTGCAGCAGGTCGACGCCGTCGGCATGCAGCACGAGCACGGTCTCGCCCGCTTGCACCGCCTGCACGGTGAAGAAGCCGTGGCCGCTGTTGGGCGTGATCTCGTCCTGCCCGCGCGCCAGCCGCTGCACCACGCCGAGCGACCGCCCCGGATAGACGAAGGTCGTCGCCCGCGGCAACGACTGCGGTAGCGGCCGGTCGATCAGCAGATCGCCCGGCCCGTCGGACTTACCGCCGGCGGCGTCGATCGCCGTCACGGCTGCGCCCCAGCGGAAGCCTTCGCTTTCGATCAGGATCGCATGGCCTACGGCAAAGCCCTCGATCTCGGACAGCGGAATCCGCCGCGTGCCCAGCGTCAGCTCGGCGGCGCGTGCCGCGGCGGCGTGTTTGACCACCTGAGCCGGCGCCAGATGCACTTCGGTATCGGCAATCTGCAAGGCCACCGGCGGCGCACCGGTGGCACTCCAGCCGAGCCAGGTCGCGCCGCCCTGCTGGCGCACCGCCGTCAGCAGCACCGCCTCGTGCCGGAACGGCGTGACGAAGAGCGCCGGCAGCCCCGCCTTTACCGCGCCGACCACCGAAGCCAGTTGCAACTCAGTCTGCCGCATGAACACGAGCTGCCGCGCGCTGCGGTCATGGCCGTGCAGGTAGAGCCGGTTGCGCAGCGCGTCGGCCGCCAGCGCCATCTGCGTCTGGTAGACGGGCGGCGTCTTGTCGGCCGCCGTTGACGGCAATTTGTCCGCCGGCAGCGACAAGGCGAAGCCGGCCGGAATCTCGCCCTGCTTGCCTTCTTTGAGCACGAAGGCCTGCACCGTCGCCGCCGCGGCGCCCGGCGCCAGCCGGTAGCCGATCAGCTGCGCCAGATCGATCCAGGAGCGCGGCAGCTCCGCCGTGCGCAGATAGTTCTCGTTGACCCGCGCGGCGGCAATCGCATCGAGCGTGGCCGCCATGGCCGCATACAGCTCGGCGTACAGCACCGCCATGTCGGGCGGGCCGTCGGCCTGCGCCAGCAGCGCGTTCCATTGCGGGAACTGCTCCGCCATCGCCGCCAGCAGCAGTGCGCGCAGCCCGGCTTCGTCCTCGGCCGCATAGGGCAACCGCGGCAGCCCGGCGCGTGGCGCGACAGTCAGAGGCAGATCGGTGAAGGCGATCGTCATCAGCCGTCCTTGCCGCCGCAACTGCGTACCAGCGCAATGCCGTTGTGGGTGGCGAGCGGATCGTTGTCGCAGCGGATGATTTCCAGCGCGCCGACCTCGATCCGGCCTTCGGCCTCGCGGTCCGGGTAACGATCCCCCAGCCGCTTGAAGCGCGTGACCGCCACCGCGCGCACCCCGGCAATCGGCATCAGCACCGCGATCAGATCCGACAGATAAAGCGGCGCGCCGAAGTTGAAGCGCCCGGCCGCGAAGAATTCGGTCACACGCGCATCGACCGCGGCCACCACGTCCCGCGCGAAATACTCGGGTGCCACCTCGACCTTCAAGCCCAGATGCAGCGGCGCATAGCGGGCGGCTTCGACCTGCACCTCCACGCCGGCCAGCTTGTAGCGGCGCAGTTCCGCAGCAAAGGCCGCGCGCAGCGGGGCCGTCAACGGCGCATGGCCGGGCAGATCCAGGCTCACGCTCATGGTCGGCACCGCGCCCAGGTGGCGCAGCCGCGCCTTGGCCGCCAGCGGCACGACCGGCACGCCGGCAAGCGCGACGCCGCGACGCGCCAGCGCCTCGTAGTCGCCCGCCGTCACCGCGCGGTTCTGGCGGACGAGTTGATACGGCGCCTGCTGCCGCGCGCGCGCCAGCGGCTCGGGGTCGCGCCCGCTCGCCACCGCGAAGGGATTGAAGATCGCGGTGAGCTTCTGGTCGGCCAGCGGCAGCGCCGGCGGCTTGAAGAGCCGCAGCCGGTCGGCGCCGACCCGGCCGGCGCTGCCGAGGCCGCTGCGGTAGGCGAGCTCGATGTCCTGCCCCGGCGCCGGCGCGCGGCCCTGCAGGCCGTCGCCGAAGACCACGGTCACGCCGCCGTCGTTGGCACCCAGCAGCCGGTAATGCGGATCGGTCGGGCCGCTGGCAAGAAAGTTCTCGACCTCGGTGAAGTTGAGCCCGGCCACCCGCACTTCGAGCGTGGAGCGCGCGCTGCGCGGGCCGGTGGCAATCCGCGTCAGCGGCACGAAGTCCAGTTCGATCCGCTGCCCCGGCGCGCCACTGCCCTCGGCTTCCTGCACATGGGTTTCGCCATGGCTGGCCGCAACCAGGTTGCCGCAGGCGGTGCCGCCCGCGAGGTCGCGCTCGCCGGCGGCCAGCGGGGCGGCCAGCGGCACCACCGCACCGGCGGGCGCTGCGCCGACCCGGGCCTGCACCCGCAGCCGGCCCTTGATCAGTACCAGGTCCCGCCCGGCCTGCAAGGCGGCGGGCGCCGCGGCGCCGAGCGTGAGGCTGGCACCGTCGGCCGCGACCGAGGCGATCGCCAGCGCGGACAGCTGCGGATCGACGATCGCGTCGGCCGCGGTTTCGAACACCACCGCGGCTTCGCCTTCGGCCGCGTCGGTCGCCACCGCAAAGCCGCGCGGAAGCACGAAGGGCGCGCTGCCGTCGCCTTGCAGCACCAGCAGCGTCTCGGCCGCGGCGCCGGGGTCGAGCGCGTAGTCGATCAGCCGCGCCAGCTTGGCGACCGACTCGCGCTGGGTGGCGGTGCGCAGATAGCCTTCGAGCGCCACCCGGTCGATCAGATAGGCGGCCTGATCGCCGGCATAGGCAAACAGTTCGAGCAGCGCCAGTCCGAGATCGGCTTCGTTCAGCCGCTGCCAGCCGGGCATTCGCGCGGCCAGCCGATCGAGCATCAGCCGCAGCAGGCTGTCGTAGTCGGCCGCCATCAGCTCGCGCGGCCAAGCGGCAGGCTGCACGTCCGCCGGCGGCGCGGCGCGGCCCCAATCGACGGCCAGGCAATCAGCCACGATTGCCTCCGCGGAACGGCAGCAACTGGTAGACGGCGGTGGCCTGCTCCAGCTCGCGCGCCTTGGTGTAGGTGACTTCGATCCGCAGCAGCTCGCCGTCGGCCTGCACGTCCACTGCATTGACCATCACCTGGCCGTTGAGGAAGTTCTGCAGCGCCTTGGCGATGCGGAACTCCGCGGCGGCGGCCAGCAGCGGGTTGTTGCCCTGGAACACGAGCTGGTTCAGCCCGCAGCCGAACTCCGGCAGCATCACGCGCTCGCCCGGATCGGTGAACAAAAGCTGCTCGATCCGCTGGCGGATCACCTGCTCGGCATCGGCGGTGGCGACCCGGCCGTCGGCCGCCAGACCGAACGGGAAGGCGAGCACGCGCGGTGCGCGGTCGGCGGGCAGGCTCATTGGACGGCTCCGTCCTGGCCGCGCAACTGCACCGCCGCGGCCGGCAGGCCGGCGGCGATCTTGTTCTGCGCGACGGTGATCTCGAGCGCGGCCTTCAGGTGGTTGACGATGCCGGTGGCGATCGCGGCCAGCGCCTTGCGCCGCTGCTCGACCGCCTCGTCGGTGTCGTCGGCCGGATCGAACACCTCGAAGGCGATCATCGCCTGCTCGATCGCATAGGCCATTGAATCGGCGCTGAAGGCGGTGGGGGTGCCGGGTTTGAGCATGGTGGTGCTAACCGACAGTTGACCGAGCTGCGGCGCTCGGCGCCCCCACCCCGGCCCTCCCCCGCAGGCGGGGGAGGGAGAAAACCCGCTGCGCGGTGCAGCGCGGCGGCAAGAAAACTCCCTCCCCTGCGCAGCGGGGGAGGGC
>JBKCXU010000039.1:0-28676 GCA_046316025.1 Betaproteobacteria bacterium | reverse complement strand
GCTCGCTGCGGGCGCGGGGAGCAAACCCGCCCCCTGACCCTCTCCAAGTTGGGGCAACCAAGCCCCCCCCCCCACCCGCCCCCGCAGGCGGGGGAGGGAGTAACCCCCTCCCCTGCGAAGCGGGGGAGGGCCGGGGTGGGGGCCGGGTTCTTGGGCCGAAGTCGGGACGCGACGGTATCCATCGGTCCCTCCCGCATCAGGCGGGGGCAGGCGTCGCGCGGAGCGCCCGGTGAGGGCGATCGAGTTGCGGCGCATGGCGTCGGCGGTGTCGAAAAGACAGGCGCCCAAGCTACTGCCGCAGCCGGCGCGACAGGCCGACCGCGCGCTCCATCGCGATCATCAGCAGCAGGGTGGCGACGATGATCACGCCCGAGAGCGCAGCGATGGTCACGTCCAGCCGCCCTTCGAGGTCCTGCCACATGCGGATCGGCAGCATGTCGGTGCGCGCGTCGCGCAGGAAGAGCGAGACCGGCACGTTATCGAACGAGGACATGAAGGCGATGAAGCCGCCGGCCAGGACGCCGGGCCGGATGATCGGCAGCGTGACACGGCGGAAGGTCAGCCAGCGGCCGGCGCCGAGGCTGGCGGAGCTTTCGAGCAGCGCCGGGTCGAGCTGGGCCAGCGCGGCGATGCTGGTGCGGATCACATAGGGCACGCAGACGACGGTGTGGCCGATCACCAGCGTGGTGGCCGACACCGGCAGCCCGACTGCGGAAAACGTCATCAGCGCGGCGAAGCCAAAGGCCAGCGCCGGCAGCACCAGCGGCGACATGAAGAGCGAATCCAGCACGCGCGCGGTGGCGGTCTGCGAGCGCGCGATGGCGAGCGCCCCGGCCACGCCCAGCAGCACCGACAGCAGCGTGGTCGCGGCCGCGACTTTCAGGCTGTTCCAGGCAGCGAAGTGCAGTTGCCAGGCCTCCAGCAGCGCCTCGTACCAGCGCAGCGAGTAGCCGGGCGGCGGGAACTTCAGCGAGTAGCCGTTGGTGAAGGAAACCACCAGCACCACCAGCGTCGGCGCGATCAGCAGCACCAGCGCCAGCAGCGCGACGGACCACAGCGTCGTGCGGAAGAGGGCGCTCGGCAGGTCGGTGCGGCGGGCCATGGGTGGGGTGTTCAGCTTGCGCCTTGCTAAAGGGCCAACCCTGAGCGCGGCGGTCTTCCCTCAACCGGCCGCTGCTTGGTCACCCGCTCATTGCGCCAAACCGGGTTCTGGCGCCCATGCCCCCACCCCAACCCTCCCCCGCAGGCGGGGGAGGGAGTTACCCCCTCCCCTGCGAAGCGGGGGAGGGTTGGGGTGGGGGCGGTGCGCTTCGATGCCCCGAATCTGCCGTGCAGCAGCAAGCGAAGACCGCCACCAACGAAGCGCCCGCACACGGTCATGGCATCGCCCTCACGCATGCGCATACCCCCGCGACACGCGCCCCAGTGCATTGAACGCCGCCACGCAGACCAACACCGCGATCAGGAAGGTCACCGAGATCGCCGCCGCGAACGGGTAGTTCGACAGCGACGAGGCCTGCTGATACAGGTACATCGGCATGAACAGCATCTGCCCGCCGCCGATCAGCGATTGCGAGATGAAGGCCGTGATCGCCGCCGCAAAGGTGAGCAGGCTGCCGGCGATCACGCCCGGCAGCGACAGCGGCAGCGTCACGCGGAAGAAGGTGCGCCAGTCGCCCGCGCCCAGCACCGACGAGGCATCGGCCAGGTTGGGGTCGATCCGCTGCAGCGCGTTGATCAGCGGCAGCACCATCAGCGGCAGTTGCACGTTGGCGAGCGCGATTACGAGACCGGTGCGGGTGTAGAGCAGGCGCAGCGGGGTTTCGATCAAGCCCCATTCGAGCAGCGCGGAGTTGACGATGCCCTGGCGGCCGAGGATCACGATCCAGGCAAACGTGCGCACCACCACGCTGGTCAGCAACGGCAGCATCACGATGAAGATCACCAGCGTTTGCAGCCGCGGCGGCAGCCGCAGGTAGGTCCAGGCCACCGCGTAGCCCAGCACCAGACACAGCAGCGTCACCTGCACGCCGAGCCAGAGCGTGTCTGCCAGCACGCCCAGGCCAAAGGCGTCGAACATCTTCTGCCAGTTGACGAGCGAACCCCACTGCGACATCTGCGCATCGCCGTAGAAGCTGACGAAGAACAGCATCGCCAGCGGCGCGGCGAAGAACAGCAGCATGAACGCCGCCAGCGGCAGCGCCAGCCGGAGCGGGTAGGTGGTGACGGGGAGGCGGGTGGGCATGGGTTAGAACCGATGCTGTGCCTGCGTTGCTGCAAGGGCGCGAGCGCGTTGCGGTCTTCCCTCACCCCAACCCCTCTCCCGGGGGGAGAGGGGCTTACACACAACCCTCTCCCTCCGGGAGAGGGTGGCGCGAAGCGCCGGGTGAGGGAAGACCATTGCCACGGAGTACGCCAGCATGCGCTCGGTCAGAGCTTGATCTCCCGATTAAACCTTTCGATCCACTGCGCGCGCTGCTCGTTGATCTTCTTCCAGTCCTGGAAAACGAAGCTCTTTTTCAGATCGGCGTGGTCCTTGGCCAGCACCTTGGCGATCTCGCCTTCCATTTTGACCTTGGTGTTGGTCGGCACGATCAGATACGGGCTTTGCATCAGCCGGCTCTGCACCTCGGGCGCCATCGCCGCTTCGATCAGCGCCACCGCCAGCGTCTTGTTGGGCGTGTTCTTGACCACGTGGATCGTGGTCTTGAAGGCGATGGTGCCCTCCTTGGGTTTGGCGAACTCCACCGGCACGCCGCGCGCCTTGAGAATCTGGATCGCGTTGAAGTTGCCCGGCCCGATGTCGATCTGCCCCTGCTGATACAGCGTGGCGAGCGCGCCGGGGTTGGCGGCCACCGCGGCCAGATTGGGCTTCAGGTCGGCGAGCGCCTTGAAACCCGGCTCCACGTTGGCTTCCGACCCGCCGTTCATCTTGGCGATTTCCACCAGGAAGCCGGTGCCGAGCGTGGAGTTTAGGTTGGTGATGCCCACGCGGCCCTTGAACTCGGGCTTCCACAGGTCGCGCCACGAGGTCGGCGGGGTCTTGATCTTGTCCGGGTTGTACGTGATGCCCACCGCCTGGAAGAAGATCGCCGGGCCCATCGGCTCCTGCGCTTCGGCGATCAGGTCCTTGAAATGCGAGTTCGGCCCGACCGGGAAGGGATCGACCAGGTCCTGGCTGATCGCCACCAGCGCCGGGCCGGGGTCGTGCAGCATCACGTCGATCGGCGGGTTGTTGCGCGCCGCGGTCACCTTGGCGATCTGGTCGACCGACAGCATCGGGTCGAGCGTGATCTCGGCATTGTTGTTGGTCTTGCGGAAGTACGGCACCAGCACGTCGCGGTGCGCTTCTTCCCAACTGCCGGTGAAGGTGGCAAACACGAGCCGGCGCGCCTGCGCCTGGCTCAGCCCCGGAAACAAGTGCATCGCGCCCAGCGTGAGGCTGGCTTGCAGCAGACGACGGCGTGTGTTCATGCGGAAGACCTCCTGACTTTCAAGTGACGGACGCGAGGTCCGGGGAAGAAGCGGTGCTGCCCGCGGGCAGCGCGTAGGCATTGGCGAGCGCATCGTCGGCCGGCAGCAGGCGCACCGCGGCGCCGGTGCTGTGCTGGCGCGCGCCGGCCGCGCGCGACTCGACCACCTTGACGGCGCTGCCGTCGGCGAGCTTGATCTCATGCACGATCTGCGCGCCCAGCGGCAGCGACAGTTCGATGCTGCCCGCAAGGCCCGCGCCGTCATCGGCCAGCCGCAACTGCTCGGGCCGGATGCACAACTGCACGCCTTGACCCGCGGCGAGTTTGCCGCCGGGGATGCGCACCGGCCATTCGGCGCCGGCCGCAAGCTGCGCGCGCCCCTGCTCGCCCTGCGCCGCGACCAGTGTGGCCGGCAGCAGATTGGCGGTGCCGACAAAGCGGTTGACGAAGAGTGTCGCCGGCCGGTCGTAAATCTCGGTCGGGCCGGCAAATTGCTCCAGCCGGCCGTGGCTCAACACGGCCACGCGGTCGGCCATGCTCATCGCTTCTTCCTGGTCATGCGTGACCAGGATGCAGGTGATGCCCGCGCGGCGCTGGATGCGCTTGACCTCGATCTGCATGTCCAGCCGCAGGTTCTTGTCGAGCGCGGCAAAGGGTTCATCCAGCAGCAGGATGCGCGGCCGCACGGCCAGCGCGCGGGCCAGCGCCACCCGCTGCTGTTGGCCGCCGGACATCTGCTTGGGATAACGGTCGGCCAGATGCGCCATTTGCACCAGCGCCAGCATCTCGGCCACGCGGTCGCGCTGCGCGGCGCGGGGTGCGCCGCGCGCGGCCAGCCCATAGGCCACGTTATCCGCCACCGTCATGTGCGGGAACAGCGCGTAGTTCTGGAACACGATGCCAACTTCGCGCCGGTTGGGCGGCAGCTCGTCGATGCGCTTGTCGCCGACGACCACCTTGCCCTCGGTCTGGTCGATAAAGCCGGCGATGATCCGCAGCAGCGTGGTCTTGCCGCAGCCGCTGGGGCCGAGCAGGGCGACCAGCTCGCCGCCGCCGATTTCCAGCGTCACGTTGTCCACTGCCGGGGCCGGCGCGCCGGGGTAGCGCTGGACGATGGCGTCAAGCGTCAGCGGGTACGCAGGGGTTTCAGTGCTCATGGTCATGCAGCGCCAGTGCCGCCAGCGGGTCCGCCGCGGTGGACTGCGGCTGTTCGGCCAGCGCGCCTTCAATGTGATCCAGGTGCGTGTGCATCAGCCGGCAGGCCGCGCGCGCATCACCGCGGGCGATGGCAGCGACGATGGCCGCGTGCTCGTCGTCGCGGCAGGACACCGCCGTGGGCGCGTGGTAGAGCAGGATCGCCAGACAGGTCTGCGCGGTGAGTTCATGCATCGCCTTGGCAAGCGGCGGATTGCCCGCAAGCTCCGCCAGCACGCGATGAAATTCGCCGGAGGCGCGCACGATGGCGTGTCGATCACCCGCCTTGCGCGCGCGACGCTCTTCCAGCAGTACGCGGCGCAGCGGCGCCAGCGCGCGGCCGCGCGTGCCCGCGCATAGCCGTTCTACTAGCCAGGGCTCGATCAGCCGCCGCGCGGCGAAGATCTGCTGCGTATACGCGCGGCTGGGCGCGGCGACAAAGGCGCCGCGGTTCAACTGCAACTCGACCATCCCTTCGTGCGCCAGCCGCTGCAAGACCTTGCGCACCTGCGTGCGGCTGACCGCAAAACGCGCGGCGAGCTTTTCTTCCGGCAGCTTGGTGCCGGGCCGCAGCCGCTGCTCGACGATGGCGGTTACCACGCGCTCGTACATCGCCTCGGCGCCGGTGGTCGGCGCGGCGGGTGGTGCGTCCAGGGAAAGGTCGAGGGTTTGCATGGTTGCCCGAGACTTCAAGCAAGACTCCTGCCAGAGGGTTTGTTGGGCTTGGGTGGGTGGGTCTGCCCGAATTGGATGCAAACTTAGCTCAGTTTTGTACACAATGCGCACCGGCGGGGTGCGGTTTTGTGTGCCGATGCGCGGCGGTCTTCCCTCACCCGGCGCTGCGCGCTACCCTCCCCCGGAGGGGGAGGGTTGTTCAAGCCCCTCTCCCCCCGGGAGAGGGGTTGGGGTGAGGGAAGACCGCAGCCCACGAAGTCAGGCCGAGCACGTCGGACAGAACGGCCTCTCCTTTCAGTGGCACAGACTTCGCTTCGCTCCCAAACGAGACTCTCAGAAAGCCCCAAGATGAACCGCATCCTCCTCGGCATGCTGACCCCGTCGTCCAACACCACGCTGGAGCCGGTCACCACAGCGATGCTGGCCGAAGTGCCCGAGGCCAGCGCGCACTTCGGCCGCTTTCGCGTGACCGAGATCGCGCTCAGTTGCGACGCGCTGGCGCAGTTCGACGACAGCGAAATCCTCGCCGCCTCGCGGCTGCTGTCGCATGCCAAGTGCCAGGTCATCGGCTGGAACGGCACCTCGTCCGGCTGGCTCGGCTTTGACGCCGACGAGCGCTTGTGCCGCGCCATCGAAGCCGAAACCGGCGCGCAAGCCTGCACCTCGGTGCTGGCGTTGAACGAAATCTTCGCGCTCACGAAAGTGAAGCGCTTTGGGTTGGTCACGCCCTACCGCGACGACGTGCAGCAAGCCATCGTCGCCAACTACGCGCGCGCCGGCTATGAATGCGTGGCCGAGCGGCATCTGCGGATTCAGGACAACTTTGCGTTCTCCGAGGTCGGCGCGCAGGCGCTGAAAGACATGGTGCGCGAGGTTGCGCAGGCCAAACCCGATGCGATCACCATCTTCTGCACCAACCTGCGCGGCGCGCCGTTGGTGGCGGAGCTGGAGGCGGAGCTCGGCATCCCGATCTACGACACCATCTCCACCGTGGTGTGGAAGGCGCTGCGGCTGACGGGGGTGGATACGCGGCGGATTCGCAAGTGGGGAAGGTTGTTTACGGAGGTTGTGTGATGACGGCGGGAAAGGGGCGAGCCTGTGTCGTAATGGGTCACTCCGGGCTGGCGGTCTTCCCTCACCCGGCGCTGCGCGCCACCCTCCCCCGGAGGGGGAGGGTTTTCAAGCCCCTCTCCCCCCGGGAGAGGGGTTGGGGTGAGGGAAGACCGCAGGCCAAGGCACCCTTCGCCACCATCGGCAAAGCGCTTTGCGGTACGACCCACCCGGAGACCCCGCAATGACCCCCGCCTTCGACTTAGTGATCCGCAACGCCGACGTCGCCACTGCCAGCGATCGCTTTACCGCCGACATCGGCGTGCGCGACGGCACCATCGTCGCGCTGGGCCGCGACCTGCCCACCGGCACGCAGGAAATCGACGCCGCCGGCCGCCTCGTCACCCCCGGCGGCGTGGACGCGCACTGCCATCTGGACCAGCCGATGACCGACGGCTCGAAGATGGCCGACGACTTTCTCACCGGCACCCGCTCGGCCGCCTGCGGCGGCACCACCACGGTGATCCCGTTTGCCTGTCAGATGCGCGGCGAGTCGCTGCAAGACGCAGTGGACGACTACCACCGCCGCGCGGCCGGCAAGGCCACGGTGGACTACGCGTTTCACCTGATCGTGGCCGACCCCACGCGCGAGGCGCTGACCGTGGAGCTGCCGCGGCTGATCGCGCAGGGCTACACCTCGTTCAAGATTTACATGACCTACGACGATCTGAAGCTCAATGACCGGCAGATCCTCGAGGTACTCGCCGTGGCGCGGCGCGAAGGCGCGCTGACAATGATCCACGCCGAGAACACCGACTGCATCGCCTGGCTCACCGACCAGTTGCTGGCCGCGGGGCTGACCGCGCCGCGCTTTCACGCCGCCGCGCGGCCGATGCTGGTCGAGCGCGAGGCCACTCACCGCGCCATTGCGCTGGCGGAACTGACCGAAGTGCCGATCCTGATCGTGCACGTCTCCGGCCGCGAGGCGGTCGAGCAGATCCGCTGGGCGCAGGGGCGCGGGCTGAAGGTCTTTGGCGAGACCTGCCCGCAGTACCTCTTTCTGACCGCCGAGCATCTGGGGCTGGAGGGCTTTGAAGGTGCCAAGTGCATCTGCAGCCCGCCGCCGCGCGACGCCGCCAATCAGGAGGTGATCTGGCGCGGGCTCGTCAACGGCACCTTTCACATCGTCTCGTCCGACCACGCGCCGTTTGCCTACGCCGGGCCGCAGGGCAAGCAGGTGGCCGGCGCCGACGCGCCGTTTTCCAAGGTGCCCAACGGCATCCCGGGGCTGGAGACGCGGCTGCCGCTGCTCTACAGTCACGGCGTGCAAAAGGGGCGGATCGACGTGCATCAGTTCGTGGCACTGACCGCTACCAACGCCGCCAAGCTCTACGGCTTGTTTCCGCGCAAGGGCACGGTGGCGGTGGGCGCGGATGCCGACCTCGTGATCTGGGATACCGAGCGGCGCGGCACCATCACCAACGCGCGGCTGCACCACGCGGTCGATTACACGCCGTACGAGGGCATCGAGTTCACCGCCTGGCCCCAGCAGACGCTCGTGCGCGGCAAGACCGTCTGGCGCGACGGCGAGTACCTGGGCGAAGCCGGGTGGGGTCGGTTTTTGCCTTGCGAGCGACCGGCGGTCGCGCGGGGGGTGCGATGAGCGGGGCAGAGTTGTCTGAGACACGCGGACGTGCGTTCGCTTGTCGAAGCGAGTCTCTTCTTGCCAGCGGTCATCCCTCACCCCAAACCCTCTCCCGGGGGGAGAGGGGCTTTCAAGACCCTCTCCCCCCGGGAGAGGGTGGCGCGAAGCGCCGGGTGAGGGAAGGCCGCAACCACGAAGCTGCGCCACCACGGTCGGGACAACTTCGCTCCCTTCGTCCCCACAAGCACGTCATTCCCGCGCAAGCGGGAATCCAGCCGGCCTCGCAACGAAGCTGGGTTCCCGCTTCCGCGGGAACGACGAAGAGGGCACCATGACTTCCGTGTCCAACGACCTTTGGCGCTGGTCCGCCGCAGACACCGCCGCCGCCGTCGCCCGCGGCCAAGTCAGCGCCGTCGAAGTCGCCCAATCCACCCTAGCCCGCCTTCACGCCATCAACCCGCAACTGAACGCAGTGATCGAGGCCGACGACGACTGGACGCTCGCCCAGGCCCGCGCGGTCGATGCGCGGCGCACGTCGGGCGAGGTGCTGCCGCTGGCCGGCGTACCGATAACAGTCAAGGACAACCTGTGGGTCGAAGGGCGGCGCATCACGCAGGGCTCGCGCCTCTTTGAGCAGTTTGTCGCGCCGCGCGACGCCTGGGCGGTGGCGCGGTTGAAGCAACGCGGCGCGGTGATCGTCGGCATCACCAACTGCTCGGAGTTCGCCTGCAAGGGTGTCAGCAACAATCTGCCGCACGGCAAGACGCGCTCGCCCTGGGATCTCACCCGCACGCCGGGCGGTTCTTCCGGCGGCGCGGCGGCGGCCACCGCAGCCGGCATTGGCGCGTTGGCGCTCGCGACCGACGCCGGCGGCTCCACGCGCCGGCCCGCCGCGCATTGCGGGCTGGTGGGCATGAAGCCGACCTTTGGCCTGATCCCCTGCGGACCAGGCTTCGATGAGCCGAACTTTGGCCTGTCCGTGATCGGCCAACTGGCGCGCAACGTGGCCGACGCCGCGTTGATGTTCGACCAGTTGCTGGGCTTCGACGCGCACGACTGGGGCGCGCAGCCGGTCAGCCTGCCCGCGGCCTCGCCGCAGATCGGCACGCCGCCGCCCACCACGCTGCGCGTTGCCTATAGCCACGACCTGGGCTGCGGCTTTGCGATCGACGCGCCCGTGCGCGCGCGGATCGAGGCCGCCGTGGACGCGCTGCGCGCGCAGGGCTATCGCATCACCGAAGCGGCGCCCGACTGGCCGGCCGGCGTGCGCGAGTACCCGCTGCTCAAGCTGCAACAGGCGGGGCTGGCGGCGCTCTATGGCGACGACTACGACCGCCGCCCCGACTGGATCGACCCCGACCTGCAAGCGCAGATGGCGGCTGGCCGCACCTACAGCGGTGTGGACATCGCCCGCCTGCTGCTGCTGCGCGAGCACATCTACGCGGCGCTGGCGCGCTTTTTCGACGACTACGACCTGCTGCTCTGCCCCACCGCGCCGGTGGTGTCGTGGCCGGTCGATCAACTGGGCCCGGCGCAGATCGGCGGCGCCCCCGCCGGCCCGCGCGGTCATGCGGTGTACACGCCGCTCTTCAACTATTGCCAGGTGCCGGCGTGCTCGGTGCCGGTGGGTCTGGTCGATGGCCTGCCGGTGGGCATGCAGATCGTCGCGCCGCGGTATCAGGATGCAAGGGTGTTAGCGATGGCGGGGGTGGTGGAGGCAACCGTAGGCCGCAGCGCGTCGCCCACCGGGATGTAGCTCTACGTCAACTCCGTAAATCACTATGGCGATCCCCGCAGCCGACCCGGTGTCCTTGACCGTGGCCAGCGCCAAATTCTCCGAACTGGAGTGCGAGCAAGGCCACCTGCTGCTCCTCGACGAAGCGGAAAAGGGTTTGGCCGACGTGGACGCCGGGCGCACGCGCGATGCGCGCACCGCGTTGGCCGAGCTCAAGCGCGGCGCCCGCGAGCGCCGCTGAGCGATACCCAAGCGCGTGGCGGTGGAGGTAATCGAGTCACTCGACCCGCGCGCTCTGCGCCACGCGAAAGACCGTATCCCATGTGATACAGTCGCGTCATGCTCGAAGTGCGCCAGACGGCCGCCTACACCGAGTCGTTCGCGGGTCTGCGCGACCGTCAAGCCAAGGTCCGCATCGATATCCGGATTCGTCGGCTTTCCCTTGGAAACCCCGGCGATGTGAAGCCGGTGGGAGAAGGTGTCTCCGAGCTGCGCGTCGACTACGGCCCCGGTTACCGCGTGTACTTCTTCCAGCGGGGCAACGAGTTCGTGGTCTTGCCCGCGGGCGGAGACAAGTCTTCGCAAGATCGCGACATCCGACGGGCCAAGGATCTAGCCCAAGACCTGTAGGAGTTGGAGCATGGGCAAGACCGTCACCACGCCGTGGGACCCCGCCGATCACCTCGAAACCGAGGAAGACATGGCCGCCTACCTGGAGGCCGCGCTCGAGGAAGGCGATCCCGCGCTTGTAGCCGCCGCGCTCGGCGACATCGCCCGCGCCAAGGGCATGACCCACGTCGCTCGCGAGGCGGGCCTTGGGCGCGAGAGTCTGTACAAAGCCTTGTCGCCCAGCGGCAACCCCGAGCTGGCCACCATTCTCAAGGTGGTGTCGGCCCTCGGCCTTCAACTTCACGCCACTCCTGCGGCGGTCAAGGGCGCGGCGTGACGAGGCTGCGGTCGGGGGCCATGCTCAGCTTGCGTTCTGCGGGTGCCGTTTACCGCTTGCCGCCCGGCTCAGAAGAACTCGCTCTCGGCCCTCTTTGCTCATCAATTAAAAGCGTGCATATATGAAGCAAGTAAGGCGGCCAGACCAACTTAGGCGCGAGTACAGACGCGAGGACTTCGGCGCCTTGCTCCGCGGGAAGTATTCGAGCCGGCTCAAGCAAGAGTCGCACGCCGCGGCTCCGCCCGAAGGATCTGTACGTGCGATTCGAACCGGCGACGCTGAGAGGGACGCTTTGGTGAAGCAGACGAACCACGCGCAGATTGGCGCGGAACCGATTGGCTCTCATAGTAACGGCGCCGCAGTAGTCGAACGCCTTGTGCGTGGCAGCCGGACATGAAAGGTCCCAATTCCGCCAAAGTACGCAACCGCGATGCCAGCGAGTGGTTCACTCGACTTTGCTTGATTTTCTTCTTCGTGTCCGCTTCATTCCTTTTCGGTAGCGCTGTCGCCTCTGGTTTTTGCAACGAATATGCTCGTTACGAAAATCAATCCTGCAAAAACCATCCCACGATTAAAGGCGCAGTGATTGTGGCAAGCGCTTCGCCACAAGAGGGCGTTGAAGATCCGGAAAACAAAGACTTTGATCTCGACATCGCAGTCATTGACGCGGGAACCCGAAAGACCATCGCGCACGGAGCTTTTAAGGCGAAAATAACTAATGGAGGCGGCCCACGCTTCAGCAGAATTACTCTGGACACTGGAGATTACGTTGTGTCACCCGGGCTACGGGCGTTCGGCGTACGCGCGTCGCTCCATATGAATCTGATGGGCAGCGAAGAACTTAACTTATTCTTGGTTAGAGGCGACAGTATTGTGAGCGTTCTGTCTGGCATGACCGCAGGTGCCAGTTTTTCAAACGGCGCATCCGATTGCCGACTGCAAACGAGAGAAGTTAAGCGAACGCTTTCGATGGATCGAAGGATGACCGAGGGCTTCTATGACATATTGGTGCTCGAACGAGTGAATGACACTAATCAACATAAAAATCAAACTGGGGAGTGCGAGTCCGTGGAAGGCAGCACTGCGCGGCAGAGATATCGTCTCAAGTTTGATGGAAAAGAGTACCGCATCCCGGGCGACATGCTGGAGCTTGATTGCCGTGTATGTTGAAAGGGCAAAAGGGGAGGCGTTCGAGGATAAGCAAGAAGGACTCTAGGTCGATTGTTTTCCTTTCGCACGTCCTGGGGTTGCAGCTTGGCTTCTTGCTCTTGCGCGCTTCGAGGCCACCTCGGGAGCGCCCTTTACCACCAGTGGCTTGCGTAAGTCCCGCTTTGGGACTAATCTTTGATTTATGCGAGTAATCGCCGTCTCGACCCTGCGAGCCTTCTGGGAGCGCCACCCAGACGCCGAGCAGCCGCTGAAGGCATGGTACGAGGAAGCCAGGAACGCGACCTGGACCCAGCCCGCCGACATCAAGGCGCAGTACCGCAGCGCCAGCGTGCTGAAGAACCGTCGTGTCGTCTTCAACATCAAGGGCAACGACTACCGGCTCGTCGTGGCCGTTGCGTACAAGTTGCAGATCGTCTACGTGAAGTTTGTCGGCACGCACAAGGAGTACGACGCGGTCGACGCCGAGACCGTCCAAGCGGCCTGACCAGCTACGGAGAAAGCCATGGACATCCACCCGATTCGCACCAAAGCAGACTACAAGGCCGCCCTCAGGGAAATTTCGGCGCTGATGGAGAGCGACCCCGCGGCAGGTACGCCGCAGGGCGACCGGCTGGACATTCTGGCCACCTTGGTGGAAGCCTACGAGGCCCGGCACCTGCCCATCGCGCCGCCCGATCCGGTGGAAGCGATCAAGTTCCGCATGGAGCAGAGCGGCTTGTCCGCCAAGGACTTGGAGCCGATCATTGGCAAGCGCAACCGCGTCTATGAAGTGCTGAACCGCAAACGCCCGCTGACGCTGGCGATGATCCGTAGGCTGCACCAGAGCCTCGGTATCCCGGCCGAGGTGCTCATTGCCAAGGTGGTTGCCGACTGACGTCCGCACCGCCGCGGGCGACTGCCCGCCGCTATTGCGGCAGCAAGTCGCTCAGCACCCGCGCCACCACTTTCGTCGCCCGTCGCAAGTCCTCCAGCACCACGTGCTCGTCCGCCCGCTTGGCATTTGACTCCAGCACGGTGCGCGGGCCGGCGCCGTAGAGCACGGCGGGGATGCCGTGCGCGCCGTACAGCCGCGCGTCGGTGTAGAGCGGCGAGGCGGCTTCTTCGACCGGGGTGCCGAACACGACGCTGGCGTGGCGCTTGAGCGCGTCCACCAGCGGCGCGCGGCCGGGCAGCGGGCGCAGCGGCAGCGCGAGCAAGAGGCGGCGGATGTCCACGCGCACACCGGGGCAGGCGGCGGCGCTGTGCTCGATCAACGCGCGCAGCGCCGCTTCGACCGCGGCGGGGTCTTCTTCGGGGATCAGGCGGCGGTCGAGCCGCAGCACCACCTTGCCGGGGACGACGTTGGTGTTGGTGCCGCCGTCGATGCGGCCGACCACCAGCGTGGGGTGCTCGATGCCGGCCACCGCCGAGCGCACCGCGTGCAGCGCTTCGGCCTCGGCGTACAGCGCAGCTAGCACGGCGACCGCGGCGCGCAGCGCATCCACGCCGCTCGTGGGGATGGCGGCATGCGCGGCTTTGCCGTGCACGGCGACTTCCAGTTGCAGGCAGCCGTTGTGCGCGGTGACCACCTGGTAGCTGAAGCCGGCGGCGATCACGGCATCGGGGCGCGTCAAGCCCTGCGCCAGCAGCCAGCCGGGGCCGAGTTCGCCGCCCAGTTCTTCGTCGTAGGTGAGGTGCAGTTCCACGCTGCCGGCGCGCGGCGCGGCTACGGCTTCCAGCGCGCGCAGCGCAAAGGCGTAGGTGGCGAAGTCGCTCTTGCTCACCGCGGCGGCGCGGCCGTAGAGCTTGCCGTCGACGATCTCGCCGCCGTAGGGGTCGTGCGTCCAGCCTTCGCCCGGCGGCACCACGTCGCCGTGCGCGTTGAGCGCGATGGTCGGGCCGCCTGCGCCGTAGCGGCGGCGCACGATCAGGTTGGTAACCGACTGCATGCCGGCCTCCTGCACCTGCGCGGCGGGCACGGGGTGGGCCTCTGCGGTGAGGCCCATCTCGCCGAGCAGCCGCGCGGCGAGTTCTGCATGCGGCGCGTTGTCGCCGGGGGGCGTGTCGGTCGGCTGGCGCACCAGTGCTTGCAGGAAGCGCACTTCTGCGTCGGAGTGGGTGTCAATCCAGGTGTCGAGTTGCGTGTAGATGGACATTGGGGTTGGGGGGTGAGGTGCACCGCACGTAGGCCGCACCGGCGGCGAGCGGCGTGGCGGCCTTCCGCTGCGCAGGAGGGCTATGGACCCACGCAAAGATTTGCAACGGTGAGCCGCGTGAACAGATGCGGCGACGCCACGGCCGAGGACGGATAGTGGCTCAGCGCGGCGGTGAACTCCGGGTTTGTGAACGCAGCGCGGAAGTGCGCGACGGACTCCCAAACGGCGTAGTTCATGAAGACGTTGCTGCCGGCGATTCCCCGATGCAGCTGCGTGGAGATGTAGCCGGGCTGCTTCTTCATCCAGTTCGCGTCCGCTTCCCAGGCCGCCATCAGCGCGGGGATGTCTGCGTCGGCCACATGAAAGATGTTGACCAGGACGACCGGCGAGACCTCGCTGTCGATCTGCCGAAAGATCGGGACGTTTTCGTCAAGCGGCTTGAGCTGAAGCATGGTGCCTCTCCTTGGGGTTGGGTTGTGACGGGCGCGGGGTGGTCTTCGTTTTGTGCGGCTTGACTTCCATGGATACGACAGTTGGGCCAATGCGGATGCGCTGCGGCGGCGCAAGGCCTTCGCCTTGCGAAACCCAGCCTCCGCCCCGGGGGAGAGGGTTGAAAAAACCCCTCTCCCTCCGGGAGGGGGTTGGGGTGAGGGAAGACCTCTAGCGCGGAGTGACTCATTTCGATGCCTGCCCTGCGGCTCATCGAGGGGGGGGTCGGTGCTTGCGCGAGAGCCAGAGCGACCCTCACCCGGCGCCTTCGGCGCCACCCTCTCCCGCTGATGCGGGCGAGGGGTTGTTTGCTCCCCTCGCCCGCATCAGCGGGCGAGGGGCCGGGGGTGAGGGATCGTCAACCACTTCGCGGACCGCCAGATCGTCCAACAACGCCGCAAACGCCTCCACGCACAGTTGCGCATCGTCGTTGCCGATCGTTTCCAGCGGGTTGTGACTGATGCCGAGGTTGCCGCCGCGCAGGAACAGCATCGCTTGCGGCATCGTGCGCGCCAGCATCATCGCGTCGTGGCCGGCGCCGCTGGGCATCCGGTACACGGGCAGGCCGAGCCGCGCCACCGCGCGCTCCCAGCGCGCCTGCACATCGGGCGCGCTGGCGGCGGCGGCGACGCGCAAGGCTTCTTCGAGCCGATAGTCCAGGCCGCGGCGCGCGCAGATGGCGGTGAGTTCCGCGCGCACATCGGCGGCGCAGGCGTCGCGGGTGGCGTCATCCGGCGCGCGGATGTCGAGGCTGAAGCTGCAGCGCCCCGGCACTACGTTGATCGAGCCGTTGGGCACCGCCAACTGACCCATGGTGGCGACCACGTTCGGCGTGGCGGCGGCACGCCGCTCCACGTAGAGCGCCAGTTCCGCCACCGCGCAGGCGGCGTCGCGGCGGCGATCCATCGGCGTGGTGCCAGCGTGGCTGGCGGTGCCGAGCACTTCGCCCAGATAGCGCAGGCTGCCGTTGATCGATGTCACCACGCCCAGGGGCAGGTCGAGTTCCGCCAGCACCGGGCCTTGCTCGATGTGCACTTCGACAAAGGCCAGGTACTGCGCCGGGTCGCGGCGCAGCGTGGCGATGGCCTCCATCGTCGCGGGCAGCCCCGCGGCCTGCATCGCCGCGCGCATGGAGATGCCGTCGGTGTCGCGCTGCTCGAGCCAGGCGGGGTCGAACTCGCCGGTGAGCGCGCTGGAGCCGAGAAACGCGGCCTTGTAACGCTGGCCTTCCTCTTCCGCAAAGCCGACGACTTCGATGCCGAAAGGCAGCCGCCGCCCCTGCCGGTGCAACTCGCGCACACAGACCATCGGCACCAGGATGCCGAGCCGGCCGTCGTACTTACCGGCGTTGCGCACGGTGTCGTAGTGGCTGCCGGTGAGCAAACGAGCTGGCGAGCGGCGGTGCCGGGATGTGGCGCTCACGCCCCCACCCCAGCCCTCCCCCGCTTCGCAGGGGAGGGAGTTTTCCCCTCCCCCGCCTGCGGGGGAGGGCGAGGGTGGGGGCGTGGATGCTGGGCCGAAGCTATCGTGCAACGGCATCGCCCCGTCGCTCGTCGGTTCGCTGCCGTGATAGACGCCAACCACGTTGCCGAGCGCGTCTTCGCTCACCTCGTCGAAGCCGCACTCGCGCATCCACTGCTGCAACTCGCGCGCGCAGGCGC
Organism: Betaproteobacteria bacterium; assembly: GCA_046316025.1. GTDB lineage: Bacteria > Pseudomonadota > Gammaproteobacteria > Burkholderiales > Burkholderiaceae_F > JAJTHJ01. Next base: position 12,503 of record JBKCXU010000039.1, on the reverse strand, counting down.
GGTGCGCGTCGGTGAGATAGGTGACGGTCAACTGACCGGCTTCTGCATAGCCGGGGTCGCTGTGGCGGGCGAGCGCTTCGGCCCAGTCCCAGACCTGGTTGCCGAGCGCGGGCACCACGCCAAACTTGTCGTCGATGCGCAGTTCCGCCACGCGGTGGATGTTGCGCAGGCACTCGGCGAGTTCCATGTCGGGCGGCGCGGCCAGGCGCCGCTCGAAGGCGGCGATCACCTGCGCCGGCGTCAGCCCCGTGCCGCGCGGCCCGCGCACGGCGAGGATGAACGGCCAGCCAAAGCGCGCGTTGTACGCGGCGTTCAACTGCTGCAAGCGGGCGAACTCTTCCGGCGTGCAGGCGGACAAGCCCGCGCGGCCCTGCTCGGCGGTGGACTCCGCCGTCATCGTGCGCGCCACCATCGCGCGACCGGCCAGTTCCGGATGCGCGCGCACCAAGGCGATCTGCCGCTCGCGGCCGGCCTTGCGCACCACTTCCACCGCCGCACGCTTGAACGCCGCCAGCGTGGCAAACGGCCGCGCGGCGAGTGCCTCAGCCACGATCCAGGGGGAGTGCTCGTAGACGCCGTCGAGCAGCGTCTGAGCTTCGGCGAGAGGGAGGGTGTTGATCTGGTGCAGGGGGTCGTTCATCGCAATCCCGGTGCCTCAATTCTCGTCATTGCCGCTTGCGCGAAAACAACGGCATCCGCAGAGCGCCTCACGGAAAGGCGTCCTGCCGACGCCACCGACGCAACCGTTGGCGAGCAGCCTTCCCTCACCCGGCGCTTGGCGCGTGCCGCAGCCGCGCGCTGGCAGGCGCGCGTCGCTGCGGCGGCGCAAGGCTGACGCCTTGCGAAACTCCGCCTCCGCCCCGGTGCTAGAGGGTTGAACAAGCCCCTCTCCCACCGGGAGAGGGGTTGGGGTGAGGGAAGACCGCCGGCCCGAAGCGATTGACTTCGATAGACGCTCTCAGCCATACACGTCGCTCACGTCGCCACCACCCCCGTCGCCGGAAACCGCCCCGCCCAGTGCCGCGCGATCTCGATGCGCCGGCACACCCAGACCCGCTCGTGCGCCTGCACGTGGTCGAGAAAGGCTTGCAGCGCACGGAAGCGCCCGGGCCGCCCGATCAACCGGCAGTGCAGGCCGACGCTCATCATCCGCGGGCACTCGGCGCCCTCGGCATAGAGCACGTCGAAGGCGTCTTTCAGGTAAGCGAGAAAGTGCTCGCCGGTGTTGAAGCCCTGCGGCGCGGCAAAGCGCATGTCGTTGTTGTCCAGCGTGTAGGGGACGATCAACCGCTGCACGGTGCTGCCGTCGCTCTTGACGACCGGCATCCAGAAGGGCAGGTCGTCGCCGTAATAGTCGCTGTCGTACTCGTAGCCGCCGTGGTCGGCGACCAGCCGCTTGCTGTTGGGGCTGTCGCGGCCGGTGTACCAGCCGAGCGGCCAGCGCCCGCCGGTGGCGGCGCGGATGCTTTCGGTGGCAAGCGCGATGTGGCGGCGCTCTTCGTCCTCCGGCATCTGCTGGTGGTGAATCCAGCGCCAGCCGTGGCTGGCGACCTCGTGACCGAGTTCCATCATCGCGGCGGCGGCCTCGGGGTGGCGTTGCAGCGCCATGCCCACGGCGAAGACGGTGAGCGGCAGCCCGCGCCGCTCGAACTCGCGCAGGATGCGCCACAGGCCCACGCGGCTGCCGTACTCGTAGATCGACTCCATCGACAAATGCCGCGCGGCAAAGGCGGGCGCGCCGATCAACTCGGACAGGAAGGTCTCCGAGCCGGCGTCGCCGTGCAGCACGCAGTTTTCCGCGCCTTCTTCGTGATTGAGGACGAACTGCACCGCGATGCGCGCGCCGCCCGGCCAGTCGGCCAAGGGCGGGTTGCGGCCGTAGCCGATCAGGTCGCGAGGGTAGTCGGGGGTCATCGGGGCGGGGCGGCGCAGCGGGTTCCGCCTTGTATCCTAGCCCGAGTCACCCGCTCGGGAGCCTGCGATGGGCAAACTCACCACCCACGTTCTGGACACGGCCCACGGTTGCCCGGCCGCGGGCATGGCGGTCGCGCTGTACCGCCTGGACGCCGACGCCGCCACACTCGTCAAGGAAGTGCGCCTGAACGACGACGGCCGCTGCGCCGAGCCGTTGTTGCAAGGTGCGGCGCTCGTCGCCGGTCGCTACCGGCTGCTGTTTGCGGTCGCCGACTACTTCCGCGCGTGCGGCACGCCGCTCGCGGAGCCGCCGTTTCTGGATCGGGTGCCGCTCGACTTCGGCGTGGGCGACGTCGATGCGCACTACCACGTGCCGCTGCTGGCAAGCCCGTGGAGTTACGCGACGTATCGGGGGAGTTGAGCGCGACGGCGCCGCATTCGCCTGGCGGCAGCATTACTCTCCACGCCATGCCCGTGCCGCTGACAGCCCCTCGCATCGCCGACTGGACGGTGGTCTGCCTGTGCGCGCAGTGGTGCCGCACCTGCGGCGGCTACCGCGACGATCTGCGCGCGCTGGCCGCGAGCGACCCGCAGACGAACTACCTGTGGCTGGACATCGAAGACGACGCCGAGCTCGTCGGCGAGCTGGACGTGGAAACCTTCCCCACCGTGCTGGTGCTGCGCGGCACGCAGCCGCTGTTCTACGGGCCGGTACTGCCGCAGGTGGCGCAGGTGGCGCAGTTGCTGGCGCGGTTGCGGGCGGCGGGCGACGGCGCGCGCGCGCTGGGCGATCTGCCAGCGGAGATCGAGCCGCTACTGGATGCGCTGACCGATTTCGACCATGCCGCAAGAGAACCCTCACCCCCACCCCTGTCCCGCTGACGCGAGCGAGGGGAGAAAGAAACCGATGACCCTGCCGATCTCCTACGCCGACATCGAAGCCGCCGCGGCCCGCCTCGCCGGCGTCGCGCATCGCACGCCGGTGCTGACCTCGCGCACCGCCGACGAGCTGACCGGCGGGCAACTCTTTTTCAAGTGCGAGAACCTGCAGCGCGCGGGCGCCTTCAAGTTCCGCGGTGCGTACAACGCGCTGGCGCAGTTCTCGTCGGCGCAGCGCGAGCGCGGCGTGGTGGCGTTCTCCAGCGGCAACCACGCGCAGGCGATCGCGCTGGCGGCCAAGCTGCTCGGCATGCCGGCGGCGATCGTGATGCCGCGGGACGCGCCGCCGCTGAAAATTGCGGCCACGCGCGGCTACGGCGGCGAGGCGATTCTGTTCGACCGCTACACGGAAGACCGCCGCGCGATCGGCGAGCGCTTGGCGCGCGAGCGCGGCATGACGCTGATCCCGCCCTTCGACCACCCGCAGGTGATGGCGGGGCAGGGCACGGCGGCGAAGGAGCTGATCGAGGAAACCGGTCCGCTGGACGCGCTGCTGGTATGCACCGGCGGCGGCGGTTTGCTCTCGGGCTGCGCGGTCGCGACCAAGCACCTCTCGCCCGACTGTCGCATCTACGGCGTGGAGCCGGCGGCCGGCGACGACGTACAGCAAGCCTTTCGCACGGGCGAGCGCGTGACGATCCCCGTGCCGAACACGATCGCCGACGGCGCGCAGACGCAGCAGGTGGGCGAGTTGACCTTCGCGGTGATCCGCGCGCTCGCCACCGACATCCTGACCGTGAGCGATGAGGCGCTCAAACGCACCATGCGTTTCTTCGCCGAGCGGATGAAGCTGGTCGTCGAGCCGACCGGCTGTCTCGCCGCCGCCGCCGCGCTGGAAGGCGCGCTGCCGCTGCGCGGCCAGCGCGTCGGCGTGATCGTCAGCGGCGGCAACGTCGACGCAGTGAGCTACGCCAGATTCCTGACCCAAGCCGTCGAGTGACTTCAAGCAGCAGTGGACCGACTTGCGCAGCCGGCGATCGTCGCGCGCCCGAGACCGACCTCGGCGCCGAGGAGAAGTTCTCGGCATGCAACGACCTCTCCTGCACAGACTTTGGTGGTCGTGGGCAGGCGACGGTCAAGCGACAAAGATTGGTCCCTCCACATTCGGACGAATATGCGGAAAGTCACTTGAGGGGAGCTGCGCCCCGTGCGAGCATGCGGCGATGTTTCGACGGAAGGAAAGACCTATGTTGCGAGTCAAGTTTGGAAGTTATCTGTCTTGTGCGTCGCTGCTCTTCGCGGTTGCACTTCCCGCCTGGAGCGCCTCCCAGGGCAGCTTGGGCAATACGTCGTCGGGCAACTTTGCCTTGACGCTGACCGCTCCCCCGGTGCCACGCTACGTGCAGGTACTCGACTTGCAGGATCTCAGCCTGTCGAATGCCACGCCGAACGGATCCTCGGTGTTGAGTTTGCCGCACGCTTACGTCCACGTGTTTTGCGTGGTCGAGTCGACTGGAGGCGCGGTCACTTTGCAGGCAAGCAGCGCGAACGGTGGCGTTCCGGGTCAGCAGCGCTGGATCGCGCTGGCCAACAGCGGCGGCACCTCCGTCGGCTACGAAATAGCGTTTCGCAACAACGGTGGCAGCGCCTTCCTTGCCCGGCCTGCAGCAGGTGCAGGCAGTCTCACCGTCGCCATACCCGCCGGCAACTCGTGGACCTCGGCATCGACCTGTTCTTCGCTGTTCCGCAACACCGAGGTGCACGTGGGCTTCGACGACTTGCCGCAGAGCGGCCTGATCTACACCGATACGATCACGATCACCGTGTCGCCGTTGTGATCGGCAATGAAAACGTGCCGATAACGGAGCAGGCTCAGCGCTTACTGCCGGCCTGCCCGCTGTGTGGCGCGCTCAACCCATGAAGAACACGTTGAGCTTGTTGCCGTCCGGATCGCGGAAGTAGCCGGCGTAGAAGCCTTCGCCGCGCGGGCCGGCCGGGCCTTCGTCGGTGGCGCCGAGCGCCAGCGCCTTGGCATAGACGCGATCGACCGTCGCACGCGTGTCCGCCACCAGCGCGACCATCACGCCATTGCCGACGGTGGCCGGCGTGCCATCGTAGGGCTTCATTACGCCAAGGCTCGGCTGCTTCCAGTCGCGGCCCCAGGCGATGCCGCGCTCGCTCTCCCACAGCCGCTTGGCCCCGAACTCCGCCAGCAGCGCGTCGTAAAACGCGGTGGCGCGCGGCAGGTCGTTGGTGCCGAGAGTGACGTAACCGATCATGGGCTTTCTCCTTGTGGTTGCTGGAGCGCGCAGTGTATGCGGCGCACACCCGCCGGACGTCCGCAACGGACAAGGGCTGCGCGTCGGTGGTGAGATCGAGGCCGCCCACTGCCGGCGCACGCCGGCAAGCGGGGCGAGCGTTACACCCGCCCCACGATCTGCGCGGTAGCCATCAGCTCTTCCAGCAGCGCGATCGACGCGCGGCCGGAGACGGCAAAGGGGTCGAGGGCAGGCCTTTCCGAGTACTTCAACAGCAGCGACGGGTTGATCCGCGCCAGATTGACCTGCCCCATCGTCCAGCCGGCAAAGCGGCGCTCGGGCACTTCTTCGTAGTGCAGCAGCGCGACCTCGGCATGGCGCGGGTCGCGCACGATGGTGTTGTAGAGGGTATTGACCGCGCTGCGGCCGCCTTCGAGCACCTGCATGAACACGTCGCCGCCGTGGCAGAGGATGCCGGTGATGCCCAGCGCCGGGTTGTGCGCGCGCGACTGCGCGAGGATCGACTCGATGGTCTCGGGGGTCACCGCCGCGGCGGCGCGGCTAGCGTAAAGCAGGCGGACAAGCATGGCGGTCTCGGTGGCGGTGTAAATCAGGCGTTCTTGCGCGACAACAGCGCGAGGAATTCGCGGCGCAGGTTGGCGTCCTTGAGAAACGCGCCGCGCATCACGCTGTTGGTCATCTTGGAGTCGGTGTCCTTCACGCCGCGCCACTGCATGCAGAAGTGGTCGGCTTCCATCACCAGCGCGAGGCCGTCGGGCTGCATGCGGTCGGAGAGCAGGTCGGCCAGGCGGGCGATGGCTTCTTCCTGAATCTGCGGCCGGCTCATCACCCAGTCCGCCAGCCGCGCGTACTTGGACAGGCCGATCAGGTTGGAATGCTCGTTGGGCAGCACGCCGATCCACAGCTTGCCCATGATCGGGCAAAAGTGATGCGAGCAGGCGCTGCGGATCGTGATCGGACCGACGATCATCAGTTCGTTTAACCGCTCCACGTTGGGGAACTCGGTCACGTCCGGCCGCGGCTGGTAGCGGCCGCGGAACACCTCGTTCAGGTACATCTTGGCCACGCGGCGCGCAGTGTCCTGCGTGTTGTGGTCGCTGTCCACGTCGATCACCAGCGCGGCGAGCACGTCGCGCAGGCGCGCTTCGACCTCGGCCTGCAGCGCGTCGAGATCGCCCGGGCGCAGGTAGTCGGCGATGTTGTCGTTGGCGTGAAAGCGCTCGCCGGCGGCGGTGAGCCGCGCGCGGATGCGCGCCGACAGCGGCTGGCCGAGATCTTCGGCGGGTGCGGGGGGAGGGGCTTCAGGGGCGTTCATGGCACACCTGCGGTCATGAAGGCATGGGCCGGCATGGTAGCCGCAATCGCCGGTGCACCGCCCTGCGCCGGCTGCGGGTAAATCTGCGTTGTCCGCGGCGCGCGGCGGCGGGCATGCTCGCGGCCTTTGGCTTGTTTGCCATGGCCGGATGCATCCGCACGCGACGAGGCGACTCCGCACAGGCATTCTTCCCTCACCCCAACCCCTCTCCCGGGGGGAGAGGGGCTTTTCTACCCTCTCCCCCCGGGAGAGGGTGGCGCAAAGCGCCGGGTGAGGGAAGACCGTCGGCCAAGGCCTCGCCGCTCCGCACCCGGCACTGCACCACTCTGTAAGGAAGCTCCATGAAATCGCTCTTCGTCCTCGCCGTGACCGCGCTCGCCACCGTGAGCGCGGCGGCGCAAACGCATGCCACGCGCGAGCATCGCGTGCGCATTGCCACCGTGACCACCGGCCTCGAAAGCCCCTGGGGCCACGCCTTCCTGCCGGACGGGCGGATGCTCGTGACCGAGCGCCCGGGCCGGCTGCGCGTGATCGGCGCCGATGGCAAGCTCGACCCCGTGCCGGTGGCCGGCCTGCCACGCGTGGATGCGCAGGGGCAAGGCGGGCTGCTCGACGTGGCCCTGCACCCGAAGTTTGCCGACAACCGCTGGGTCTATCTCGCCTATGCGCAGCGCGACGCGCAGGGGCGTAACGGCACGGAGCTCGCACGCGGCAAGCTGGCCGGCGGCCCCCGCGCATGGCGGCTGGAGGACGTGCAGGTGCTGTTCCGCATGGCGCCCAAGTCGAGCTCGGGTCGGCACTTTGGCGCGCGGCTGGTGTGGGACCGCGACGGCATGCTCTTCCTGACGCTGGGCGACCGCGGCGACGAGCCGGAACGTGCGCAGCGCCTGGACGACCACGCCGGCAAGATCCTGCGTCTAACCGAAGACGGCAAGCCCGCGCCGGGCAACCCGTTTGCCGCCGACCCCAAAGCGCGGCCGGAGATCTACTCGCTCGGTAACCGCAACGTGCAGGGCGCAGCAGCGCACCCCACCACCGGCAAGTTGTGGGCCACCGAGCACGGCCCGCAGGGCGGCGACGAGCTCAACCTGATCGAGCCCGGCGTCAACTACGGCTGGCCGGTGATCACCTACGGCGTCAACTACGTGACCGGCACCAAAATCGGCGAGGGCACCGCCCGCGCCGGCATGGCGCAGCCGGTCAAGCACTGGTCGCCGTCGCCGGCCTTGTCGGGCTTTGCCTTCTACACCGGAGACAAGTTCCCCGGCTGGCGCGGCGACGCGCTGCTGGGCGCGCTGCGCGGGCAGGCGCTGATCCGCGTGCGGCTCACCGGCGACAAGTTCGCCAGCGAAGAAGTCATGCTCGCCGGCCAACTGCCGCGCGTGCGCGACGTGCGCGTGGGGCCGGACGGCTACGTCTACCTGCTCACCGACTCGCCCGACGGTGCGCTGCTGCGGCTGGAGCCGGCGCCGAACTAATCGGCCCCGATCGGCGGCATCGGGACCTTGCGTGACAACCCTCGCCCGCATCAGGCGGGGGCAGGCGTGGCGCGGAGCGCGCGGGTGAGGGTGCCCTTGCGGCGACGCTCCGGCGCGATCCCGGATAGGATCGGCACGCGATGAACGTGCTGATCGTCTTGGCCCACCCGGAGCGCGGTAGCTTCAACGGCGCGATGACCGACGTGGCCTGCGCCACCCTGCGCACGGCGGGGCATGTGGTGGAACTGTCCGATCTGTACCGGATGCGCTTTAACCCCGTGCACGACCGGCACAACTTCGCGACCGTGGCCGACGCCGCCTACTTCAAGCCGCAGGTGGAGGAGCAGTACGCCAGCGCGCACGACGGCTTTGCCGCCGACCTGCGTGCCGAGCAGGACAAGTTGCTGGCGGCCGATCTGCTGATCTTTCAGTTTCCGCTGTGGTGGTTTGGCATGCCGGCGATCCTCAAAGGCTGGGTTGATCGCGTGCTGGCGATGGGCCGGCTCTACGGCGGCGGCCGCTGGTACGACCGCGGTGTGCTGGCCGGCAAACGCGCGCTGTGCGCGCTCACCACCGGCGGCCCGCCAACGATGTTTGCGCCCGACGGACTGGCCGGCGACCTCGCCATGCTGCTCTACCCGATCCACCACGGCACCTTCTACTTCACCGGCTGCACGCCGTTGCAACCCTTCGTGGTCTACGGCCCGACGCGGATGGACGACGCCCAGCGCGCGGCGGAGCTGGAGCGGTGGAGGCAGGCGCTGCTCACGCTGGATGAGCGGCCGGCGATCGAGTATCCGAAGCTTGCTGAGTACGACGAGGTGTTGCGGTTGAAGCGCAGGCGTTGAGCGCAGCGCAAGAGAGCCCCGCCAATGTCCCGCGAGGGCAGTCACGAGCCGGGCAGCGACGAGCGGATAAGGCCACTATCCCGAAGAAGCCGTATCGAGCGGCGCGAGATTGGCGCGAAAAGCGCAGCCGTACACGTGTACGGCGAGCATCGCAGCGGCAAGATCGCGCCGCGCAGCAGGCTGATTCGGGATATTGGTTGGCGCGCCCGGCGGGACTCGAACCCACGACCCCTGGCTTCGGAGGCCAGTACTCTATCCACTGAGCTACGGGCGCCAAGCGGAGGGAACGCGAGGATACCCGCAGGCAGGCACCGCCGTCCAACCGGCGGACAACCTCGCGTTTTACTTCGAACAGGCGAGGGACCGGGCGATGCGAAAGCGGGCAGTGGCTACGGCGCCTGAACCGCCAGGGCGGACGCGCGCCGCCCCGACCACTTGCTACAGACGCAGCAGTTCTGCTCGCACTTCCTGCTGCAGATAGGCGTTCCAGCGCTCGTAAGAACGATGGATTCGCGGTTTGCCGTCGACCACCTCGTAATCCAGATTCACGCTGTCCAGGTAGCGCAGCGAATACTTTCCCGGCGCGATCTCGACCTGCATTTTCAGCGTGTGCGAGCGCACGATCACCGTACCGACCAGTTTGCCTGGGCCGTCGTCGACAAACTGCCAGCCGCGGCGCGCCCCGCCCACCAGGAACGCTTTGCGGATCTGCTCGACCGTCGCGGGCTCACCCGACAGGGTAGTCGCCGGCACGTCGAGCCAGGACACCACATCGACAGCGGCGCGGGCCGGTGCGGACGTGAGAAGAAGAAACGAAGCAACTGCCATCAGCCAAACGAACAACCGCTTTTTCATGATCGACTTTCTCTTCGGGGAAGTTAGCGAATCGCGCAAGCGCGCCCAGGCCGGAAGCTGTCGGAGCACGTTTCGCAGTCTAGCTCCACCGTCGGCGCATGCATCGAGGAGGCATGGTCGCAAGCGCTAAACTTATGGGTTAGTCGCTATTCTCCGCTGCTGGCGCTGTATCCCCTCTAATGACTGCCGCGCTCGACACCTTGCGCCTGTTCCTTGCCGAGCGCGGCATCGAACCCGAGCGCGTCACGCCACCGGCGGAACTCGAAGCCATCGGCGTCGATTCCCTGCTTCTCATCGAAGCGGTCTTCGAGATGGAAGAAAAGCTCGGCGTGCGCGTCCCGGAGCTCGGCACCCTGCCGCAGACGGTTTCGGATCTGCTGGCCATCATCGACCGCGCATTGGCCCAGGCGCCGCAGATGTCCAGTCCGCAATGAACCAGCAAGTCGGCATCACCGGCTTGGGAGTCGTCTGCGGCTATGGCACCGAGCAAGCCGCCGGGTTGTTCGAGCACGTACTGCACGGACGGTCGGCGATCGGCAGCTTCCAGCCGGAACCCTGCCTGTCGGCCACGCGCTACGCGGCCATGGCAGTCGGCGGTTTCGACGCGAACGGCCGACTCGGCGCCGGCGCGCGCCAGACGCTCGACCGTGGCACGCAGTTCGCGCTCAGCGCGGCCCTCACCGCGTGGCAGGACGCCGGGCTCACGCCCGATCCGAACGACGACCGATCCGACGCCGCCGTGTGCTGGGGCACGGCGCTGGGCGGCGTAAGCGCCACCGAGCGCTCGTACTTCGACGTTCTGCGCAACGGCAGGGATCGGGTTTCGCCGTTGCTGATCGTCACCGCCATGCACAACGCCCCTGCCGCCCACATTGCATTGCGCCTCGGGCTGGCCGGCCAGGTCACGACCACCTCGGTCGCCTGCGCATCGTCGGCGATTGCCATCGGCGAGGCCGTGCGGCTGATCCGCAGCGGCGCCGCACAGATCGCCGTGGCCGGCGGCTCGGAGGCCGCGCTCACCGCCGGCATGCTGCTGTCCTGGGAAGCGATGCGGGTCATGGCGCCGCCGGGAACCGAACCGGAACGGGCCTGCCGACCCTTCTCCAGCGACCGCGCCGGGCTGGTCCTTGGCGAGGGGGCGGCGGCGCTGGTGCTCGAAAGCGTCGCACATGCCCGCGCACGTGGCGCCCGGCTATACGCGGAGCTGGCGGGCTACGGGGCGAGTTGCGATCACTCCCACCTCACCCGTCCGTCCGAAACCGGCCAGGCGCGCGCGATCGAGGCCGCCCTGAACGACGCGTCCCTCGATCGCCACGCGATCGGCTACATCAATGCGCACGGCACCGCAACACTCGAGGGCGATCCCACAGAGATTCAGTCGATCCGCCGGGTGTTTGGCGCCCGCGCCGAGTCGATCGCGGTCAGCGCGACCAAGTCGATGCACGGCCACATGCTTGGCGCAACCGGCGCGATGGAAGCGCTGATCACCGCCTGCGCACTGTGGCGCCAGCAGGTGCCGCCGACGGCGCATCTGGACGCGATTGATCCTGCCTGCGCCGGCGTCGGGCACATCGCGCACACGGGTGCCGCGCGCAGCATCGAAGCGGCGCTGAGCAATTGCTTCGCATTCGGCGGCTCCAATGCCGTCCTCGCCCTGCGTCGCGCCGACCGCGCACTGGCGCGATGAACACACTGGCGGCAGATCGCTCGACCGTCCGCCGCCTGCTGGCGTGCGTTGGAGCGGCATCGCCCGGGGCCATCGCGGCGCCTGCGGGCAGCTTGGGCGGGCTGGTCTTCGGCGCGGCGGCGTGGGCGCACCGGGTGCCCGGCGCCGCTCCATGGTTCCCCGTGCATGCCCCCGTGCTGCGCGGGAACGGAGAGGTCGCTTACGAAGCCTGGCGCGCGTGCGACGACGGGCCGGTTGTGTACGAGCCGCACGGAGCGGTCCGGCTCGGGCGCTCGGACTCCTGGGCATTTGCCGGCGTGCAGATCGACCTCCCGGCGTCCGCCTGCCCGCTGCTCGAGGCTGCGAGCCGCGCCTACAGCGCGCTCTTCGACGCCCTCGATGCGGCCGGGTTCGCGCATCCGCTGCGGTTCTGGAACTATCTGCCTGCGATCAATCGCCTGGAGGGGGGCCTGGAGCGTTACCGGCAATTCAACGTCGGCCGCCATCAGGCGTTTATTGCGGCACGACGCGTTCCGGACGCCGCGCCCCCCGCCGCCTGCGCAGTCGGCCATCGCGGGCAGGCGCTGACGGTCGCGGTGCTGGCCGCGCGTACCGCACCGCTGGCGCTGGAGAGTCCGCGCCAAGTGAGCGCCTACCGCTATCCGCAGCAGTACGGGCCGCGCAGCCCGGTCTTTTCGCGCGCCTGCCTGCTGCCTTCGTCCGACGCGGCAATGCTGCTGATTTCGGGCACGGCGAGCATCGTCGGTCACGAAACGCGCCATGCCGGCGATCTGGCCGCCCAAATCGACGAGTCGATGGTCAACGTGGACGCGCTGATCGGTGTAGCCAACGCTCGCTTGCAGCGGCAAGATTTCGCCCGCGCGCGAATGACATGGCGCGCCTATCTGCGCCATGCGGCGGATGCCCCGGCCGCCGCCGCGCAGCTGGCGCGGCACCTTCCCGGTGCCGACCTGCTGCTGCTGCACGCCGACATCTGCCGCTCGGATCTGCTGTTCGAGATCGAGGGTACCGGCGTCGAGGCGCGTTGATGGCGCAACCGGTTGCGGCCGACTTGCACGCGACACGCGCGCCCGCCAGCCTAGGCGAACGCGTCAAGACCCGTCTGCTGCTGCGTATTTCAGCGATCGTGGACGGCTGTTTCAGTCTGATCGTGGACGGTGTTTCAGCGTGATCGTGGACGGCATTTCAGGCTGATCGTGGACGGGGCAGGGGTGCGCGCCAGCGAGGGGTTTGATGGTAGCGCAGTGT
>JBKCXU010000038.1:0-28025 GCA_046316025.1 Betaproteobacteria bacterium | reverse complement strand
GGGGAAGGCCCGCTGCCGGGGCCTGAGGCACTCGCCGCCCTGGCCGATCATCCGCGCATCATCGGGCTTGGTGAAAGCGGGCTGGACTATTTTTATGACAAGGCGCCGCGCGACGCCCAGGCGGAGAATTTCCGCAACCATATCCGCGCCGCGCAGATCACGGGCCTGCCGCTTGCGATCCATGCCCGTCAGGCGGATGAGGATATCGCCGACATACTGACCGAGGAGCGTGAAAGGGGCGGGGCCTTTCCCTTCCTGCTGCATTGCTTCAGCAGCGGGCGCGGCTTGGCGGAACGGGCCGTCGCGATGGGGGGCTATGTCTCCTTCTCCGGCATGCTGACCTTCCCTAAAAGCGAGGACTTACGGGAGATTGCACGCGATATCCCCGCTGATCGGCTGCTGGTGGAAACCGATGCGCCCTATCTTGCGCCCGTGCCCTTTCGCGGCAAGCGCTGCGAACCGGCCATGGTGGCCCATACCGCCAAGGCGCTGGCCGGGGTGCGCGGGATGGAGATCGCGGCGCTTGAGTCGCTGACCACCCGCAATTTTGAGACGCTGTTCAAGAAGGCGCGCTAGTGGTGCGATTCATGCCAACCCCTTCCGATCCAAGACTGCCCCCGCGCACCACTAGCCCTCTATTTGGTGGGCCGATTCACGCTGCTATCGGGAACCGACAGCAGCGACCGGACCACTAGGCTTGGTCACGGTCACGATTCTCGGCTGTGGCGGTTCGGCCGGGGTGCCGCTGATCGGCGGCGCCGATGGAAGGGGCGATTGGGGCGCCTGTGACCCGAATGAGCCGCGGAATCGGCGGACACGCTCCTCGATCTTGATCGAAGGCGACCAGGGGCAAAGGCTGCTCGTGGATGCGGGGCCGGATATGCGCGCCCAATTCCTCGCCGCCGGGATCGGGGTGGTGGAGGCCATCCTATTCACCCATCACCACGCCGATCACGTCATGGGCACGGATGAAACCCGCGTGCTGAACCGCATCACGGGCAAGCCGCTGCCCATATACGGCATGGCAAGAACGCTGGATAACCTCAAGCAACGCTTCGATTATGCCTTTCTGCCCGCGGTCGGCCCCTGGTTTTTCCGCCCCGCCCTGGAAGCAACCGAAGTCCGGCCCGGCGAAACGGTGGAGATTGCCGGACTGCCGCTCACGCTCTTCAGCCAGGATCATGCGGTGATGGAAACCCTGGGTTTTCGAATCGGCGGCTTTGCCTATTCCACCGATCTGGTGCGCCTGCCTGAAGAGAGCCTGGCGCTTCTTCACGGTCTGGATACCTGGATTGTGGGATGCTTCCAGCGCGCACTCCATAAAGTGCATGCCAATGTCGAACAGGTTTTGGAATGGGTACGCATATTGCAGCCGCGCCGGACAGTCCTGACCCATATGGGCAGCGATCTGGATTACGGCTGGCTCTGCCACACCCTGCCGCCGGGGATCGAGCCCGGGTATGATGGCATGGTGTTGCAACCCGGCGCTGCGCCAGGGCGTTGACCCGGGCGGGAAAATGGGCGCATTGCATTTGCGAGGCAGGGCAGCCGCACCACATGCGGTGTCAGTCAAAAGTGATGGAAAGCGGCCCGCTTGCCGCGAAAGGATGAGATGATGATCAGGGATCGTGACCCGGTTGATGTCTATAACAACACCTTGGTGCCCATGGTGGTCGAACAGACCGCGCGCGGCGAGAGGGCTTTTGACATCTATTCCCGCCTGCTCAAGGAACGTATCATCTTTCTGACCGGCCCGGTTTTTGACCAGGTTTCGTCGCTGATCTGCGCCCAGCTTTTGTTCCTGGAAAGCGAAAATCCCAACAAGGATATCGCCTTCTATATCAATAGCCCGGGCGGCGTGGTTTCATCCGGCCTCGCGATGTATGACACCATGCAATATATCCGCAGCCCCGTGAGCACGGTGTGCATCGGCCAGGCGGCCTCCATGGGGTCCCTGCTGCTGTGCGCCGGTGCCAAGGGCAAGCGCTATGCGCTACCCAATAGCCGCGTGATGGTTCACCAGCCCTCCGGCGGGGCGCAGGGCCAGGCGACCGATATCGAAATCCAGGCGCGCGAAATTCTCAAGCTTCGCCAGAGGCTTAATGAGATTTACGTGCACCACACCGGCCAGCCCATTGACGCGATTGAGCGTAAGCTGGAACGCGATAGCTATATGTCTGCCGAAGAAGCACGGGATTTCGGCCTGGTGGATCACGTGGTTGAAAAGCGCCCAGTGGCGCCGGCGGAAGCCACCCCCGCGTGATCGGGCGCCTTTACGCCCGGCTGTGCTTTCCCCGACAGGCTTCGGGGAGTATGATGTGTGAATCGCGGCCCGCAAATCGCGGCCGCATGGAGACGGTATGAGCAAGTCCGGCGATTCCAAGAATACCCTCTACTGCTCCTTCTGCGGGAAGTCGCAGCATGAGGTCCGCAAGCTGATCGCTGGGCCTACTGTTTTCATCTGCGATGAATGCGTGGAACTCTGCATGGATATCATCCGTGAAGAGCATAAGACGCATCTGGTGAAGTCGCGCGATGGGGTGCCGACACCGAAGGAAATCTGCAAGGTTCTGGATGATTATGTGATCGGCCAGGAACACGCCAAGCGTGTGCTGTCTGTCGCTGTCCACAACCATTACAAGCGGCTGGGGCAGGGCGGTAAGGGTGCGGATGTTGAGATTGCCAAATCCAACATCATGCTGGTTGGGCCGACCGGTTCGGGCAAGACGCTGCTGGCGCAGACGCTGGCCCGCATTCTGGATGTGCCCTTCACCATGGCGGATGCCACCACGCTCACCGAAGCCGGCTATGTGGGTGAGGATGTGGAGAACATTATCCTCAAGTTGCTGCAAGCCGCGGATTACAATGTGGAACGTGCCCAGCGCGGCATTGTCTATATTGATGAAGTGGACAAGATCAGCCGCAAATCCGACAACCCTTCCATCACGCGCGACGTGAGCGGTGAGGGGGTGCAGCAGGCGCTGCTCAAGATCATGGAAGGCACGGTCGCTTCCGTGCCGCCGCAGGGTGGGCGCAAGCATCCGCAGCAGGAATTCCTGCAAGTGGATACGTCGAACATCCTGTTCATTTGCGGTGGCGCCTTTGCCGGGCTTGAAAAGATCATCAGCGCCCGCGGCACGGGTTCGGGCATTGGCTTCGGCGCTGAAGTGCGCGACCCGGATGAGCGCCGTACCGGGGAAATCCTGCGTGAGGTGGAGCCCGAGGATTTGCTGAAATTCGGCCTTATCCCGGAATTCATTGGCCGCTTGCCCGTGGTGGCAACGCTTGAGGATCTGGACGAAAAGGCGCTGATCGAAATCCTGACCAAGCCCAAGAACGCGCTGGTCAAGCAATACGGCCGCCTGTTTGAAATGGAAGGCGCCAAGCTTTCCTTCACGGAAGACGCGCTGCGCGCTGTTGCCAAGCGGGCCATTCAACGCAAGACCGGCGCGCGCGGCCTGCGTTCGATCATGGAATCCATCCTGCTGAACACCATGTTCGTATTGCCGGGGATTGAGACGGTGGAAGAGGTTGTGGTGAATGGCGACGTGGCCGAAGGCCGCGCCCAACCTCTGTTCATTTATGGCGAACGCGCCGCGGAGCAATCTTCAGCCTGAGGCGCCCGTGTCAAGGCCTTGTGGGGGCGTCCGCAAGGACCAAAATATACGCCTTAGACGCCCCGCCTGAGCCGCCCTTGGGCAGGCCGGGTGCCGACTGTCCATAGTGAGGTCACATGACTGAAACGCTGCGTGGCGATATCCTTCCTGTACTGCCTTTGCGGGATATCGTTGTATTCCCCCATATGATCGTGCCGCTTTTCGTGGGCCGGGAGAAATCCGTGCGTGCCCTCGAGGCGGTGATGAAGGATGACAAGCAGATCCTGCTTGTTGCCCAGAAAAATGCCGGCCAGGATGATCCGGGTGCCGATGATCTGTTCCAGATCGGCACGATTTCCACAGTGCTGCAATTGCTGAAACTGCCCGATGGAACGGTGAAGGTGCTGGTCGAAGGCGGGCGGCGCGCGCGCGTGGCCGGCTATAAGGAAACCGCGCCCTACTTCGAAGCCTTCGTTGAGAAGATCGAAGAACCGCCGATTGAAGGGCGTGAGACGGAAGCGCTCGCACGCACCGTGGTCGCGCAATTCGAACAATACATCAAGCTGAACAAGAAGATCGCGCCTGAGGTGCTGGTTTCGGTCAATCAGATCGAAGATGCATCGAAACTGGCGGATACCATTGCATCGCATCTGGGCCTTAAAATCCCGGAAAAGCAGGAATTGCTGGAACTGCCCTCGGTCGCTGCGCGGCTCGAGAAGGTCTTCGCCCATATGGAAGGCGAGATCGGCGTATTGCAGGTGGAAAAGCGCATCCGCAGCCGCGTGAAGCGGCAGATGGAAAAGACGCAGCGCGAATATTACCTCAACGAACAATTGAAGGCGATCCAGAAGGAGCTTGGCGAAGGCGAGGACGGCAAGGACGAAATCGCCGAAATCGAAGCCAAGATCAAAGCCACCAAATTCTCCAAGGAAGCGCGCGAAAAGGCCCTCGCTGAGGTCAAGAAACTCCGCAGCATGAGCCCCATGAGCGCGGAAGCGACGGTCGTGCGCAATTACCTGGATTGGATGCTCTCCATTCCCTGGAAGAAGCAAAGCCGGGTGCGCAAGGATATCGTGGCGGCGGAGAAGGTTCTCGATGCCGATCACTATGGGCTTGAGAAGGTCAAGGAACGCATCATCGAATATCTGGCGGTGCAGTCACGCTCGCCAAAAATCCGCGGGCCGATCCTGTGTTTGGTGGGCCCGCCTGGGGTTGGCAAGACCTCACTCGGCAAATCCATCGCCAAGGCGACGGGGCGGAATTTTGTGCGCATGTCGCTCGGCGGCGTGCGGGATGAGGCGGAAGTGCGCGGCCATCGCCGGACCTATATCGGCTCCATGCCCGGTAAGGTTATTCAGGGGATGAAGAAGGCCAAAACCTCCAATCCGCTTTTCCTGCTGGATGAGATTGACAAGCTGGGTGCGGATTGGCGGGGTGATCCTTCGTCAGCCTTGCTCGAAGTGCTTGATCCTGAACAGAACAGCACTTTCGCCGATCACTATCTGGAAGTGGATTACGATCTTTCGGATGTGATGTTCGTCACCACGGCGAATTCGCTCCGCATGCCGCAGCCGCTGCTGGACCGCATGGAGATCATTCGCATCCCGGGCTATACCGAGGATGAGAAGGTCGAAATCGCGAAGCGCCATCTGCTCGCGAAAGTGAGCGAGGCGAATGGCCTCAAGGAGGGCGAATGGACGCTCGCCGATGCCGCTATCCGTGACCTCATTCGCTACTACACGCGCGAAGCCGGCGTGCGTGCGCTGGAGCGCGAGTTGTCCAAGGTCTGCCGCAAGGTGGTGCGCACGGCGCTCACCAAGAAGGACGCGGAGAAGCTCACCCGTGTCACGCCGCGCAATCTGGACAAGTTCCTCGGTGTGCGTCGCTACACCTTTGGCGTGGCCGAGAAGGAAGCGCAGATCGGTCAGGTCACGGGTCTGGCCTGGACCGAAGTCGGCGGCGAGCTGCTGACGATCGAGGCGACGGTGATGCCGGGCAAGGGCAACATCCTGCGCACCGGGTCGCTCGGCGACGTGATGAAAGAGTCGGTCGAAGCGGCGCGCACCGTGGTGCGCGCGCGCGCCAGGCGGCTCGGCCTGAAGGACGAAGTTTTCGACAAACACGACGTCCACATTCACCTGCCCGAGGGCGCCACCCCCAAGGACGGGCCGAGCGCGGGCATCGCCATGACCACTGCCTTCGTATCGGCGCTGGCCGGCATTCCGGTGCGGCCGGACGTGGCGATGACCGGCGAGATCACGCTGCGCGGCGAGGTGCTCGCCATCGGCGGGCTTAAGGAAAAGTTGCTGGCCGCACTGCGTGGCGGGATCAAGACCGTGTTGATCCCGGAAGAGAACGTCAAGGACCTGGCCGAGATTCCGGACAACGTGAAGAACCGCCTCGAACTGATCCCCGTCAAGTGGATCGACAAGGTGCTGGAGGTCGCGCTGACCCGCCCGCCCCAGCCCTTGTCCGATGACGACGCGACGGCGCCGGCGGCGGCAGCAGCGGCGCCGGCCATTGTGGAGGTCCGCCCGCATTGAGCGGATGGCCGCGACCGCGGCGACCTGCTAAAGTTCCGCTACAGACGCTATAGATATTGCACAGCGCCCGCCTTGCCTGCGGGCGCTTTTACTTGAACCGCGACGAGAGGGGGCAGCATGAACAAGCAGGATCTGATCGAGCATGTCGCCAAGCAGGCCGACATTTCAAAGGCGGCTGCCGGGCGCGCGCTCGACGCGCTGGTGGGTGGTGTGCGGACGTCGTTAAAAAAGGGCAACGCGGTGACGATCGTCGGTTTCGGCACTTTTGCCGTCGGCCGACGCAGCGCGCGCACAGGGCGTAATCCGCGCACGGGCGCCGCGGTGAAAATCCCCGCCTCCAAGGTCGTGAAGTTCCGCGCTGGCAAAGCGCTCAAGGACTCGATAAACTAACGGTTTCTTTGCGGCGCGTTCGCAATGCGGCAGCAGCGAGGGTGCTTAGCTCAGTTGGTAGAGCGGCGCCCTTACAAGGCGTAGGTCGGGAGTTCGAACCTCTCAGCACCCACCAAGATTGCCGCAGGCGCACCGTCGCCAGGATGGAGTGGTAGTTCAGTCGGTTAGAATACCGGCCTGTCACGCCGGGGGTCGCGGGTTCGAGTCCCGTCCACTCCGCCAGACTCGAAAAGGCGAACTTGGTTCGCCTTTTTTTATGCACTTCTGCCGCAGGAACGCACGCAATGCTCGAATCGATCCGCTCGCACCGCCGCTGGTTGATGTTCTTCCTGCTGGCGCTGGTGTTCCCGTCCTTCGTCGTCACCGGTATCTACAGCTACAGCCGGATGTCCGAGGCAGATGCCGCCGTGGCGCGCTTGGATGGCGAGCCGATTTCGCCGCAGGAACTGGACAACGCGCAGCGGCAGCGGCTGGAGCAGATGCGCCAGGCGATGGGCGGCAACTTCGATCCCAAGCTCTTCGACAACGATGCGGTGCGGGCGGCGACGCTGGAGTCGTTACTCGCCGAGCGCGCGGTGATGCGCGAGGCGGCGCGCGACCACATGGCGATCTCGCCGCAGCGTCTGCAAGAGGTGATCGCCTCGATCCCGGCCTTTCAGCAGGACGGCAAGTTCAGTTACGAGCGCTACAAGAGCCTGCTGGCCTCGCAGGGGCGCAGCGAGCCTCAGTTCGAGCGCGACGTGCACGACGAACTGCTGCGCGAGCAGTTGCTGCGGGCGGTGAGCGAGTCGGCGATCGCCCCGCAGAGCGTGATCGACCGCCTGCAGCGCGCCGTCGACGAGAAGCGCGAGGTGCGCGAACTGCGCTTCGCGCCCGCCGACTTCGCGGCCAAGTTCAGCCCCACCGAAGCGCAGATCAAGGCGTACTACGAGGCCAATCGCAGCACCTTCCAGACGCCGGAGAGCATGAAGGTCGAATACCTGGTGCTGAGCCTGGACGACGCAGCGGCCCAGATCGCCGTGCCCGAGGCCGAGTTGCGCGGCTACTACGAGCAGAATCTGTCGCGCTACGGCGAGCCCGAGCAGCGCAGGGCGAGCCACATCCTGCTCACCGCGGGCGACGGCGGCAGTGCCAAGGACAAGGACGGTGCGCGCAAGAAGGCGGAAGAACTGCTGGTGCAGTTGCGCAAGAATCCCGGCGACTTCGAAAAGCTCGCGCGTGAGCACTCCAAGGATCCCGGCTCGGCCGACAAGGGCGGCGACCTCGGCTTTTTCCGCCGGGGCATGATGGTCAAGCCCTTCGAGGACGCCGCCTACGGCCAGAAGCCGGGAGAGATCGGCGACCTCGTGGAAAGCGACTTCGGCTTCCACATCATCCGCGTGACCGAGGTCAAGCCGGCGCAGGCGAAACCCTTCGAGCAGGTGCGCGGCGAGATCGAGAACGAGTACCGCCGCGCGCAGGCGCAGAAGAAGTTTGCCGAGGCGGCCGAGCAATTCACCAACCTCGTCTACGAGCAGGGCGACAGTCTGCAGGCGGTGGCCGACAAGTTGAAGCTGTCCCTGCGCACCGTGGACGACCTGACCCGGGCCGGGCTTCCGGCGCAGCCGGGCCAGCCGCAGGTGTTCGGCCCCAAGCTCACGCAGGCCCTCTTTGCCGAGGAAGCGATCCGCAACAAGCGCAGCACCGAGGCGATCGAGATCGCCCCCAACATGCTCGCGGCCGCGCGCGTGCTGGAGCATCGGCCGGCGGCGGTACCCGCGCTCGATCAGGTGGTGGCTGAGGTGCGTGCCGCGGTGATTCGCCAAGAGGCAGCCCAGCTTGCCCGGGCCGCTGGCGCCGAAAAGCTTGCTGCGCTGGAGAAGTTCTCCAACGACACCGGCTTCGGTCCACCGCGGTCCGTGACGCGGGTGCAGGCGGCTGGCCTGCCGCCGGCGGCGGTCAAAGCCATCATGGCGGTGCCCGCCGCCAAGCTGCCCGCCCATGTCGGCGCGGAACTCGACGGTGGCGGCTTTGCCGTGTTCCGCGTGTTGTCGGCGCAGGTGCCCGACCAGCCCGACGCGCAGCAGCGCGAGTCGCTCGCGCGTGCGCTCACGCAACAGCTGGGCGGCGCCGACGACCTTGCCTATATCGACGCATTGAAGACCAAGTACAAGGCGGAGATCGTCAAGCCCGAGTTGCGGGCCGCGCGGGCCGAGGCGGACAAGAAGTAGCGCCCGGTTCGGAGCGTTGCGCCGTTCCGTAGACGGCGGTTGCGAACTCGATGCCGCGACGTGCGCGGCAGTCGGGATTCGTCAACGCGCCAGCAGCACCCGCGCCGCCGCCGCATAGTGCGCGGCGTCGGCCCGATCGAGGGGCAGGGCCTCTCCCTGCGCCGCCTGCGGAAAGTTGCCCTCCAGCGAGCGGCGGTAGGCGGGGTCGTAGTGCTGCGTGAGCAGGTGCTCGACCAGCGCCGCCCAGTCGCCGGCCACGGCGAGTTGTTTCCAATGAGCCACCGGCCCGTGACCGTGCAGCGGCACCAGGCAATCCAGTTGCGCGGCCAGTGCGGCGGGTGCCCGCTCGAAGTGCGAGTAGTCCTCGCGCAGCAGCAGCACCCGCTGCGCCAGCGGCAGTTCCACGCGCAGGCAGGGCGCTGCGCGCATGGCGTCGATCAGCGCCGTCGGCACGCGCAGGTTGCCAACCTTGCGGCTTTCGGATTCCACGTACACCGGCCTGGCGGGGTCGAAGCAGTGCAGGGCCCACCAGATGAGCCCGTCGAACCGCTTTTGCGAAGGTTGCGGCGCGCCGGGCAGCCCGCCCAGCACCGAGCCGCGGTGGCACGCCAGTTCTTCGAGGTCGAGCACCTGGGCGCCCGCCTCGGCCAGCGCGCGCAGCAGGCGACTCTTGCCGCTGCCGGTCGGTCCGCAGACGACTTGCCAGCGGTAACGCGCCGGCAGCACCTCGAGTTGAGCCAACACCATGCGGCGCCACGCGCGATAGCCGCCGGCCAGTTGCTGGGCGCGCCAGCCGACCCGTCGCAGCACGTGCGCCAGCGCGCCGCTGCGCTCGCCGCCGCGCCAGCAGTAGACGAGTGGCCGCCAATCGCGCGGCTGCGCGGCAAGTTGCCGTTCCAGCAGCGTAGCGATGTTGCGCGCCGCCAGCGCAGCCCCGACGCGGCGCGCAACGAAGGGCGCATTCTGTTTGTACAGCGTGCCTACTTGCGCCCGCTGCGCGTCGTCCAGCACTGGGCAGTTGATGGCACCGGGCAGAGCGTCTTCGGCGAACTCGGCCGGGCTGCGCGCGTCGATGATCGTCGAGTACTCCGCCAAGCGCGCCAGCGCTGCCGCCGGTTCGGCCATGTCGCGGCGCAGGGCCGCCGCATCAGCGGCCATCGCGTGGCGCACCAAGCAGCGGCCGCAGGTGCGGCCAGACGTTATCCAGCATCTGCGGCTGCGCCGACTGCGCCGGGTGGATGCGGTCGGGTTGGAACGATTCGGTCTTTTCCGCAAACCCGTCGAGCAGGAACGGGGCGAGTGCGACCTTCTTCTCGCGCGCCAACTCGGCGAAGGTGGCAAAGAAGCGCTCGGAATACTCGCGCCCGTAGTTGGGCGGCACGCGGATGCCGACCAGCAACACCCTGGCGCCGGTGGCGCGGCTGGCGTCGATCATCGCGACGAGGTTGGCACGCATGGTCGCCAGCGGAAGACCGCGCAACCCGTCGTTGGCGCCGAGTTCGACGACCACGATGGCCGGTTGGTACTCCTTGAGCAGCGCGGGCAGGCGCGTGCGGCCGCCACTGGTCGTCTCGCCGCTGATGCTGGCGTTGACGACCTCATGGGGAAATCCCTGTTGGCGTAAACGATCGGCCAGCAACTTGACCCAGCCGGTTTCGCGCGGCAGCCCGTACTCTGCCGATAAACTGTCGCCCAGCACCAACACCTTGGGCGCGGGGGCCGCCAGCGCAGCGCCGGCTGCGGACAGAAGCGCGGCGCCGAGCAGGTGCCGCAGGAAGTGTCTCTTCAGCATCGATTGGGAAAGGATCTACCGATGTCGCCACTCGCCATCGAGGCGACCGCATTGACCAAGATCGTGCAGGACGCCACCGGCAGCCTGACGATCCTCGACGATATTAACGTCTCGATCGCCGCCGGCGAGACGGTGGCCATTGTCGGCGCCTCCGGCTCCGGCAAGTCGACGCTGCTCGGGCTGCTTGCGGGGCTGGATACGCCCACCGCGGGCAGCGTCAAGCTCTTCGGTCAGGATCTCTTCGACCGCGACGAAGACGGGCGCGCTGCGATGCGCGCCGCCAAGGTCGGCTTCGTGTTCCAGTCGTTCCAGTTGCTGCCGCATCTGACCGCGCTGGAAAACGTGCTGCTGCCGATGGAGTTATCGGGCATCGCGCCCGACGGGCAAGACCCGGTCGCCGCGGCGCGCGCTTTGCTCGCGCGCGTGGGGCTCGGCGAGCGGCTGTCGCACTACCCGAAGACCCTGTCGGGCGGCGAGCAGCAGCGGGTGGCGCTGGCGCGCGCCTTTGTCGGCCATCCGCCCTTGCTGCTGGCCGACGAGCCGACCGGCAGCCTCGATGTGCGCACCGGCGAAGCGGTGATCGAACTTATGTTCGAGTTGAACCGCGAGCGCGGCTCCACGCTGGTGCTGGTCACCCACGATCTGGAGATCGCCGCGCGCTGCGGGCGGCGGATAGAGTTGCACGCGGGGAAGGTCGTGGGATAGGAGGAGCGCGTTCGGCGTCGGGCAGGCACGCTCACCGCGCAACGCTCGACGCCCTTCTGAGTTCAGCGAGCGCCGCGGCAGCGAGGCTCGGCAGGTCGCCCGCGGCCAGGCCCACGTCGCCACCGAATCGATCTGCCGCCGCACCGTGCAGCCACACGGCCGCGAGCAGCGCGTGCAGCGGGTAGAAGCCCTGCGCGAGCAGGGCGCCGATCATCCCGGCCAGCACGTCGCCGCTGCCGGGTGTCGCAAGCGCCGGTGAGCCGGTCGGGTTGATCCAGTAGCGACCGTCCGGTGCAGCGACGACCGAGCCGGCGCCCTTGAGTACGACGAATGCCGAGTGGCGGTGCGCAAGCGCGCGGGCCGCGGCGATGCGGTCGGCTTGGACGCCGGCCGCGTCGGCGCCGAGCAGGCGTGCGGCTTCCAGCGGGTGCGGCGTGAGCACGCGGGTTTGGTCGCTGCGCGTAAGCAGCACCGCGCCGGCGGCGAGCAGATTCAGCGCGTCGGCATCGAGGACGACGGTATCCGCCCGCACAAGCACCGCACGTAGCGCGGCCTGTGCGGCGGCGTCGCTTCCGAGTCCGCAACCGACGACCCAGGCATCGGCGCGCGGCAGTGACGCGCTCGGGCAAAACATCAGTTCCGGTTGAAGCGGATCGAGCCGCAACGCCGGCGCACCGATGCATTCGACGTACACGCGGCCGGCGCCGAGCCGCAACGCGGCGCGGGCGGCCAGCAGCGGCGCGCCGAGCATGCCGACGCCGCCGCCGACCACGGCCACGTCGCCGAAGCTGCCCTTGTGCGTGTCGCGCCGGCGCGGCGCCGTCACGCTACGAAAGTGCTCGGGGCCGTTGCGCCAGCCGGTGGGCGCGGGCAACTCGATGGTGAGGTCGGCGACTTCAACTGCTCCGCTGGCGTCGCAGCCGGCGTGCGTGAGCAAGCCGGGCTTGGCCGCGATGAAGGCGATCGTTGCGTCGGCCAGCACGCCTTGCACGCCGCCGACCCAGGCCCCTGTGTCGGCGTCGAGTCCGCTCGGCACGTCGAGCGCAAGCACGGGTGCAGCTTGGTCGTTCATCCAGCGCGCGGCATCCAGATACGCAGCGCGCAACGGTCGCGTCAGGCCAATGCCAAACATTGCATCGACCACGAGGTCGAAGGGCTGGCCGGTCGGAAGGTGTGGCGCTGTGATGCCGCCCGCTGCGTCCCACAGCGCGCGGGCGCCGCGCGCTTCGTCGGCAATCGGTGGCGACAGCGCCACGCAGAGGGCGTCGCGCTGCGCCTGCTTCAGACGTGTCGCCAGTTCGTAGCCGTCGCCGCCGTTGTTGCCGGGGCCGCAGAGGATCAGCACACGGCGCGCGTCTGGGTAGCGACGCACGACGGATTCCGCCGCCGCGCGGCCTGCGCGCTGCATCAGCGTGCGCGGTGGCAAACCCTCGGTGGCGCGCGCTTCAACTGCGCGCAGTTCTTCGACCCGATACAAGCCCACGCCTTGCATGGCGCAACTTTAGGCTTTTGCGCCGCCGGTGTACCTGTCGAGCGTCAAGCCGGTGAGGTCGAGGTCCGGTGCGCGCCCGGCGACCACGTCGGCCACCACGCGGCCCGACCCGCAGGCGAGCAGCCAGCCGCTGCCGCCGTGGCCGACATTCAGGTACAGATTCGGTATCGGTGTTGCGCCGAGCAGCGGCGGGCCGTCGGGTAGCATGGGCCGCGCGCCGACCCATGCCCGTGCATTGACGAAAGACGCCGCCGCCGGAAACCAGTCGCTCGCCACCTTGCGCAGCGTGCACAGCGCCGACTCGCGCAACCGCGGCCGGCGCGAGCCGATCTCGGCCGTGCCGGCCACGCGCAGCCGGTTGCCCATCCGCGTCACCGCGACCTTGTAGGTCTCGTCCATGAACGACATGAACGGGGCGTACTCGTGCCTTGCGATCTGCGCGGTCAGCGAATAGCCGAGCACCGCGATCAACGGCACCTTTATGCCGGCCGTGCGCAGCAGTGCGGCGCTGTCCACTCCGGCGGCAACGACGTAGGCGTCGGCGGTCAACGGACCATCGTCGGTATCCAGCCGTTCGATGCCCCGCACGCCGGGGACCAGCCGCAGCGCCGTGGTGTCGAAGCGGAACTCCACCCCATCGCGGGCCAGTACGTCGCGCAGGCGGCGCGCAAAGTACGCGCAGTTGCCGGTCTCGTCGTCGGGCAGATGCACGGCGGCGGCGAGCGGCGCACCTTCGACCAGCGCCGGCTCCAGTTCGCGCGCCTGCGCCGGCGTCAGTTCGCGGAAGGGTACGCCGGCCTCGGTCAGCCACGCGCGCCCTGGCGCGGCGCGCTCGAACTCGCGCTGGCTGCGAAAGAGTTGCAAATAGCCCGAACCTTGCTCGAAGTCGATCGCATGCCGGTCGCGCACTTCGTGCAGCACGATGCGGCTGTAGACGGCGAGCCGGTACATCCGCTCCTTGTTCTGCACGTAGCGCCTGGCGCGGCACTCGCCAAGCCAGCGCACCAGCCAGGCAAGCGTCGCCGGCCGCAACGTCGGCCGCAGCACCAGCGGCGCGTGACGGCTGAACAGATACCGAAGCACGCGCGCGGGCATTCCGGGCTGCGCCCAGGGCGAGGCGTAGGCGGGCGCCAGCACACCCGCGTTGGCAAAGCTCGCGCCCTGCGCAGCCCCCGGATTGCGCTCGACAACGGTGACCTGGAAGCCTCGCTGGCGCAAAGCGTAGGCGGTGCAGACGCCGACGATGCCGGCGCCGATGACGACCACGTGCATGAATCGCGGTGTTCTTGTAGCGGCGCCGCGGATTCTACGGACTCGTCACATCTTCATCTGCGCCGGCAGGTAGGTGACGAGCTCGGGGAAGAACCAGATCAGCAGCACAGCGACGATCATCATCAGGAAGTACGGAAAGGCCACGCGCGCGATGTAATTGATCTCGCGCCGGGTCATCCCCTGGAGCACGAAGAGATTGAAGCCCACGGGCGGGGTGATCTGCGCCATCTCGACCACCAGCACGATGAAGATGCCGAACCACAGCAAGTCGATGCCGGTGGCTTGCAGCGTGGGCACAAGCACCGCCATCGTCAGGACCACCATCGAGATGCCGTCGAGAAAACAACCGAGCACGATGAAGAAGACCATCAGCAGCAGAATCAGCGCAAACGGCGAGAGGTTCAGCGCGCCGATGACCTCGGCCAGCCCGCGCGGCAGGCCGATGAAGCCCATCGACAGCGACAGGAAAGACGAGCCGGCGAGGATCAAGGCGATCATGCAATACAGGCGGGTGGCGGACATCAGCGAATCGACGAAGGCCCGCCAGGTCAGCGTGCGCTGAAGCACGCCGAGCAGCAGCGCGCCGACGACGCCGAGCGACGCCGCTTCGGTCGCGGTGGCGATGCCGGCGTAGATCGAACCCAGCACCGCGCCGATCAGCAACACGACCGGGATCAGATGGCGCGACTCGGCAAGCTTCTGCGCAAACGTGAGCTTGATGTCGGCGGGGGGGATCGCGTCGCGGTGGCGCAGCGACCAGAAGATCGTGTAGCCCATGAAGAGACCCGCCAGAAGCAGCCCGGGGATGACGCCGGCGATGAACAGCTTGCCGATCGACACGTCGGCCGCTACGCCGTAGACGATCATGATGATCGACGGCGGGATCAGCAGCCCGAGCGTGCCGGCACCGGCCAGTGAGCCGATGGAGAGCCCTTCCGGGTACTTGCGCTTGGCGAGTTCGGGCAGCGTGATCTTGCCGATCGTGGCGCAGGTGGCGGCGGACGAGCCGGACACCGCAGCGAAGATCGTGCAGCCGATGATGTTGGTGTGCAGCAGCCGCCCCGGTAGCCATTGCAGCCAGGGCGCCAGCCCGCGGAACATACCTTCGGACAGCTTGGTCTTGAGCAGGATCTCGCCCATCCAGATGAAGAGCGGCAGCGCGGTCAGCGTCCAGCTGGACATCGAACCCCAAACGGTCAGCGCCAGGCTGTCGCCGGCGAGCCGGTCGGTGAACAACTCCATTGCGATCCACGCCACACCGAGGACGGCGATGCCGATCCAGATGCCGGCGCCGAGCAGCGCGAAGATCAAAAGCACCAGCGCCAGCGCGATCAGGGCTTCCATCGCTACTCCGTGCGCGCGAGTTCGGCGTTCTGCTGCGCGGGCAGATGGCCGGTGCGGACGACGACGATCAACTCTTCGATGAAGGCGAAGGCCAGTGCGGTCACGCCGAGCGCCATCGACAACTGCGGAATCCACAGCGGCGTCGCATCGACGTTCTGCGAAATGTCGTCGTAGGCGAAGGAGCCCCAGGCGAGCCTGATGCTGAACCACGCGAAGTAGCTGGTGAGGAAAGACGCCACGGCGAGGCAGAAGATCTCCGCCCACAGCCGCGCGCGCCCGTGCAGGCGGCTCAGGATCAGCGTGACGCGGATATGGTCGCCCCGCCGCAGCGTGTGCGCCAGCGCAAAGAACGAGCCGGCTGCGAGGAAGTACCCGGCATAAGAGTCGTAGCCGGGGATCGTGAAGCCGATCTCACGCCCGACGATGGTGACCACCTGCACCAGCAGCGTCAGCAGGATGCAGACCGCGCCCAGCGCGCCGAAGAGGTTGTAGAGCGGGGTGAGGGGAGTTTTCATCGGCGGGAAGCGGAACGAGCGCCCTCAGCTCCGACCCCTCTTGCGCTGATGCGGGCGCGGGGAGCAAACCCTCTTCCACATCGGCGGGAGAGGGTGCGAGTGCGGCGAGCGGGTGAGGGTCGAGCGCGACCAGTCGTCGTACCGCCGCGGCAGGCGGCGTCGGCTTACTTCTTCGCCGGCGCCGACTTGCGGTACGCGTCGATGATTTCCTTGCCCTCGGCGCCGGCCTGCTTCAGCCAGTCGGCGAGCATCTCGTCGCCGATCTTGCGCATGTCGGTCATCAGCTGCGGCGTCGGCGACACAACCGTCATCTTGTTCTTGCGCAGGATGTCGAGCGATTCGTTGGTGAAGCCACGCATCCGCTCCCAGCCCTTCCTCTCCGCTTCGGCAGCGAGCTTGACCACGATCTCCTGCGTGGGCTTGTCGAGCTTGTCGAAGTCTTTCTGGTTGACCACCAGCATGTTCTTCGGCAGCCAGGCATCGACGGTGTGGAAGTGAGTCAGGCTCTCCCAAACCTTGCTGTCGACACCGGTGGCACCGGAAGACATGAACGAATCGACCACGCCGGTGGCCAGCGCCTGCGATAGTTCTGCCGCCTGAATCGTCAGTGGCTGCGCGCCGACCGCCTGCGCGATCTTGGTGGTCGCCGGGTTGTAGGCGCGCCACTTGAGCCCCTTCATGTCGGCGCCGGACTTCAGTTCGCGCTTGGCGTAGATGCCTTGCGGCGGCCAAGCCACGGCGTAGAGCAGCTTCGCCCCGCGCTTGGCCAGCACGCGCTCCAGCACCGGCCGCTGCGCCTGCCACAGGCGGTACGCGTCGTCGAAGCCCGTGGCAAGGAAGGGCAGCGAGTCCAGGCCATAGACCGGGTTCTGGTTGGCGAGGAGGCTCATCAGCACTTCGCCCATTTGCGCCTGACCGGACTCCACCGCGCGCATGATTTCCGGCGCCTTGAAGAGCGACCCGTTCGGATGCACGGTGATCTTCAGCTTGCCGTTGGTGGCGGCTTCCACGTCCTTGGCAAACAGGCTCAGCGTGACCGTATGCGGATTGCCGATCGGATAGCCGGTCGGCATGTCCCATTTGGTCTGTGCCGAGGCGATCGGTGCGGCGGCCGCAAGCAGCGCGGCGGTGGCGGTCAACAACAGGCGGCGGGTCGGATGCATGCGGGTCCTCGTGACGGGGAAATCGGGTGAGTCGGGCAAGAAAACGGTTGCGACGCTAACAGTGCGCCGTTAGCATGTCAACGTTTTATCGATAAATTACAGAAAAGATTTCACGATGACTGCACCTGCTGCACGCCGCCGCCCCTTGCCCCCGTCGCGGGCTGCGCGCACCGCCGCGCTACCGAAGCCGGCGGAGGCGCCGGTGGTGCCGCGTCTGTTCGTCTCCTCTTCGCACCTGGTATCGCCGCGCAGCCAGCAGCTGTCGGAGTTCGAGTTCGGCCTGATCATCGCCTCCAACGCCTTCAACCGCTGGGTGGTCCGCTGCATGGCGGCGGCGGGGCTGAAGGATCTTTCCACGCTGGACGTGCTGCTGCTGCATCACGTCAACCATCGCGCGCGCGAGAAGAAGCTCGCCGACATCTGCTTCATGCTGAACATCGAGGACACGCATGTGGTGTCCTACGCGCTCAAGAAGCTGGTCGGCCTGGGCCTCGTGCAGAGTGAGCGGCACGGCAAGGAAGTGGTGTTTGCCACCAGCACCGAGGGGCAGCAGTTGATCGACCGTTACCGGGAAGTGCGCGAAGCCTGCCTGGTGGCCGCGCTGTCGCGCGAGGGCACGGACAACGCCAAGCTGGGCGAACTGGCAGCCTTCCTGCGCTTCCTGTCGGGGATGTACGACCAGGCGGCGCGTGGTGCCACTTCACTCTGAGTGAGGCCGAGCGGTGAACCTCCGGTTTCTCGAAGCTTTCGTGTGGATTGCGCGGCTGCGCAGCTTCAAGGCAGCCGCGGACAAGCTGTGCACGACCCAGGCCGGCATCTCAAGCCGCATCGCCACGCTCGAAGAGCAATTAGGCACACGCCTGTTTGAACGCGACCGCCGCTCCGTGGCGCTCACCTACCAGGGCAGCGAGCTGCTGCCGCTCGCCGAACGCATGCTCGAGTTGCAGGGCCGTCTGCGCAGCGCGGCCGGCAGTGGTGCGGAGCCGAGCGGGGTGCTGCGAATCGGGGTGATGGAAACCGTCGTGCACACGTGGTTGCCGCAGTTGCTGCCGCGCTTTGCGCAGCGCTATCCGCGAGTGACCGTCGAACTGCATTCCGACATCACGCCGCGGCTGCGGGACGAGTTGCTGCGCGGTCGGCTGGACGTGGCGTTCACGACCGAGGCTGTTGCCGAGGCCGGCGTCGAAAACCGTGCGCTCGCCACCTTGCCCATGCGCTGGATCGCCGCGCCCGCGCTGGCCCTGCCACCGGGCACGCTGCGTCTGGCCGATCTGCTCAAGGTGCCGATCCTGAGCTTTCACCGCGAGTCGGTGGTCTATCGGCACATCGTGCAGGCAGCACAGAGTGTCGGCCTGGAAACGGGCTCGCTGCGGATCAACTTCTTCTCGTCGCTGGCCGCGATGATCGAACTGGTCAAGGCGGGCTTCGGGGCGGCGCCGCTGCCGGTCGCGGTGGTGCAGGAAGAAATCGCGCGCGGCGACCTGCTGCTGCTCGAGGCCGAGCCCTTGCTGCCGCCGTTGCCGGTGGTCGCCAGCCAGCGCGTCGAGCCGAGCACGCCGTTGAACGATGCGTTGATCGCACTGGCGGCTGCGACCTGCGAAGAATTCGAAGCACGTCAAACACGCGGCGCACCGCGGCCCGCCGATCCGTCCTTATCGCTGGTCACAAGAAAAACTTGATTGACGCCAGCGTGATGCGGCTGCCACAGTTCGGCACCCGTTTACGCCGCGTCGTCATGAATCCATCGCCCGCCGCCTTTGCACCGCTGCCTGCCTTCAGCACGGGATCGGCGGTGCGTCAGGCGGCCCGTCAAGGCGACCTGAGCGGGCATACGGTCGGTCTGGCGCCGGGCCGCGTCCAGGCCAATCTCGTGATCCTGCCGCGTGACTGGGCCTATGACTTCCTGTTGTTCTGCCAGCGCAATCCGCGGCCCTGTCCACTGCTGGCTGTGGGCGATACCGGCAACCCGACGCTGCCGACGCTCGGTGCCGACCTGGATGTGCGCACCGATCTGCCGCGCTACCGCGTCTGGCGCGGCGGAGCATTGGTCGACGAGCCGACCGACATCCGCGCGCTGTGGCAGAACGACTGGGTGAGCTTTGCGCTGGGCTGCTCGTTTTCGTTCGAGCAGGCGCTGCTGGCGGCCGGCCTGCCATTGCGGCACCTCGCCTGCGGCGACAACGTGGCGATGTACCGCACGAATCTGCCCACCATGGCCGGCGGTCGTTTTGGTGGACCGCTGGTGGTATCGATGCGTCCGATGACGCCGGCCGCGGCAATCCGTGCCGTGCAGATCACCTCGCGTTTCCCCGCAGTGCATGGCGCGCCCGTGCATTGGGGTGATCCGACGACGATCGGCATCGCCGATCTGGCCTGCCCCGACTATGGTGATCCGGTAGAGATCTTGCCCGGTGAAGTTCCAATGTTCTGGGCCTGTGGCGTCACGCCGCAAGCCGCGCTGTTGGCAGCCCGGCCGCCAATTGCGATCACCCATGCACCCGGCCATATGCTGGTGACCGACTTGTACAACGAGCATCTGGCCGCCTTTTGAAACGCAAAGCCCCACCCTGGAGAAGACGATGAAACTGCTGTCCGCATGTGCCACCCTAATCTGTGCTGCCGGGCTCACCGCCACCGCTGCGGCGCAGCCGCTGCCGAAAACCCATTTGCGAGTCGTCGGGTCCATCTCCAGCCTGCCCCAGTACAAGGAGTTCGAGGTGCCGTTCTGGACCAAGCAGATCCCCGAGCGCTCCGGGGGCGCGGTGACCGCGGAAATCAAGGGCTTCAGCGAGATGGGTCTGAAGGGTCCCGAGGTGCTGCGGCTGATGGGGCAGGGCGTGGTCGAAATCGGCTCGACGGTCGTCGCCTATTTGGCGGCCGATGATCCGGCCAACGAAATGATCGACATCGCCGGCCTGCTGCCTGACGTGCAGACGGCCCGGCGCGTCACCGTGGCCGCGCGTCCGGTCTATGAAAAGCTGTACCGGGAAAAGTTTGGCGTCGAGGTGCTGGGCTTCGGGACCTACCCGGCGCAGGTGCTGTTCTGCAATGCGTCGATCAAGGGCTTGGCCGACGTGCGCGGCAAGAAGGTGCGAGTGGCGGGTCGCTCGCTCTCCGAGCTCATCGAAGCGCTCGGCGGCACCCCGGTGACGATGGCCTTTGGCGAGGTCGTGCCGGCGCTACAAAACAAGACGGTCGATTGCGCGGTGACCGGTTCACTGTCCGGCAACGTCGCCAAGTGGCACGAAGTGACCACCCATTTGCTGGCACTGCCGCTCGCCTGGAACCAGATCGTCTACGCCGCCAATAACAAGAGTTGGCAGGGCTACGCGCCCGCGGTGCGGACCTTCCTGGACCGGGAAATGCAGGGCTTGGAGAATAGCTTGTGGGAAGCGGCGGATAACTTTACCGAGCAGGGCTATTTGTGCAACGCCGGCAGTGACAAGTGCAAGCTTGGACAGAAGGGTCAGATGACGATCGTTCAGCCGGCTGCGGCGGATCGCGAATTGCTGCGCAAGATGGTGGTCGAGGTGGTGCTGCCCAAGTGGGCGGCGCGCTGCTCGCCTCAGTGCGTGGCCGACTTTAACGAGACGGTCGGCAAGGTGACCGGCGTCGGTGTGAAGAAGTAGGGGTCGGGGTGCTGACGCCGACGGTGCCCGCCGTGATGCTGCTGGATCGCATCCTGGCCGGTGCCACTCGCATTGCCCGCTGGGGCGCACTGGCGGGCGGCACGCTGCTGCTCGCTGGTGCGCTGCTGGTGGCCTGCGACGTGCTGTTGCGCAAACTCGCGGGTCGCTCCATAGGCGGCGCCGACGAATTGTCCGGTTACTCCTTTGCGATCGGCACCGCATGGGCCTTCGCCTTCGTGTTACTGGAGCGCGGCAACGTGCGGGTCGACGCGCTGTATCAACATCTGCCGGCCATGGCCGCACGGGTTCTGGACGTACTCGCGTTGCTGGCGCTCGGCGCGTTTGCGCTGACGGTGGCAACCTACGGCTGGACCGTGGTGGCCCAAAGTGTCCGCTTGGCGGCTCGCTCCAATTCGGCGTTGTCGGTGCCCCTGGCGCTGCCGCAGGCGCTGTGGTGGGGGGGCTGGGCGTTTTTTGTCTTGGTGATCGTGCTGCTGCTGCTGCGGGTGGTGGCCGCTGCGATCGGCGGTGACGGCGCCACGATGGCCCGCCTGGCCGGCGCGCGCAGCACCGCCGAGGAGGCCCGCGAGGAGTTTGACAATGCGCGCGCTGCCGCCGGGCTACGCGGAGATTTGCCATGATCGGCGCCGCCTTGCTGCTGCTGCTGGCGCTGATGGCGTTGGCGATTCCGGTGGCCGCCGCGCTCGGCGTGCTGGGATTAGCGCTCGATCAGCTTTATGGATTCTTGCCGCTATCCCGCGCCGCCGGCGAAATCGCCTGGTCGTCCAGCAACGAGTTTCTGCTGGTATCGCTGCCGCTATTCATCATGCTGGGCGAAATTCTCCTGCGCTCCGGCATCGCCGAGAAGATGTATGGCGCGCTGGTTCAGTGGCTATCTTGGCTGCCGGGCGGGCTGATGCATTCGAACATCGTCACCTGCGCCCTGTTTGCGGCCACCTCCGGCTCCAGTGTCGCCACCGCCGCGACGGTCGGCACGGTCGCGCTGCCGCAGGCGCGGCGCTACGGCTACAACGAGCGGTTGTTCCTCGGCACGCTCGCCGCCGGCGGCACGCTCGGCATCCTGATTCCGCCTTCGATCAACATGATCGTTTACGCGGTACTGACCAACACGTCGGTGCCACGGCTGTACTTGGCTGGCATCGTGCCGGGCGTGCTTCTGAGCCTGCTTTTCATGACGGTCGTGCTGGTGGCCTGCCTGGTCCGTCCGCAGTGGGGCGGGCAAAGGCTGACTGGCAGTTTGCGCAGCGCGCTCTCCGGCTTGGTTCACCTGTTACCGCCGCTCGTGATCTTTGCAGTGGTGGTCGGCTCGATTTACGCCGGCATCGCCACCCCGACTGAAGCCGCATCGCTCGGGGTCGTGGCCGGGCTGGTGTTGGCGGCTTGGGCCGGCCGCTTGTCGCTCGCCATGCTGCGAGAGGTCCTGCAGGGCACGATGCGCACGACTGCGATGGTGATGTTGATCATCGTCGCGGCGTACTTCCTCAACTTTGTGATGTCTGGCATCGGCTTGACCACTCGGTTGACCGACTTTCTTACCGGGCTGGGCCTGAGCAAATGGGAAATGCTGGTTGCGGTGATCCTGTTCTATCTGGTCCTGGGCTGCTTCATGGAAACACTTTCGATGATGATCACGACGATCCCAATCGTGGCACCGGTGATGTTCCAGTTGGGTTTCGATCCGGTGTGGTTCGGCATCATGGTCATTGTCCTCATCGAAACGGCGCTGATCACGCCGCCGGTAGGTCTGAACCTCTTTGTCGTGCAAAACCTGCGGCGCGGCGGTCCGCTGAACGACGTGATCGTCGGCGCCGTGCCCTTCGTCATCGCGATGCTGCTGTTGCTGCTGGCGCTGGCTCTTGTGCCGGGTCTGGCGTTGTGGCTGCCGGAATGGATCGGTTAAGAGAATGGGCCTGCTTCTTTTTGATGCCGACCAGGGTACGTTAAGCGTCGCGCCGCAACGGCTGGTGGTGGCCGGCTGGACCGGACGCGACCGCGCGGCGATCGAACATCACATCGAAGAGCTGGCGCTGCTGGGCGTGCCACGGCCGTCGGCCGTGCCGCTGTACTACCGGCTGGCGCCGCAGTTACTGACGCAGGCCGGCGCGATCCAAGTCATTGGCGACCGTAGTTCCGGCGAAGTCGAGCCGGTGCTGCTGCGCATTGGCGGCCAGTGGTGGCTGACGGTAGGGTCTGACCATACCGACCGCAGGCTCGAAACCGTTTCGGTGGCGGCGTCCAAACAGGTCTGCGCCAAGCCCGTGGCGGGCCAGGCCTGGCGTTGGGACGCCGTCGAGCCTCGGGCCGATTCACTGCTGCTGGAGTCCTGGATCGACGAAGACGGCGCTTGGCAGCCCTACCAGAGCGGCACGCTGGCATCGATCCGACCGCTCCGACAGTTGATCGACGGCGTGTCAGACGTCGACGCCGATCTGCCGCTCGTGCTTTTCTGCGGCACGCTGGCGGTGAGACCCAACGCGGCCGGGGTGGGCATCCGGCCGGCGCCACGTTTTGCGATGGCGCTGAGCGACCCGCAGGGCGGCCGCAGCGTGCGGCATGAATATGAAGTCACGGCGCTTCCGGTCGTGGCCTGAAGGCCGAAAGGAATTTTCGTTCATGATGGCAACGCAGTTCGCCCGCCGCTGGCAGTTTTGGATCGACCGCGGCGGCACGTTCACCGACATCGTTGCGCGGCGGCCGGATGGCGCGCTCGTCACGCACAAGCTGCTATCGGAGAACCCGGAGCAGTACCGCGACGCGGCGATCGCCGGTATCCGCCATCTTCTGGGCGTGGCGCCCGACGCGCCGATCCCGGTTGAGCGCCTCGAGGCGGTGAAGATGGGTACCACGGTCGCCACCAATGCGCTCCTGGAGCGCAAGGGCGAGCCGACGCTGCTGGTGATCACGCAGGGCTTTCGCTACGCGCTGCGGATCGCTTATCAGAACCGCCCGCGGCTCTTCGACCGTCGCATCGTGCTGCCGGAGCTGCTGTACGCGCGGACGATCGAGGCCGACGAGCGAATCGGCGCCCACGGCGACGTGGTGCAGCCGCTGGACGAGGCCGCGCTGCGAACGGAACTGCAAAGCGCCTACGACGCCGGCCTGCGCTCGGTGGCGATCGTGCTGATGCACGGCTGGCGCTACACCGCACACGAGGCGCGCTGCGCCGCGCTGGCGCGCGAGGTCGGCTTCACGCAGGTGTCGGCCTCGCACGAGGTGAGCCCGCTGATGAAGCTCGTGGCGCGCGGCGACACCACAGTGGTCGATGCCTATCTGTCGCCGATCCTGCGCCGCTACGTGCAGCAGGTGGCTGGCGAACTGCCGGGCGTGCGGCTGCTCTTCATGCAGAGCAACGGCGGCCTGACCGATGCCCATCGTTTCCAGGGCAAGGACGCGATCCTGTCCGGGCCGGCCGGCGGCATCGTCGGCATGGTGCGCTCCAGCCTCGCGGCGGGCTTCGACCGGGTGATCGGCTTCGACATGGGTGGCACCTCGACCGACGTGTCGCACTTTGCCGGCCGCGACGTGGCCGACTGCGAGCGGGAGTTCGAAACGCTGGTGGCGGGAGTGCGGATGCGCGCGCCGATGATGAGCATCCACACGGTGGCGGCGGGCGGCGGCTCCATCCTGCACTTCGACGGAGCGCGGCTACGGGTCGGACCCGATTCGGCCGGCGCCAATCCGGGGCCGGCCTGCTACCGCCGCGGCGGGCCGCTGGCGGTGACCGATGCCAACGTGATGCTGGGCCGGGTGCAGCCGGAGTTCTTCCCGCGGGTGTTCGGCCCGCACGCCGACCAGCCGCTGGACCGTGAGGTCGTGGTGCAGAAGTTTGCTGCGCTGGCCGCTGAAATCAACGCTGCGACGGACCAGCAGAAAACGCCGGAACAGGTGGCCGCCGGTTTCCTGGAAATCGCCGTCGGCAGCATGGCCGAGGCAATCAAGCGCATCTCGGTGCAGCGCGGGCACGACGTGACCCGTTATGCGCTGACCGTGTTCGGCGGCGCCGGCGGCCAGCACGCCTGCGCGGTGGCCGATCAACTGGCGATGACCACTGTGTTCGCGCATCCGCTGGCCGGCGTGCTGTCTGCCTACGGGATGGGCCTGGCCGATCAGACCGCCATGCGTGAAACCACGGTGGAACTGGCGCTCGAGCCGGCCGCGCTGGCCGAGCTCGAAGCTCAGCTCGGGCGGCTGGCGGACGCCGCGCAGGCCGAAATTCTCAGCCAGGGCGTGCCGCCCGCGCGCATCCGCCTGCTGCGGCGCGTACATCTGAAATACGAAGGTACCGACTCGGCATTGATCGTTACGCACGGCCCGCTGCCGCAGATGCAGGCCGACTTTGAAGCCGCGTACCGCAACCGCTTCTCTTTCCTGATGCAGGAGCGGCGGCTGATCGTCGAGGCGGTGTCGGTGGAAGCCGTGGGCGCCGGCGAGCGGGTCGCTGAGGCTCCGCCGACGTTACCTGCGCGCACTGAAGCGCTGCGCGCCACCACGACCGTGCAGACTTGGTTCGATGGCAACCGGCAACCGACGCCGCTGTATGCCCGTGCCGAGCTGCGCGCAGGCGACGTGATCGACGGCCCGGCGATCATCGCCGAGGCCAATGCGACCACCGTGGTCGATCCCGGCTGGCAGGCGCAGCTCAGCGCGCTCGATCATCTGGTGCTGAAGCGCGTCCAGCCGCGGCCGCAGCGGCAGGCCATCGGCACGCAGGTCGATCCGGTGATGCTGGAGATCTTCAACAACCTCTTCATGTCGATCGCCGAGCAGATGGGGCTGCGGCTGCAGAACACCGCCTACTCGGTCAACATCAAGGAGCGGCTGGATTTTTCCTGCGCGCTGTTCGATGCCGAAGGCAACCTGATCGCCAATGCGCCGCACATGCCGGTGCATCTGGGCTCGATGAGTGAGTCCATCAAGACGGTGATGCGCGAGAACGCCGGGACCATGGTCCCCGGCGATGCCTACGTGATCAACGATCCCTATCACGGCGGCACCCATTTGCCGGACGTGACGGTGATCACGCCGATCTTCGATCACGCCGGCCGCGAACTGCTGTTCTACGTCGGTTCGCGCGGCCACCATGCCGACATTGGCGGCAGCACGCCGGGTTCGATGCCGCCGTTTTCGACCTCACTGGACGAAGAGGGCGTGCGCTTCATCAACTTCAAGCTGATCGAAGGGCAGGGTGTAGACCGGCCCGGGCAGTTCCGCGAAGCCGAACTGCGCGCAGTGCTCGCCAGCAGTAAATGGCCCGCGCGCAACCCGGATCAAAACGTCGCCGACCTCAAGGCGCAGGTGGCGGCCAACGAAAAGGGTCGCGAAGAACTGCTGCGGATGGTCGATGCCTTCGGCCTTGATGTCGTGCGCGCCTACATGCGCCACGTGCAGGACAACGCGGAAGAGTCCGTGCGCCGCGTGATCGGCGTGCTGAAGGACGGCAGCTTCGACTACCGACTGGACAACGGCGCCACGATCCGCGTCGCAATCACCGTGGACCGCGCCGGGCGCAGCGCCAAGATCGATTTCACCGGCACCTCGCCGCAATTGCCCAACAACTTCAATGCACCCTCGGCGATCTGCGTGGCTGCGGTGCTGTACGTGTTCCGCACGCTGGTAGACGACGAGATTCCGCTGAATGCCGGCTGCCTGAAGCCACTGGAGATCGTGATCCCGCCCGGCTCGATGCTGGCGCCGGAGTACCCGAGTGCGGTCGTCGCCGGCAATGTCGAGACCTCGATGTGCATCACCAATGCGCTCTACGGTGCGCTTGGTGTGATGGCCTCGGCGCAGGGCACGATGAACAACTTCACCTTCGGCAACGAGCGCTACCAGTACTACGAAACGATCTCCGGCGGCTCGGGTGCGGGGGTGGTGAACATTGCCGCGGGCGCAGCCAGCCGCGAGGGCTTCGACGGCACCGACGTCGTGCAGACGCACATGACCAACTCGCGCCTGACCGACCCCGAGGTGCTGGAGTTCCGCTACCCGGTACGACTGGAGAGCTATGCGATTCGTCCCGGCAGCGGCGGCGCGGGTCGTTGGCGCGGTGGCAATGGCGGCACGCGGCGGGTGCGTTTCCTGGAGCCAATGACGGCCTCGATCCTGTCCAACAGCCGGGTGGTTGCGCCGTTCGGGCTGGCAGGCGGCGAACCGGGACAGCCGGGGCGCAACTATGTGGAGCGCGTAGACGGCAGCGTAGAGACGCTCGGGCATATCGGCAGCGTGCAGATGCAGCCGGGCGACGCGTTCGTGATCGAAACGCCGGGGGGTGGGGGTTACGGCCCGAGCTAACTTGCCGAAGAGGTGGAAGCGCGGATCGCGGATAATCCGCGCTTCGCGCCGCGCAGCGCACGCGTCTGTCCTTCGCGCATGACCTCCACCGACCAGTTCTTCGCGCTCCCCGGGCCGGTCGCGCTATCTGCGTTTCGCACTGCGCGGCTGCTGGAGCGGCTGCGCGCGATCGACGGCGCGGCCAGTGCCGTTGCTGCGTGGTTCGTCCATTACGTACACACCGCCGCGCCGTTGACGCCTGCGCAGAGCGATACGCTGCATGGGCTGCTGGATTACGGCGAGGCGTTCGCACCGCGCGATCAGGGTACGGCGGTGAGCTGGCTCGTGGTGCCTCGGCTCGGTACGGTCTCGCCGTGGGCGAGCAAGGCGACGGACATCGCCCGCAACTGTGGGCTGACGCTGGTGCGGCGAATCGAGCGCGGGACGGTCTACACGGTCGCCTTCGAGCGCGGGCTGCTCGGGCGCGCGCA
Source organism: Betaproteobacteria bacterium (assembly GCA_046316025.1). GTDB lineage: Bacteria > Pseudomonadota > Gammaproteobacteria > Burkholderiales > Burkholderiaceae_F > JAJTHJ01. The sequence continues at coordinate 592 of JBKCXU010000038.1, read as the reverse complement.
TCGGCTGGCGGACGGGGCGGCCCAACAGATCGCCGCACTGCTGCACGACCGGATGACGGAGAGCGTGCTCGATCCGGTCACCCCGCCGGAGCAGTTGTTCCGCGTGCTGCCGGGCAAGCCGATGCATTCGGTGCCGGTCGGCACGCAGGCGCGGGCGGCGCTGGTCGCGGCCAACGTCGAGATGGGGTTGGCACTGTCCGATGACGAGATCGACTATCTGCTGGCCGCCTACCGCGAGATGAAGCGCGACCCAACCGACGTCGAATTGATGATGTTCGCGCAGGCGAACTCCGAGCACTGCCGCCACAAGATCTTCAACGCCTCGTGGACGGTGGACGGCGCGGCCCAGACGGCGAGCCTGTTCGGGATGATCCGCGCCACCCATGCGGCGGCGCCGTTGGGCACGGTGGTCGCCTACAACGACAACGCGGCGGTGCTGGAAGGTCGGGTGGGGCGGAGGTTTTATCCGCGCGACTCTGCTCGTCGTCCCCGCGAGAGCGGGGACCCAGCGGGCGCCGCGAAAGACACTGGGTTCCCGCTTTCGGGGGAACGACAGTTCCTCGCCAGTGAGGAACTGACTCACATCGTCTTC
>JBKCXU010000037.1:0-8178 GCA_046316025.1 Betaproteobacteria bacterium | reverse complement strand
AGTGCAAGGGATCGAACAGCGAAATCAACAGCCGCAAGCGCTTGAACAAGGAAGCGGTGCAAAACGCGCGTGCGTGGCTGGAGCGCTTCGGCCAGGAAGTCGTGCCCGCGGTCGCGATCCAGGGCGTGTTCAAGCCCGCGTACGTGGTCGAGGCGCAGGACACGCCGATTGTGGTGTACTGGGGACATCGCCTCGGCGACTTGAAGGTCTTCGTCGAGGCGTGCCGATGAACGGTCAACGCGCCCAAGCGGTGCTGATCGATCTGGACGGCACCTTGATGGACACCGCGCCCGACCTCGCCGCGGCGGCCAATGCGATGCGCGCGGACTTTGGCTTGTCGGCGCTGCCGCTGGCGCGGATTGCCGCATTCGTCGGTAAAGGCGCCGAGATGCTGGTGCATCGAGCGCTGACCGACGATCCGGCCGGCCGTGCGGACGAAGCGAGCTTCGCCCGCGGCCGCACTGCGTTCTACGCGCACTACCACGCGGTCAACGGCCGGCACGCGGCGCTGTTCGACGGCGTGCCGGCTGCGCTCGACCAGTTGCGCGGCGCGGGTCTCAAGCTCGCCTGCGTCACCAACAAGCCGCGCGAGTTCACGCTGCCGCTGCTGGCGAGCATGGCGGTGGCGCCGTGCTTCGATGCGGTGGTGGCCAGCGACGAGGTCGCCGAGAAAAAGCCGCACCCCGCGCTGCTGCTCGAAGCCTGCGCGCGGCTCGGTGTGTCGCCGACCGACACGCTGATGATCGGCGACTCGATCAACGACGCGCTCGCCGCCCGCGCCGCCGGCATGCCGGTGGTGCTGGTGCGCACCGGCTACAACGAGGGCGAAAGTGTCGACGCGCTGGCCGGCCAACCCGGAGTCGCTGCTATAGTGCCCACGCTTGCCGATGCCGCGCGGTTTCTCACCGCGCAGATGCAGCCGGCGGCACACTCCGCAACCGCATGAGCCTCGTTTCGACACCAAGCTTCGCGCCCGCCGCCCGGCGGACGGCCCCGCGCGCCTGCAAGCCCACCGGCTGGCACGCGCAGGGGGTTTGGTGCTGGCGTAGCTAGTCCCACGCCCGGCCGCGCGCAGCGCGCGGCCACCCCTGGCTTGCTTTTCGTCCATCATTGCGGCCCCGCGGGTCGCTCAGCCCTTCCGGCTGCAACATGACGGCTGCTCCATGACCGAACTCGAATTCCGTGCGCTGGCCCAGCAGGGCTACAACCGCATTCCGCTGATTGCGGAAAGCTTCGCCGACCTCGACACGCCGCTGTCGCTGTACCTGAAACTCGCCAACGGGCCGAACAGTTTTTTGCTGGAGTCGGTGGTCGGCGGCGAACGCTTTGGCCGCTACTCGTTCATCGGCCTGCCGGCGCGCACCGCGCTGCGCGTGCGCATCGGCGAGCCGGGCCAGCACGTCTCTGAAATAATGACTGACGGTCGCGTGGTCGAGACCCACGATGGCGACCCGCTCGCCTTCATCGAGAGCTATCTCGCGCGCTACAAAGTGGCGCTGCGGCCGGGACTGCCGCGCTTCTGCGGCGGGCTGGCCGGCTACTTCGGCTACGACACGGTGCGGCTGATCGAAAAGAAGCTCGCGCGCCTCAAGCCTGACGACCTGGGCCTGCCCGACATCCAGTTGCTGCTCACCGAAGAACTGGCGGTGATCGACAACCTCTCCGGCCGCGCCTACGTGATCGTCTACGCCGACGCCACGCACCCCGAGGGCTACGCTCGCGCGCGCGAGCGGCTGCGCGAACTGCGCAGCCGCCTGGCGCGGCCGGTCGAGCCGCCGCACACGCGCGCCAGCGTGCGGCGGCCGGAGCGGCGCGAGTTTGCCCAAGCGGACTACCTGCGTGCGGTCGAGCGCGCCAAGGAGTACATCGCCGCCGGCGACGCGATGCAGGTGGTACTCGGCCAGCGCATCAGCAAGCAGTACGCGGATGCGCCGCTGTCGCTGTACCGCGCGCTGCGCACGTTGAACCCGTCGCCGTACATGTACTACTACGACTTCGACGACCATCAGGTGATCGGCGCTTCGCCGGAGATTCTGGTGCGCAGTGAAGACCGCGTCACGCCCGGCGGGCACGAGCGCATCGTCGCGCTGCGGCCGATTGCCGGCACGCGCCCGCGCGGCGGCACGCCGGAGCAGGACGCGCTGCTCGCCGCCGAACTCGCGGCCGACCCCAAGGAGCGGGCCGAGCATCTGATGCTGATCGATCTTGCCCGCAACGACATCGGCCGCATCGCCGAGACCGGCAGCGTGCGCGTGACCGAGCAGATGGTGGTCGAGCGTTACTCGCACGTCCAGCATCTGGTGAGCCACGTCGAAGGGCGCCTGAAGCCGGGGCTCTCCAACCTCGACGTGCTGCGCGCGACCTTCCCCGCGGGCACGCTGTCCGGCGCACCCAAGGTGCGCGCCATGGAAATCATCGACGAGCTGGAGCCCACCAAGCGCGGCATCTTCGGCGGCGCGGTCGGCTACCTCTCGTTTGCCGGCGACATGGACCTCGCGATCACCATCCGCACCGGCATGGTCAAGGGCAACGTGCTGTACGTGCAGGCCGGCGCCGGCATCGTCGCCGACTCCGTGCCCGAAATGGAATGGCGCGAGACGGAGGCCAAGGCGCGGGCGGTGCTGCGCGCCGCGGAGCACGTGGAGGATGGCTTTGATGCTGAATGACAAAACTCCCTCCCCCGCGCGCGGGGGAGGGTCGGGGTGGGGGCGGTGCGCTGCTAGCTCAAGTTCGGAGCCGACATGACTCTCATCGACCTGCGCAGCGACACCGTCACCCGCCCCAGCGCCGGCATGCGCCGCGCGATGGCGGAGGCCGAGGTCGGCGACGATGTCTTCGGCGACGACCCCACCGTCAACCGCCTGCAAGCGGTGCTCGCCGAGCGGCTGGGCTTCGAAGCCGGCCTCTTCATGCCCAGCGGCACGCAGAGCAACCTCGCCGCGCTGATGACGCACTGCCAGCGCGGCGATGAGGTCATCGTCGGCCAGAACGCGCACACCTACCGCTACGAAGGCGGCGGTGCCGCGGTGCTGGGTTCGATCCAGCCGCAGCCGATCGACAACGGAGCCGACGGCACGCTGCCGCTCGACAAGATTGCCGCCGCAGTTAAGCCGGACGATCCGCACTTTGCCCGCACGCGTCTGCTGGCGCTGGAGAACACCATCGGCGGCAAGACGCTGCCGCTCGCCTACTGCGCGCAGGCGACTGCGCTGGCGCATGAGCGGGGCTTGGCCACGCATCTGGACGGCGCGCGTCTCTTCAACGCCGCGGTCGCGCTCGGTGTTGAGCCGCGTGCGGTCGCGGCCGGTTTCGATTCCGTATCGGTCTGCCTGTCCAAAGGGCTGGGCGCGCCGGTCGGCTCGGTCTTGCTCGGCAGCCGCGACTTCATCGCCCGCGCGCGCCGCCCGCGCAAGATGCTCGGTGGCGGCCTGCGGCAAGCGGGCGTGCTGGCCGCGGCCGGGCTGTACGCGCTGGAACACAACGTCGCGCGGCTGGCCGAAGATCACGCCCACGCGCAGCGTTTGGTAGATGGCCTGCGCGCGCTCGGGTTCGCCGTGGACGGGCCGCACACCAACATGGTGTTCGTGCAACTGAAGCCCGAGCAGGCGGCGCCGCTGCAAGCCTTTCTCGCCGAACGTGGCGTGCTGATTCTTGCTGGCGCGCGGCTGCGGCTGGTCACGCACTTGGACGTCGACGCCACGGGTGTCGAGCGGGCGCTGGCGGCGTTTACGGCGTTCCTGCGAGGGTGAGCTGGTGTCGACCTCTCCGTCCGCTTCGTCCGATCGCGGATTGCCAGCGGATGTCCTCGGCCTTACTATCGCCCCATTCGTAAGGAGTCACCATGACCGAATCGACGATTACCGCGAAGGGCCAGACGACAGTGCCGCGCCGCGTGCGGGAGCAACTCGGTGCGGGTACCGGCACGCGGCTGCTGTGGCACGTACTGCCGGACGGTGGGGTGGTCGTGCGCGCCAAGACGCACTCGGTGCTGACGCTGGCCGGCAGCCTCAAGGCGCAGCGACGCAAGCGTGTGCCGGTCGCCGCGATGAACGCCTGGCGTTAGCCGAAGGCGGGCGACGTGGCGGCGCTCGATACCCATGTTCTGGTGCGTTTTCTGGTGCGCGACGACGTGGCGCAGTACGCCGCGGCCCGCGCCTTGATCGAGCGTTGCGTGCAGGCGGGCGAACCGCTGTTCGTCCCAGTCACCGTAGCGCTGGAACTCGAATGGGTGTTGCGATCCAACTTCGCGCTGGACAAGCCGACCGTGCTGCGGACGTTCGCGCAACTGCTGTCGTCGTTCGAACTGCGCTTCGAGTCCGAAGGCGCGCTGGAAGCTGCCCTGGCGCTGTATGGGCGCGGCACGGCCGGCCTGTCCGACTGTCTGCATACGGCGCTGGCCCATGCGGCCGGCGAGTTGCCGTTATGGACCTTCGACCGCGCCGCGGCCAAGGTCGATGGTGCGCGTCTGCTCGATTGACGCGCACGGCGCCGCACCGCGGCGTTTCATCGACGTACCCCCGCTAAGGAGCAGGCCACCATGCTGCTGATGATCGACAACTACGACAGCTTCACTTACAACCTCGTCCAGTACTTCGGCGAGCTGGGCGAGGACGTGCGCGTTGCGCGCAACGACGAGATCGCGGTGGAGGAGATCGCCGCGTTGGCGCCCGCGCGCATCTGCATCTCGCCCGGCCCCTGCTCGCCGGCCGAGGCGGGCGTGTCGCTGGCGGTGATCGAAGCGTTTACCGGCAAAGTGCCGATCCTCGGCGTGTGCCTCGGCCATGAGGCGATCGGGCACGCCTTCGGCGGCAAGGTGGTGCGCGCGCAGACGCTCAAGCACGGCAAGACCGACCTGGTGGAGCACCGCGGGGTCGGCGTGTTTGCCGGGCTGCCGTCGCCCTTCACCGCGGCGCGCTATCACTCGCTGGCGGTGGCGCGCGCGGGGCTGCCCGAGTGTCTCGAAGTCACCGCCTGGACCGCCGACGGCGAGATCATGGGCCTGCGCCACAAGACGCTCGCGGTCGAGGGCGTGCAGTTCCACCCCGAGTCGATCGCCACCGAACACGGCCATGCGTTGCTGCGCAACTTTTTGAGGTAGACGCCATGTCGATCACCCCGTCCGAAGCGCTGGTGCGCTGCATCGAGCACCGCGAGATTTTCGAGGACGAAATGCTGTCGCTGTGGCGGCGGCTGATGAGCGGCGAACTGACCCCCGTGCAGATCGCCGCGCTGACCATGGGCCTGCGCGTGAAGAAGGAGACGGTGGGCGAGATCGCCGCCGCCGCGCAGATCATGCGTGAGTTCGCGACCAAAGTGGAGGTCGCCGACCGCCGGCATCTGCTGGACATCGTCGGCACTGGCGGCGATGCTTCGAACACCTTCAACATCTCCACCGCGGCGATGTTCGTCGCGGCGGCGGCCGGCGCGCGCGTGGCCAAGCATGGCGGGCGCTCGGTGTCGTCCAGTTCCGGCAGCGCCGACGTGCTGGAAGCGCTCGGTGCCAACATCAACCTGAAGCCCGAGCGCGTGGCCGACAGCATCGCAACCACCGGCATCGGCTTCATGTTCGCGCCCAATCATCACGCGGCGATGAAGCACGCCGCGCCGGTGCGCAAGGAACTCGGCGTGCGCACGATCTTCAACATCCTGGGGCCCCTCACCAACCCGGCCGGCGCGCCGAACCAGTTGCTCGGCGTGTTCCACCCCGACCTGGTCGGCATCCAGGTGCGCGTGCTGAAGGAACTGGGCAGCGAGCACGTGCTGGTCGTGCATGGCAAGGACGGCATGGACGAGGTCTCGCTCGGCGCGGCCACACTGGTCGGCGAACTGCGCGACGGCACGGTGCGCGAGTACGAGATCCACCCCGAGGACTTCGGCCTGTCGATGGTGTCCAACCGCGGACTTAAGGTCGCCAGCGCCGAGCAGTCGAAAGCGATGCTGCTGGAGGCGCTCGACAACACCCCCGGCACGCCGCGCGAGATCGTGACCTTCAACGCCGGGGTGGCGCTGTACGCGGCCAACGTAGCGGAGTCCATTGCCGACGGCATCGAGCGCGCGCGCGCGGCGATTGCGAGCGGCGCGGCGCGGCGCAAGCTCGATGAGTTCGTGGCCGGCACGCAGCGGCTTGCGGTTTGAGCGCCGGAGAAAGATCGGGCGAAACCGAATGAGGCGGCGGCTCCTGACCGCGGCGCCGAGCGGCGCCCGTGTGACGTTGCGGCGGCCGCGCCACGCCGATCTGCCGGCGCTGGTGGCGATGATGGCCGACTCGAATGTCGTCGAGCGAGGGTTCTCGCCCGACCTGTGCGCACGCCAATTCGACTGGCGGCACAGTTGGCGTGCATTCAAGCGCGATCTGCGTGGCGGCGGCACGCGGTGGTGGCTGGCCTCGGCGGCGGGCGCTCCGGTGGGCATGGTCGGGCTCGACCTAACGCGACTGCGGCACCGCTACCACCCGGTGCGGCGGCGTGTTTACCTGCACTCGCTCTACGTGGTCTCGGCATGGCGGAGGCGGCGCGTCGGCTATCGCCTCGTGGCGCATGCGCTGCGTCGCGCGCGCCGCTGGGGCGCGCAGCAGGCTTTGCTCGAAATGGCCGCGGGCAACCGCAAAGCGCGCCGGCTGTACGAGAGGCTGGGCTTTCGCGTGCGCGAGTTGGCCTACGCTCTGGCTCTCCCGCAATCGCAGCCACCGCCGCGGTAAGACCAATCGATCCGATGACCGACATCCTGCAACGCATCCTCACCGTCAAGCGCGAAGAAGTCGCCGCCGCCCGCGCGCGTGAGCCGTACGCGGCGCTGCTCGCCCGTGCGCAGGCGCGAACCGACCGCCGCAACTTTGCCGGCGCGCTGCGTGCCGAGATCGCTGCCGGTCGCCCCGCGGTGATCGCCGAGGTGAAGAAGGCCTCGCCGTCCAAGGGTGTGCTGCGCGCGGACTTCGACCCTGCGGCCATTGGTGCCAGTTATGCGCACGGCGGGGCGGCCTGCCTGTCGGTGTTGACCGATGTGCAGTTTTTCCAGGGCGCGCCGGAGTACCTCGACGCTGCGCGGCAGGCCAGCGGCCTGCCGGCGCTGCGCAAGGACTTCATCGTCGATGAGTATCAGGTCGCCGAAGCCCGCGCCTGGGGCGCCGACTGCATCCTGCTGATCGTCGCCGCGCTCGACCGGCCGCGGCTGCGCGATCTGGAAGCCGCTGCGCAGGCGCTCGGCATGGACGTGCTGGTCGAAGTGCACGACGCCGCCGAACTCGACCTCGCGCTGCAACTGCGGACTCCGCTGCTCGGTATCAACAACCGCAATTTGCGCACGTTTGAAGTGAGCCTGCGCACCACGCTCGACCTGCTGCCGCGCATCCCAGCGGATCGGCTGGTGATTACCGAAAGCGGCATCCTCGCCCCGGCCGACGTGGCCACGATGCGTGGCGCCAGCGTGCACGGCTTTCTGGTCGGCGAGGCGTTCATGCGCGCCGCCGATCCGGGCGCGGAACTGGCGCGGCTCTTCGCGTGATCGACGTCAGCGGGTTGCAGGGGCGCTGGCGGGCGCTGGTCGAAGCGTTTGCCGCCTCGCCAACCGGCATCGCGCTCGATGCGTATCTGCGCGAGCGCCGCGCGGCCGGCGCCGCGATCTACCCGCCGCAGCCGCTGCGCGGGCTGGAACTCACGCCCTTCGAGTCGGTGCGCGTGGTGATTCTGGGCCAGGACCCGTATCACGGCGCGGGCCAGGCGCACGGGCTGGCATTCTCGGTGCCTGACGGCGTGCCGCTGCCGCCCAGCCTGCGCAACATCCTTGCGGAGCTGTCCACCGACTGCGGCTGCGCGCGGCCCGCGAGCGGCAACTTGCAACGCTGGGCCGCGCAGGGCGTGCTGCTGCTCAATACGGTGTTGACGGTCGAGGATGGCAAGCCTGCCAGCCACGCGCAGCGTGGCTGGGAAACGTTGACCGATGCGCTGATCGCCGCGCTGGCGACGGACGCCGCGCCCAAGGCGTTCCTGCTCTGGGGAGCGCATGCGCAGGCGAAGCTGCAGTTGATCGAGAACGAGTCCGTCGTTCCCGCGGAAGCGGGCCCCCCGGGGCGTTCGGGTACCACACGGGGTTCCCGCATCCGCGGGAACGACGGACGCGGTCTCGAACAACTGCAGCGTCGCCGGCGCAAGCGCTCCCCCCACCCGGAACCCCAAGGGCGCG
>JBKCXU010000036.1:0-5594 GCA_046316025.1 Betaproteobacteria bacterium | reverse complement strand
TGTGTAAATAACGTTGATGTTATCCATGGCTACTTGTGCAGGGCGCCCACAAACGCTGTGTGCTATATGCTACCCGGACGCAAATATACGGGCCGGCTTTCGTGTTTAATATGAAGCGACCGCGCGCCGTCCTGTTCGATGTCTTCGGCACGCTGCTGGACGTGCAATCGGTGGCGGCGCGCGCCGAGGCGCTGTTTCCCGGGCAGGGCGCAACACTGGCCCGCGCCTGGCGCGACAAGCAGCTTGATTACACCCGGCTGCGCACGCTTTCCAACCGCTACGCGCCGTTCGCCCAAGTGACCGACGAGGCGCTGCAGTACTGCTCCGAAGCGCTCGGCCTGCCGCTGGATGCGGCCGCGCGCGGCCTGCTGATGCACGAGTACACGCAGCTTGCGGCTTTCGACGATGTGCGGCCGGCATTGCAAAAGCTGCAAGCGGCCGGCGCCACGCTCGGCGTGCTGTCCAACGGCGATCCGGGTCTGCTCGATGAAGCGCTGGAGTCCGCCCGGCTCGGCGAGTACTTCGACCTCGTGCTGTCGGCCGAGGAGGTGCATGCGTTCAAGACCGCGCCCGCGGTGTACGAACTCGGGCCGCGCGCACTGGGCCACGAGGCCGACGAAATCCTCTTCGTCTCCAGCAACGGCTGGGACGCCTGCGGCGCCAAGGGCTTCGGCTACCTGAGCTTCTGGGTCAACCGCAGCCGCGCGCCGGCCGAGCGGCTGGGCATCGCACCCGATGCCGAAGGCCGCACACTGATCGATGCCGCCGAATTCTTTTTACTTCATTCAAACGAGGGAGCCGTACGATGAACCTGCCCGCAGGCATGCAAGTTAACGGGCCTATGCAGCCCGGCTTCGATGAGATTCTCACCCCGGACGCGCTGGCGCTGGTCGCCAAGCTCCATCGCGCCTTCGAGCCTCGCCGGCAGCAATTGCTGGCCGCCCGCGCCGAGCGCGCGCAGCGGCTGGACGCCGGCGAGAAGCTCGACTTCCTGCCCGCGACCCGCGCGATCCGGGACGGCGCCTGGACCATCGCGCCGCTGCCCTCGGACCTGCAATGCCGGCGGGTAGAGATTACCGGCCCGGTGGAGCGCAAGATGATCATCAACGCGCTGAACTCCGGGGCCGATGCGTACATGACGGACTTCGAGGACAGCAACACGCCCAACTGGGACAACCAGATCACTGGTCAGATCAACGTGCGCGATGCGATCCGCCGCACGATCACGCTCGAACAAGGCGGCAAGACCTACAAACTGAACGACAAGACCGCTACGCTGCTCGCGCGTCCGCGCGGCTGGCATCTACCTGAGAAGCACGTGACCGTGGACGGGCAGCGGGTCTCCGGCGGCATCTTCGACTTTGCGCTCTTCATGTTCCATAACGCGCGCGAGCTGCTGGCGCGCGGCAGCGGCCCGTACTTTTATCTGCCCAAGCTGGAGTCGCATCTGGAGGCGCGGCTGTGGAACGACATTTTCGTTGCCACCCAGAACGAACTTGTCATCCCGCAGGGCACGATCAAGGCCACGGTGCTGATCGAGACCATCGTCGCCGCCTTCGAGATGGACGAGATTTTGTACGAGTTGCGCGAGCATTCGGCGGGGCTGAATGCCGGGCGCTGGGACTACATCTTCTCCTGCATCAAGAACTTCAAGGTCGATCGCAGCTTCTGCCTGGCCGACCGTCCCAAAGTGACGATGACCGCGCCCTTCATGCGCGCCTATGCGCTCCTGCTGCTGTCGACCTGCCACAAGCGCAACGCGCCGGCCATCGGCGGCATGAGTGCGCTGATCCCGATCAAGGGCGATCCGGAGAAGAACGAGGCGGCGCTGGCCGGCGTGCGCTCGGACAAGCACCGCGACGCCACCGACGGCTACGACGGCGGCTGGGTCGCGCACCCGGGCCTGGTGCCCATTGCGATGGAAGAATTCGTCAAGGTGCTGGGCGACGCACCCAACCAGATCGGCAAGCAGCGGCCGGACGTGCAGGTGGCCGCTGCCGATCTCACGAACTTCCAGCCCGAAACGCCCATCACCGAGGCCGGGCTGCGGATGAACATCAACGTCGGCATCCACTACCTGGGCTCCTGGCTCGCCGGCAACGGCTGCGTGCCGATCCACAACCTGATGGAAGACGCTGCGACCGCCGAGATCAGCCGCTCGCAGGTCTGGCAGTGGATCCGCTCGCCCAAGGGCGTGCTGGACGACGGCCGCAAGGTCACGGCCGACCTGGTGCGCGCGCTGATCCCGGAAGAACTCGCCAAGGTCAAGGCCGTGGTCGGTGGCGACACCCCGACCTACGACCGCGCCGCGACGATCTTCGAGCAGATGGCGACCGCCGACAGCTTTGCGGAGTTCCTGACGCTGCCGCTGTACGAAGAACTGGCGTAAGGTGAGTCTCTGAACGGCGGCCCCCGTGCCGCTGAAGGAAACCCGACCATGACGATCTGTCCAGTAGCTATTGCAGTGGGCTGCAAGAAGTGCCCGGCGTTCTCGTTCTGTCCCGCCAAGGGCATCCTCGGCGATCAGAAGAAGGAAGACTCCGGCAGCAAGCCGGCCGCCGGCGCGGGCAAGCCGAAGGCGACGACGCGCAAGTAGCTGGCTGCGGCGTGGCGGCTGCCGCACCTAGGCCAGCTATCGCACCTTGCTCTTCAGCCGATACAGCACGTGCCGCCTGAGCACGTGCCCCGCGGGCAGCCGCGGATGGTCGAAGTCGTCGCCGGGGTCGTGGGTCATGCCGAGCTTTTCCATCACGCGCCGCGAGCGCCGGTTGCCCTGCGCAGTGAAGGCGACGATCTCGGCAAGACCCAGCACCTCGAAGCCGTAGGCCAGCGCCAGCCGCGCGCCTTCGACCGCGTAGCCGCGGCCCCAGTAGCGGTGCGCCAGCCGCCAGCCGACTTCGACGCAGGGTGTGAAGTGCGCCTCGAAGTTGGGTTCCGACAAACCGACGAAGCCGGCGCAACGGCCGTCGAGTTCCAGGCACCACCAGCCCCAGCCGCGCTCGGCGATCTTCGCGCGCACCCGCGCCAGCGCCGCGGCGGTCTCCTCGCGCGTCAGCATTGCGGGGAAAAACTCCATCACCTGCGGATCGGCGTTCAGTGCGGCAAAGTCGTCGAGATCGTCGTCGCGCCAGGGGCGCAGCAGCACGCGCTCGCCGAGCAGTTCGGTTTGCGGCGCCATGGCTACACCAGCAGCCCGACCAGCGCCGCCGCCGCGCAGGTGGAGAGCAGGCCCGCCAGCACGGACTTCAAGCCGAGATCGGCGACTTCCGCGCGGCGTTCGGCGGGCAGCAGCGCGGTCAGGCCGCCGAGCATGATGCCCAGTGAGCCGAAGTTGGCAAAGCCGCACAACGCATAGGTCAGCAGCAACCGGCTGCGCGGCGACAGCGCTTCCGGCGGCAGCCGCGCCATCTCCACGTAGGCGATGAGTTCGTTGAGCACCGTCTTCTTGCCGAGCAGTTGGCCGGCCACCGCGGCTTCGCTCCATGGCACACCGATCAGCCACGCCAGCGGCGCGAACGCCCAGCCGAACACGCGCTCCAGCGACAACGGCGCGCCCGCCACGTCCGGCAGCACGCCCAGGGCTGCGTTGACCAGTGCGACCAGCGCCACGGCGACGATCAGCAGCGCGATTATGTTCAGCCACAGTTGCAGACCTTCCAGCGTGCCGCGGGTCAGCGCGGCCATGCTGCTCGCGTCTTCGCGCTGCAGCCGCAGGTCGCTGGCCTCCGTCAGTACGGGCGGCACCATCACCGCGGCGATGGCGATCGCCAGCGGGGTTGCGACGAAGCTTGCGACCAGCAGTTGCGTCAGTGGCTCCGCCACAATGGGCTTCAGGATCGACGCGTACAGCACCAGCACCGTGCCGGCGATGGTGGCCATCCCGCAGTTCATCACGATGAACAGTTCGCCGCGCGACAGCCGCGCCAGATAGGGGCGGATCACCAGCGGCGCCTCGACCATGCCGACGAACACGTTGGCCGCCGCCGACAGGCCCACCGCCCCGCCGATGCCCATCGTGCGCTTGAGCACGGCGGCAAAACCGCGCACCACTGCCGGCAGCACACCCCAGTGAAAGAGCAGGGCAGAGAGCGCGGCGATCACCAGCACCAGCGGCAGCGCACGAAAGGCGAGGATGAAGCTCGCTTGGGCGTTGCTGGTCTCGAACGGCGCCGGTCCGCCGCCGAGATAGCCGAAGACCATCGCGGTGCCCGCTTGCGTTGCGCGCTCCAGCGCATCGAGCGCGCCGTTGGCCCAGCCGAGCGCGGCGGCCACTGGTGGCAGCTTGAGCATCGCCACCGCCAAGAGCAGCGCCAGCATGACTCCGGCGCCCACCAGCCGCCAGGGCACAGCGCGCCGCTGCTCGGACAGCAGCCAGGCGATGCCGAGCAGCCCCGCAAGCCCCACCACGCCGTGCACAACCTCGCTCATCGCTCGCGCCCCCGGAGCACAATTGGAGCACAGCCTCCAGTGCGGCGCCGTATCCTCGCGCCGCCGCGCGGAAGTGGCCCGAGGGACAGCGCATGAAGATTGCCGAGATTCCGACCGATCTGCTGGTCGCGTTCGAGTCGCAGCGCGCGGCGCATGAGCGCGCGCCCTTTGCTTCGTGGGACGAACGGCGCGACCGGCTCCAGCGACTGCGCCGCCTGCTGTCGGAGAACGAAGCCGCCATCGAAACCGCGATCGACGCCGACTTCGGCGGCCGCTCGCGCACCGAGACGCAGATCGCCGAGATTTTCCCCAGCCTGGCCGAGATCAACGGCGCGCTCAAGCATGGCCGCGGTTGGATGCGACCGCGCCGCGCCGCGGTCGCCAAGTGGTTCCTGCCGGCCAGTGCGCGGGTGATGCCGCGGCCGCTCGGCGTGGTCGGGATCATCGTGCCGTGGAACTACCCACTGTTTCTCGCGGCGGGGCCGCTGGTGGCGGCATTGGTCGCCGGCAATCGCGCGCTGCTGAAACTTTCCGAGTTCACACCGCGCTTCGGGAGTCTGATGCAGGAGCTCGTCGGTCGGCACTTTTCGACCGAGGAGGTGGCCGTCGTCAACGGCGGTGCCGACGTGGCGGCAGCGTTTGCCGCGCTGCCCTTCGACCATCTGGTGTTCACCGGCTCGACCGCGGTCGGCCGCAAGGTGATGGCCGCCGCCAGCGCAAACCTCACGCCGGTGACGCTGGAACTGGGCGGCAAATCGCCGACCGTGATCGCGCCGGGCTACGACCTCAAGCACGCGGCGGCGCGCGTTCTGGCGGGCAAGCTGCTCAATGCGGGCCAGACTTGCATCGCACCCGACTACGTGTTGGTGCCGCGCGGCGAGGTGGATGCCTTCGTTGCCGCCGCCGCCGCGCAGGCGCGCAGGATGTACCCGCGCGGGCTGGACGACCCCGACTACACCAGCATCGTCAACGCGCGGCAGTACGCGCGGCTCGCCGGGTATCTGGACGAAGCGCGCGCCGCCGGCGCGCGGGTGCAACCCTTGTTCGAGAGCGCGGCGGCCGACGAAGCGCGCCACCGCTTGGCGGCCACTTTGGTGATCGACCCTTCGCCGCAAATGGCGCTGATGCGCGACGAGATCTTCGGTCCGATCCTGCCGGTGCTGCCC
>JBKCXU010000035.1:0-5099 GCA_046316025.1 Betaproteobacteria bacterium | reverse complement strand
CGCGCGCTCGGCCAGCACTATCACGCGCGCGCGCACGCGCTGGCCGCGGCGACGGTTCTGGCGCAGCGCGAAGCGCAGGCGCAGGCGCAGGCCGCCCGCCACGGCGGCTCCCGGCTGCCTCGACCGGACCGCGTGGCGCTGCGCTTCGACGAGGTGCGCGTGGTGCACGCCGACGGCCGCGTGGCGCTGGCCGGTGTCGGCCTCGAGGTGGCGGCCGGCGCGCGTGTGGCGCTGGTCGGGGCGAGCGGTGCCGGCAAGAGCACATTGCTCGATCTGGCGCGGGGCCTGCTGGCGCCGACCGCCGGCACGGTACGCGCCAACGGCGCCGACCTGTGCACCCTCGCGCGCGGCGACTGGCATGCGCGGATCGCCTGGATCGGCCAGCGGCCGGAGTGGTTTGCCGGCAGCCTGCGCGAGAACATCCGCATCGGCCGCCCGGACGCCGGCGAGGCCGACGTCGAAGCCGCCGCCCACGCCGCCGGCGTGAGTGCGTTTGCCGCCGCCCTGCCGCAGGGCCTGGACACGCCACTCGGCGAAGACGGCGCGGGGCTGTCGGGCGGGCAGTTGCAACGGGTGGCGGTGGCGCGGGCGCTGCTGCGCGACGCGCCGCTGTGGCTGCTGGACGAGCCGACCGCACACCTCGATGAAGACACCGAGCGCGAGCTGTTTGCGGTGCTGGCCCGCGTCACCCACGGCCGCACGCTGCTGCTGGCCACGCATCGCCAGCCGCCGGCGGGCTTGGTGCAGCGCTTCGTGCGGTTGGCCGCGGGGCGGGTCGTTGCCGTGGAAGACGCGCCGAACGGAACGGTCGCCGCAACGGCGGGCACGGCTGCGGCCGCGGCACCACCGCCCGGCGCCGGCATGCCGTCCACCCAATCGGGCCGCGCGGATCGCCGCTGCGCGCTCGCGTCCGCAGCCGCCGCCGACACCGCGATGACGCCGAACCGCAACGATGCACCGCACTCGCAACACGGCGACGCTTTGCAGCACGGCCCGAGGCGCAGCGCCGACGCCGCCCCGGCTCGTCGGCCGCCCGCCGCATATTCCGGCGACGACGACCCGCCAGCGCCCGCCGCCCATGGCGGTGCGGCCGCCGAACCGCCGCGGCGCACCGCGATTCCGTTGGCCGCCATCGCCTGGCGCCGCCGCCGGGTGTTGGCACTCGCCGTGTTGCTGGGCGCGATCGCGCTCGGCGCGGCGGTCGGCCTGCTGGCAACGTCGGGCTGGTTTCTGACGGCCGCGGCCGCCGCCGGCGCGGCCGGTAGCGCGGCGGCGTTCGATATCTTCCGCCCCGGCGCGCTGGTGCGACTGGCGGCGCTGCTGCGCACGCTTGGCCGCTACGGCGAGCGCGTGGTCGGACACGACGCGACCCTGCGCCTGCTGGCCGATCTGCGCGTCTGGGCCTTCGGCCGGATCGAACCGCACGCGCTCGAGCGCCGCACCGGCAGCGGCGATCTGCTGCAACGCTTGGTCGGCGACATCGATGCGCTCGACGGTGTGTTCCTGCGCGCGGCGGCACCGCTGGCGCAGGCGTTGCCGCTCGTGCTGGCAGCGCTGGCGCTGTTGGTCTGGGCGCTCGGCACGCCGGCAGCACTGGCGGCCGGCGTGCCGCTGGCGCTGGCGGTCGTTGCGCTGCCCGGGTGGGCGGCTCGGCGCGCCGCACCGGCCGGGCGCCAATCGGCCGCAGCACAAGCCGCGTTGCGGTCCGACACCGTCGAGACCGCGCGCGGCCTCACCACCCTGCAAGTCTGCGGCGCCTGGCCGGCGGCCCGCGCACGGCTGCTCGCTGCCGGCGACCGCTGGTGGCAGGCGCAGCGACGACTGAACACGGTCGAAGCGTGCGCGCTGGCCACCAGCGTCGTGCTGGCCGGTGCGGCGGCCTGGGCGGGCATCGCGACCGCGGGCGAGGCAGTGAGCGCACGTGAGGTGCCGGGCGTCTGGCTCGCAGCGGCCACGCTCGCAGTGCTGGGGTTGGCCGAGGCGCTGGCGCCCTTGGCGAGCGGGTTTGTTTTTGCCGGCCAGCAGCAGGTCGCTTACGAGCGCTTGGCCGCGCTCGGCGCCGCACCGCCGGCGGGGCGGTTTGTCGAGCAGGGTGCGACGGCGCCGGCGCGCGCCGACATCCGGCTGGCCGGCGTCGGTTTCGCCTACCCGGACCGGCCCCCGGTCTTGCTCGACGCAAACTTCGATCTGCCGCAGGGCACGCACCTGGCGGTGGTCGGCGCCAACGGCGCCGGCAAGTCCACGCTGCTGGCGTTGCTGGCGCGCGCCGCCGACCCGGGCGCCGGCCGCGTCCTGCTCGGCGGACTCGCGCTCGCCGCTTACGACGAGGCCACGCTGCGCCGGCAGGTCGTGCTGGTGCCGCAGCAACCGCACGTATTCGACGCGACGGTGGCGGAAAACCTGCGGCTGGCCGCACCGGCCGCCCGCGACGGCGAACTGTTGCACGCGCTGGCGGTGGTCCAACTGGCCGACTGGCTGCACGCACAGCCGGCGGGGCTGGCGACCCGCACCGGCAGTGGCGGCACGCAACTGTCGGGCGGGCAGGCGCGCCGCTTGGCGCTGGCGCGCGCGCTGCTGCAATCGCCCACGGTGCTGCTGTTGGACGAACCCACCGAGGGGCTGGACGACGCCACCGCTGCGCAACTGATCGCCGCGCTGCGCGCCGAGTGTCGCGGCCGCACGCTGGTGGTGGTCACGCACCGCGCGCCGGTGGCGCGGGCGATGGAATCGGTCTTGCGGCTTTGAGACACCCGACGCCGGCCGGCGGCACCGCCGCGCATCAGCCGATCCGCTGCAGCAGCAGGCCCTTCAGATACTCACCCTCGGGATGCGTCATCAGCAACGGATGATCTTCGCCGGCGCCGAGCCGACGCAGCAGCTGCGCCTCGACACGCGCATCGAACACCGCGCCGGCGACGATCTTCTGGAACAGATCCACGTCGATCGCGCCGGAGCACGAAAACGTCAGCAGATACCCGCCCGGCGCCAGCAGCCGCAGACCGTTCAGGTTGATGTCCTTGTAGGCGCGCGCGGCGCGCTCCACGTGATGGTGGCTGGCGGCAAACTTCGGCGGGTCGAGCACGATCAGGTCGAACTGCCGCCCCTCGTCGCGCAGCGCGCGCAGTGCGTCGAAGACGTCATCGCCGCGCCACTCGGCCGCGGTGGTGAAGCCGTTGCGCGCCCAGTTGTGCTGCGCGAGCGTCAGTGCGTCGGCTGACGAGTCCACCGACAGCACCTCCCCCGCCCCGCCCGCCGCGGCGGCGAGCGAAAAGCCGCCCGTGTAGCAAAAGCAGTTGAGCATGCGCGGCGCGCGGCCCGGCGCAGCGGCAAGCCGCGCCGCCAATTGCCGCATCAGCAGCCGGTTGTCGCGCTGGTCGATGTAAAAGCCCGTCTTGTGGCCGCGCTGCACGTCCACGCCGTAGCGGACGCCGTGCTCGACGATCCCGATCGGCACTTCCGGCACCGCACCGCGCAGCACGCCGCTCGTGGCCGGCAAGCCCTCGCGCTGGCGGGTGGCGCTGTCGGAACGGTCGTAGACGCTGGTGCTGCCGGTCGCTTGCACCAGCGCATCGATCAGCGTCTCGCGCCAGGCTTCCGCACCCGTGGCCTGCAACTGCACGACCAGCCAATCGGCATAGCGGTCGGCGACGAAACCCGGCAGCCCGTCGGCTTCGCCAAACACGAGGCGCAGCGCGTCGCTGTCCGCGGCCAGATGCGCACGACGCGCGACCGCCGCATGCACCCGCGCGACGATGAAGTCCGCGTCAATGCGCTGCGCTTCGTCGAAGCTCCAGCAGCGCGCGCGCAGAGTGGAGGCCGGCGCATACGCGGCCCAGGCGAGAAAGCGCCCGTCGGCGGCGCGCACCGCAACGGTGGCGCCCGCTACTGCGCGGCCGGCCACGCGCGCCACTGCCGTGTCGTAAATCCACGGGTGGCGCCGCAGCAGGGACTTTTCCTTGCCGGGCTTGAGCCACAGTTCGGCCGGTTTCATGCGCTCTTGCGCCGCGCGCGCGGGTGGGCGGCGTCGTAGGCTTTGGCCAAGTGCTGCCAGTCGAGCCGCGTGTAGATCTGCGTGGTCGAGATGCTGGCGTGGCCGAGCAGTTCCTGCACGGCGCGCAGGTCGCCGCTGGACTGCAACAGGTGCGAGGCCATCGAGTGCCGCAACACGTGCGGATGTACGTGCACCGGCAGCCCGAGGCTGCGCGCCAGACGGCTGAGCCGCTGCTGCACGCTGCGCGCGGCCAGCCGCGAGCCGCGCGCGGAGACGAAGAGCGCCCGCTCGTCCGCGCCCTTGATCTGCGCGCGCTGCGCGAGCCACGCCCGCAGCGCCGCGACCGCGGCGCGGCCCACCGGCACGCTGCGTCGTTTGCCGCCCTTGCCGGTGACGGTGACTTCGGCAGCATCGAGATCGACCCAACTGGCGGAGACCCCGCGGCCCGGCCCGCCGTCGAAGTAATGCAGGTCGAGGCTCACCAGTTCCGCCAGCCGCAGGCCGCTCGAATACAACAGCTCGACGAGCGCCTTGTCGCGCACGGCCCAGCGGTCGTCGGCCGCCGGCTCGTGCGCCGTCAGCGACACCGCCTGATCGACCGCCAGTGCCTTGGGCAGCCGCTTTGGCGCGCGCGGCGCCCGCACACCCACCACGGGATTGGCCGCCACCAGCCCGCGCGCGCCAAGCCAGCGGTAAAAGCTGCGCCACGCCGACAGCGTGCGGGCGAGTGACGCCGGCGCCAGCCCGCCGGCGTGCAGCCTGGCAGCGTAGCGGCGCACGTCGGCGGTGGTCAGTTGTTCGAGCGGCGCCGGGTGCAGCCGCACGAGCGCGCGCAAGTCGCGCTCGTACGCGCGCACCGTCAGCGCAGAGGCGCGACGCAGCTGCGCCATTTCGCGCAGGAAGTCCGCGGCCGGCGTGGGCAGCGGCTCACCGGGCGCCCGATCCAACGTGGCCGACATGACGCGCTCGTCTCACCGTCGTTCCCGCGGAAGCGGGAACCCAGTGTCTTTAGCCACCGCCACTCGGTTCCCGCTTCCCCGGGAACCACGGTGAGACGACCCCGTCATGGCGGCCACGTAGGCACGGGCGCCCCGTCACCCCCTCCCCC
>JBKCXU010000034.1:0-10370 GCA_046316025.1 Betaproteobacteria bacterium | reverse complement strand
TGGGTGGCTGGTGCGGCTCGTGGCCGCAACCCGTCGAAAGAGACAACGGGCGCGCCCGCGGTCGGATGTGGCGAGCAAAAGCGGCACGCAGGACGCGCCCCGCTTTCGCTTACCCACTTGACAGGAGTCGGCTAATGGGTGGCCCTTTTTGCGTCAGCTTGAAACCGCGTGCGCCCGCCCCTAGGTATCGGTCATCGCCGCGGATGGCGGCGCAAACCAAACGCATTGGAGGAAGCACCATGGTCAGTCTCGTGCGGCGTGAGCCGATCAATTTGTTCGACGAACTCTTCAGCGACTTCTTCAACCGTGCCGGCTACCCGGTCGCGGCGCGCGGCGCCGAGTTGCCGAGCGTGACCCGCGCCCGGATGGACGTGCTCGACCGCGGCGACAAGTACGAAATCGTCGTCGATCTGCCCGGGGTGAAGAAGGACAACATCAGCGTCACGGTCGAAGGCCCGCGCGTGGCGATCGCCGCCGAAGCCAAGACCGAGCGCGAAACCAAGGACGGCGAGCGCGTGCTGCACAGCGAGCGCTACGCGACGAGCTACGCGCGCAGCTTCGAGCTGCCGGCCGAGGTCACCGAAGAAGGTTCCGACGCCAGGTTCGAAGACGGCGTGCTGACGCTGGCGCTACCCAAGCGCGCGGCGGTGATGAGCAAGCGGTTGACGATTCGGTAAGCGCGCCGAGGTCGAATGCTTCGACCCACTCGCGGCGCTCCTCCCTCACCCGGCCGCTCCGCGGCCACCGTCTCCCGGAGGGCGAGGGTTTGAAGCCCCTCTCCCTCCGGGAGAGGGGTTGGGGTGAGGGAAGACCGCGACCCACGGAGTACCCGCGCGTCAGCGATCATCGACCGCGGCCACGTTTTTCGCCTGCGTAGAATCGCCGCGCTCATCATGTACACGCAGGCTGATCGCGATCACATGCGCGCTGCGCTCGCTCTGGCGCAGCGCGCTTTGTTTCATGCCTCGCCCAACCCGCGCGTCGGCTGCGTGCTGGTGCGCGACGGGCGCGTGATCGGCGAGGGCTATACCCAGCCGCCCGGTTCCAATCACGCGGAAATCGAAGCGCTGCTCGATGCGCGCCGCAACGGCAACGACGCACACGGTGCGACCGCCTACGTCACGCTTGAGCCCTGCGCGCACTTTGGCCGCACGCCGCCGTGCACGACCGCGCTGATCGAGGCGCGCGTGGCGCGCGTGATCGCCGCGATCGACGACCCCAACCCGCGGGTGGCCGGCCAGGGCTTCGCGCAGTTGCGCGATGCCGGCATCGACGTGCGCTGCGGCCTGCTGGCGGCGGAAGCGGCGGAGATCAACGTCGGCTTCTTCGCCCGCATGACGCGCGGCCGCCCCTGGTTGCGGCTGAAGATCGCCGCGAGCCTGGACGGCAAGACGGCGCTCGACAACGGCGTGTCGCAATGGATCACGTCGGAGGCGGCGCGCACCGACGGCCACGCCTGGCGCGCGCGCGCCTGTGCGGTGCTGACCGGCATCGGCACGCTGCGCGCGGACAACCCGCAGTTGTCGGTGCGTTTGGTGGACACACCGCGCCAGCCGCTGAAGGTGCTGGTCGACAGCCGGCTGGAGGTCGATCCGGCGGCGCGGCTGTTTGACGGCAATAGCGTGCTGGTGGCCTGCGCCCGCGCCGAAGCCGACAAAGCCGCGCGGCTGCGCGACCACAGTGCCGAGGTGATCGAACTCCCGGACGCGAACGGCAAGGTCGATCTGCCCGCGCTGCTGCGCGAGTTGGCCCGCCGCGGCTGCAACGAACTGCATGCCGAGGCGGGCTTCAAGTTGAACGGCTCCCTGGTGCGCGAAGGGCTGGTCGATGAACTGCTCGTCTATCTGGCGCCGCTGCTGATCGGCGAAGCGCAGGGCATGGTGCACCTGCCGGCGCTGTCCGATCTGGCGCAGGCGCGGCGGCTCGCCTTCCGCGAGGTGACGCAACTGGGCGAAGACGTGCGCATTCTTGCAAGGTGGCAATGATGTTTACCGGAATCGTCGAGACCACGGGCCAGATCGTCCGCGCCGAAGAACTCGGCTTCGGCCGCCGCTTGCAGATCGAAGCGCCGGCGCTGGGCCTGGACGACGTGGCCATCGGCGACTCGATTCTCGTCAACGGCACCTGCCTGACGGTCACCGCCAAGACGGCGACCGGCTTTTCGGTCGATGTGATCGCCGAGACGCTGGCGCGTACCGCCGGCCTCACCGGCCGCGGCGAAGTGAACCTCGAAAAGTCGATGCGCTTCGGCGACCGCGTGGACGGCCATCTGGTCAGCGGCCACGTCGATGGCACCGGCACCGTGGCGGCGATGGAGCACCACGCCGAAAGCTGGCTGCTGATCGTCGAGACGCCGCCGGAACTGGCCCGCTTTTTCGCCTACAAGGGGTCGATCGCCATCAACGGTGTGTCGCTCACCATCGCCCGCGTGGAGGACGCGGCCACCGGCTGCCGCGTCTGGGTCGCGCTGATCCCGCACACGATGGAAGTGACCACGCTGAAGCTCCTGAAGCCGGGCGACCGCGTCAACCTCGAAGTGGACATACTCGCCCGCTACGTCGAGCGGATGCTTGCGGCCGGCACGGTTCAGCCGCGCGCCTGATACCAGCGCACGGTCGCCGCGATCGATTGTTCCAGCGGCGTTGCACGGGTCTGCATCCGGGCGCGCCACTTGGCGTCGTCCACGACGTAGGGCTGCTCGAAGTGGCCCATCATCTCCACGGTCTCGTAGGCGCCTTTCGAGAACAGCCCGGCAATCCGCATCATGCGGCGGCCGATGCTGCCGATGCGCGGCGGCTGGCCCGCGGCGGCAAACGCCATCTCGATGAAGTGGCGCGTGGTCACCGCCGGCGCATTGGGCACATGCCAGGCCTCGCCCCAGGCGGCGGGTGTGACGGCCAGTTCCGCCAGCGCGGCGCCAAAGTCGTCGATGAACGTGGTGCTGCGCGGTACGTCCAGGTTGCCGATCCCATTGACCTTCTTGCCCCTCACCAGCGGGCCGAACAGCATGCTGCCCACCGCAGAGTCGCGCACGCCGGGGCCGAAGAAGTCCGAGCCGCGGCCGATCGCCGCCGGCACCCGGCCCGCCGCGTGTGCCGCCAGCAGCCGGCGATCGACCTCGATCCGGGCGCGGCCCTTGCGCGTGGACGCCGTCCAAGGGGTGTCTTCGGCGAGGGTCTGCGCGTCGTTGGCATACACGTACAGGTTGTCGCCCATGATGAGCGCGCAGCCGGCGCGTTCGCAGGCCCGGAGCACGGCGTCGATCAGCGGCGGGAACTCTGCCGGCCAGCGGTGATAGGCCGGCTGGGCGCACATGATCGCCGCGCGGCAGCCCGCCAGTGCGCGAGCGGTGGCCTCGTGCTCCAGCAGGTCCGCGGCCAGCACGGTGACGTGCGATGGCGCCTTGAAGTCGCCCTTGCGGTGGATCAGCCGCGCTGGCAGCCCGCGCGCCAGCACGCCGCGCAGGCTGGCCAGCGCCAGCGGGCCGGCGCCGAGGATGGCAATGGTGTCGGCCATCGCGTCACGCCGTCGGCATGCGGCCAAAAATCATCCGCAGGCCGAGCGCCATCAGGAAGAAGTGATACACGCTGGTGGCGGCAACGATCAGTCCCGGGATCTCGAAGCCGAACACACCCAGCCAGGCCGCCAGCAGCGAAGCCACCGCGACGAAGCCGAACAGCGCCAGCCAGCGCGGAAAATCGCCGCGCCGCCAGGCGGCGCCGAGCGCAACGGCCAGCGCCGCGGCGGCAAACAAGGACACGCCGAGCAGTTCGCCCATCGCGCCGCCGTAGGTGTTGATGGCGAAGTACACCTGCTCGATCACCCCGCGCTCCGCCGGCGCCGCCGCGGCATGGGCGACGGCCAGCGCCGGCATCACCGTCAGCCAGCGCAGGATGCCGATGCAGCGAAAGGCCACCGAAGTCGTGGCCAGAGCGATGGCCGTGACCCCGGCGGCGCTGCCGGGCGCGACGCCGGCCCAGCGCAGCAGCACCAGCACCACGGGCAGGAAGATCAGCGAATAGACGAAGTAGACCGTGTAGCCCGCCTGCACGGCGCCCGCCTCGGCCACGAGCTTGGGCAGCAGCGTTGCGGCGGGCTCATCGAGCGAGGCCGGCCAGCCGATGGCCGCGCCGAGCACGACCATCGGCACGAAGATCAACAGCGATTCGGCCAGCACCAGTGCGCCGGCCCAACGGGTTGTGGTTTTGTTCATGTCGCATCCTCGAGTGCAGTGGGGAGGGCCGCATCGTCGAGCCTGACATGGTGTGAGAGTCAAGTGGCCCGTTGCGGGCGCTTGCCGGGCGCGGCCGGCGCGGCCGGTAGTTGCAGCTCGATCGTCACCGGCTCGACCAGGACCCGGTCGGTCTCGCGGCCGAAAAGATGCACCTCGCGCAGCGCGCCCGTGGGCTGCCAACCCTGCGCCCCCACCCAGCGGAAGAGGCCGGCGATCGGCACCGTGACCTGCGGCAGCAAGCCGGTCCAGGCCACGCAAGCCAACTGCTCGGCGGCGGGCAGGCGGCGCAGTTCGAAGCCGGTGTCGGCGATCTCGTCGTCGGCCGAAGGCAACCGGCCCACCGCCGCGTCCACCGGGACGGCGATGCGCACGCCGATGTCGGTCTCGCGATACTCGTCGACGTCGTAGAGCGCCAGCTCGGCGCCGGCGGCGGCGAGCCGGCGGCGGGCGATCTCCTTGTACAGAAGCTCGCAGGCGGCGCCGCGCATCGGCCCCATGCCGGCGAGCGTGGCCACGCGCGCGCTCATACAGGCCAGCGTCTGGGTCGGCGCCGACTTCAGCACCACGTCCAGCAGCGGCGGCTGCTCGGCCTGCGCCAGCAGCGCCAGCCTTGTGTCCAGCCGGGCCAAACGTTCGGCGGCGGCCGACGCCTCGCGAGCGATCTGGGCGCGGCGCTCGGCGAGTGCGGAGGCCAGCGTGGCGTCGGCGTCGGGCCGGTCGATCAAGCCGGCCAGGTCCTTCAGCGGCAGCCCAAGGTCCGACAGGGCGCGGATGCGGTGCAGTCGCGGCAACTGCGCCGCCGAGTACGACCGGTAGTCGGTAAAGCGGTCCACCTGGGCCGGCCGCAGCAGGCCGAGTTCGTCGTAGTGGCGCAGCATCCGCACGGACACCTGCGCGATTCGGGAGAATTCGCCGATCCGGAACATGGCGGGCCGGATTGTGGCGCAGTCTCGCGCCCGTGCCGAACTCACTTTCCATGCTGGCAAGCGATCTCGTCCCTGTGCTGGCGGCGGCCTTGCTGCTGCCGGCGCTCGCCTGGCGCGACCCCGCGCGGCGCGGCTATGCGCTGCTCTTTGTCGCCCTGCTGGCGCTGTATCTGCTGCTGCCCGCCTTTGCCGGCCCGCTGCGCGCGCCAGTGCCGCTGCCCGACGCGACGTGGACGGCTGCGCCCTGGCTGCGTCAAGCGGTCACGCTGGCGCTGCTGGCCGTGGCCACGCTGTGGCTGATACGCACGCTGGGCTTTACGCGCGCGGAACTTGGCCTGACCTTCGCGCAGCGCCCCGGCTCGCTCGTCCCGTGCGTCGTCGTCGCGCTGCTGGCGGTGGCCTCCAACTACGCGGTGAGCAGCCTGTCGTCGTTCCGGCTGCCGCCGGTGCCGCCGGCGGTGTGGCTGTACCAGGCCACGGCGCCCGGGCTGGTGGAAGAACTGGCGTTTCGCGGCCTGCTGCTGGCGCTCGCCGACCGCGCCATGCTGCCCGCGCGAAGCTTGGCCGGCGCGCCGCTGGGAGGGGGCGCAGCGGTGGTGACGCTGGTCTTCTGGGCGCTGCACGGCTTCTCGCTCGGCACCGCGCTCGGCGTGCTGCCGGCGGCGTTGCTCTACCTCTGGCTGCGCGCGCGCAGCGGCAGCCTGCTGCTGCCGGTGCTGGCGCACAATGCTTGGAATCTCGCCGTGATCGCGCCTCACTCGTAATCGCCATGCCCAAGCTCTTCGAACCGCTCGCGCTGCGCGCGCTCACCCTGCCCAACCGGATCATGGTCTCGCCGATGTGCCAGTACTCGGCCGTCGATGGGCGCGCGACCGACTGGCACTTCGCCCATCTGGGTTCGCTCGCCTTGTGCGGCGCGGGCCTGCTGTGCCTGGAGGCGACCGCGGTGGCGCCCGAGGGGCGCATCACGCCCGGCTGTCTCGGGCTGTGGGACGACGGTTGCGAGGCGGCGTTGGCGCCGGTCGTGCGGATGATCCGTAACGTGTCGCCGATCAAGCTGGCCATCCAACTGGCGCATGCCGGCCGCAAGGCCTCCAGCGCCCGGCCCTGGGAGGGCGGCAAACTGATCGCGCCCGCCGGCGGCGGCTGGCTGCCGGTGGCGCCGAGCGCGGTGCCGCACGCCGTGGACGAGGCTGCGCCGCGCGAACTGTCGCGTGCGCAGATCGAGGCGCTGCCGGTGGCGTTTGCCGCCGCTGCGCAACGCGCCGCACGGTTGGGGTTCGATGCGATCGAAGTGCACATGGCGCACGGCTATCTGCTGCACGAGTTCTTGTCGCCGATCGCCAACCACAGGACCGACGAGTACGGCGGCTCGTTCGACAACCGCGTGCGGGTGCCGCTGGCAGTGTTCGATGCGGTGCGCGCGGCGTTTCCCGCCGAGCGCCCAGTCAGCGTGCGCGTCTCGGCGACCGACTGGCTCGACGGCGAAGACAGCTGGACGCTGCCGCAGACGGTGGAACTCGTCAGGCGGCTCAAGGCGCGCGGTTGCGATCTCATCGACGTTTCCAGCGGCGGCATCTCGCCGCGGCAGAAGATCGCGCTCGGCCCCGGCTATCAAGTGCCGTTGGCCGAAGTCGTGCGCAGCGAAGCCGGCCTGCCCACCGTCGCCGTCGGGCTGATCGCCGATCCGCACCAGGCCGAGGCCCTCGTCGCCAACGGCCAGGCGGACATGGTGGCGCTGGCCCGCGCGTTTCTCTTCGACGACCGCTGGGCCTGGCGCGCGGCCGCGGCGCTGGGCGGGCAGGTCTATGGCCCTCCGCCCTACTATCGCGGCCTGCCGGCCGGTACGCCACGCATCTTTGGCGATGCGCCGGTCGGTCAGCGTTGAGTCGCAAGCGGCTGCGTACAATCCGCCGGGCTTTGCCACCGCGAGGCCGATCATGCTGACCGCTGTCCCCAAGTCCCCGCCCGCGGCCTCGCCGCTTGCTTCCACGCAGGAGATCGTCGAGGAAATCCGCCGCGGCAACATCGTCGTGCTGGTCGACGACGAGGATCGCGAAAACGAGGGCGATCTGATCTTTGCCGCCGACTTCGTCTCGGCCGAGAAGATCAACTTCCTGTCCAAGTACGGCCGCGGGCTGGTCTGCATGCCGATCACCGCCGAGCATGCGGCGCGCCTGAACCTGCCGCCGATGGCGGTGCAGAACCGCACCGTGCACGGCACCAACTTCACGGTGGCGATCGAAGCGGCCGAGGGTGTCAGCACCGGCATCTCCGCCGCCGACCGCGCGCACACGATCCGCGTGGCCACCCGACCCCACGCCAAGGCCGCCGACATCGTGCAGCCGGGGCACGTGTTCCCGCTGGTCGCCCAGCCGGGCGGCGTGCTGATGCGCGCCGGCCACACGGAGGCCTGTTGCGATCTGGCGCGCATGGCCGGCCTGACACCCGCCGCGGTGCTGTGCGAAATCATGAACGACGACGGCAGCATGGCGCGGCTGCCGGATCTGATTCCCTTTGCGCAAAAGCACGGACTCAAGATCGGCACGATTGCCGACCTGATCCACTACCGCGCCGCCAACGAATCGATCATCGAGCGTATCGGCCAACGCCAGGTGCAGACGGCGGCGGGCGAGTTCCGCCTGATCGTCTACCGCGACACACCGAGCGGCAACGCCCATGTAGTCCTGGTGCGCGGCGCCTGGACGGCCGACGACGAGGTGCCGGTGCGCGTACACGAGCCGACCTCCGTGCTCGACCTGATCGACACCGACGTCAGCCTGCACTCGTGGCCGTTCGCCCGCGCGCTGGCGACCATCGCGCAGGCTGGCCGCGGCGTGATCGTGCTGCTCAACTGCGGCGAGTCGGCCGCTCAGCTGCTGGGCAAGTTCAACGCACTGGCCGACCTCGAAGCCGGCCGCACCCCGGCGCGGCGCGGCACCAAGCTCGACCTGCGCACCTACGGCGTGGGCGCGCAGATCCTGCGCGACCTTGGCGTGGCGCGGATGAAGCTGCTTGCCAAGCCGCGCAAGATGCCGTCGATGGCGGGTTACGGTCTGCACGTGACCGGTTATCTGGAGGAGTGATCGCGATGGCAGTGGACTTCATTGCGCCCGACCTGGACGGCGCCGGCCTGCGCATCGGCCTCGTGCAGGCGCGCTTCAACGAATGGGCAGGGCAGGCGCTTGCCACGGCCTGCATTGCCGAACTGCTCGCGCTCGGCGTGGACGAAGGCGACATCACGCACGTGACCGTGCCTGGCGCGCTCGAGATTGCGGTCGCGCTGCGCAAGCTTGCCGCCAACGAGGACTTCGACGCGCTGATCGCCGTGGGCTGCGTGATCCGCGGCGAAACCTATCACTTCGAGATCGTGTCCGATGTCTCCGCCCGCGGCGTGGCCGACGTCGCTCTAGCCACCGGCATGCCGGTGGCCAATGCGATCCTGACCACCGAAACCGAAGAGCAGGCCCGTGCCCGCGTCGAAGAAAAAGGCCGCGACGCCGCCCGCGTGGCGGTGGAGATGGCCAATCTCTTGTGGAACCTCGACGACGCCGGCGAAGAAGACGGCGCCGAGGAAGAAGAGGACTGAGTGTTGCCGCAAACCGCCCCGGCCAAGCCCGAACGCGGCAACCGCAGCGCGCGCCGCCGTGCGCGCGAGCTGGCGCTGCAAGGGCTGTATCAATGGCTGGTCGGCGGCCAGGATGTCGCCGCGGTCGAAGGCCACTTGATGGAAGCCGAAGGCTTCGACCGCGCCGATCGCGAGCACTTTCGCGCGCTGCTACATGGCGCGATCGAGGGCGCGCCCGAGTTGCGCGCGCGCTTCGCCCCGCTGATCGACCGCGACGTGGCGCTGTTATCGCCCGTGGAGCACGCGATCCTGCTAATTGGCACCTACGAGTTGCAGCACCACCCCGAGATACCGTTCCGCGTGGTGATCAACGAAGCGGTCGAACTCGCCAAGAGCTTCGGCGGCACCGAAGGCTTCAAGTACGTCAACGGCGTGCTGGATAAGGTGGCGGCGGAAGTGCGCGCGGGCGAGGCCGCGCGCTGATCCTAGCGACAAACCTGCCGGCGTGCGCCGTGGCTGGTGCTAGGATTTCTCGCATGATCGATTGGTCGTCCTGCCCTGCAGTAGAACGCAGCATTGAGCGCGTCGGCGGTGCCTGGGTGTTCCGCGGCACGCGCGTGCCCGTGGCGGCATTGTTCGAGAACCTGGAAGACGGCGTCTCGGTCGAGCGTTTTGTCGATCTGTTTCCCGGAGTGGCGGCGGTCCAGGTGCGGGCGGTGCTCGATCACGCTGCGCGCAGTGCGCTGGCTCCCGCCTAGGTGCGCATCCTTTTCGATCAGGGAACGCCCGTTCCCTTGCGCGAACTGCTGGTCGGACATCAGGTTGCCACGGCCTACGAACTCGGCTGGTCGACCTTGACCAACGGGCAATTGCTGCAGGCCGCGCAGACCGCGGGTTTCGAGGTGCTGGTGACGACCGACCGCAACCTGCGCTACCAGCAGAACCTGACTGACCGGCGGATCGCGGTGCTGGTGCTTGGCACGACGAGTTGGCCGCGCATCCGTGCGGTCGCGGGGGACGTTGCCAACGCGCTGACGCGTTGCCTGCCTGGAAGCTACCTCGAAGTGCCGATTCCGTGACTGAATTCGAACTGATCGCCCGATACTTCACCCGCCCGCCCGCAGCGGGCGGCATGGTCGCGCGCGGCGTGGGCGACGACTGCGCGGTGCTCGACCTGGGCGACCGCTGGCTGGCGGTGACGACCGACCTGCTGGTCGAGGGGCGGCACTTCTTCGCCAGCGCGGAGCCGGAAGCGCTCGGCCACAAGGCGCTCGCGGTCAACTTGTCCGACCTCGCCGCGGCGGGGGCGCAGCCGCGCTGCTTCTTTCTGGCGCTGGCGTTGCCGCAGGCGGACGAGGCCTGGCTGGCGGCGTTTTCGCGCGGGATGCTGGCGCTGGCCGATGCTCACGGTTGCACGCTGGCGGGCGGCGACACGACGCGCAGTCCGGAGGGCGGGCCGCTGACCATTTGCATCACGGCAGTCGGCGAGACGCCGGTGGGTGGCGCGCTCACGCGCAGCGGGGCGCGGGCGGGGGACGATGTTTGGCTGTCGGGTGAGGTGGGCGATGCGGCGCTGGCGCTGCAATCCAGTGCCGTCGTTCCCGCGGAAGCGGGAACCCAGCCGTGTGCCCAACCGCCACTG
>JBKCXU010000033.1:0-35117 GCA_046316025.1 Betaproteobacteria bacterium | reverse complement strand
CACGTAGGCCGCCCACTGATAACGCCCCCCCGGCCCCGCCAACGGCGCCACGGCCGGCGGACTTCCCTCACCCCCACCCCTCGCCCGGGGGCATAGGGGCTTAAAACCCCACCCCCTGCGGGGGAGGGTGGCCGCGACAGCGGCCGGGTGAGGGAAGACCGCCGCAACACCGACGCCGCGCGCCAAACCCGAGAAAGAGCAGGCAACCACCATGCTGTACCCCGAACTCTTTAAATCCCTCGAAGCCGTGCGCTGGAACATGGAGCACGACATCCCCTGGGCGGATTTCGACGCCAGCAAGCTCTCCAACGAGCAGGCGCAGACCATCAAGATGAACGCCATCACCGAGTGGTCGGCGCTGCCGGCCACCGAGATGTTCCTGCGCGACAACCGGCACGACTCGGACTTTTCCGCCTTCATGAGCGTGTGGTTCTTCGAGGAGCAGAAGCACGCGCTGGTGCTGATGGAATACCTGCGCCGCTTTCGCCCCGAGCTCGTGCCCACGCAGGAGGAACTGCATCAGGTGCGCTTCGAGTTCGACCCCGCACCCGCCCTGGAGACGCTGACGCTGCACTTCTGCGGCGAGATTCGGCTCAACCACTGGTATCGCCGCGCCAGCGAATGGCACACCGAGCCGGTGATCAAGCAGATTTACAAGATTCTGAGCCAGGACGAAGCGCGCCACGGCGGCGCCTACCTGCGCTACATGAAAAAGTACCTGGCCGAGCTCGGCGACAGCGCACGCGCCGCCTTTGCCAAGATCGCCGTGCTGATGGCCAGCGCCAAGCGCACCGCCAAGGCGCTGCACCCGACCAACCTGCACGTGAACGAAGCGCTCTACCCGCGCGACACCGTGCAAAGCCGTCTGCCCGACCCGCAGTGGCTGGAGCGCTGGCTGGACGAGCAGATCAAGTTCGACGCGCTGTGGGAGACCAAGGTGGTCGAGCGCATCCTGCACAACATGGGGCTGCTGTTCGAGCGCAGCTTTGCCAGCGTGCAGGAGTTGAACCGGTATCGGAAGGAAGTGAATGCGCGGTTGGCGCCGGTGGGCGCTGGGGCGGCATGATGGATGAGGTCGCCTGCAGCGGGAATGATGGCGCGGCGCGCCGATTATGAAAACCACTCGGGCTTCGATGGGGTGTCCGTATGCAACCGGATGAATCACTTGAGCGGGTTAACGACGAGGCGACGTTCCTGGCGTTCGCTCGCGCCCTAATGGAGGATCGCGCGGAAGCAGTTGCATTGGAGCTGAAGCAGCCGACCTCGCCCTACGGGCCAGATGCCGGCGGTTGGGAGAACACGTCGATCGAGCGTTTTCTAGAGGCAGCCATATCGTGGGCCGAGACCACGCAATTTGGTGCTTCTCAGGGACTAGCGTCGTCGAATCCTTGGCGAAGGTTTGCGGTGTTTCTGTATTGCGGAAAAATCTATGAGTGAGCGTCAGCCCATCTTGTCAGTACAGCCGACGCCGGTTAGCCGCGCCCGCGCGGTTGGCTGGCGCTAGCGCTGAGCAGCCCCTCCATCATCACCCCGCGCAGCGGGCATCATCCGCGGCGCAGCAGCGATCATCCATCATGCAAGTCCCCAACCACGTCCCCCTCGCAACCGCCACCCGCGGCGGGTACCCGGAGCTGGTGCACATCGGCTCGATCGCAGTGGTAGAAAGCGCAGGCAAGCTGATCGCCAGCCTAGGCGATCCGGAGTCGCTCAACTTCACGCGCTCGTCACTGAAACCCTTGCAGGCGCTCGCCTTCGTGCGCGACGGCGGCATGGAGCGCTTCGGCTTCGACTCGCAGCAACTCGCGCTGATGTGCGCGAGTCATAACGGCGAGGCGATCCATGTCGCTACCGCGGCGCGGATGCTCGCTGTGATCAACGCGAGCGAAGCCGATCTGCACTGCGGTTGCCACACGCCCTACTACTACCAAAGCACAGGCGCCAAGCCGCCGCCCGGCATGCGCTGGAGCGCGCTGTGCCACAACTGCTCCGGTAAGCACAGTGGATTCTTGGCATTGGCGCGGCTGCACGGGGAGCCGCTGACGAGTTACCTCGACCCCGACGCGCCCACCCAGCAGCGCGTGCGCACTGCCGTGCAGGGCTTTGCCCCCGGCGTGGCGCTGCCGCTCGGCATCGACGGTTGCAGCGCGCCCAACTACGCGCTGCCGCTCACAAGGCTGGCGCAGGCGTTTGCGCAATTGGCCGCAGGCAGCACGCCGGAGCTGGCCGCGCTCGCCTACGCGATGCGCCGGCACCCCGACCTTGTGTCGGGCGCGGGCCGCGTCGATCTGGCGTTGATGCAGACCGCTCCCGGCGACTGGGTCAGCAAGGTGGGGGCCGACGGCGTGCAGGCGATCGGCATTGCCAGCCGCGGCATCGGCATCGCCATCCGCGTGGCCGACGGCAACGCCCGCGCGCTGCATGCGGTGACGGTGGAGGTGTTGCAGCAGTTGGGGCTGCTGGACGATCCCGGCGCGACGCCGCTGGCGCCGTTCGCGCGGCCGCAGATCAAGAACTATCGCGGCACGGTGACCGGGCGGGTGGAGTCGTTGTTCAAGCTGCCTGCTATTGGGCGCTGATCCGGCACGACAGAAGTCCGGCCGCGACTCAAGCCGCGAGCACGTCCCGCAGCAAGCCGGCAGCCAGCCCCCACATCGTCAGGGCAACCACCACGTCGAGAACGCGCCAGGCGACCGGTCGCGCAAAGACCGGCGCCAACAAGCGCGCACCAAAGCCCAGCGCAGTGAACCACAGCACGCTGGCCAGACTGGCGCCCAACAGAAACCAGAGCCGCTGCGCCTCCGCTTGACTCGCGCCTATGGCGCCGACCAGCAGCACCGTGTCCAGATACACGTGCGGATTGGCGAGCGTGATCGCCAGCGCCTGGCCCAGCACTCGCGTGCGGCTCTGCGCGGCGCCGTGCGTCTCCGCGTTCAGCACCTCCGGCGCCAGCGCCCGCCGTGCCGCGCCCCAGCCGTACCAAAGCAGGAAGGCCGCGCCGGCGACGGTGCACAGCGTCAACACCGTGGGACTCAACCGCACCAGACCGGCCAGGCCGGCGACACCTGCCGTCATCAACAGGATGTCGATCCCCGCGCACAGGGCGACCACCGCGCCGACGTGCTCCCGCCGCAAGCCCTGGCGCAGCACGAAGGCGTTTTGCGCACCGATGGCAACGATCAAGGAGCCGCCGAGGCCGATTCCGGAGAGCAGGGCGTCGAGTTCCATGGGCGCAGTGTCGGCGCCCGAACCCAGAAGGGACAAGCAAAAATCACTTAAGCTGGATTAGCGGCGCTTACCCGACCAACCGAAGTGAGTCACTCCGCTCCGGCGGTCTTCCCTCACCCCAACCCCTCTCCCGGAGGGAGAGGTCGGCGCGCAGCGCCGGGTGCGGGAAGGCTGCCGGCAACGGCGGCACTCCGGGCGATAGGCGCGGCGTTTCTTGAGTTGGAAGTTTCAGGCGAAACGGACTTGCCCATGCTGGACTATTCGGCCCTGGCCGCCGTGGCGGCGGTGATCCGCGAAGGCAGCTTCGAGCGCGCAGCGCTGGCCTTGCACGTCACCGCCTCGGCGGTGTCGCAGCGCGTGCGGCTGTTCGAGGAGCGCATCGGCGCGGTGCTCGTCGTGCGCGGCCAACCCTGCACGCCCACCGAGCTCGGCGCCCGCCTGTGCCGCCACGCGGAGCTGGTCGGCATGCTCGAAGCCGATCTGGGCACGGGTCTGACCGCGGGCACGACCGCGCGCGCCGAAGGCGCCGCCGAGGCCGAGCGCCCGACGCTGCGCGTGGCCGTCAACGCCGACAGTCTGGCGACCTGGTTCATCGCTGCGTTGGCAAGGTTTGGCGAGCAAGAGAACGCGCTGCTGGATGTCGCCATCGACGACCAGGATCACACCGCCGAATGGCTGCGGCGCGGCCGCGTGGTCGCCGCGGTCGGCGCGCACGGCGCCGCGGTGCAGGGTTGCCGCAGCGTGCGGCTGGGGGCGCTGCGCTACCTCGCCACGGCCAGCCCCGAGTTCATGCGCCGTCACTTTGCTGCGGGTGTCAACGCCGAGACGCTGCGCGCCGCGCCGAGTCTCGTCTTCAACCACAAAGACCAGTTGCAGGCCCGCTGGCTGCGGCGCGTGTGCCGGCAGACGGTCGCGGCGCCGCGCCACTGGTTGCCTTCGACACAGGCCTTTGTCGATGCGACCCTGGCGGGGCTCGGCTGGGGCATGAACCCGGGGCCGCTGGTCGATGCGTTGCTGACGAGTGGCCGGCTCGTCGAACTCGTGCCCGGCCAGACCCTGACCGTGCCTTTGTACTGGCAGTACTCGCGGCTGAAGGTGCCGATGCTCGAACGACTGACTCAGATCGTTCAGGCCACGGCGCGCGAAAAGCTGTAAGCGCGGCCGGCCCGCTTTGCTTCAACCGAGCACGCGCTCGCCGCCGTCCGCCAAGCGCAGGCGCGCCCGCAGTGCCGGCGGGCCTGCGGCGAGTTCGACCGGGCCGGCGATGCGCAACTTGCGAAACAGCGGCAGGATCGCCGCTGCGTCAGGATGCGTCAGTTCCAGCGACAGCAGTTCGCAGCCGCGATCTTCCAGCGCATCGCAGGGATGCGCCTCGCTGTCCCACTGGATCAGCGGCGGCAGCACGCCGTCGTAGTTGAGTTCGCCGTCGGCGGTCAGCGCAAAGCGCCAGGCGTAGGCGTTGCGGGTGAAGGGCAGCACCTCGCCGAGCAGCGGCACGGCGGTCACCGCCGCAGTGATGTTGTCGCAGCTGCCAACCCACGCGAGCAAGAACGGCTCGCGTGCCGCACGCGCCTGCACGTCCGCGCGGTCGAGGCCGAACCAGCGCGGGCGCGCGGGTGCCGGCGCCTCGGGGTCGATGGCGATCAATTCCAGGTAGACGCGGGCACCGAGCCTCAACAATCGGTTGTGCGTGCCCATCGTCGCGTGCTTGCCGCCGGGCTGCGGCTCAACGCCCAGCGTGGCGCGTGCCCAGTCGGCGCCTTGCTCGAGGTCGCGGCAGGCGACGACCAAGTGATCGATCTCGGTTCGCATCGGACGAGTCCTGCAATCGGCCGCCGCATCATTGCACGGAACAAAAGTGGCGCCGATATACTTGCCGTATATGTGAATCGCGCCGGAGCCACACCATGCCGCAAGTGACCTTGTACGTGGACACGCAGATCGAGAAGCTGCTCGACGAAGCCGCGCGCGCGGCCGGCGTCTCGAAGAGCCGCTGGGTCGCCGATCTCATTCGTCGCCAGACCGCCAGCCATTGGCCGGCGGCGGTGCGCAAGGCGGCCGGCGTCGCCCCGGACTTTCCGCTCGCATCCGAGTTGCGCCGTGGTGCGGGGCGCGACGTCAAGCGAGTGCGGGTATAGCTTGTTTCTGCTCGACACCAACACACTGTCGTACTTCTTGCGCGGCAATGGCGGCGTGGCCGAGCGCCTGCTCGAGGTCGAACCGTCACAGGTCGCGCTGCCCGCGCCGGTGGTTTACGAGATCGAGTACGGCGTTCGCCACGCGCGGCTGGGTGCGGCCCGGCGCCGCCGCATCGGGGAGGCGCTCACCGCGTTCACGGTCTGCCCCATCGACGCCGCCGCGGCGCGCGCAGCGGCGGAATTGCGTGTGCGCGCCGAGACGCGCGGCACGCCGCTCGGTCCGATCGATACCTTGATTGCCGGCATCGCGCTCGCTGGCGGACACACCCTGGTCACGCATAACCTGCGCGAGTTCGCGCAGGTCGACGGATTGAAGTTTGTCGATTGGCACGATTGAGCGATGGCAACTTACGACTACGACCTCTACGTAATCGGCGGCGGCTCGGGCGGCGTGCGCGCGGCGCGGATGAGCGCGGGCTTTGGTGCGCGCGTGGCGCTGGCGGAAAGCTACCGGCTCGGCGGCACCTGCGTGATCCGCGGCTGCGTGCCCAAGAAGCTGCTGGTCTATGCCTCGCACTTTGCCGAAGACTTTGCCGACGCCGCCGGCTACGGCTGGACGGTGGGCGCCACGAGCTTCTCCTGGCCCGCGCTGATCGCCGCCAAGGACCGCGAGATCGCGCGGCTGGAAGGCGTCTACCGCGGCCTGCTGGAAAAAGCCGGCGTGACGATCCACGTCGGCAAGGCGCGGCTGCTGGATGCGCACACGGTGGAAGTCGCCGGCCAGCGCCACACGGCCGCGCACATCCTGATCGCCACGGGCGGTGCCCCGCAGGTGCCGGCGATCCCCGGCGCGGAACTGGGCTTTACTTCGAACGAGGCTTTTCACCTTACCGAGCTGCCGCGGCGCATCGCCATTCTGGGCGGCGGCTATATCGCGGTGGAGTTCGCCGGCATCTTCAACGGGCTGGGCAGCGAAGTCGTGCTCGCCTACCGCGGGCCGGAGTTCCTGCGCGGCTTCGACGACGACGTGCGGCACTTTCTGCACGCCGAGATCGAGAAAAAGGGCGTGCGCGTGCTGCTGAACGCGCCGCCGCTTTCGATTGCGCGGCGCGCAGACGGCACGCTCGACCTGGCGCTGGGCGGCGAGCCGCCGCAGTTGGTGGACGCGGTGATGTTTGCCACCGGCCGCGTGCCCAACACGCAGGGCCTGGGGCTGGAGGCGGCGGGCGTGGCGCTCACCGCGAGCGGCGCGGTGCAGGTGGATGCCGCCTCGCGCAGCAGCGTGCCGCACATCTACGCGGTGGGCGACGTGACCCAGCGCATCGCGTTAACACCCGTGGCGATCCGCGAAGGCGCGGCCGTGGCGGCCACGCTCTTCGGCGGCAAGCCCACCGCCGCCGACCATGCCGATGTGCCCACCGCCGTGTTCAGTCAGCCGCCGGTGGGCACGGTGGGCTTGACCGAGGCGCAAGCGGTCGCCAGGTACGGCACGGTCGAGGTCTATCAAACCGACTTCCGCGCGATGAAGCACACCTTGTCCGGCCGGCAGGAACGCACGTTGATGAAACTCATCGTCGATGCCGCCACGCAGCGCGTGGTCGGCGCGCACATGGTGGGGGCCGATGCGCCGGAGATCGTCCAGGGCATCGGCATAGCCGTGAAAGCGGGCCTCACCAAGGCGGACTTCGACGCCACGGTGGGAATTCACCCGACGGCGGCGGAGGAGTTCGTCACGTTGCGGGAGAAGAAAGTGGTGCGCTCGGCCGGGTAGCGCGCGCCGGATTGCACACCGCCGCGACCTGCCGCCGTGCGCGCCCCGTAGGGGCAAGCCCGCGGGTTCACAGGGTGGTGCATGGCGTGTAAGGTCGCGCCCCATGCAGCGCAACCGTGTGGTCTTGGCGGCCGCGACTTGTCTCGCCGTCGTCTGTGGTGTTGTCTGGGCGCTTTGGCCGGCCCAGGACAACGAAGCTCCCCCTCCCGTCGCGCAAGAGCAGGTGGCGCCGGCCGCCGCACCGCCAGCGCCGCCGCCGCTGGCGCGCAGCACGATGGAACTCGGCCGCGGCGACACGCTGGTCGGCGCACTCAAGCGCGCCGGGCTCGATGGGCCGCAGGCCAACGCGCTCGCGTCTGCGCTGCGCGCCGCGGGCGCCGATTTGCGCCGCCTGCGCCCGGGCGACGCGCTCGCCATCGCCCACGAAGCCGACGGGCGCTGGGTCGAGGCGAGCTTGCCGGTCAGTCCCTGGCTGCGCTTCGAGGCGCGCGCCGGCGAGTCGGGCTGGACCGTGACCCGCCACGAGACCGCGCCCGAGCTGCGGGTCGAAGTGCGCCGCGGCGAGGTCGTCGATTCCCTGTGGGACGCGGTCGAGTCCGGCGCGGTCTCGGCGCGACTGCTGCTCGACTTGGCGCAGATGTTCGAGTCCGACTTCGACTTCAGTGCCGACACGCAAAAGGGCGACCGCTTCCAGCTGCTGGTCGAGGCGCGCTACGCGGACGGCCGCTACGTCGATCACGGCCGCATCCTCGCCGCGCAGTATCTGCCGGCGGACGACGGCCGCGCGCTGACCGGCGTCGGCTACGCGGTCGGCGGCAAGTTCGCGCATTACGACCTGGAGGGCCGCTCGCTGCGCAAGACATTCCTGCGCTCGCCGCTGGAGTTCACGCGGATCAGCTCGGGCTACACCCACCGCCGCCCGCACCCGGTGCTGGGCGGCGTGCGACCGCATCTGGCTATCGACTACGCCGCACCGACCGGCACGCCGGTGTGGGCGGTGGCCGACGGCACGGTGGAGTTCGCCGGGTACAAGGGCGGTAACGGCATCCAGGTGATGTTGCGCCACCACGCCGGCTATGCGACCTACTACAACCACCTGTCGCGCATCGGCAAGGGCGTGCGGCGCGGCGCCGGCGTCAAGCAGAAGCAGGTGATCGGCTACGTCGGTTCCACCGGGCTGTCGACCGGGCCGCATCTGGACTACCGGGTGGCGAAGAACGGCACCTTCGTCAACCCGTTGCAGGAAAAATTCCTCCCCGGCGAGCCGATCCCGCAGGCCGAGCAGGCGCGGTTCAAGGCGCAGGCCGAACAGTGGCTCGCGCAACTGAACGCGCCGCCCGCCGCCGCGCAGCCCGCTCGCTAGAATCGCGGCCCGCTCGCGCTCCGCTGCGCCGTCGGCCATCGATGCTCCCCGCCCAGAAACAGCAACTCGCCGCGTTGATCGAACAGGCGCTCGCCGGCCTTGGCGCGCCGCCACTGCCGGTGCTGCTGGAGCGGCCCAAGGTCGCGGCCCATGGCGATCTGGCGTGCAACGTGGCGCTGCAGGCGGCCCGCGCGCTGAAGAAAAACCCGCGTGAGGTGGCGCTGGCGATCGCCGATGCGCTGCGCGTCAACCCCGCCGCGGTGGGGCTGGTGGACGCGGTGGAAGTCGCCGGCCCCGGCTTCATCAACTTGCGGCTGGCGGCGGCGGCCAAGCTCGCGGTCGTGCGCCAGGTGCTGCGCGAGCGGCAATGCTTCGGCACGTCTTCGGCGCACGCAGGCGAGCGGGTGATGGTGGAGTTCGTCTCGGCCAACCCGACCGGCCCGCTGCATCTGGGCCACGCACGGCAGGGGGCGCTGGGCGATGCGCTGGCGAATCTGCTGGCCGCGCAGGGCTGGCAGGTGACACGCGAGTTCTATTACAACGACGCGGGCGTGCAGATCGAAAAGCTGGCGATCTCGGTACAGGCTCGTGCGCGTGAACTGCAGGGCGTGGCCGCTGAGTTCCCCGAGGACGGCTACCGCGGCGAGTACATCGTGGACATCGCCCGCGCGTTTCTGGCCGGCGAATCGCAGACCTCGCGCGACGGCCGCGCGGTGCGCGCGAGCGGCAACGCGGACGATCTCGCCAACCTGCGCGACTTTGCGGTCGCCTATCTGCGCCACGAGCAGGACATGGACCTCGCGGCCTTTGGCGTGGCCTTCGATCACTTTTACCTCGAGTCGTCGCTATACACCGACGGCAAGGTGGAGGCCGCCGTGCGCGCGCTGGTTGCCTCCGGCATGACCTTCGAGGCCGACGGCGCGTTGTGGCTGCGCACGACCGAAATTGCCGACATCGCCGGCGACGGCGGCCCCGCTGCCGACGACAAAGACCGCGTGATGCGCAAGTCGGACGGCACCTATACCTACTTCGTGCCGGACGTGGCCTATCACCTGGCCAAGCTGCAACGTGGCTACCGCAAGGTGATCGACGTGCAGGGTTCGGACCACTACGGCACGGTGGCGCGCGTGCGCGCCGGCGTGCGCGCGGCAGCGCCCGTGCTTGGCATCGATGCGCCGGCGGGCTTCCCGTCTTATCTGCTGCACAAGATGGTGCGGGTGATGCGCGCCGGCGAGGAAGTGAAAATGTCCAAGCGCGCCGGCAGCTACGTCACTCTGCGCGACCTGCTGGATTGGGTTGGACGCGACGCGGTGCGGTTTTTTCTCGCCTCGCGCAAGGCGGATACGGAGTTCGTGTTCGACGTGGATCTGGCGCTGTCGCAAAGCGAGGACAACCCCGTCTACTACGTGCAGTACGCGCATGCGCGGACCTGCTCGGTGCTGGCGCAGGCGGCGGCCGCGGGTGCGACGCTGGATGAGGACTTGGCGCCGCACGTATCGCTGGCGCTGCTCACGGGCGCCAAGGAACTGGCGCTTGCCACGCGGCTGGCGGAGTTTCCGGAACTGCTGCGCGAGGCAGCCGATCAGATGGCGCCGCACCTGGTCGCGTTCTACCTGAAGGATCTCGCGGCGGACTTCCACGCTAACTACAATGCCGAGCGCATTTTGGTGGACGATGCCGAGCTGCGCGCCGCGCGGCTGGCGTTGCTGCTGGCGACCCGGCAGGTGCTGCGCAACGGGTTAGCCGTGCTTGGTGTGTCCGCCCCGGAGAAGATGTAGTGAGAGGCTTTGTGCTGCGGTCTGCAAACGAAGTCCCGTCATTCCCGCGCCAGCGGGAATCTCGTGTCGTTCGCGAAAGCTGCTGGATTCCCGCTTTCGCGGGAACGACGAAGTCCGCGTCGTGATCGGGAAATAGAGTGAACACGGCGACTAGACAACGCGGCGGCACGTTTATCGGCATCGTGATCGGCCTGGTGATCGGGCTGGCGATCGCCGCCGCGGTGGCGCTGTACATCACCAAGGCGCCGGTGCCGTTCGTCGAGAAGGTCAAGCGCCCGACCGAGAACATCAACCCCGGCGCCGACGGCAAGCTGCCCGACCCCAACAAGCCGCTGTCCGCGCAGCAGCCGGGGCCAGCGCCCGTGACCCCGGCCGAAGCCGCCAAGGCCAACGTCGAGCCGGCTGCCGAGCCCGCCAAGGCCGACGAAGCAAAAGCCGCCGCCGAGAGCACCCGCTACATGCTGCAAGCCGGCGCCTTCCGCCAGCCCGAGGATGCCGACAGCATGCGCGCGCGGCTGGCGCTGCTGGGGCTGGATGCGACGATCTATCCGGTTGAGACCGGCGGTAACACCTTCTACCGCGTACGGCTCGGCCCCTACGGGCAAAAGGCCGAGGTCGAACGCGTGCAGAAGCAGGTCAACGACGACGGGATTCCGACGCAGATCATTCCGATCAAATAGCGCTCCAACGCCACCGACGAAAGCAACGACCATGACGACCCGCATCCTTCGCCGCCAGATCGTGATTGCCGCCGCCGCGTTGCCCGTGGCCGCGCTCGCCCAACCCAAGGGCGAGCCGGTCGAAGGCCAGCAGTACCAACTCGTGCGCCCGCCGCAGCCGACCGAAAGCGGCGGCAAGGTCGAGGTGCTGGAGTTCTTCCAGTACAGCTGCCCGCACTGCTACCGCTTCCACCCCGAACTGGAGGGCTGGGTCAAGCGGCAGGGTGCGGCCATCGACTTCAAGCGCATCCCGATCAACTGGGACGGCAACACAATGCCGCACACCAAGATCTACTTCACTCTGGAGCAGATGGGCCGGCTCGACCTGCACGACAAGGTCTTCCGCGCGATCCAGATCGACCGGCGCAAGCTCGTCGACCCCAACGAGATCGCCGACTTCATGGCCGCGCAGGGCATCGACCGCAAGGCCTGGCTCGACAACTACAACTCGTTTTCCGTCAACACCAAGGCTGCGCGCGCCGGGCAGATCTGGCGCGCCTACAAGATCGAAGGCACGCCGGCCGTGGCGATCGACGGCAAGTACATGGTGCAGATCCTGCGCGAAGGGGTGGGGCCGACGCTGGCGGTGATGGACTTCCTGGTGGCGCGGGCGAGGAAGAAGTAGTCGGGATGGTCGAGTCGGGAGCGCCGATCCGCCGCGCGAGCCCGCCGCCATGAACGTCTTTCTGACCGGCGCCTCCAGCGGTATCGGCGCGGAACTCGCCCGCGTCTACGCCGCGCGCGGCGCCACCCTCGGGCTGGTAGCGCGCCGGCAAAGCCTGCTCGACGAACTGCGCGCGCAACTGCCGGGCGCGCACCACGCCTACGCGGTGGACGTGACCGACCGCGACGCGCTGATCGCGGCGGCACGCGACTTCGAGTCCGTCACCGGCGGCGCCGATGTGGTGATCGCCAACGCCGGCATCTCGGTCGGCGTGCTGACCGAGCACTACGAAGACCTGGATGCTTTTCGCGAAGTGTTCGACGTCAACGTGCTCGCGCTTGCCACGACCTTCCACCCCTTCATCGCGCCGATGCGCGCGCGCGGGCGCGGGCAACTGGTGGGCATCGCCAGCGTGGCCGGCATCCGCGGCCTGCCGGGGTCGGAGGCCTACTGCGCCTCCAAATCCGCCGTGATCACCTACTGCGAGAGCCTGCGCGTGGAGCTCAAGCGCTCTGGCGTGCGCGTGCAGACGATCAGCCCCGGCTTCGTGCGCACGCCGCTGACGGCCAAGAACCGCTACGCAATGCCGTTTTTGCTCGACCCGGACGACTTCGCCCGCCGCGCGGTGCAGGCGATCGACGCCGGCCGCAGCTACGCGACGATCCCGTGGCAGATGGGCGTGGTGGCCAAGCTGCTGCGCGTGCTGCCGAACCCGCTGTTCGATCGGCTGTTTGCCAACCGGGCGTACAAGCCGCGCAAGCGGGAGCTGTAACCCGCTACGGCGTCGCCGCCTGCGCGGCGCGCAGCCGGTCTATCCGCTCCGGTGTGGCCGGATGGGTCGACAGAAAGTCCGGCGGCGCACCGCCGTGCTTCTTTTGCAGTTTCTCCACAAAATCGAAGAAGCCGAGCAGCGGCTCCACCCCGAGCCCGCTTGCGTGCAGGAAGTCGACAGCGAAAGCATCGGCCTCGCGCTCCGCATCGCGCGAGTACTTGAGCACGCCGAGCAGCACCGGCGCATTGGCCGCCGCGCCGGCGAAGTCACCCCACAGCAGTCCTGCCACGCTGCCGATGCCGACCGCGCGGATCAGGTGCGTCATCCCGTGCTTGTGCGCGACATGGCCCAACTCGTGGCCCAGCACGGCCAGCACTTCGTCGTCGCCCGGTGCGGCGAGCACCAGGCCATCGAGCATCACGATCGTTCCGCCCGGCAGCGCGAAGGCATTGATCCCCCGCGGCGAGGGGTCGCGCCCCTCGCGCGGCGTCTGCTCGTTGGCCGGCGTCTCGATGGTTCTGAACTCCAGGCGGTACGCCACCCCTGGTGCGGCGCGCTGCGCCATCTCGGCGAAGCGCTGGCGCAGGCGTTGCTGGTGCGCAGGATCGAGTTGGCTCGGCCGCAGCTGCTGCGCATCGAGCAGTTCGAGCACCTGGTCGCCGAGTTGTTGTTCGATCTGCGGCGGCAACGCAAAGGCCGCCCAGCGTGCTGCGGCCGGCAGTCCCCGCAAGTAGCCGAAAACGAGCAACGCCAGCAGCGTGGCCAGCGCGAGCAGCGCCACGGGCCAGCGTTGCTGCAGGCGCGCCACCAGCGGCGGGGGCCAACCGGCATGTCCCAGCGCGGCGGTGATACCGGCACTGTCGGCCACCTGGACACGGGCGCCACCACCGAGGTCGATCAGCCGCGGTGCGTGGGCGAAGGGCTCGGACAACGTCGCCTGCGCCACCGCAACGCGATGCAGCAGGCGCCGCTGCGCCGTCCACACCAGCAGCTGGCTGCCGATCACGTCTACGGTCACCAGTTGGGCGAGCGGCTGCTTCCCGTCGAAGTACAGCGCGTCGAACGTCGGCAAAGCGGTCGTGCTCATAGACCGATATCCAGTCCGAACAGATCGGCTGCGCCATCGCCCGCCGCACCCACGGCGCCGCCTTGTACGGCACGCGCGAGTTCGCTCAGCGGTTGCGTCGTGCGGATCTCCATCGATTCGATGCGATACCGGGCAAGCCGCACCGCGGCATAGGGCCAGTACAGTCCGAGCGTAAGTACCGTCAAGGCCATGCACTGCAACACCAGGCGAGCCAGCGCGCCGGTCTTCATGTGCGTGCGGAAGCGGACCGGCCCCAGGGTGGTGTTCTCCCACACGACCTGCTGCAAGCGCGCCGCGTAGTACGGCCACAGCGCCACGTAGAAAACCGCAGCGCCGACTACGCCGCCGAGCATGCCGTAGAACTCGGCGTCGGCGTCCAGCGCAAACCAGCGTTGCAGCAGGTTTGCCAAGGCGGCGACGGCGAATCCGATCGCCGCCGTCACCAGGCTGGCCAGAATCATCAGCCCCACGCTCTTGGCGTAGACCTCGTAGAAGCGGGTCGTCGCCGGCACAAATTGGGCCGGCAGGTCGCCGTAGCGGGCGTGTGAATGTTGCAGGCGCTTGAGGCGGTGATGCATCCAGGGAAACAGCAGCACGCTGGCCACTGCGGCGGCAATCGCCACGCCGCCGTCGTTGCTCGCGAGCACGCCGGCCAGCGTGCCCGAAAACCAGATCACCGGAAGCGGCAGCAAGGCTGCGTAGGCCCGGCGCGGGCTCACATCGAAGTCGAAGCGCAGGCCGCGGTAGCTGGTGTTGCGCAGCTTGAACTGCTGCGCGCGCAGGAACAGCCACGGCCCGGCGAGGATCAGCAACAGCACGACCGCGACCGTGGCGATGACCGAAAAGCCGGTGCCAAGTGTGTACAAACCCAAGAGTACGAGTGCGAGCACGCGCCCGCGCAAGATCGCCGCCGGCTTGCCGTGGTAGTCGAACACGCAGCCATCCAGCCGCGTGTTCTGCCAGAAGTAGCGCGTCTTGCGCACCTTGGCCCAGGCCGAGTAAACGCCTGCCGTGGCCAGTGTCAGCACCACGTTGACGATCCAGATGCGGAAGTACTCGGCGCCCTCGCCGGTGAACTGCAATCGGCTGCTGTATTCGCGGGCAGCAAGTGCAGCTTCTTCGGCGGCGCGTTGCGCCTCAGCAGCCTCCTCGCGGGCGCGCAGTTCCGGCGCCAGTTCGTCGCGCAGGCCGCCCGGCTCCAACTGGTCGAAGATGGACCCGCGGGTCATTCGCGGTGCGCCGCAACGGCGTGCAGCAGGTTAGGCGGG
Source organism: Betaproteobacteria bacterium (assembly GCA_046316025.1). Taxonomy (GTDB): domain Bacteria; phylum Pseudomonadota; class Gammaproteobacteria; order Burkholderiales; family Burkholderiaceae_F; genus JAJTHJ01. The sequence goes on along the minus strand of JBKCXU010000033.1, from coordinate 20,332 downwards.
ACCATGCGCCACTGGGCGACGTCGCGCCGAAACGCTTTCCACTCAGCCACCCTGCGCCATCGGCTTGGCCGTCAGCACCACACCAAGCGCCTTCATCACCGCCAGCGTGGTCTTGAGCGTGGGGGTGCCGCGCTCGCAAAACGAGCGATAGAGCTGCTCGCGCGAAAGGCCGGTTTCCCGCGCGACATCGCTCATGCCGCGGGCCCGCGCGACCACGCCCAAGGCGTGCGCGATGTGGCCGGCATCGCCGGACTCCCAAGCATCGGCCATAAAAACGGAGATCGCCTCATCCGAAGTCAGCAACTCGGCGGGGTCGAAGTGGGTCAATCGGGCTTTCTTGGTCATGGCACGTGCTCCGCGGCTAGGCGCTTGGCCATCTTGATGCCGGCGGCCTGCGAGCCTTTGTCGCCGCCGGCCAGCTGGACGACCAGCGTTACGCCGCGCTGTTGACAGTAGATCCGGTAGCCGGGGCCGTAGTGGTTACGTAGTTCATTGGCCCCTGAGACGACTGGCCCTGGCAGGCGGGCGGTGGCTGAGCTTGAATCGAGGTCGAACCCACCCCACGCTAGCCTATCAGTGCTCAACGTCGGCGTGCTCGCGGCAAATGCGAAGGGTCTGGGCCACGGGGAGCGGCTCCTGCGTCAAGCCGCACCGAAAGCGGTCTTCGCCCTCGCGCAGGAAGTGGCGGCACGTCTGGCACACGCCAAACGACAGCGCACCGTCGCTCTGTTGCAGGCGCTGCAACAGGCGTTCGAGGTCGGCTTCGAGGCGCTCGAGTTCTCCCGCTCCCATCGCTTCGTGCAACGCGCTCCAGGAGGCCGGCGGGAGCGCGGCGCCGGCAAGCGCGCGTCCCGCGCGCGTCAGGCCCAAGCGCCACACGCGGCGATCGGTGTCGTCCTGCGTACGCTCGATCAGGCCGCGCTCCTGCAGCAAGGTCAGCGTCTGCGACGTCGCGGCGCGCGACAGGCCTAGATAGTCGGCCACTGCCGCCGGGGTGTTGCTGTAGCGGTTGGCTTTGGCGAGGAACGACAACACCAACAGCGGCACCGGCTGCAGGCCATGCACCTGACCTGCGCTGCGCAGCGCGGCCTGGGTCAGGTTGCCCAGCCGCTCGAGCAGGGTAAACAGGCGTTCGTGGGCCATCCGGAGCCTTCCATTTGAGTTCGCAACGAAATCATATTGACGAGTCGCGCGACTGTCCACTACGCTGCGCTTGTGATTTCGTTACGAAATCATATGACTTTCCACCCGAACCTCAGGAGAATCCAATGCGCTCGCTTTGTCTTGCCGCCATCCTCGCCACGACCTCTCTGTCCGCCCTGGCCGCCGATCCCGCGCCCGTACCCTACCCGGCCGGCTACCGCGACTGGGTCCACGTGAAGTCGATGACGATCGAGGCCGGTCATCCGCTGTACGGCGCCTTTGGCGGCGTGCACCACATCTACGCCAACCCCAAGGCGCTGGCCGGCTACAAGTCGGGCAAGTTCGCCGACGGCGCGGTCATCGTCTTCGACCTACGCGAAGCGCAGCGCGCCGACAACACGATCACCGACGGCCCGCGCAAGGTGGTCGGCGTGATGCACAAGGACTCGAAGAAATGGGCCGCCACGGGCGGTTGGGGCTTCGAGGGCTTCAAGGGCGACTCGAAGACCGAGCGCGCCGTGGGCAAGGACGCGGCCAACGCCTGCTTCAATTGCCACGCGCCGCAGAAAGACAGCGACTACGTCTTCAGCAAGTTCCAGCAGTAATCCCAGGGCGCGGCCGGGCTGCCCGGTCGCGCCGCGCTTGCCAGGAGTAGGACCCATGACCCATTCGCCACCCGCCCCGGAGCTCGTCGTCCGACGCTGGTTCAACAGCGCGCAGCCGCTGTCGCTCGCCGCCCTGCGAGGCAAGGTAATCCTGATTCACGCCTTTCAAATGCTCTGTCCCGGCTGCGTGCTGCATGCGGTGCCGCAGGCGCAGCGGATCGCCGAGCGTGTGCGCGACCCGGGTTTCCAGGTGCTCGGGCTGCACACGGTGTTCGAACACCACGAGGCGATGGGCGATGCGGCGCTCGCCGCATTCATTCACGAGTTCCGCTTGACGTTTCCGATCGGCGTCGATGCGCACACGGGCAGCGACTCGGCCCCCGCGACGATGCGCGCTTACCGCCTGCGCGGCACCCCCTCGACACTGCTGATCGACCCCCGCGGCCAGCTGCGGTGGCACGAGTTCGGTGCGGTCGACGACTTTGATCTGGGGCGGCGCGTTGGCCAGTTGCTGGCCGAGGCGGCCTTCGGCGAGGATCGGCGACCGGTCCAGTCAAGCGCGCAGGCGAGCGAAGCCGGTGGTGAGGTCTGCGATGAGGTCGCTTGCGTCCTCCAGCCCGGCCGCCACTCGGAACAAGGGGCCGGCTCCCGGTAGCGGCGACACGGTGCGTTCGACCGATGTGGGGATCAGCAGGCTCTCGAAGCCGCCCCACGAATAGCCGCGGCCGAAGAGTTGCAGGCCGTCGATCAACGCGGTCAGACGCTCGGGCGCGACCGTGGGCTTGAGCAGCACACCGAAGAGGCCAGAGGCGCCGCTCATGTCGCGCTGCCACAGTGCATGGCCGGGGTCGGCGGGGTCGGCGGGGAAGAGCACGCGCTCGACCTCCGGCTGCTGCTTGAACCAGGCGATCAGCGCTTCCGCCGTGGCGCGGTGCTGCGCCAGCCGCGCGCCCATGCTGCGCAGGCCGCGCAGCGCGAGGTAGCACTCGTCGGGGCTGGCAGTCAGGCCGTAGTGGTGGATGGTCTCGCGCAGTCGCGGCCAAGCGCGCTCGTTGCTCGTCACCGTGCCCATCAACAGGTCGGAGTGGCCGCCGATGTACTTGGTCGCCGCGTGCACGCTCACGTCCACACCGCACTTGAGCGGCTGGAAGTAAAGCGGTGTGGCCCAAGTGTTGTCGATGATGCTGATGGCGCTGCGCCGCTGCGCGATGGCGGCCAGCAGCGGCACGTCCTGCATCTCAAAGGTGTGCGAGCCCGGCGACTCCAGAAACAGCACGCGCGTGGTGGGCGTGAAGAGTTGCTCGATCTCGGCGCCAATCCGCGGGTCGTAGAAGGTGGTCGTCACGCCATAGCGCGGCAGCGTCTCGCGGCAGAAGCGGCGGGTGGGGAAGTACACCGAGTCCGGCACCAGCACGTGGTCGCCCTGCGCCACGTACGCGAGGATCGCCATCGTGCAGGCGGTCAAGCCCGAGGGAAACGCCCAGGAGCGATAACCGCCTTCGAGCGCGGTCAGCGCGTCGTAGAAGGCATGGTGGGTCGGCGAGCCGTAGATGCCGTAGGCGACCGGCGCGCCGTCTTCGCCGGCATTGCGGCGGGCGACGCGCTCGCGCAGGTCGGCCACCGAGTCGTGCAGCACGGTGGAGCCGCGCACCAGCGGCGGGTTGACGAAGTCGGCGGTATCGCCGGTGGCGTGGGTGTGATGGTCGCGGCCGAGCGTCACGAGGCGGGTGCTGTCTTTCATCGCGGTCTTCAGGCTTCGGTAAAGCGGGCGATGCCGTCGGCGCCGAGGCTGCGCAGCACCCGCCCGTCGTACCAAAGCGCGTGTAAGTGGGCGAGGGCCTCGCCGAGGGCGAAGGTCAGTTGATGCAGATCGAGCTCGCGGCGGAACAACACCGGCACGATCTGCGCGGCCGAGCGAGGCTGCCCGCAGGCGGCAAACACCTCTTCCAGCCGCGCGGCGTGGTGCGCGTGCTGCTGCGCCACCCGCGTGTGCAGCCCGGTGAAGGGCAGCCCGTGCGAGGGCAGCACCAGCGTGTCGGCCGGCTGCATCAGGTGGTGGTCGAGCGAGCGCAGATAGCGCGGCAGCGGGTTGGCCTCCGGCTCGGTGTCCCACACGCTGACGTTGGTGGAGATGCGCGGCAGCACCATGTCGCCGGCGACGAGCAGCCGCTCGTCGGCGCAGAAGAGCGACACGTGCTCCGGCGAGTGGCCGAAGCCCATCGTCGCGCGCCACAGGCGCTTGGCGCCGTGCGGGCCGATGGCGAGTTCGTCGCCGTCCTGGATGCGGCGGTAGAGGAGCGGCACCGCCGGCACGAGCTTGGGGAAGTAGCCCACCCCGCGCGCCCGCACCTTGGCGAGCGACTCGGCGTCGGTGAGCCCGTGCCGCGCAAAGTGCGCCGCGGCGGAGTCGCCGGCGCGCTGCGCATCGGCGGTGGTGAGAAAGCGGCCAAAGGCGTACTCGGTGGCGCTCATCCACAAGCGCGGCGCCCAGCCGCGGCCGTCGGCGCCGGCGCATAACCAGTGCGCCAGGCCCAGATGATCGGGGTGGAAGTGGGTGGCGATCACCCGCAACAGCGGGCGGCCGTCGAACGCGGTGTCGAAGACCTGCCGCCATGCGGCCTGTGTCGGCTCGGATGTGATGCCGCAATCGACGACCGTCCAGCCGCGCGTGCCGTCGAGCTCGTCGTCGAGCAACCACAGGTTGATGTGGTCGAGGGCGAAGGGCAGTGGCATCCGCAGCCAGCCCAGCCCGGGGCGCAGCCAGGCGACCGTGCCGGTCGCCGGCGGCTCGCGCTGCGGGTAGTGCAGCTGATGTTCGGCGGGATTCACGCCGCGACCATAGCGCACCGCAAGCCGCGCCCAAGGAAGCGTCGAACGGCCACAACTCTGTCGTTCCCGCGGAAGCGGGAACCCAGCGGATGCAGCGAACTGGATGCCCGCTTTCGCGGGCATGACGAGTCGTTGAGGGTGTACCTAACCGCCGGCCAGACGCCGGTCGACTTCGTTCTCGGCTTCCAGCCAGTCGATCAACGAGTAGCCGTGCGCGTAGCCACGCGCGACGAACCGCGCATAGGCGGCTTCTTCGATCATCTTCTGGCGCACTTCGGGCGGCACTGCCGCAGGCGACGCGGCCTTGGGCCTGACCGGTGCACGCTTGCGCGGCGTGGTCGTTGCGGTCTCGGTTGCGGCGCGTTTCTTTGGTGCCGGCGCGGGCGGCTCAGCGGCCTTCGCGGTCGATTTCTTGGCAATGCGTGAGGCCATTGCGGTTTCTCCGTCATTGGCATTCGTGCCGACGGTACTGCAAGAAGCCGGCCACGGTGGAGTAGGACTTCCCCGCGCGCACCACGATGCGCCCGGCGCGCGCGCACGGGGCGGCCGGCGCACCGCAGAAGTGCCGCGGCGCAGGAGAGCGTCGCATAAACGACGCGCCGGCACGGGGCTTTGCGCCGCGCGCTTGCAAGGCGTGGCACGCAGGCGAAGAATGCCCGCTCTCCGCTTTGCGCCGTGTCTCCACAGAAAGCTCCCATGCCCCGCCAAGCCACCCGTTACCGGATCGAGGTGATCCCGACCCTGCCCGCCCGCCTGGCCCGCCTGGCCGAGTTGGCCGACGACCTCTGGTACGGCTGGGATCGCCCGTCCCGCCGCTTGTTCGCCCGGCTCGACCCGCAGTTGTGGGTCGCGGTGGGCCACAGTCCCAAGGCGCTGCTGCGCGAGGTGAGCCAGGGTCGGCTCGAAGCCGCCGCCGACGACCCGGCCTACCTCAGCAGTTACCAGCGCGTGCTGTCCACGTACGACAGCTACCTCGCCGCCGGTACGCGCAAGCCCAACGGCGACAGCCTCGCCGCCGACGATCTGGTCGCTTACTTCTGCGCCGAGTTCGGCTTCCACGAGAGCCTGCCGATCTACTCGGGCGGCCTGGGCATCCTGGCCGGCGACCACTGCAAAGCGGCGAGCGACGCGCGGCTGCCGTTCGTCGGCGTCGGCCTGCTGTACCGGCAGGGTTACTTCCACCAAACCATCGACGGCGACGGCGGCCAGAACGCGCTCTACGAAGACTCCGACTTCGACGCGCTGCCGATCACCCCGGCGCTGGACGCGCAGGGGCAGGCCGTGGAGGTCGAGGTCGATCTCGCCGAGCGCACGGTGCGCGTGAAAGTGTGGCAGGCGAAGGTCGGCCACATTCGCCTGTATCTGCTCGACACCGACCGGCCCGAGAACACCGAGCGCGACCGCCACATCGCGCACCGGCTCTACGGCGGCGACTCGACCACCCGCATCGAGCAGGAGATCGTGCTCGGCGTGGGCGGTGTGCGGGCGCTGGCGGCATTGGCCCTGCGGCCGACGGTGTGGCACATCAACGAAGGGCATGCCGCCTTCCAGGCGGTCGAGCGCACGCGCCGGCTGGTGGCCGAGGGGATCGACTTCGCCGCTGCGGTGGAAGCAGTGGCGGCCAGTACGGTGTTCACCACCCACACCGCGGTGCCGGCCGGCCACGACCACTTTGCCGACGACGTGGTGGCGCGCTACTTCGAGCGCTTTTGCCGCGACAGCGGCGTCTCGCGCGAGGGGCTGCTGGCGCTCGGCCACTCGCCGCGCGCCAACGACTTCAACATGACCACGCTGGCGCTGCGCACCTCGCGCCACCACAACGGGGTGAGCCGCATTCACAAGGGCGTCTCGGCCGAGATGCTGCGCGACATGTGGCCGCAGATCGAGCCGCACGAGAACCCGATCGACCACGTCACCAACGGCGTGCACACGCTTACCTTCCTGGCGAGCGAGTGGCACGACATCTTCGAGCGCTTCCTCGGCGTGGACTGGATGCAGCGGCTGACCGACGTGGAGTACTGGAAGCGGGTGGAGCGCATCCCCGACGCGATGTTCTGGAGCGTGCGCGAGTACCTGAAGGCGCAGATGCTCAGGCTCGTGCGCGAGCGCGTGCACCACCAGTTGACGCGCAACCACGGCAGCGAGTCGCATCTGGATCGCCTGTTCCGCCACGCCGACCCGGCGCAGCCCAAGGTGCTCACCATCGGTTTCGGCCGCCGCTTTGCCACCTACAAGCGGGCCACGCTGCTGTTCCAGGATCTGGAGGCGCTGCGCGAGTTGCTGTGCGACCCGCAGCGGCCGGTGCTGCTGATTTTCGCCGGCAAGGCGCACCCGGCCGATGCGCCGGGGCAGGAGATGATCCGCCGCATCATGGAAGTGGCCAAGATGCCGCAGTTCGTCGGCCACATTTTGCTGGTCGAAGGCTACGACCTGCGGCTGGCGCGGCGGCTGGTGGGCGGGGTGGACGTGTGGCTGAACAACCCGATCCACCCGCTCGAAGCCTCCGGCACCAGCGGGATGAAGGCGGCGATGAACGGCGCCATCAACCTGTCGGTGGCCGACGGCTGGTGGGACGAGGCGCGCGACGGCACCAACGGCTGGACCATCATGCCCGCCAGCGACCGGCGCGACCCCGCCAGCCGCGATCGCGACGAAGCCACCACGCTCTACGAGCTGCTGCAAGACCACGTGATCCCGCAGTACTACGCGCGCGACGGGCTGGCGTACTCGCCGGCCTGGGTCAAGACCGCCAAGCGCTCGATGGCCACGGTGCTGCCGCGCTTCAACACCGAGCGGATGCTGGGCGAGTACGTGCGCAAGTTCTACCGGCCGGCCGCCGCACTCGGCCGCCGCTACAGCGACGACGGCGGCGCCGGCGCGCGCGAGGTGGCGCGCTGGAAAGAGCGGGTGCGCGCCGCCTGGCCGCAGGTGACGATCGAGCGCTGCGACGCGCCGGTGCCGCGCATCGCCTACGGCGAGCGGGTGCGCATCGAGGTTTCGCTGGCGCTCGCCGGCCTGGCGCCGCAGGACGTCGCGGTCGAACTGCTGCTGCTCGGCTCGCGCAGTCAGGGCGGCGTGCCGCGCACGCTGAGCCTGACCCCGGCCGCCGCTATGGGCGCCGACGGCCGCTGGCACTACACGCTCGATCTGGCGCCGCGGCTGTGCGGCAAGATCGACTACCGCATTCGCGCCTATCCGGCGCATCCGCTGCTGGCGCATCCTTTCGAGACGGGGCTGATGCTCTGGCTGTAGGCGAACGCCCGCGGCGCGACCGCTTCCGGCGCAGTGCAGAGCGTCGCGGTCGAACCGCGGAGTCGCTGGATCGTGCCGCGCGAGGCGGACCGGGATCGCGGTCGCGACGGGCATAATCGCGCCGCCCGATTCGCCAACCATGATGGACCCTCAGCGCCAGCAATTCATCGAGTTCGCCGTGACGAGCGGCGTGCTGCGCTTTGGCCAGTTCAAGACCAAGGCCGGGCGGCTGTCGCCGTACTTTTTCAATGCCGGGCTGTTCGATCACGGCGCGCGGCTGGCGGCGCTGGGGCGGTTTTACGCGCAGGCGCTGCTCGCGGCGCGCGCGGCCGGGCGGCTACGCTGCGACATGCTGTTCGGCCCGGCCTACAAGGGCATCCCGCTGGTGGCGGCCACCGCAATCGCCGCCGCCGACCGCGGCGTCGATCTGCCCTTTGCCTTCAACCGCAAGGAAGCCAAAGATCACGGCGAAGGCGGCTCGATCGTCGGCGCGCCGCTCGCCGGCGACGTGGTGATCGTCGATGACGTGGTCAGTGCCGGCACGTCGGTGCGCGAGTCGGTCGAACTGATCCGCGCCGCCGGGGCGCACCCGGCGGGCGTGCTGATCGCGCTGGACCGGATGGAGCGCGCCGGCGCCGACGACGCGCTGTCGGCGCGCTCGGCCGTGCAGGAAGTCGAAGCGATGTACGGCATGCCTGTGCTGGCGATGGCCGACCTCACCGACCTGCTGGCGTTTGTCGAATCCGACTCGGCACAAGCGGGCGGAGCAGCGCCTTATCGGGCGGCGATTGCCGCCTATCGGCAGCGTTATGGCGTCGCCTAAGTCTGCGGCCGCCTGCCTCGCGGCCTTGCTCATCGCAACGTCGCCCGCGCTGGCACAGCGGTCGATCTTCGTGTGCACCGATACCGCCGGCAAACGCATCACGGCCGACCGGCCGCCGCCCGAGTGCGCGGGCCGCGAGATCCGCGAGTTGAACGCCGACGGCTCGCTGCGGCGGGTGATCGCGCCGCCGCCCACGCCGGAGCAGCGCGCCGCGCGCGCCGCCGAAGAAGCGCGGCAGAAGGAAGCCGCCGAGCGGCAGAGCGAGCAGACGCGGCGCGATCTGGCGCTGCTCGCCACCTACTCGAGCGTCGAGCAGATCGAGGCGGCCCGCGCCCGCGCGCTGGCCGGTCGGCAAGCCACCATCGACCGGGCGCAGGTGCGCAAGCAGCAACTGGAGGCGCAGCGCAAGAAGCTCGACCAGGAGGCGGAGTTCTACCCCAAGCGCGATCTGCCGGACAGGCTCAAGCGCGCGTACGCCGACAACGACATGCTGCGCCAGGCGGAAGACCGCATCATTGCCGATACGGGTGCCGACATGCGGCGCATCGGCGAGAGCTTCGACGCCGACGCACGCCGCTTCCGCGAGCTGGAAGCCGCCGGCAGCACCGGCCGCCGCAGCACGGCGCCGGCGCAGTAGGGGGTGTCGCATGGCTCGACGGGCGGCGTCAGCGCCGGGGAGTCGGCGCACCGCCCTCGGCAAGGCTGGCCCGGCGCTGAGGTTCGCGGCCGCCGCGGCGACGGTGCTGCTCTTGGCCAGTTGCAGCACGGCGCCGGTGGCGCCGCCGGAACCCGCACCGACCGACACCGTGGCGCCGTTCTCGACGGCACAACCGGGTGCCGCGTTGCCGCGCGGCTGGCATCGCTGGATCATCACCCCGGCCAAGCGGCCGACGCGCTACGACCTGGTGCGCGACCCGCTCAACGGCCAGATCGTCTTGCACGCGGTGGCCGACAACGCAGCCACCGGCCTGCGCCAGCGGTTGGACGTCGATCCGGCGGCAGCGCCCGTGGTGCGCTGGCAGTGGCGGGTGGTCGATCTGATCGACGGCGCCGACGCCACCGACCGCCACGCCGAAGACTCGCCGGTGCGGCTGCTGCTGTTCTTCGACGGCGACGCGGCCAAACTGCCGGCACGCGAGCTGCTGTTGATGGAAACCGCGCGCGCCCTGACCGGCCAGCTGCCGCCCTATGCGACGCTGATCTACAGCTGGGACAACAAGTTGCCGGCCGGCAGTGTGGTCGACAACGCGCACACCGGCCGCGTGAAGCTGGTGGTGGCCGGCAGCGGGCGCGACCGGCTCGGCCAGTGGAAGGTGTTCGAGCGCGACTACGCGGCCGACTATCGGCGCGCCTTCGGCGAGGCTCCGGGGCGGCTGATCGGTGTCGGTATCCTTACCGACACCGACAACACGGGCCGCAAGGTCGAGGCGTTTTATGGCGACATCACGCTCGGCCCGGCCACTCGCCCGTGATCGCTTCTTATTCCGTTTTCTTCATCCATCCCGACAAGGAGCCAACGATGCGAACACCTCTGCCGACCCTGCTCGCCACGGCGCTGGCGGCCGCCCTGCTGCTGGCGGCCGCCCCGGCCGCGGCCAAACCGCTGCGCTGGGCGAGCCAGGGCGATATCCTGACCTTCGACCCGCACGCGCAGAACGAAGGCCTGAACAACACCGCCAACAGCTACGTCTACGAGCCGCTGATCAACTACAACGACAAATTCGAGCTCGAGCCGGCACTGGCCGTGTCCTGGGTGCAGGAAACACCGCTGATCTACCGCTTCAACCTGCGCAAGGGCGTCAAGTTCCACGACGGCACGCCGTTGACGGCGGCCGACGTGGTCTACTCGATCGAGCGGGCGATGGCGCCGACCTCCAACTTCCGCGTCTACACGACCGGCATCCAGCGGGCGCACGCGGTGGACGAGCACACCGTGCTGATCTACACCAACATCCCCAACCCGGTGCTGCTGCGCCAGCTGCCCGAGCTGCGCGTCATGAGCAAGGCCTGGTCGGAAAAGAACAAGGTCGTCGTCCCGCAGAACTTCGTGCAGAAGGAAGAGACCTTCGCCGCGCGCAACGCCAACGGCACCGGCCCGTACATGCTCAAGTCGCGCGAGGTGGACGTGCGCACGGTGTTCGTCGAAAACCCCGCCTGGTGGGGCAAGCCGACCAAGAAGGGCAACGTGACCGAGATCGTCTACACGCCGATCAAGTCCGACCCGACCCGCACCGCCGCACTGCTGTCGGGCGAGCTCGACTTCGTGCTCGACCCGCCGCCGCAGGACTTGGCGCGCCTGCGCCAGGCGGCCAAGGTGGTCGAAGGGGCCGAGAACCGCACCATCTTCCTGGGCTTCGACCAGCATCGCGACGAGCTGCTCTTTGCCGACGTCAAGGGCAAGAACCCGTTCAAGGACCTGCGCGTACGCCAGGCGCTGTACCACGCGATCGACATCGAGGCGATCAAGCGCGCGGTGATGCGCGGCTCCTCCGACCCCACCGGCGCGATCGTCTCGCCGCAGGTCAACGGCTGGACCAAGGAGGCCAACCAGCGCCTGCCCTTTGATGAGAAGCGCGCGCGTGAGCTGCTCGCCGCCGCGGGTTACCCGAACGGCTTCGCCTTCACCCTCGACTGCCCGAACAACCGCTACATCAACGACGAAGAGATCTGCAAAGCGCTGGTGTCGATGTGGGCGCGCATCGGCCTGAAGGTGAGCTTGAACGCGATGCCGCGCGCCACCTACTTCCCGAAGATCCAGAAGTACGACACCTCGGCCTACCTGCTCGGCTGGGGCGTGCCGACCTTCGATGCGCTGTACTCGCTGCAATCGCTGGCGCGCACGGTGGGCAAGGAAGGCGACGGCAACTTCAACCTCGGCCGCGTCAGCAACCCGGCGTTCGACAAACTGGTCGACGCGATGAAGAGCGAAACCGACCAGAAGAAACGCAACCAGCTGATCGCCGACGCGCTGATGCTGCATAACCGCGAGGTGATGCATATCCCGCTGCACAACCAGGTGATCCCCTGGGCGATGCGCAAGAACGTCAACGTCGTGCATCGCGCCGACAACCGGCTCGAAGCGCGCTGGGTCGTCATCGACTGACGGCGGCGCGGTCGTTACGGCTTCGACGGGCCGGTGGCGGCGTATCGCCACCGGCCCGTTGCGCCTTCAGCGGTCTTGCAGGCCGCGGCGGTACTGAATCGCCTCGGCAACCTGCGCCGGGCCGATCTCGTCCACCCCGTCCAGATCGGCAATGCTGCGCGCCACGCGCAGCACGCGGTGGTAGGCGCGCGCCGACCAGCCGAGGCGCGCTGCGGCGGCCTGCAGCAGCGACTGCACCGCCGGCGTTGGCGCGCATAACTGCTCGACTTCCGGCGGCTCGAGCGCGGCATTCGCTTTGCCCTGCCGCCGCAGCGCTCGCTCGCGCGCCTGGGCGACGCGCGGGGCGATCTGCGTGCTGTGCTCCCCGCGCGGCAGCGCGAGCAACTCGTCGTCGGGCAGCGCGTGCACTTCCACGCGCAAGTCGATGCGGTCGAGCAGCGGGCCGCTGATGCGGTCCTGGTAGCGGGCGATCTGGTCGGGCGTGCAGCGGCAGGCGATGCGGCGGTGGCCAAGATAGCCACAGGGGCAGGGGTTCATCGCCGCGATCAGTTGAAAGCGCGCCGGAAAGTCCGCCTGCCGCGCCGCGCGCGAGATGGTGATCCGCCCAGACTCCAGCGGCTCGCGCAGCACCTCCAGCACGCGACGGTCGAACTCGGGCAGCTCGTCGAGGAACAGCACCCCGTGGTGGGCGAGCGAGATCTCGCCCGGCTTGGGCGCCGAGCCACCTCCCACCAGCGCCACACCGCTGGCCGTGTGGTGCGGCGCGCGAAAGACGCGGCGACCCCACTGTTCGGAGCGAAACTGCCCGGCCAGCGACAGCACGGCCGCGGACTCCAGCGCTTCGTCCTCGGACAGCGGCGGCATGATGCCCGGCAACCGCTGCGCCAGCATCGTCTTGCCGGTGCCGGGCGGGCCAACCAGCAAGGCGCTGTGGCCGCCGGCGGCGGCGATCTGCATCGCACGCTTGGCCGGCTGCTGGCCCTTGACGTCGGCGAAGTCGGGGTAGGTCGCCGCCGGCGCCGCGCCACCCGCCCGATAAGGCGACAGGCGGCGCGCCGGGTCGCTGTCGGCGTGCAGGTGGCCAACGACTTGCAGCAAGTCGTCGGCGGCAAAGATTGGAATGCCCTCGACGCGCGCCGCCTCGTCCGCGCTCGCCCGCGGCAGCACGAATCCGGCCGGCGTGCCGCCGCTGCGGGCCACCGCGTAGGCCATCGCCAAAGCGCCGCGGATCGGCCGCAGTGCGCCGGTCAGCGACAACTCGCCGGCGAACTCATGGTCGCGCAGCGCTTCGGCGCGCAACTGGCCGCTGGCGGCGAGGATGCCCAGGGCGATGGGCAAGTCGAAACGGCCGGACTCCTTGGGCAGATCGGCCGGGGCGAGGTTGACCGTGATCCGCCGCGCCGGAAACTCGAAACCGCAGTTCTGCAACGCCGCGCGCACCCGCTCGCGCGACTCCTTGACCTCGGCCTCGGGCAGCCCAACCAGGGTAAACGACGGCAGGCCGCCGGCCAGATTAACCTCGACCGCCACCGGCGGCGCCGTCATGCCTGCCAGCGCACGCGAGCGAACCACGGCAAGCGACATGGGCGACTCCGGCAATGCGCTCTGAAGAGGCAGACGCGGAAGATTCTACGCAGCGGGCCGGCAGCAACGCCGTCCGGCCCGCTGCTCCCACGAAGCCGTCAGGCACAGGCAAGCACACCTCTGCCACAATGCCCGTTTTCGCTTGGCGCTACCGCATGGAAATGGACCTGCCGATCCTCGCTGCCGCTGGATTGTCGCTGCTGCTCCTGATCGGGCTGTGGATCGTCGTGCGTCGGCGCAGAGTCGGAAAAGATGCGCCGCAGCTTTCGCCAAAGGATCGTGCAACCCGTCCGCGAGTGCCGGCAACGGCGACGACGCGCGCACGCACGACGACCGCGGCGGCCGCACCGGTGACGGACTTCGGTCCCACCGAGCGGCTCGGCAGTGGCGGGATCGAAGTCGACGAGATGACGGAAGTGGTCGACCTCGAGGCCCTGCTGTCGAGCGTTCCACCCCGCGTCGCCGCCGAAACGCGCGACGTACTCGACGCACCGACCAACATCTACTCAGGGCCGGCAGCGGCGCCAGCGGTCAACGCGACGGCGCCGCTCAGCGGGCCAGTCACCGTACCGACATTGCCGCCGTCACCGCCGCTGCGCGCATCGGCATCCAAGGCGGCCACGCCTCGTCCGACGCTGCCCGATCTTCTGGCCGGCGCGTCGCTGCGCGATCTGGCGCTGGCCTGGTACGAGGCGCGCGGCTACCGCAGTTCGGCGGTGTCGCCCGCCCTGGCGCCGGTGACCTGTGTGCTGCGTCACCGCTAGGACCCGCGTCGCGTCTACGCCGTCATCGAGGCGACCCGGCAGACGCTGGATGGCGCTCTGATCGATGAATGGCTGGTGCGCGCGCGGGCGGTCGGCGTCAGCCGCGTGCTCGTGCTGACCGAGGCGGAGATCGATCCGCAGGCCGACGCACGCAAGGGGGCGCGAGTGCTGAATCGCGCCCGCCTGGAGGCCGAGTTGGGCCGTCTCGACCCACGCATCGCCGCCCGCATCATCGGCGCGGTGCGCGCGCGCGCGTCGCGCCAGACGCAGATCGCCGCAGCCGGCTGAACGGCGCCGCGCTGCCGCCGCCAATCAAAGGACGTAGCGCGCCAGGTCTTCGTTGCGGGCGAGTTCGGCCAGGCGCGCATCGACATAGGCGGCATCGACGACGAGCTGCGTCGACACGCCGCTGCCGGCATCGAAGGCTATCTGCTCCAGCAGCTTTTCCATCACCGTGTACAGGCGGCGTGCGCCGATGTTTTCGGTCTTCTCGTTGACCGCGAAGGCGATTTGCGCCAGCCGCGTCACGCCGTCGGCGGTGAACTGAAGCGTCACGCCGTCGGTGGCAAGCAGCGCTTCGTACTGGCGCGTGAGGCAGGCGTCGGTGGCCGTCAGGATGCGTTCGAAATCCTCCACCGACAGCGACTCCAACTCGACGCGGATCGGAAAGCGCCCTTGCAACTCCGGGATCAAATCGCTCGGCTTGGCGTAGTGAAACGCGCCGCTGGCGATGAACAGGATGTGGTCGGTCTTGACCATCCCGTATTTGGTGTTGACGCTGGTGCCTTCGACCAGCGGCAGCAGGTCGCGCTGCACGCCCTGGCGTGAGACGTCGGCGCCCTGCACTTCGGAGCGGGCGGCGATCTTGTCGATCTCGTCGAGGAAGACGATGCCGTTGTGCTCGACGTTGGCGAGCGCCGCGCTCTTCAACTCCTCTTCGTTGACGCGGCGCGCGGCTTCTTCGTCGACGAGCAACTTGAACGCTTCGCGCACCTTGAGCTTGCGCAGGCGCCGCCGCTCGCGGCCGAGGTTGGCGAACATCGACTGCAACTGCTGCGTCAACTCCTCCATCCCGGGCGGGGCCAGCACTTCCATCTGCGCCGGCGTGGCGGCGAGTTCGAGCTCGATCTCGTGCTCGTCCAGTTGCCCTTCGCGCAGCCGCTTGCGGAACTTCTGCCGCGTCTCGGACGACGCCGCCGGCTGCGTATCGACGAAGCCCGCTTCGCGCGGGGCCGGCCCGACCAGCATGTCGAGGATGCGGTCTTCGGCGGCGTCCTCGGCCTGGGCGCGCACCTTCTTCATCTCGGCCTCGCGCGCCTGCTTGACCGCCACGTCGACGAGGTCGCGCACGATGGTGTCCACGTCGCGGCCGACATAACCCACCTCGGTGAACTTGGTGGCCTCGACCTTGACGAAGGGCGCGTCGGCCAGCCGCGCCAGCCGGCGCGCGATCTCGGTCTTGCCCACGCCCGTGGGGCCGATCATCAGGATGTTCTTCGGCGTGATCTCGGTTTGCAGCGGCTCGCCCACCTGCCGCCGCCGCCAGCGATTGCGCAGCGCCACCGCCACCGCCCGCTTGGCCCGGTCCTGGCCGACGATGTGCTTGTCCAGTTCGGAGACGATTTCGCGGGGAGTCATCATGGCAGTGATCGGCGGTCGGTGATCGGTGATCGGTTGCAGGCGAAGGGGCGGTAAGCCGATCACCGATCACTGGTCACCGATCACCTCAATGGTGTGCGACTGGTTGGTGTAGATGCACAGGTCGCCGGCGATGACGAGCGCCTGCTTGACCACCGCTGCGGGGGCGAGTTCGGTATGGTCGAGCAGGGCACGCGCCGCCGCCTGTGCATAGGGGCCGCCGGAGCCGATGGCGATCAGGCCGCCCTCGGGTTCGAGCACGTCGCCGTTGCCGGTGATGATGAGCGAGGTTTCGCGGTCGGCCACCGCCAGCATCGCCTCCAGCCGGCGCAGGATGCGGTCGGTGCGCCAGTCCTTGGCCAGCTCGACGGCCGAGCGCAGCAGGTTGCCCTGGTGCTTTTCGAGTTTGGCTTCGAAGCGCTCGAACAGCGTGAAGGCATCGGCCGTGGCGCCGGCGAACCCCGCCAGAATGCGGTCGTGATACAGGCGCCGCACCTTGCGCGCGCTGTGCTTGACGACGATATTGCCGAGGGTGACCTGGCCGTCGCCGCCCATCGCCACCTGCGGCCCGCGGCGGGCGGAAAGGATGGTGGTGCCGTGAAAGCTTTCCATCGCTTGAATCTTGCGTCGCCGTCGCCGTCTTCAAGGGCGCGGCGGCGTGCCGGCCGACGCATAGCAGCGGCGCACGCAGCTGCGCTGCCCGGCTCTGCTAGCGGCGCCCATGCAGTTCTGCGACTTCGCCGACGCCCAGCATGTGCAGCAGCGCCGTGACCAGGGGGTTCGGATCGTTCAGCCGCACCGTAACCCCCGACTGCTTCAATCGCACGGCGAGGCCCAGGAGCGCCGAGGCCGCCGCAAACTCGATCCGTCGCAGATGAAGACAATCGACGGTCAGGTCTTTCCCACCGCGAGCCTGTTCTGCGAGCGCAGCGAGCCAGGGGTCGCCCTCGCCTTCGATAACGCCGGTCCAGTGCAGCGGCCCACTCGACACGGCCACGGGCGCAGCGGGCGCTGGAGCCGCGGGTGCTGCGCCGGCTCCCAGGCCTAGATTCGGCGCGGCCGGCTCCCACGCCGGGGGCGACACCTCGTAGGTCAGGCAATACTCGATCGCCACGTCGTCGAAGGCGGCCGACTGGCCGGCGATACGCAGCAGCTCGAGCCGCAACAACCAGCACGCGTCGGAGGGGTCGCGGCGGCCGCTCTGTACGGCCGCACGCAGTGCCGTCGCCAGGGCGGGCGCGCCATAAATCGTCAGACTGTGCGGTGCCCGCTGGAACGCGGCCAGCACGCGCAGCAGCAACTCGGCGCCCGACGCGTCGATACCGCGCACCTCGCTCGCATCGAGCGCCAAGGCGCGATGCTCGGCCGCCTGCGCCTTCAAGCGTTCCAGAGCAGGTATCACGCCGCCGTCGACAACCTCGGGCAGTCGAACCGCGACGGCGCGCTTCGCCGACGGAGCATCCTGGGCAACGGTCTGCCCCGCCAGGGGCGGGTAGCGGTGCCAGGCCGGCGCAGCGTGCTGAAAGCGCTTGGCATACTGTTGCGCCGCCAGTTCGAAGCCGGCGCGATCGTCGCGCTGATTGAGTATCTCCAGCAGCATGAGCCAGCCGGTGCGCGGCGAGTCGCCGAATGCGTTTTCCGCAATGCCTTTGCGCAGCGCGGCCTCGGCCGATGCGTCCTGGCCGTGGGCAAACAAGATTGCCGCCTCGTCGATCACCGGGCCAGAGCCAAGATTGGTGATCTCGATCGCGTTGGCGCGGCCCATGAAGCCGTCTGTGCTTTCGCCGAACTCGTCGCCGGCGCGCTCCGTGCTCGGGCCGCGGCGGCCCGCCTCGGCGCGCGGGGCGACACCGCCGCGCGCCGAGCGGTGAGCCCCCGTCGCAGGCCCGTCGACCGCAGTGCCCAAGTCGCGCGCCATTTCGGACTCGATCTGGTCGATCTTGGCCGAGGTTTCACGGGCCCGTGCGCGTTTCGCATCGGTGACGCTGGGCTTGCGCTCAGTTCCCAACCGCGTGTTGCTCCAGGCTCCCGCCGGCGGCGAGAGCTTGGTTTGCTTACCGGCAGCGGAGGGCGAGGCCGAACTGCGCTTCGGGGTTTGCCCCGGCGCGGGCTTTGGCGCTTTTTTGAAAAGAGAGAAGACCACCGCGGATGGCTTTCGGGGAGCTTCGGGACGCTACCGTGAAGTCGGACGAGGACCTCGGCCGCAAACGAACCGCCGACAGACGACCGACGCTCGACGGGTCACTATACAACCGCTGCGGCGCAGGACTGCCTTGCCCAAAGCCCGCAGCGGGTGCATCAAGCGCGCGGCGAGCGCACCCTCAATCGCCAAAGAGCTTCTGCTTCAATTCGCGCCGCTGTTGCGCTTCCAGCGACAGCGTGGCCGTCGGCCGTGCCAGCAGGCGCGGGATGCCGATGGGGTCGCCCGTTTCTTCGCAGAAGCCGTACTCGCCGCTGTCGATCCGCTGCAGGGCATCCTGCACTTTCTTCAGCAGCTTGCGCTCGCGGTCGCGGGTGCGCAGTTCCAAGGCGTGTTCTTCTTCGATGGTGGCGCGATCGGCCGGGTCGGGCACGACCACGGTCTCGCGCAGGTGCTCGGTCGTTTCCTCGGCGTTGGCGGTGAGGTCGCGCGCCATTTGCTGCAAGCGATGCTTGAAGAAGGCGAGCTGTGCCGCGTTCATGTACTCGGCCTCGCCCATGGTCAGCAACTCGCCCTCGGTGGGCAGGCGGCGGCCGTCGACGAACACAGGCTCGCCGCTGCGGCTGGCCGTACGGGCCAGCAGGTACTCGTGCGCCGCAGCGACGTCGCGCGCATTGGGCACGGACGCACTGCGCTCCGGCGCCAGCGGGCTGGGCGCGGCGCCGGCCTGCCGCGACAAGGCCTTCGACGGCGCGGCGGCAACCGCGGCGGGGGCCGTGGCTGCCTTGCCTGCGGGCTTGGCCGCCTTGTCCGCCCGCGCCGCCGGCGCCGCCTTGACGGCCTTGGCGACAGCCGCCTTCTTGGTCGGTGCCGCAGCCGGGCGCGCCGGGGCAGCCTTTTTCGCTGTCCCTCCCTTAACGGCTGTGGGCGCAGCCTTCTTCATGGGCGCCGGCTTCCTGGTCGCTGCCGATTTTTTGGCCGTAGCGACCTTCTTCTGCGGCGAGGGCTTGCCGGCGGCTGGCGCCTTTACCTTGGACGCTGTCTTGGCCGTCTGGCGGGCAGCGGGCTTTGCTTTGCTTGCCATGGTATGTGTCTTCCTTCTTGGCTGAGCCGGAGTCCGCCTAACGCCGTGCGAGGCAGGCCTCCAGGCCCTTGAGGATGGCGGCTTTGGGCAGATTACGGCCGATGAAAACCAGCTTGCTCGACGGCACCTCGTCGCGGCCCCAAGGCCGCCCCACGTCGGCGCCCATCAGCATGTGCACGCCCTGGAAAATCATCCGCCGCGGGCTGCCGTCCATGAACAACACACCTTTATACCGAAGCAGGTCTTGACCGTAAACCTGCGTCAACGCGCCCAGGTAGTCCTCCAGCTTGGCCGGGTCGAACGGCCGCTTGGACTGGAACACGAAGGCGCCGATGGCGTCGTCGTGATGGTGATGGTGGTGATGCTCGTGGCCGCGATCGCCGTGGTCGTGATCGTGGTCGTGGTCGTGGCGATGATGGTCGCGCCCCTGCCCCGCGTGGGCGCGGGCCGCGTCCGGATGCTCGGCGGCGAGGAAGGCGGGGTCGATCTCGAGGATCGCGTTGAGGTTGAAGCCGCGGATGTCGAGCACCTCGGCGATCGGGATCTCGCCCATGTGCACGGTCTTGATCGGTGCGCGCGGGTTCATCCGCAGCAGCCGCTCGCGCAGCGAGGCGACTTCCCCGGCGTCGGTGATGTCGGTCTTGGTGAGCAGGATGCGGTCGGCAAAGCCGACCTGGTTTTGCGCCTCCGGTTGCGCATCGAGGGTGGCGTGACCGTGCTTGGCATCGACCACGGTGATCACCGCATCGAGCAAGTAGTACTCGCTGATGCCCTCGTCCATGAAGAAGGTCTGCGTCACCGGCCCCGGGTTGGCCATGCCGGTGGTCTCGACGATCACCCGCTCGAAGGCGAGTTCGCCGCGCTGCCGTTTGGCCTTGAGGTCGTCGAGGATGCGCACCAGGTCGCCGCGCACGGTGCAGCAGATGCAGCCGTTGTTCATCTCGACGATCTGCTCGTCGGTGTCGGCCACCAGCAGTTCGTTGTCCACGCCCTCGGGGCCGAACTCGTTCTCGATCACGGCGATCTTGCGGCCGTGCTGCTCGCGCAGGATGCGATTGAGCAGCGTGGTCTTGCCGGCGCCGAGAAAGCCGGTCAGGACGGTGACGGGGACTTGCGGTTCGGTCATCGGGCGTTCGCTCGCGGCGGGCCGCCGGGAAAAAGGGCCGCGGATTGTATCGGTGATCGGTGATCGGTGATCGGTGATCGGTGATCGGTGATCGGTGATCGGTGATCGGTGATCGGTGATCGGTGATCGGGCAGGTCTCAGCGTTCGTCGTACACCTTGATGACGTCGGTGTGACCGAGTCTCAGCGTTAGTCGTACACCTGCGGCTTGCCTTTGACGGGTCGATCGAAGCGATGGTAGGG
>JBKCXU010000032.1:0-29890 GCA_046316025.1 Betaproteobacteria bacterium | reverse complement strand
CCGACAACCGACAACCGACAACCGACAACCGACAACCGACAACCGACAACCGACAACCGACAACCGACAACCGACAACCGACAACCGACAACCGACAACCGACAACCGACAACCGCATGCCCACCGCCCTGATCGCCGACGACGAGCCGCACCTGGCCGACTACCTGCGCGCCAAGCTGGCACAGGCCTGGCCGCAGTTGCAGATCGTCGCCGTCGCGGGCAACGGCGAAGAGGCCCTGCGGCAGATCGAGGCGCAGCGGCCCGATCTGGCGTTCCTCGACATCCGGATGCCGGGCGTCACCGGCCTGGAGGCGGCGCGTCGCCTGCAAGGCGCGGCGCAGCGGCCGCGGATCGTCTTTGTCACCGCTTTCGACCAATACGCGGTCGAAGCCTTCGATGCCGACGCCGTCGATTACCTGCTCAAGCCCGTCACCGACGAGCGGCTCGCCCGCACCGTGAGCAAGCTCAAGGCGGCGCTGGCAGCCGGCGCGCCGGCACCGGATCTGACGCAACTGATTGCGCAGGTCGCCGCGCGGCTGCCCACCGCGCCGGCGGCGGGCTGGCTGCGCTGGGTGCGCGCGAGCAAGAAGAGCGCGGACGGCGAACTGACCGAGCAGATCGCCGTGGCCGACGTGCTGTACTTCCAGGCCGACGACAAGTACACCTGCGTGTACGCGCGCGACGGCGCAGCGGTGCGCGAGTGGCTGATCCGCACGCCCTTGTCCGAGCTTGCCGCGCGGCTCGACCCTGAACGCTTCCAGCAGATCCATCGCTCGGTGCTGGTCAACATGGACGCCGTCGCCGGTACGCGGCGCGACCTGACCGGCAAGCTGTATGTGCGCCTGCGCGATACCCCGCGCGAGCTGCCGGTGGCGCGGCAGTACGTGGCGGTGTTTCGGCAGATGTAATTCCGTTTCGCGATCGTCAGGGCTATGTCGTCGTTCCGGCGAAAGCGGGAACCCAGCGACTTTCGCGAACGACACTGGATTCCCGCTTGCGCGGGAATGACGTGCCTTTATTGTCCAAATGAAGTGGAAATGGAATAAGAGCCGTGAGCGGTGATCGTTGATCGGCGGGCGAGCGCGGCTGCCTACAATCGGCGCATGCGCATCGTCTTTGCCGGCACACCGGAATTTGCGGCGACCGCGCTGGCGGCGCTGATCGAGGCGGCGCCGCGCGAAGGGTGGACGATCCCGCTGGTGCTGACCCAGCCCGACCGGCCGGCCGGGCGCGGGATGAAGCTCGCGGCCTCGCCCGTCAAGGCGCTGGCGCAGGCGCACGGCCTGGCGGTGGCCACGCCGGAAACGCTGAGCCTCAAGAAGGGCGGGGAGGCCGCCGCGCAGGCGCAGCAGCAGTTGCGGGCCGTGGCGCCCGACGTGCTGGTGGTCGCCGCCTATGGGCTGATCCTGCCGGCTGCCGTGCTGGCGATCCCGCACGGGCTGCCGGACGCGGGCGGCGGGCCGCTCACTGCGATTAACGTCCATGCGTCGTTGCTGCCGCGCTGGCGCGGCGCGGCGCCGGTGGCGCGGGCGATCGAGGCCGGCGATGCCGAGACCGGCACCACCATCATGCAGATGGACGCGGGGCTGGATACCGGTCCGATGCTGCTCACTGAGCGGCTAGCCATCGACCCTGCCGACACCACCGCGACGCTGACGGGCAGGCTCGCCGCCCAAGGCGCGGGGCTGATCGTCGCCGCGCTGCGCGCGGCCGCCGCCGGCGCGCAGCGCGCCACGCCGCAGCCGGTCGCCGGGGTCACTTACGCGCACAAGCTGGAACGCGAGGAAGCCTGGCTCGACTGGACGCAACCGGCGGCGCGGCTTGCCTGCCAAGTGCGGGCGTTTCAGCCGTTTCCGGTCGCCTGCACGCGGCTGCGCGAGACGGACATCAAGCTGCACGCCGCCCGCGCCGAGGTGCGCGCGCCGGGGGCCGATCCGGGCACGGTGCTGGGCGCCGATGCCGGTGGCGTGCGTATCGCCTGCGGCGACGGCGTTCTGGTGGCGACCGAACTGCAACGGGCCGGCGGCCGGCGCCTGCCGGCGCGGGAGTTTCTCGCCGGCTTGCCGCTGGCGGTCGGCGACCGCTGCTCGGCGCCGACGCGGGAGTCGGTGTGAGGGACAGCTTGAGAGAAAGCCGTCGCAACCGCCCCGAGGCCGCGCCGAGCGGCGCAGGCGCGGGAGCGGGGCGTGCAGCAGATTTGCTCTCAAGCTCGGACTCCGCGCCGGTCGCCGGCGCTCCGGCGCTGGCCGACGTCTTGCGGGTGGCGGCGGCGGCTTGGCGGCGCTTCCGCGGCGGCCGCGCACTCGACGCCGCGCTCGACGAGGCCTTGCGCGACTGGCGCGCTCCGGCCTCGCCCAGACTTGGCGCCGCCGCGCAGGACGCCGCGTACACGGCGGTGCGCCACCTGGCGCTGGCCGAGGCGGTGGTGGCGCGCCTGGCGGCCAAGCCGCCCGCGCCGGCAGTCGGCGCGCTGCTGGCCGTGGCCTTGGGCCAGCTTTACGCGCAGCGACATGCCGAGTACGCGGTGGTCGATCAGGCGGTGGCGGCCGCGCGGGCCGATGCGCAGACCGCGGCGGCGGCCGGCTTCGTCAACGCACTGCTGCGCAACGCGCTGCGCGGCGGCGCCGGCCTGCGTGCCGAACTCAGCCGCGACCCCGCGGTCGCCGCCAATGCCCCGCGCTGGTGGCTCGACCGGCTGCGCAGGGCCTACCCCGAGCAGTGGGCCGACCTCGCCACGCGCGCCCAGCAGGCGCCGCCGCTGGTGCTGCGGGTCAACCGGCGGCAGATTACGGTGGCCGCCTACCTCGACCTGCTACGCGGGCAGGGGCTGGCCGCCACCCAGGTCGGCACAGTGGCGGTCTGGCTGCACGCGCCGCGCCCGGTGGCGGAGATCCCGGGCTTTTCCGGCGGGCTCGTGTCGGTGCAGGACGCCGGTGCACAACTGGCGGCCGAGTGGCTGGACCTAGCCGACGGCATGCGCGTGCTCGACGCCTGTGCCGCCCCCGGCGGCAAGACCGCGCATCTGGCCGAGCTGGCTGCCCTGACGCTCGATGCGCTGGAAGTCGACCCCGCGCGGGCCGCACGGATCGAGCCCAACTTTGCCCGCCTCGGCCTGCCCGCGCACACGCGGCTGCGGGTGCTCGTGGCCGACGGCGCGCAGCCCGCGCGCTGGGCCGGCGGCAGCCCTTACGACCGCATCCTGCTCGATGCGCCCTGCACCGCCAGCGGCATCGTGCGCCGTCACCCGGACATCCCGTGGTTGCGGCGGGCGGGCGATATTGCGCAATTTGCAACGCGGCAACGGGCGCTGCTGGCCGGGTTGTGGTCGCTGCTCGCCCCCGCTGGTAGATTGCTTTACGTCGTCTGCTCGCTCTTTCCCGAAGAAGGCGAGCGGCAGGCGCAGGCCTTCCTCGCCGCGCATCCCGATGCGCGGCTGCGGGCCCTGCCGGGGCAGCGCGACGGCATGCGGCAACTGCTGCCGTCCGCGGCGACACCCGCCCCCTGGGCGGGCGGCCTGCCGGCGCTGCACGACGGATTCTTCTTTGCCTTTTTTGAAAAACGCGAATAGCGGGAGACCCAGGCAGTGAGCGGTGCGGCCCCCACCTCGAAGCGCCGGGCGGCGGGGCGAGGCGTCTGGTTTGCCGCGATCCTGTTGCTGCTGGCGTTCCTCGCTCCGGCGCGGGCGCAGGAGGCGCAGATCGGCGTCGAGTCGGCGCAACTGCAGCTCGCGGGCGAGGGCGCCGAGGCTGGCTGGCGGCTGGATGCCGACTTCGCGCTCACGCTGCCGCCAGCGCTCGAAGATGCCCTGAACCGCGGCATCGCGCTGTACTTCTCGATCGACTTCGAGGCCTACCGCGAGCGCTGGTACTGGTTCGACAGCCGGGTGGTCGACACGCGCCTGTCCTACCGCCTGACCTACAGCCCGCTCACGCGCCAGTACCGGCTGGCGCGCGGCTCGCTGGCCCTGCCCTTCGACACCCTGGCCGAGGCGCTGTCGACCATGACCCGCGTGCGTCAGTGGAAGGTGGCCGAGGCGGGCGCCTTTGCCGCCGGCGCCGCGTACCGGGCGCGGGTGCGGATGCGGCTGGACACCGCGCAATTGCCGCGGCCCTTCCAGATCGACGCACTGACCAACCGCGACTGGGCGCTCGGCTCCGACTGGCGCGCGTTGGCCGTGCCCACCGACCGTTGAGCTGCGCCGGCCGACCATGATCCCTGATTGCGCGATTGACCGCTCGATCCGGGCGACGGGTCTCGCCATGTCATTCGCTTGTAGCGCAAGAGGGCCTCGCCCATCGGGTGGCAGCGCTACGCACGGCATAGCGCGCGCGGCGGGCCGTCTGGCGGCGTTGCTCGTCTTGGCAGGGGCCCACCACCCTGCGTCCTCCTCGCGCCTTGCCAGACAGCCCGCCGCACACACTCTGCCGCGCGTTCAACCGCGCAGTCCAGGATGATCGGCATGTCCCGCCTGCTGCGTTACGGCCTGCTCGCCGCGCTGGGGCTGGGCAGCGTGCTGCTGTTCCTGCTGGCCGCCGCGAGCGGCAACACCCCGGCCTTTGCCCGCTTTTATCCGCTGCTGCTGGCAGTCAACGGCGTCATCGCCGCCGTGCTCGCCGTGCTGGTCGTCGCGGTGATCGTGCGCCTGGCGCGGCGGCTGCGCCAGGGCCGCTTCGGCGCGCGGCTGACGGCGCGGCTGGCGGTGGCCTTCGCGCTGATCGGGGTGGCCCCCGGGGTGCTGATCTACGTGGTGTCGGTGCAGTTCCTGTCGCGCTCGATCGAATCCTGGTTCGACGTCCGGGTGGACCGCGCACTCGAGTCGGGCCTGACGCTGGCGCGTGCCGCGCTGGAGGCGCAGCAGGCCGATCTCACCGCCAAGGCGCAGGCGATCGCGCTGGAGTTGGCCGAAGCGCCCGAGTCGGGCCAGCTGGCCGCGCTCGACCGCGCGCGCGAGCGGGCCGGCGTGCAGGAGGCGCTGCTGGTGACCGCGGGGGGCCAACTGCTCGGCGCCAGCGGCACCCCGCCGGGCGTGCTTGTCCCGGAACTGCCCAGCGCCGCCGACCTGCGCCGCGCCCGTGCGCAGCGGGTGGTGCAGGCCATCGAAGGCGACCCGCAGGCGACCGACCCCCGCGCCGGCCTGCGCACGCGCGTGCTGGTGCCGGTGCCCACGCCGATGCGGCTGGGGATGGCGCGCGAGCCCGAGTTCCTGCAACTGATGCAGTGGGTGCCGCGCAGCGTGGCGGCCAACGCCGAAGCGCTGCAAAGCGGCTATCGCGAGTACCAGCAACTGTCGCTCGCGCGCGGGGGGCTGGCGCGCATTTACACAGTGACGCTGACGCTGACGCTGCTGCTGGCGGCCTTTGCGGCGGCGGCCGGCGGCTTTCTGCTGGCCGGCAATCTGGCTGCGCCGCTGCTACGCGTGGCCGACGGTACCCGGGCCGTGGCCGAGGGCGACTTCCGCCCGCTGCCGGAGCCGCGCGTGAACGACGAGATGCGCACGCTGATCGTCGCCTTCAACGCGATGACGCAGCAGCTGTCCGAGGCGCGCGATGCGGTCGACTCGCGGCAGCGGGCGCTCGAAAACGCGCGCGCCTTTCTGGAGCGCGTGCTCGCCAACCTGTCGGCCGGGGTGCTGGTGCTCGACGGCGAGCAGCGGCTGGTCACCGCCAATCACGGCGCCAGCCGCATCCTCGGCCTGCCGCTGGCGGCGCGCGCCGGGCAGCCGCTGGCCGACTTGGCGCCCGAGCTGGCGGCGGCGGTGACCGAAGCCTTCGCCGAACAGGCCTTGACCGCGCCGGCCGAGTCCTGGCAGCGGCAACTCACATTGCCTCGGCCCGCGGCCGACGGCGCGCTGCCGCTGGCGCTGCTGGCGCGCGGCTCGCCGTTGCCGCTGGCCGACGGGGCCGGCGCGGTGGTCGTCTTCGACGACGTCACGCAGGTCATTTCCGCCCAGCGCGCGGTGGCCTGGGGCGAAGTGGCGCGGCGGCTGGCGCATGAGATCAAGAACCCGCTGACGCCGATCCAGCTGGCGGCCGAGCGGCTGCAAATGAAGCTCGGCCCGCAGTTGCCGCCCGAGCAGGCGCAGGTGCTGGCGCGCGGCACGGCGACCATCGTCAGCCAGGTGGCGGCGATGAAGCGGATGGTGGACGACTTTCGCGACTACGCCCGCCTGCCGCCGGCGCGGCTGGCGCCGCTCGACCTGAACGCGCTGGTCGAGGAGGTGGCGGCACTGTACGGGGTCGAGCACGACGGGGGCGCGCGTCGCGGCCACACGGCCAACGGTGCACTACTGGAGCTGCACCTGGCCGCCGACTTGCCGGCCATCGAGGGCGATGCAACCCAGCTGCGGCAGTTGATCCACAACCTGATCGGCAACGCGCAGGATGCGACGGCCGCTCGTGGCGCCGACGGGCGCATCCAGGTGCGTACCGAAGCGCGGGTCGGCGCCGACGGGCGCGTGCGTGCGGTGCGCCTCGCGGTCGAGGACAACGGCGCCGGCTTCCCCGCGCATATACTCGCGCGCGCTTTCGAACCCTATGTAACCACCAAGTCCGGCGGAACCGGGCTGGGGCTGGCGATGGTGAAGAAGATCGTCGACGAGCACGGCGCCCGCGTCGAGCTGGCCAACCGGGCCGAGGGCGGTGCCCGCGTGACCGTGTTGATCCGGCGCCTGGTGCTGCCGGCGTAAGCTTTAACTCTTCCTTCGCCCGCTCCGGCCGCGACCGCCGCTGCCCCATGCCCAACATCCTCGTCGTCGACGACGAAATCGGTATTCGCGAACTGCTGTCGGAGATCCTCTCCGACGAAGGCCATGTCGTGGCGACGGCGGAAAACGCCGCCGCCGCGCGCGCCGCCCGCGAACGCGAGGCGCCCGACCTCGTGCTGCTCGACATCTGGATGCCGGACACCGACGGCGTCACGCTGCTCAAGGAGTGGTCGGCCGCCGGCCGGCTGACGATGCCGGTGATCATGATGTCTGGCCACGCCACCATCGACACCGCGGTGGAGGCCACGCGCTACGGCGCGCTCGACTTCCTGGAGAAACCGATCGCCTTGCAGCGGCTGTTGGCCGCCGTGCGCGCGGGGCTTGAGCGCGGCCGCATGCTGCGCAATCTGCGCGCGGCGATGGCGCCGCCGCCGCTGGCGCCGGTGGCGGTGGAACCGACGGTCGTGTCGCCGCTCGTCCCCACCGTCACCGCCAACCCGCTGACGGAAATCAGTCTCGACCAGCCGCTGCGCGAGGCGCGCGATCACTTCGAGCGCATCTACTTCGAATACCACCTGGCGCGCGAGCGGCACAGCATGACGCGGGTGGCCGACCGGGCCGGGCTGGAGCGCACGCACCTGTATCGCAAGCTGAAGCAGCTCGGGGTCGAGCTGGCGCGCGGCGGCCGCCGCCCGGCCGGCGCGGCGGTGCCGGCAACCCCGGCCGACGAACCCGTCGAGCGCGAATGAAGATCGTCATCCTCGGCGCCGGCCGCGTCGGCAGCTCGGTGGCCGAAAGCCTGGTGTCCGAGGCCAACGAGATCACCGTCGTCGATACCGACGGCCCCCGCGTGGCCGACCTGCAAGACCGCTACGACCTGCGCGGCCTGGTCGGCAACGCCACGCTGCCCTCGGTGCTGCGCGAAGCCGGCGCGCCGGATGCGGACATGCTGATCGCGGTCACCGCCAGCGACGAGACCAACCTCGTCGCCTGCAAGATCGCCGCCGACCTCTTCAACGTGCCCACGCGCATCGCCCGCGTGCGCAACATCGAGTTGCAGGAGCATCCGGAGCTCACCGGCGAGCAGGGTTTTCGCGTCACCCACATCATCTGGCCCGAGCAAAGTGTTACCGACACGATCCTCAAGCTGATCGAGTTCCCCGAGGCGCTGCAGGTGCTGGAGTTTGCCGACGGGCGGGTGAGCCTGATCGCCGTGCGCGCCTACGCCGGCGGGCCGCTGGTGTCGCAGCCGATCAAGGAACTGCGCACGCACATCCCCAACGTGGACACGCGCATCGTCGCCATCTTCCGCGGCGGGCGCAGTGTCGCCTGCGAAGGGCAGACCATGGTGCAGCCGGGCGACGAGGTGTTCTTTCTCGTCGCCAGCGACGACGCGCGCAAGGTGCTGGCCGAGCTGCGGCGAATGGACAAGCCGGTGCGGCGGGTGATGCTCGCCGGCGGGGGCAACATCGGCCTGCGCCTGGCACGCGCGCTCGACAGCGGCGAGGGTGTGGACTCCACGCTGCGCTTCAATGTCAAGATCGTGGAGCACGACAAGCGCCGCTGCGAGTACCTGGCCAGCCAGTTGTCCAGCCGCGTGCTGGTGTTGAACGGCGACGCCACCGACGAAGACCTGCTCGAAGACGAAGGCGTGGCGGAGACGGATCTGTTCGTCGCGCTGACCAACGACGACGAGAACAACATCATGAGCGCGCTGCTGGCCAAGCGGCTGGGCGCGCGCCGCACGATCGCGCTGATCAACCGCAAGAGCTACGGCGACCTGATGCAGGGCGGCTCGATCGACATCGCCATTTCGCCCTCGCATGCCACCTTGTCGAACCTGTTGAAGCACGTGCGCCACGGCGATGTGGTGGCCGCGCACAGCCTGCGCCGGGGCGCGGCCGAGGCGCTGGAGATCGTCGTCCACGGCGACCCCAAGACCTCGCGCGTCATCGGCCGCCGGGTCGAGCAGATCGAATGGCCGCGCGGGGTGGCGCTGGGCGCGCTGGTGCGCGGCAGCGGCGCTGCGGCGCAGGTGGTCATGGCCCATCACGACACGGTGATCCAGGCCGAGGACCATCTGCTGCTCTTCGTCGCCAACAAGCGGACGATTCCGCGCATCGAGAAGCTTTTTGCCGTCGGCGCGGGATTCTTTTGACGCCCTGCGCCGCTGGCTCGCCCGCGCCGGCCGCCCGGTCGCCGGCGGCCGGATCGGGATCGTGTCCTTCGCACCGCAGCCGCCGCATAAAGTTGGAGCGGTCGGCGGCACTTTCTGCTTAGAATCCGCCGATCTGCCGAAAGAAGCAGAGCCGTCGGCTGAAGGGTCCGCAGCCGCCCGGTTTGCCACACTGCCGGACACCTCGCAAGTTCCAAGGAGACAGTTCGATGGAGTTCATCAAAAGCAAGGACGCCGCGGCGTCCGGGCAGGGCATGCGTCGCAGCTTTTTGGGCCGCGCCGCTGCCGCTACGGCCGGGGCGACCGCGCTCGGCTTCCCGATGGTCAGCCGCGCGCAGACCGTCGCTTTTCGCTTCCAGTCCACCTGGCCGGCGAAAGACATCTTCAGCGAGTACGCCAACGACTTCGCCAAGAAGATCAACGATATGGCCGGCGGCCGCCTGCGTATCGAAGTGCTGCCGGCCGGCGCGGTGGTGCCGCCGTTCCAACTGCTGGATGCGGTCAACAAGGGCACGCTCGACGGCGGCCACGGCGTGGTTGCCTACCACTACGGCAAGAACTCGGCGCTGGCGCTGTGGGGTTCGGGCCCGGCCTTTGGCCTGGAGGCCAACCAGGTGCTGTCGTGGCATTACTACGGCGGCGGCAAGCAGTTGCTCGAAGAGATTTACAAGAGCCTAAACATGAGCGTGGTGTCGTTCCTGTACGGGCCGATGCCGACGCAGCCGCTGGGCTGGTTCAAAAAGCCGATCAGCCGCGCGGAAGACCTGAAGGGTCTGAAGTACCGCACGGTCGGCCTGGCGGTGGACATCTTCACCGAAATGGGCGCGGCGGTGAATCCGCTGCCCGGCGGCGAGATCGTGCCGGCGCTGGACCGCGGCCTGATCGACGCGGCTGAATTCAACAACGCCACCTCCGACCGCATCCTCGGCTTCCCCGACGTGGCGAAGAACTGCATGCTGCAAAGCTTCCACCAGTCGGGCGAGCAGTTCGAGGTTCTCTTTAACAAGCCCAAGTACGACGCGCTGCCGGCCGAGCTCAAGGCCATCATCGACTACTCGGTGCAGGCGGCCAGCGCCGACATGAGCTGGAAGGCGGCCGACCGCTACTCCAAGGACTACATCGAGCTGCGCACCAAGGACAAGGTCAATTTCTACAAGACCCCGGACGCGGTGTTGCGCGCACAGCTGGAAGTCTGGGACAAGGTGGTGGCCAAGAAGTCGGCCGAGAACGCGGCGTTCAAGCAGGTGTTCGAGTCGATGCGCGGCTTCGCGCAGCGGGTGGGCAGTTGGCACTTCGACACCAACGTCGATTTCCGCATGGCCTACAACCACTACTTCGGCAAGCGGTAAGTCCGGGCTTCGGGCCGGCGCCGCGCCGGCCCACCCGTTGCGACAACCCGCCCCTCGCCGCGCCGAGGGGCGTTTTTTTCGCGCTGAACGCGAGCGTTTTGCGGTCTGGGGAGGCCACGGATGCAGCGCCTGTTGCTGTCGATCGACAAGTTCTCGACCTTCGTCGGCCAGGTGTTCTCCTGGCTGATCGTCGCGTTGACCGGCCTGATCGTCTGGGAGGTCTACTCCCGCTACGTGCTGAACGACCCGCACGCCTGGGCGCTGGACGCGCAGATCATGCTGTACGGGACGCTGTTCATGATGGCCGGCGCCTACACGCTCGCCAAAAACGGCCACGTGCGCGGCGACGTGCTCTACGGTTTCTTCCGCCCGCGCACGCAGGCGACGATCGACCTGGTGCTGTACATCCTGTTCTTCGTCCCCGGCGTCGTCGCGCTGACCTTTGCCGGCTGGACCTTCGCCAGCGAGTCGCTGGCGATCCGCGAGAAGACCTTCTCGGCGGTGGCGCTGCCGCTGTATCCGTTCAAGTTCGTGATCCCGCTGGCTGGCGGCCTGCTGCTGCTGCAAGGCGTGGTCGAAATCGTCCGCTGCGTGCAATGCCTGCGAGCGGGCGAGTGGCCGAGCCGCGAGCAGGACGTCGAGGAAGTCGACGTCGACAAGTTAAAGGCGATGGTGCACGTCAAGGACGAAGACATCCTCGCCGCCGACCGTGCGCTGGTCGAGCACGAGCTCGCCGAAGCCCGCGCCCGGGGAGCCGCCCGATGAAGATCCGCAAGGAACTGTGGTTCGGCTTCGTCATCATGGGGCTGATCCTGGCCGGCGCGGCGTACGTGCTGCTGGCTGCCGAAACGGTCACCCGTGGCCACCTGGGCCTGCTGATGCTGGCGCTGGTGGTGGTGGCGATCATGATGGGTTTTCCCACCGCCTTCACGCTGATGGGCATGGGGGTGCTGTTCACCTGGATCGCCTACGACCGCGACATCGGCCGCACACTGACGCTGATGGTGCAGTCGGCGTTCAAGGTGATGAGCAACGACGTGCTCATCTCTATCCCGCTCTTTGTCTTCATGGGGTATCTGGTCGAGCGGGCCAACCTGATCGAGAAGCTCTTCAAGAGTCTGCACCTGTCGCTGGCGCGGGTGCCGGGGTCGCTGGCGGTGGCCACCCTCTTTACCTGCGCGGTGTTCGCCACCGCCACCGGCATCGTCGGTGCGGTGGTGACGCTGATGGGCCTGCTGGCGTTCCCGCAGATGCTCAAGGCCGGCTACAACGTCAAGCTGGGCGCGGGTGCCATCACCGCCGGCGGCTGCCTGGGCATCCTGATCCCGCCGTCGGTGATGCTCATCGTCTACGGCGCCACCGCCGGCGTGTCGGTGGTGCAGTTGTACGCGGGCGCGTTCTTCCCCGGGCTGATGCTGGCCGGCTTGTACGTCCTGTACGTGATCATCGTCGCCAAGATCAAGCCAGACCTGGCGCCGCCGCTGACGGCCGAGCAGCGCTTCGTGCAGTTACCGCCGCTGGCGCAGCAGTTGTCCGACGCGGTGTCGCGCCGCGCGCTGCCGGGGCTGCTGCTCGGCCTGAAGGGCCGCAGAAACCTTGGCGTGCCGCTTCGGCAATTGCTTGGCCAGTTGTTCGTCGCGCTGGTGCCGGCGCTGCTGTTCCTGGTGATGATGTTCGAGGCTTATCTGATCGTCACCCGCCCCGCGGAGGTCGCGCAGGTGCCCGCCGGTTTGCAAGTGATGGGGCAGGACGCGGCGCCATCTGCCCCTGGCGGACTGACCGAACCGCCAGGCGCACTGCGTGAGCCTGTGCCGACCGCTGGAGGGCTGCAAGAGCCGCCGGGTGCTCGGCGTGAGCCGCCCGGCGCGGGCGGCTTGCAGGATCCCCCCGGTGCGACGGGCGTCAAGGAGCCGCCGATTGCGGGCGGTCTGCAAGAACCGCCTGGCGCGCTGCGCGAGCCGCCTGCTGCGAGCGGGCTGCAAGAGCCTCCCGGCGCTGCCGCCGCGAGTGCGATGCCGGTGCCCGGCGCCGCGCAGGACCGCCCGGCACCGATGGGTTTCTGGATCGCCTTCGGCGTCGGTACGCTGCTGCTGGTTGGCTTCTACGCCTTCCTGACCTTCCAGCGGCTGGAAATCTTCAAGATGCTGCTGGCCTCCTTCTTCCCGCTGCTGGTGCTGATCCTCGCCGTGCTGGGGTCGATCGTGTTTGGCCTGGCCACGCCGACCGAGGCGGCGGCGGTCGGCGCCTTCGGCGGCTATGTGCTGGCCGCCATTTACCTGCTGCTCAATTACCCGAGCGGGAAGGTCAAGCGCACGCTGCTGCTGTGGATTCCGCTGTGGATCCCGTTCTTCCTGTCGGTCTCCTGGTTCCGCTTCCCCGAGACTTTCGGCGGGCCGGTGCCGACCTGGCTCGGCGTGCTGGCGATTGCCTGCGTGGGCGTGTGGACGGCCTTTGCGGCCAAGCAGGCAGGCCTGCTGCCGACCGTGCGCGAGTCGTCCTACCTGACCGGCAAGACGAGCGCGATGGTGTGCTGGCTCTTTGTCGGCAGCGCGATCTTCTCGGCGGCGTTTGCGCTGCTCGGCGGGCAGGAACTGGTCGAGACCTGGGTGCTGTCGCTCGGCCTGTCGAAGACCGAGTTTCTGATCCTGTCGCAGATCATCATCTTCGTCCTCGGCTGGCCGCTGGAGTGGACGGAGATCATCGTGATCTTCATGCCGATCTTCATCCCGCTGCTGGACAACTTCGGCATCGATCCGCTGTTCTTCGGCCTGCTGGTGGCGCTCAATCTGCAAACCGCGTTCTTGAGCCCGCCGGTGGCGATGGCGGCCTTTTATCTGAAGGGCGTGTCGCCGCCGCACGTCACGCTGAATCAGATCTTTGCCGGCATGCTGCCGTTCATGGCGATCCAGGTGCTGGCGATCGTGCTGCTGTACGTGTTCCCGCAGATCGGGTTGTGGCTGCCGAGCGTGTTGTACGGCAGGTAAGCCGGGCGCGGCGCATAATCCGCGCCGGCCTCACCCGGCCTGCCCTGTCATGACCGCGCTCGCCCGTTCGCTCTTCCCGGTGCTCGCCGTGCTGGGCGGCGTGCTGATGATCTTTGCCGTCACCATGCTGGTGCCGCTCGCGGTTGCCGCAATCGGCGGCGATCCGGGACTGACCGCCTACGACAACGCCTTTTTGATCACGCTCGGCGCCGGCGCGCTGCTGTTCTTCGGCGCCCGCCGCTTCAAGCGCGAGCTGCAACCGCGCGACGGCTTTCTGCTGGTCACGCTGGTGTGGACGGTGCTGCCGGCCTTTGCCACGCTGCCGCTCATCCTGCATCTGCCGGGGCTGTCGTTTACCGACGCCTACTTCGAGACGATGTCGGGCCTGACCACCACCGGCGCCACCGTGCTGTCGGGGCTGGACGACTTGCCGCTGTCGATCAACGTCTGGCGCCACTTGCTGGTGTGGATGGGCGGCATGGGCGTGATCGTGCTGGCGGTGGCGATCCTGCCGCTGCTCGGCGTGGGCGGCAGCCAGATCTACAAGGCCGAGACGGCCGGGCCGCTGAAGGAATCCAAGCTCACCCCGCGCATCGCTGACACGGCCAAGGGCCTGTACGCGATTTATCTGGCGATCTCGTTGGCCTGCTTTCTCGCCTACGCGGCGGCCGGCATGAGCTGGGCCGACGCCTTCATGCACATGTGCTCGACGATGGGGCTGGGCGGCTTTTCCTCGCACGATGCGAGCTTCGGCTACTGGAATTCGCCCGCCATCGAGGCGGTGGCGATCGTCTTCATGCTGATCGCCGGTGTCAACTTCTCGATGCACTTTCTGGCGTGGCGCAAGCGCAGCGTCTGGGTCTACCTGCGCGACCCGGAGGGCAAGGCCTTCGTTGCCGTCACGCTCGGCGCGTCGCTGTTGATCGCCCTGTTCCTGCTGTGGCGCGACGTGTACCCGGACTTCGCCACCGCGTTGCGCTACGCCATCTTCAATACCGTGTCGATCGCCACCACCACCGGCTACGCCAACACCGACTACGCCCAGTGGCCCATCTTTGCGCCGGTACTGATGCTGTTCCTCTCGGGCTTTGCCACCTGTGCCGGCTCCACCGGCGGCGGGATCAAGATGATCCGCGGGCTCATCCTGCTCAAGCAGGCGCGGCGCGAGTTCGTGCGCATCCTGCACCCGCGCGCGGTGCAGCCGCTGCGCATCGGCGAGCAGACGATCGAGAACAACGTGATCTTCGCCGTGCTCGCCTTCATGTTGATCTACGGCGCGGTAATGACCGCCTGCACGCTGCTGCTGATGGCCTCGGGGCTGGATGCGATCACCGCTTTTTCGGCGACGGTGGCCACGCTGAACAACACCGGACCCGGCTTGAACCAGGTTGGCCCGTCCACCACCTACGCGGTGCTGAACGACTTCGAGACCTGGGTGTGCACGTTTGCGATGCTGGTCGGGCGGCTCGAGTTGCTGAGCGTGCTGGTGCTGTTTACGCCGGCGTTCTGGCGCAAGTGAGCGCAGTCGCGGCCGAGGTGCGCGTCGCCCGCGGCGCGACGGCGCAGCAGGCGGCGCTCGATGCCTGGCTCGACGCACGGCGGCAGGCCGCCGACGAAAGCCCGGCCGCGGTGGTGGCCGAAGGTGCATTCTTCGATCTCGCCTTGCCGGACGGCATCGCGCTGCTGCGGCTGGCCCCGGGTTGCGCCTGTTGCGTCGGACAACTGCCGCTGCGCGTGGGGCTGATGCGGTTGCTGCGCGAGCGGCGACCGCAGTCGGTGCTGCTGCTGATCGCCAGCGACGAGCATCGGCAACGAATCGAAGAAATGCTGCGGGAAGGCGCGTTGGGGATGGCCTTCACGGTCCGCACCGCAGGGGAGGGGCAAGACGATGTACAAGGCGCAAGTTAACGGCATCGACATCGCCTACACCATCGACGGGCCGCGCGATGCGGCGCGGCCGTGGCTGGTCTTCGCGCACTCGCTCGCCTGCGACCACAGCATGTGGGACGAGCAGGCGGCCGGCTTTGGTGCCGAGTTCAACATCCTGCGCTACGACCTGCGGGGGCACGGGGCGTCGAGCGCGCCGGCCGGCGAGTACACGCTGGAACTGCTGGCCGACGATCTGCGCGGGCTGCTCAATGCGCTGGGCATCCGCCGCTGCCACTTTGTCGGCCTGTCGCTGGGCGGGATGATCGGTCAGATGGCGGCTTTGCGTTTCCCGCTGCGCTTCGCCACGCTCACTCTGGCCGATACCAGCAGCCGCTATCCGCCGGAGATGAAGCCCATGTGGGAGCAGCGGATTTCCGATGTGCGCACCGGACTCGGCATGCAGGCGGTGGTGGCCGCCACACTGGAGAGTTGGTTTACCGCCCCCTATCGCGCGCGCGGCGGCGACTGGGTGCTGCATATCGGCGAGCTGATCCGCAAGACGCCGGTCAACGGTTACGTCGGCTGCATCCACGCGATTTCGCGGTTGAACCTGACGACCCGCCTTGCCAACATCGGCTGCCCGGTGCTGGTGGTGGTCGGCGCCGATGACCGCGGTACACCGCCATCGATGGCAGAAGAGATCGCCCAGGCGATCGATGGCGCGAAGCTGGTCGTGCTCCCCGGTGCGGCGCACCTGTCTAACGTCGAGCAGCCGGAGCGCTTCGACGCGGCACTGCGGGAGTTTCTGGCGCGGCACGCGGGAGCTTGAAATCGCCCGGCGCCGTCCCAAGTAACCGGTGGGAGTTCGTTTCCGCCGGCCCATGCAACTGATCTACAACAGCCCTCACTACTGCGTACTCGAGTTTTCCAACTTCGAGGCGCCGGCTGCCGGCCGCGCGGCGGACGGTGGCTTCGAGATCATGGACAAGGCGCTCAAGCGCGAGATCTTCTTGTCCGGAGCCGACGCGGCGCAGTTCCGCGTCAGCGTACAGGCGCTGGCGGAAAAGCAGCCTTCGCCCGACGACATCGACGAGTTTCTCGGCGGCTACACGGGCTTGATGACCACGCCCGTGATCGCGCACTGACGGGCGGTCAGTGTGCGGCGCGCGCGTGCGTCTCGCGCGTGGCGAGCAGCAGCAGAAAGGACACCACGATCCAGCCGGCGAGGAACAGCAAGCCGGCCTGGAACGCCTCCAGCCCATATTGGCGCACGCCGTCGACCACGACACCCTGCCAGTAGTAGTCGAGAATCAGCCCGATCACAGGCATCTGCACCAGCGTGCCGAACATCACCCCGGCGTTGACGAGCCCGGTCACCGCGCCCTGCACCGGAGCGGGCACCGACTCCTTGGCGTAACCGAACGACAGCACCATGGCGCCCGCGCCGAAGGCGGCGGCGAGCAGGCAGGCCACGAGCAGCGGCAGCGGCGCGGCCGGAAATGCCGCCAGCGCGGCGAAGCCGCCCGCGGTCAAGCCGGCGCCGAGGACGAAGGGGCGCTTGCGCAGCTTCCAGCGGTCCGACAGCATGCCCCACACCGGCCCGCTGATGGCAAACACCACCAGCATGCCCGAGGTGACGAGCGAGGCCTGCTTGACCGCGAGGCCGTGCTGCTGCACTAGAAACGGCACGCCCCACAAGCCGGTGAAGGCGAGGAAAGCGCCGCAGATGCCCGAGTTGACCCAGAAGATCAGCAGCGGGTTGCGGTAGCGCATTGCCTGCCCCAACAGCGGCAAGATCGCCGGATGGTCGCCGTGCGCCCGCCGCACGCGCGCGTGCGCCGATGGCGGCGCGTAGCTCATGTAGCGCCGGTCGAGCGGATCGTCGCGCATCCAGATGCGGATCGCTACCGCCAGCAGCAGCGCCACACCGCCGGAGGCGGCGATCACCGATCGCCAGCCGAAGTCGTCGGCCAGCCAGCGCAGCGGCGGGCCCGCCAGCACTGCGCCCAGGGTGCCCACCGCGAGCGACAGCCCGGACATCGTGCCGAAGCGGGCCGACGGAAACCAGTGTGTGGCCAGCGTCAGCATCGATACCCAGGCCAATCCGTGCGAAGCGCCGATCAACGCGCGACCGAGGCCGGCAACCAGCACCGACTCCGCCAGGGCGAACATCAAAGCACCGAGGCCGGAGAGGATCGCGCCGGCGAAAAAGAGCCGGCTCGGCCCCAGCCGGTCGACCAGGATGCCGGTCGGAATCTGCATCGCCGCGTAGGCATAGAAGTAAAACGCCGACAGGTTGCCGAGCGCAGCGGCGGTCAGCGCAAAGTCGCGCATCAGGTCCCCGGCGATGACCGCCGGCGTCACGCGCTGAAAAAAGCCAAACAGGTAAAAGACCGCGGCCAGGCCCCAGACGAGGAGCGACAGCCGCAAGGGCGGAAAACGCATGGCGAGAGTCGAGTACGAGCCGGGCGATTCTAGGCGGGCGCCTACAATCGCGCTCCGCTCTTGGCTTGGGCCCGCGATGAACACGCGCTTCCCCGACGACCGCGGTGCCGCCGGCATGCGTTCGTCCTCTCCCACCGAAACCCGCCTGCGCGAACTGCTTGCGCGCCGCATCCTGATCCTGGACGGCGCGATGGGCACGATGATCCAGCGCCACAAACTGACCGAGGCCGACTTTCGCGGCAGGCGCTTTGCCGACCATCCGGTGGACGTGCGCGGCAACAACGAGTTGCTGCTGCTCACGCGTCCGCAGGCGATCGCCGAGATTCACGAGCAGTACCTGGCTGCGGGCGCAGACCTGATCGAGACCAACACCTTCGGCGCCACGAGCATCGCGCAGGAGGACTACCGGCTCGCGCATCTGGCCTATGAGATGAACGTCGAGGCCGCCCGCATCGCCCGCGCCGCCTGCGACAAGTTTTCCACGGCCGAGAAGCCGCGCTTCGTTTGCGGTGCGCTGGGACCGACGCCGAAGACCGCGTCGATCTCGCCCGAGGTGAACGACCCCGGCGCGCGCAACGTGACCTTCGACCAACTGGTCGAAGCCTACGGCGAGCAGGCGCGCGGGCTGCTCGACGGCGGCGCGGACATCCTATTGGTCGAGACGATTTTCGACACGTTGAACGCCAAGGCTGCCATCTTCGCCATCGAGGCGGAGTTTGAGCGGCGTGGCGCGCGTTGGCCGGTGATGATTTCCGGCACGGTGACCGATGCTTCGGGCCGCATCCTCTCGGGGCAGACGGTCGAGGCGTTCTGGAACTCGGTGCGCCACGCGCGGCCGCTGACGGTGGGGCTGAATTGCGCGTTGGGTGCTGCGCTGATGCGGCCGTACATCGAAGAACTGGCAGCCAAGGCGGATACCTTCGTCAGCGTCTACCCCAACGCCGGCCTACCCAACCCGATGAGCGACACCGGCTTCGACGAGACGCCGGAGATCACCGCGCGCCTGCTGCTGGAGTTTGCGCAGGCGGGCTTCGTCAACATCGCCGGGGGTTGCTGCGGCACGACGCCGGAGCATGTTGCGGCGATTGCGAAGGCGATCGAGGGAGTTGTGCCTCGGCGGATTGCTTTGCCGGTGGCCGACGTTCTTCCCTCCCCCGGCGCTTCGCGCCACCCTCTCCCGGGGGGAGAGGGTTTTCTCCCCGCTCCCCCCGGGAGAGGGGCGGGGGTGAGGGAAGACCGCAACGAATTGCCCCCGCTGCGGCTATCCGGTTTGGAGCCGATCAACATCACAAACAACAGCCTCTTCGTCAACGTCGGCGAGCGCACCAACGTCACCGGCTCCAAGGCCTTTGCGCGGCTGATCCTGAACGGCCAGTTCGAAGAAGCCGTCGCGGTCGCGCGCCAGCAGGTGGAAAACGGCGCGCAGATCATCGACATCAACATGGACGAGGCGATGCTCGACGCCAAGGCGGCGATGACTCGCTTCTTGAACCTGATCGCCGGCGAGCCAGACATCGCCCGCGTGCCGGTGATGATCGACAGTTCCAAGTGGGAGGTGATCGAGGCGGGTTTGAAGTGCGTGCAGGGCAAGGCGATCGTCAACTCGATCTCGCTAAAGGAAGGCGAGGCCGAGTTCCTGCGCCACGCGCGGCTGGTGCGTCGCTACGGCGCCGCCGCCATCGTGATGGCCTTCGACGAGCAAGGCCAGGCCGACAGCTTTGCCCGCAAGACCGAGATCTGCGTGCGTGCGTACAAGCTGCTCACCGAGCAGGCGGAGTTTCCGCCCGAGGACATCATCTTCGACCCCAACATCTTCGCCATTGCCACCGGCATCGAAGAGCACAACAACTACGCGGTTGACTTCATCGAGGCCACGCACTGGATCAAGCAGCACCTGCCGGGCGCCAAGGTGAGCGGCGGGGTCAGCAACGTGAGCTTCAGCTTCCGCGGCAACGACCACGTGCGCGAGGCGATTCACACCGTGTTCCTGTACTACGCGATCCGCGCCGGGATGACGATGGGCATCGTCAATGCCGGCCAGCTGGGCGTGTACGAGGAGATCGAACCCGAGCTGCGCGAACGCGTCGAAGACGTGGTGCTCAACCGCCGCACCGACGCCGGCGAGCGGCTGGTGCAGTTTGCCGAGCAGGTCAAGGCCGGTGGCAAGGAGCGCCGCGAAGACCTCGCCTGGCGCGCCGAGGCGGTGGAAAAGCGCCTCGCGCACGCGTTGATCCACGGCATTACGCAGTGGATCGTCGAAGACACCGAAGAATGCCGTGCGCGGATCGCCGCGCGCGCCGGCCGCCCGATCGAAGTGATCGAAGGCCCGCTGATGGACGGCATGAACGTCGTTGGCGATCTCTTTGGCGCCGGCAAGATGTTCCTGCCCCAGGTGGTCAAGAGCGCGCGGGTGATGAAGCAGGCGGTCGCGCATCTGGTGCCGTACATCGAAGAAGAAAAGGCCGCACACGTCGCCGCCGGTGGCGAAGCGCGCGCCAAGGGCAAAGTGGTGATTGCCACCGTCAAGGGCGACGTGCACGACATCGGCAAGAACATCGTCTCGGTCGTGCTCCAGTGCAATAACTTCGAGGTCGTCAACATGGGCGTCATGGTGCCGGCCGAGAAGATCCTGCAAACCGCGCGCGAGGAGCGGGCGGACATGATCGGTTTGAGCGGGCTCATCACACCGTCGCTGGAAGAGATGCAGCACGTGGCGCGCGAAATGCAGCGGCAGGGCTTCACGCTGCCGCTGCTGATCGGTGGGGCGACCACCAGCCGCGTGCACACTGCCGTCAAGATCGCGCCGCACTACAGCAACGGGCCGGTGGTCTACGTGTCGGACGCCAGCCGCTCGGTTGGCGTGTGCCAGAGCCTCACCTCCGACGACGCGGCAGCCAGGTTCATCGCCGATCTCAAGGCCGAGTACGCGCGCGTGCGGGAGCAGCATGCTGCCAAGCGCGGGCCGGAGCTGATCCCGCTCGCGGATGCGCGCGCCAACGCCACCCGCATCGACTGGACGGGCTACACACCGCCGAAGCCCAAGTTCATCGGCCGGCAGCACTTCAAGAACTACGACCTCGCGCTGATCGCCAAGTTCATCGACTGGGGCCCGTTCTTCCAGACCTGGGACTTGCACGGCCCGTTCCCGCGCATCCTGACCGACGACGTGGTGGGCGAGCATGCGCGGCAGGTGTTTGCCGAAGGGCAGAAGATGCTCGAGCGCATCGTGGCCGAGCGCTGGCTCACCGCCAACGCCGCGGTGGCCTTCTACCCGGCCAACAGCGTCGGCGACGACATCGAGATCTACACCGACGAGACTCGCCGCGAGGTGCTGTTCACGTGGCATGGCCTGCGCCAGCAGACGAAGAAGCCGGTCGTCGATGGCGCGCCCAACCCCAATCAGTGCTTGAGCGACTTCATCGCGCCCAAGGCGAGCGGCATCGCCGACTACCTCGGCCTCTTCGCCGTCACCGCCGGGATCGGCGTGGACAAGCGCGAAGCGCAGTTCCACGCCAAGCACGACGACTACGGTGCGATCATGTTCAAGGCGATTGCCGACCGACTGGCCGAAGCCTTTGCCGAAGCCCTGCACGAGCGCGTGCGCCGCGACCTGTGGGGCTACGCGACCGACGAACACTTGACCAACGAAGAACTGATCGCCGAGCGCTACCGCGGCATCCGCCCCGCGCCCGGCTACCCCGCCTGCCCCGAACATGCGGTCAAGCAGCCGATGTTCGAGGCGCTGGGCGCGGGCGAGATCGGCATGGCGCTGACCGAAAGCTACGCGATGACCCCGGCGGCGAGTGTTAGCGGCTTCTACTTCTCGCGCCCGCAAGCCAAGTACTTCAATGTCGGCCGCATTGGCCGCGACCAACTGGAAGACCTCGCGCGGCGCAAGGGCGAGGCGGTAGGCGAACTGGAGCGTTGGCTGGCGCCGGTTTTGGGGTAGACTGGAGCATACACATCGGAGGTGTATTGCGCCATGCGTACCAACATCGTCCTCGACGAAAAGCTTGTCGCTCGCGCGATGAAGAAGGCCGGCGTGCGCACGATGCGCGAGACCATCGACATCGCCTTGCGCGAGTACGTCGGCAAACCGGACTACGACGCCTTGCTCGCCTTGGCCGGCAGCGGCGTCATCGACCCGGAGTACGACCCGAAGGCTGCCGACCCGGTCGTGCTGTTTGCGCAGCAGCCGTTGGCCGCCTATGGCGCGACCAAGCCGGCGCGCCGCCGCGCGCCGCGCAAGTGATTGCGGACAGCTCCGCCTGGATCGCGCACTTGCGCGTCACCGGCTCGCCCGCCGCCCGCCGGCTGACCGCAGCGCTCGCCGAGCGCGAGAGCATCCTTGTGCCGGACATCGTGTTGATGGAAGTGCTGCGCGGCGCGCGCGATCTGCCGGGTTTCCTGAAGCTGGAGCGGGCGCTGCTCTCGCTGCCGCGCTTCGCCCCCGCCGACCCGCGCGCGCTCGCACGCGACGCAGCGCTGCTCTACGCCCGCTGCCGCTGGGCCGGCATCACGCCGCGCAGCGGCAACGACTGCCTGATCGCCTGCTGCGCGATCGAATCCGGCCGCCCGCTGCTGCACGAGGATCGCGACTTCGAGGCGATTGCCCGGGTCGCCCCGGCGCTGAAGTTCGTACTCAAGGCGGCGTAGCGCCTCCGCTACAGTCGCCGTCCACGTGAAACTGCTGCTGCGGAGTCGTCGCATGTTCCGTCGATCGTTGTTTCTGGTCTTGGTGGCCTGCGCCACGCTCGCCAGCGCCCAGCCCGTCACCGTCATCCCCAACGCCAACCTGCGGGTGGAGAACATCCCGCCGATCCCGCAGGCGCTGGCCGAACGCGTCGCCGCGTACACCGAGTTCCGCGGCGTCGGCTTTGCCGACTGGCACCCCACCCGGCGCGAGATGCTGGTCAGCCACCGCGCCGATGGCGCCAACACCCCGCAGCTTTTTCTGCTGCGCGCACCCGGCGGCAAGCTGGAGCCGTTGACCGACTTCGCCGAGCCGATCCGCACCGGCACCTTCGACCCGGTGGCCGGCAGGTTCATCGTGTACCCGCGCGACACGGGCGGCAACGAAGCGACGCGCATTTACAGGATGGACCTCGACACGCGTCAGCACACCCGGTTGTCCAACCCGGACGAGCGGTCGGAGTTCCTCTTCAACCACAAGGGCGACCGTTTGCTGATTGCTTCGGTGCCGCTGGATCGCACCGCCCAGGGCGGCCGCCGGGATGAGATCGCCACCACGCTGACCGTGCTCGATCCGCTCAAGCCCGATTCGCGCCAAGCCATCGCCACACTCGCCGGTAGCGGCTGGTTCCCGCTGCTGTTCTCGCCCGACGACCGCAAGCTGCTGGTGCTGCGCTACCGCTCGGCCACCGACTCCGAGGTCTGGTTGCTGGATGTCGCCACCGGCCGCAACGAGCGGCTGCTGCCGGTGGCCGACGGGGTGAAGGCGGCCTACGGCGGCTTTGCCTTCGCGCCCGACGGCAAGACGATCTACCTCACCACCGACCAGCAGGGCGAGTTCCGGCAGCTCGCTGCGTTCGACCTGGCCACGCGCAAGCTCACCCCGCTGTCGGCGCACATTCCCTGGGATGTCGAGCAGATCGCTTTGTCCGAGGACGGCAAGCGGCTGGCTGCCGTGGTCAACAACGACGGCGTGGACGAGTTGCGTATGTTCGACCCCGCCAGCGGCGCGGAGCTGCCGCGCCCCGCAGCGCCGGCGGGCGCCATCGGCAACCCCGGCTGGCACCGCAGCCACCCGCGCGAACTCGCCTTCACGCTCAACTCGCCGCAAAGCCCGGGCGACGTGCAGGTGCTGGACGCGGCCACCGGCAAACTCACCCGCTGGGCCGCCGCGGCCGGCGTCATCGATACGCGCGGCTTTGCACAGCCGCAAGTCGTGCGCTGGAAGAGCTTTGACGGCCACACCATCAGCGGCCTGCTGTACCTGCCGCCGGCGCGCTTTACCGGGCCGCGGCCGGTGGTGGTCGCCATCCACGGCGGGCCCGAGGCGCAGGCGACCGTCGCCTTCAACGGCCGCTGGAACTACCTGATCAACGAACTCGGCGTGGCACTGCTCGAGCCCAACGTCCGCGGCTCGCGCGGCTACGGCAAGACCTTCCTCGATCTGGACAACGGCATGCGGCGCGAAGACGCCGTGCGCGACATCGGCGCGCTGCTCGACTGGATCGCCACCGACCCGCGGCTGGACGCCAAGCGCGTGCTGGTGCAGGGCGGCAGCTACGGCGGCTACATGGTGCTGGCGAGCCTCGTGCACTACAGCGACCGGCTGCGCGGCGGAATCGACGTGGTGGGCATCTCGGATTTCATCACTTTCCTGAACAATACCGAGAGCTACCGCCGCGACCTGCGCCGCAGCGAATACGGCGACGAGCGCGACCCGGCGATGCGCGCCTACCTGCAGAAGATCTCGCC
The DNA here is from genome assembly GCA_046316025.1 of Betaproteobacteria bacterium. Taxonomy (GTDB): domain Bacteria; phylum Pseudomonadota; class Gammaproteobacteria; order Burkholderiales; family Burkholderiaceae_F; genus JAJTHJ01. Next base: position 5,920 of record JBKCXU010000032.1, on the reverse strand, counting down.
GCTCGCCAACGCCGAGCGCATCCGCGCGCCGCTCTTTGTCGTTCACGGCAAGAACGACCCGCGCGTGCCGGTGGGCGAGGCCGAGCAGATTGCCGCCCGCGTGCGCGCCAACGGCCAGCCGGTGTGGCTGCTGGTCGCCGACAACGAAGGCCACGGTTTCAGCCGCAAGGCCAATTCCGACTTCTACTTCTACGCGCTGGTGAAGTTTGTGGAGGACGCGCTGCTCGGCAAATAGGAGGGCGGGCGCCCTCCCTTGATCTGGGGCGACTCGTCCCCACAAACTCGGCATAAGCTCACGCGCAGCCGAGTTGCTCAGGGACAGTCCGCATGGCCGTTGCCGCCGCCCCCACGACCCGCCCGCCGGCCGTTGCCGGCGCCTTCTACCCCGGCGACGCCGACGCATTGCACGCGCTGCTGCGCCGGCTGCTCGATGGCGCCCGCGCCGCGCCTGCGGCCCCCGCGCCCAAGGCGCTGATCGCGCCGCATGCCGGTTACGTGTACTCGGGCCCGACCGCGGCCGAGGGTTACGCACGGCTCAAGCCTCTCGCTGGCCGCATCCGGCGCGTCGTGCTGCTGGGGCCGGTGCATCGCGTGGCCGTGCGCGGGCTGGCGCTGCCGGGGGGGCAGCGCTTTGCCACGCCATTGGGCGAGATCGAGATCGACGCGGCAGGCGTAGCCGCGCTGCGCGACTTGCCCCAGGTCGTCGAAAGCGCTGCGGCCCACGCGCCCGAGCATTCGCTGGAAGTACATCTGCCGTTCCTGCAAGAGGTGCTGGGCAACTTCAGGCTGCTGCCGCTGGCGGTGGGTGAGGCCACGCCGGACGAGGTGGCCGAGGTGCTCGACCGCGTCTGGGGCGGCCCGGAGACGTTGATCGTCGTCAGCACCGACCTGTCGCACTACCTGCCCTACGACACAGCGCGGCGGATCGACCACGACACGGTCAAGGCAATGCTCGCCTTCGATACCGAACTCGACCACCTGCAAGCCTGCGGTGCGGCGCCGGTCAACGGCCTGTTGCTCACCGCGCGCCGGCGCGGGCTCGCGCCGCAGTTGCTCGACCTGCGCAACTCGGGCGATACCGCGGGCGACAAGAATCGCGTGGTCGGCTACGCGTCGATTGCCCTGTACGAGGGTGCGGCGCCCGCCAGCGTGTTGCCCAACGAAAACGATGAAGCCGACCGCCTCGGCCCCACGCTGCTCGGGCTGGCGCGCGCGTCGATCGCGAGCGAACTCGGCCTGCAATGGACGCTGCCGCCGCCGTTGCTGCGGCTGGCGGAAGTGGGCGCGACCTTCGTTACTCTCAAGCGCGACGGCCAGTTGCGCGGCTGCATCGGCTCGCTCGAAGCGCATCGGCCGCTGGAGTTGGACGTGCGCGCCAACGCGCGTGCGGCGGCCTTTGCCGACCCGCGCTTTGCCAAGCTGGCGCGCGAGGAGTTCAACCTGATCGAAGTGGAAGTCTCTCTGCTGTCCGAACCACGGCCGATGCAGTTTGCCGACGAGCCCGACCTGCTGCGCCAGTTGCGCCCCGGCGTGGACGGGCTGATCTTCGAGTACGCCGGCCGCCGCGGCACATTTTTGCCGCAAGTGTGGGAGCAGTTGCCCCAGCCGGCGGAGTTCCTCGCGCACCTGAAGCGCAAGGCCGGTTGGCCGTTGGACTTCTGGGCGCCGGGGATCAATGTCATGCGCTACACGGTGGACAAATGGAGCGAAGCGCAACGCGTTGGGTAAGTCCTTCTCGTCGTTCCCGCGCAGGCGCGAGTCCAGGGTCTTTTGCGGGAGACCGCTGGGTTCCCGCTTGCGCGGGAACGACGTGGGTCCTTGGAGCCACGTCATGACGCAAGCCGCGACGCACGACACCGAATCTGTGAACGGGGCGCACCCCGCCCGTTGGTGGCACGCGCTGCCCGACGGCCGCATCCAGTGCGACCTCTGCCCGCGCGACTGCAAGCTGCACGACGGGCAGCGCGGCCATTGCTTCGTGCGGGCGCGGCAGGGCGAGCAACTCGTGCTCACCACCTACGGCCGCTCGTCCGGCTTTTGCGTGGACCCGATCGAGAAGAAGCCGCTGAATCACTTCTACCCCGGCACACCGGTGTTCTCCTTCGGCACCGCGGGCTGCAACCTCGCGTGCAAGTTCTGCCAGAACTGGGACATCTCCAAGAGCCGCGACATGGACCGGCTCATGGACGCTGCCGACCCCGCCGACATCGCCGCCGCCGCCGCGGCCACGCGCTCGCGCAGTGTGGCCTTCACCTACAACGACCCGATCGTCTTTGCCGAGTACGCGCTGGACGCGGCGGACGCCTGCCACGCGCGCGGCATCGCCACCGTCGCGGTCACCGCCGGCTATATCCACGACGCGCCGCGCCGCGAGTTCTTCGCCAAAATGGACGCCGCCAACGTCGACCTGAAGGCCTTTACCGACGACTTCTACTTCAAGCTCACAGGCGCGCATCTGCAACCCGTGCTCGACACGCTGAGCTACCTGGTGCACGAGACGCAGTGCTGGACCGAGATCACCACACTGCTGATCCCGACCAAGAACGACTCCGACGACGAATTACGCGCACTGTCGCAGTGGGTTGCGCGCGAACTGGGGCCGGACGTGCCGCTGCACTTCAGCGCCTTTCACCCCGACTTCAAGATGCAGGAGCTGCCGCGCACGCCGGCTGAGACGCTGACGCGCGCCCGCCGCATCGCGCTGGACGCGGGCCTGCACTACGTCTACACCGGCAACGTGCACGACACGGAGGGCGGCACCACCTTCTGCCCCGGCTGCAAGGCGGCGCTGATCGTGCGCGACTGGTACCGGATCGAAAAGTACGAAGTCACGGCTGATGGGCATTGCCCGCATTGCGCGGCGCCGATCGCGGGGCGGTTCGAGCAGTACCAAGGGTGCTTTGGGCCGCGGCGGGTGCCGGTCACGTTCCAACGCAGCTGAAAACGCTGCGGCCGCGTGCTGCGGCAGGCGCTTCGATCCCGTTCTCCCGCAGTTCGTGCCGCGCTGGCCGCAGCCGGCACCGATGACGGATGCCGATCGCCCACGGGCAAGCGATACTGCGCCCATGCGCCTGGCTGCCAAACTCGTTTGCGTCTTGCTTGCCTGCCGCGCGCCACTGCCGGAACTCGAGGCGGATGCGGAAGCCGTGCTGTTGTGGGCGCGCAGGAATCGTCGCTGGCTGCTCTTGGGGTACATCCTGTTTCTGGCGGCGATCCTGATCCCGCCGCTGGTGATTGGCTACCGAGCCGGCCACGGGTCGGCCAGCTATCTGGCGACCGGCATCGTCGCTCCGCACCTTTTTCTTTGGGTCGCTGTTTCCGTCGCGCTCTCGCCCTATGTCGGGCTCACCCCTGCGCTGACCTTTCGTGGCACCGACCGGAAGTGGCGCCCGCTCCGCGCGCTTGCACGGCAATTGGGTGTTGTACTTGGCTTCGTCGTCGCCGGTGTCCTGGTGGGGATCGTCGCGCAGCGACTGGCATGGGATTCCCGCGCGACGATCGACCTCTGGCTTGCCGACCTGGGTGCGTGGGCGGGGCGAATGCCGGGCGAAAACTGGATTTGGGTGCTGGTCGTCGCGTTACTGATCGACCCGCTGTTCGTTCGCCACATCCGCAAATTACGCGAGAAGGCAGCCGAGCAGTCGCGGCGCGCGCTGGCCGCCGAGGCGCAGGCGCAGGCGCTGGCCCGCAGCCGGGCCGAAGCGGAACTGCGGCTGCTGCAAGGGCAGATCGAGCCGCACTTTCTGTACAACACGCTCGCCAATTTGCGCTATCTGATCCAGACCCAGTCGCCGGACGCGTTGCGGATGATCGACGCGCTGATCGAGTACCTGCAGTCGTCGGTGCCGGCGCTGCGTGCCGGCGAGGTGCCGCTTGCGCGCGAGCTGCGCCACGTCGAGCACTACCTGCGACTGATGCAGCTGCGCATGCCGGGCCGCTTGCAGTACGGCATCGATGTCCCAGCCCACCTGCACGAAGTGCCGGTGCCGCCGTTGTCGGTGCTCACGCTGGTCGAGAACGCGATCAAGCACGGCATCGCGCCGCGCGTCGAAGGCGGTGCAATTGCCGTCGATGTGCGCGAACTGCCGCAGGGGCTGCTGCAGTTGGAGATCATCGACGACGGGGGCGGCGTCGCAGCGACGGCCGCCACCGACTCCGGTGGCACGGGCCTGGCCAACTTGCGTGAGCGCATCAAGCTCGCCTACGGCGAGCGCGCCTCACTCGTACTGGCCGACCGACTTCCCCATGGCACGCGGGCGATCCTGACGCTGCCCTTCGGGCGCTCCGCGGATGCGCCCCTCAATCCTGCCGCCGCCCAGGAGATTGCCCATGCCTAGCGCCGTCATCGCCGACGACGAACCGCTGCTGCGCGCGCAGTTGCGCGACAGTCTCGCCGCCCTGTGGCCGGAGCTGCGCGTCGTCGCCGAGGCGGATCACGGCGAAGAGGCCGTGCGCGCGATCGTGCAGCACCGACCCGACATCGCCTTCCTCGACATCGAGATGCCAGGCATGAACGGACTGGCGGCGGCGTCGCAGGTCAAGGGTCTGACGCACATCGCGTTCATCACCGCGTACAGCCAATACGCGCTCGACGCATTCGAGCGCGGCGCGATCGACTACGTGCTCAAGCCCGCTTCCGAAGCGCGGCTGGCCGAGACGGTGGCTCGGCTGCGGCAGCGCGTGCTGTCCGCCGCGCCACCGCCGGAGGCCTTGGCCACCGCGCTGGCGCAGGTGGCCGCAGCCTTGGGCAAGCGCGACGCCACGCGCCTGCGCTGGGTACAAGCCGCAGTCGGCAATCAGGTGCGGCTGATTGCCGTGGACGACGTGCTCTTCTTCCAGTCCGATCTGAAGTACACGCGGGTGGTCACCGCGCGCGGCGAGTCGCTGATCCGCCGCGCGCTCAAGGATCTCGAGGCCGAACTCGACCCCGAGCAGTTCTGGCAGATCCACCGCTCGACGATCGTCAACTCCCGGGCCATCGCCCATCTGGAGCGCACCGACGACCGGCTCGTCGTCGTGGTGCGCGACTGCGCGGAACGGCTGGAGGTCAGCCGCACCTACGCGCAGCGCTTTCGCGGCATGTAGTCGTGGTAACGCTTTCTGCGTTGACGAGCCGGTTGAATCAATGGGCCAGCGGCCCGGCGTGACGGCGAGGAGGCGGGCACCGTCACGCCGGGCAGGCGCCGACGTTCTGTGCTCAGACCACGAGCTTGCGGCCCAGGGCCAGTTGCAGCAGCGAGCGCAACCGCCACGGCTGGCCGGTCGGCGTGTAGCGCGGCGGCTGCTCGGGGGCGTGGGTGACGACCAGCGTGCCGAAGAGCGGGTTGGGTCGGGTGCGGGCGATGCGGGCGTTGAGCGGGGTGGGCATGGCGGTAGCTCTCGTGTCGGTTGCGGGGCGCGCTCAGTCGGCGGTGGCGAGCGTGACGGGCGCGGTCGCGAAGGGCAGCGTGGTCCAGAGACTGCGTCCATTGCCGCGCGCCTCGAACTCCACGGCGCCCTGCGCCACGCGCGCGGCGGCGGCGCGGTCGCGCAGCGGGATCAGAAAGGCGATGCGCTCGTCCTCAGCCAACTCACCGAGTTCGATCCGCGCGGCGTCCTCAGCGCTGCCGCGCAGTTCCACGCTGACGCGGCCGCTGGCTTCGCGGGCGGGGATGACGACCAGGTAGGCCAGCTCCCCGTCTTCGGCGATCAGCGCCTGCGGCGGCAACGGTACAGCGGTGGCGGGCAACGCGATGCGGTAGGCGTGGCCGGCGCGTTGCAGCCGGGCGCTGCCGTCGGTGACGAGCAGCCCGCGGCTCGCGTCTTGGGCGACGGTCTGCGCCACGCGCACCTGCGCCTGCGCGCCGCGCACTTGCACTTGCACGCGGCTGGCGATGGCGCGCGCGTCGGGCGCAGCCTCGATCTGCGCGGTGGGCGCCGT
>JBKCXU010000031.1:0-2084 GCA_046316025.1 Betaproteobacteria bacterium | reverse complement strand
GTCGATGCAGCCCGCCGCCGCCCTGCTACGGCACCACCGTCACCGTGGCGCGCACGGTCACGTCGCTGGCGCTGCCCACCGTGGCATAGGTGGCGGTCAGTTCGACCGGAGTCAGTCCTGACACCGCCGCCGGCGCGGTGTAGGTCAGGCTCGCCGCCGTCGCCCCGTTGGCCAGCGTGCCCGCCGCCGTCGTGCTGCCCGCCACCGTGGCGCTGCGCGCCGTGCTCGTGGGCAGGCTCGTCGCACTGCACGCCGGCAGCGGCGCACTGGCGCTCGGCGCCGCGCTCGCCAGCGGATCGGCACACAGCCCCGCCACGGCGATGGCCGCGCTGCCATTCGGCGCAATGTCCGCCGTCGGCGCCTTCAGCGCCAGCGCCGCATACAGGCTCACCACCCGCGGCTCGGCCAGACTCACCGTGATCTCTTCGACGATCGCCGCGGTGGCCGCGGTGCAGTTGTCGCTCGCCCCGGTGGCCGTGCGCGCCGCCGGCCGCAGCCGATACCAGTCGCCCTGGCTGGTGCCGGCCACCGCGCGCTGCTCGGCCACGCCGATCAGCACACCGGCGCTGCCCAGCCGGCAGTCGGCCAGCCGCCCGATCTTGACCGCGATCGGCTGCGCGGCCGTGCCGCTCCAGTCGATCCGGTACGAGTAGCCCAGACCACCCGGGGTGGTGTCGGTGATGGGCGTGATGCTCACGGAGGTGGCCGCCGCAAAGGCGTTGGCCGGGACGGTGACGGTGACCAAGCCACTGCCGTCGGTCAGGCTGCCGCCGGCGGGGCCGATGCTGGCGCTCGCCGCCGGCCCGATGGCCGTGCCCACTGCGGTGCGCGCCGGCGCCGCGGTGACGGTCAGGGTGGCGTTGTTGCTGGTGACGCTGCCGCCGCTGTTGGCGACCACCACGCTGAACTGCGCGCCGTTGTCGGCGGCGGTGGTGGCGGCGATGCTGTAGCTGGCACTGCTGGCCCCGGCGATGGTGGTGCCGTTTCTGCGCCACTGGTAGGTCAGGTTGTTGCCGCTGGCGGCGACGCTGAAGCTGGCCGCGGCCCCTTCGACGACGCTGACGCTGGCCGGCTGGGTGGTGATGACGGGGGCGGGGTCGGGAGTTGGCGTGGGGGTGGTGCCCCCTCCGCCGCCACCTCCGCCGCCGCAGGCGGCCAGCACAAGGGCGCCGGCCGCGGCCAGCAGGGTCTTGATCCAGGTTGGGGTCATGTTCGTGTGCCTCTGTCGCTGTTGACGCGCTTTGCTCGCTCCGCTCAGAGACTGTGAAGAAATCGTAGGGAGCGGCCCAAGCTCGGCCCGAGGAGCGCACCCGTACAGAGGGGTACGGCGAGCATCGCAGGGGCGAGATTGGGCCGCGCAGTAGATTTATTCACAGTCTCTCTCAGCCGATGCCTGCCGGCCGCCCGTCGGCGCTCCAGACGTTGGTGAGCCCCTGCGTGGGGTGGGCGATGGAAAGTGGCGCTTCGTCCGTGCGGCCCGCGCTCTGCGGGGCGAAGCTCGCCATGGCCTGCACCAACAAGGCCACCGCCGCGGCCGCCGGCGGGGTCAGGGCGGTGCCGTCGGCGGTCTCGATCCGCGCCAGCCGGTTGTTCTCCGACAGGTACCAACCGGCAATGGTGATGCTGTCGGTGCTGCCGGCGATGCGCACTTGCAGGTCGTCGCCGACGCGCTCGAAGCTCACGTCGCCGGCGCCGATGCCCGCTTTGAGCCGCAGGCTGTCCTGCGCGCCTGCGCCTTGCAGGTTGGTGATGCGGTCCTGCCCGTCGCCGCGGCCGAAGAGGTAGGCATCGATGCCGCTGCCGCCGTCCATGAAGTCGTTGCCGGCACCGCCGTCCAGGGTGTCATTGCCGCCGCCGCCGGCCAGTTGGTCGTCGCCGGCACCGCCCAGCAGGGTGTCGGCGCCGCGGTTGCCCCAGAGCACGTCGGCTCCGCTGCCACCGTCCAGAACGGCGCCGCCGTAGAGGAAGCGGTTGCTGGCCAGACTGATGAGGTCGTCGCCGGCTCCACCCATGAAGACTTCGAGGCCGGCGCCGCGCGCGGCGGCTTGGGCGGCTGTGCTGCCGCTGACACCGTCGTCGAGCAG
>JBKCXU010000030.1:0-3637 GCA_046316025.1 Betaproteobacteria bacterium | reverse complement strand
TCGCCAGTGGCCTTGGGATTGTTCTCGTAGCCGGCGGTCACAGTCGGGCCGCGGATCCCGATCTCGCCGGTGGCACCCGCGGCCAGCAGATTGCCGTCCTCGTCCATGATCGCGATCTCCGGCCCAGCGGCGCGGCCCACGGTGCCAGGCTTGCGCAGCGCCGGCGGCAGCGGATTGCTCGCCATCTGGTGCGAGGCTTCGGTCATGCCGTAGCTTTCGATCAGCGGGGCGTTGAACACCGCTTCCAGCTCCGCGATCACCTGCGGCGGGATCGACGAACTGGACGAGCGCAAAAAGCGCAGCGGATTGGCCGCGATGATCTCCTTGTTCTGCGCGGCGCGGGCGAGGACGGTCTGGTGCATCGTCGGCACCGCGGTCACCCAGGTCGGCCTGCACTCGGCCATCCAGCCAAAGAACTTCAGCGCGTTAAAGCCCGGCGTGCAGAAGATGCTCGACCCCGCCGCCAGCGGCGCCAGCAGCCCCGCCATCAGCCCGTGGATGTGAAAGAGCGGCATGATGTTCAGCGCCCGGTCGGCCGGCGTCAGATGGAGCGTGCCGAGGATGTTGTAGGCGGAGGCGCAGACATTGGACTGTGTGAGCGGCACGATCTTGGGCCGCGAGGTGGTGCCCGAGGTGTGCAGGATGAGCGCCACGTCCTGAGGCTGCGACATGCCGCCTTCGGCGGTGGGCATGCCGCCGGCGCCATCGGCCGGTGCCAGCGTGAAGGCGCCGCTGCCTTCGCCCGTCGGCGTCAGTTCGAGCACGCGCACGCCCTGCTTGCGCGCGACTTCCACGGCGGGCGAGCTGCTGCCGCGCTCGACCAGCAGCGCTTTGGCGCGCAGGTCGGACAAGTAGAACTCGAACTCGTCGGCCCGGTAGGCCGGGTTCAGCGGGCAGGCCGCGCAGCCCGCCGCCACCGCGATATAGGCGCTCGCCATCTCCGGCCCGTTGGGCAGCACGATGGCGACGCGATCGCCGCGGCCGATGCCGAGCGCATTGAGCGCAGCCACTGTGCGTTGCACATGGGCGCGCAGCGCGGCGTAGGTGAGCGGTGCGCCGCCGGGGGCGCCGAAGGCGGTGGCGGTGTCCGCGCCGGTGCTGAGCAGGGCGGAAACTGTGGATTGGCGTTGCATGCTTACTCCTCAAAAACCGGTTTCTTTCTCCTCCCCCTTCCCGGGGGAGGCTGGGAGGGGGATGGGTGGTCGGGCAGAACTTCGGTCGAAGCTGCGCTCCTTACAACCCATCCCCACCCCTGCCCCTCCCCTTGAAGGGGAGGGAGAAAACTATGTGGCGACTTTCAACCGACCTTTGCTCTCCGCCAGCGTCTTGGCAAGCAGTGCCGCCAGCGCGTACACGGCGTCAATGGTCGGCGTCGGCGTCTCGGTGATCTGGCCGAGCTCGATCACGCTCTTGACCAGCGCGTCGAGTTCCAGCACGCGACCGCTTTCCACGTCTTGCAGCATCGAGGTCTTGTGCGCGCCGACCGCCTCGGCGCCGGCGATGCGCTTTTCCAGAGATACCTTGAACGGCACACCAAGCTTGGTGCCGATGGCCTGCGCCTCGGTCATCATCGCCGCGGCCAGCGCGCGGGTGGGCGCGAAGCGGCAGATGTCTTGCAGCGTGGCGTGCGTCAGCGCGCTGATTGGGTTGAAGCTCACATTGCCCCAGAGCTTCAGCCAGATCTCCGAGCGGATATCGGACAGTATCGGCGTCTTGAAGCCCGCCGCGCGGAAGAGCGTGGCGAGCGTGCGCACGCGCTCGGTGTCGGCGCCGTCCAGTTCGCCGAGCGGAAAACGGTTGCCTTCGACCACGCGGATCGCACCAGGCGCTTCCAGCTCCGCCGCCGGGTAGACGATGCAGCCGATGGTGCGGTCCAACGGCAGCGCGGAGGAGATCACCCCGCCGGGATCGACCGCCTCGATCCGCCGCCCTTCGTAAGGGCCGCCGGTCTTGTGGAAGTACCACCAGGGGATGCCATTTTGCGCAGTAATGACGAGTGTCTCGGGGCCGATCAGCGTCATCAGCTCCGGCACCACCGGCGCCACTTGGTGCGCCTTCATGCCGAGGAGCACCACGTCCTGCACGCCGAGCTCGGCCATCCGATCGGTTGCGACCACCTGCGCAATCTGCTCGGAGCCGTCTTCGTTGACGAGCTTCATGCCCTGCGCGCGCACCGCCTGCAAATTAGCGCCGCGGATCACCACGCTCACCTGCGCGCCGGCACCCGCCAGACGCACCGCGAGATACCCGCCGATCGCACCGGCACCGACCACACACAGCTTCATCGAACTCGGCCCCCCCGAAAATACAACGCCGTTGGCCAGCGTCGCGGGGCGCGAAGTTACCACTGGCGCCGCTCGGAGCCGCGGGTCTCGTTTCACTATTCGGAAGACTGTTTTCTTGTCCGCAAAATCGCCACCGCTGGATCGGTCACGCGCTGTTACATTGAGTTTCAGAGTTGGCGGCATGCGCCGAAGAGCGCGGCCGCCCCGCTGGTTTCTTTTTAACTTGTTCTTTCTTTTTGGGGAATTCCGATGAATGCACTCTCTTTGCGCGCCCGTCCCGGTGCGGGCAACTCCGGCAAGTGGTTAACGGCGGCCGTTCTGGCCGCCGGCGTCGTTGTGGGCACCCCAGCTGCCGCACAAGGCTGGGAGCCGGCCAAGACGGTCGAGTTCATCGTCCCGGCCGGCACCGGCGGTGGTGCCGACCAGATGGCGCGCTTCATCCAGACGGTCATCGCCAAGCACAACCTGATGAAGCAGCCGATGGTCGTCGTCAACAAGAGCGGCGGCGCGGGCGCGGAAGGCTTCCTCGACATCAAGGGATCGAAGGGCGACCCGCACAAGATCGTCATCACGCTGTCGAACCTGTTCACCACGCCGCTGGCCACCGCGGTGCCGTTTAACTGGCGCGACCTGACGCCGGTGAAGATGATGGCGCTCGACGAGTTCGTGCTCTGGGTCAACGCCGAGACGCCGTACAAGACGCCCAAGGAGTACATCGACGCCGCCCGCGCTGCCGGCCCGAGCAAAATGAAAATGGGCGGCACCGGCTCCAAGCAGGAAGACCAGATCATCACGGTCGCGCTGGAGAAGCAAACCGGCACCAAGTTCATCTATGTGCCGTTCCGCGGCGGCGGCGACGTGGCGGTGCAGCTGGTGGGCAAGCACATCGATTCGACCGTCAACAACCCGATCGAGGCGGTCGCCCAGTGGCGCGCCGGCCAGTTGCGCCCGCTGTGCGTGTTCGACAAGGAGCGGATGCCGTACAAGGCCAAGGTCACCGCAACGCAAAGCTGGAACGACATTCCGACCTGCGCGCAGTCCGGCATCGACGTGACCTACCTGATGCTGCGCGGCATCTTCATGGCGCCGGGGGTCACGCCGCAGCAGGTGGCCTACTACGTCGATCTGCTCAACAAGGTGCGCGCCACGCCCGAGTGGAAGGAATTCATGGACAAGGGCGCATTCAACGACACCTCGTTGCAGGGCACGGCCTTCACCGAGTGGCTCGGCAAGGAAGAAGCGCGCCACTTGCAGTTGATGAAGGAGGCGGGGTTCCTCGCCAAGTAGTTCGCAGCAACGCGGCAAGCCCTGCCCCGGCGCGGCAGCCTTCCCTCACCCGGCCGCTACGCGGC
>JBKCXU010000029.1:0-8218 GCA_046316025.1 Betaproteobacteria bacterium | reverse complement strand
GGGCGCTGATCACGGTCGGGCCGGTGTTGATCGGCGCGAGCCTCGCGGCGAGCTCGTATCTCTTTTCGGGCGCGGCCGGCCTCTCGCGCGCGTGGCCGCCGTGGCTGCGGGCGGTCTTCGACACCCTGCCGGTGCTGGGCTACGGGCTGGCCTACGCGGCGCTGTACGTGCTGGTGCCGAACTGCAAGGTGCGCTGGCAGGAAGCACTTATCGGCGGCTTTGTCGCGGCCATCGCCGGCGAGGTCGTCAAGGAAGGCTTTGCCGCCTACATCCGCGCCGGCACGGTGGCGACGATCTACGGCGCCTTTGCGGTGGCGCCGCTCTTCCTGCTGTGGGTGTACCTGGCGTGGTTTGTCGTGTTGTTCGGCGCGGCCATTGCCGCCACCATCCCGGCGCTGCGCGCCACGCGCTTTGCCGACGCGGCCCGCGCCGGCGACGAGTTCTACACCGCGGTGGCGCTGTTGCGCGCCTTGTATCGGCCGCAGTCCGAGACGCCGCCCGAAGCAACGGCGGCCGAATTGTCGGTGACCACGCGCACCCCCGGCGAGACGGTCGGGCGCCTGCTGCCGCGGCTGGAAAAGCTCGGCTACCTGCGCCAGTTGGGTGGCGATCGCAACGGCCGTTGGCGCTTTGTCGCCGACCCGGGCCGCGTCACGCTGCGGCCGCTGTTCGAGCGGCTGGCGCTCGATCCCGCGCACAGCTTTGCGGCGGAAGTCGATCCCAACGGTTGGATCGGGCCGGGGGAGCTGGCGCGGTTGGATCTGCCGCTGGCGCGCCTTGCGCGGTAGCCGCTACGCCGCCGCCGCGCCGGCTGCCTTGCGCATAAACACGCTCAGCGGGTCGGGCCGGTAGTCGCCGAAAGGTTCGCAGCGCCCGTAGCCCATGCGGGCGTAGAAGGCCAGCGCGGCATGCTGGTGGATGCCGGTCTCCAAGGCGAACAGCGTGCAGCCGCGCTGCATGGCTGCGGCCTCCAGATAGCGCAGCAGCGCCTCGGCGATGCCGCGCCCGCGCTGCGCGGGCGGCACGTACATGCGCTTGACTTCGCCGTAGTCCGCTTCGAGCACGATGGCGCCGCAGCCGACTGCCGGGCCCGGTGCGTCGCGGGCGACGGCGAAGAGCACCTGCGGCTGGACGAGTGCTTCGATGTCGATGCCGTGGTGGCTTTCCGGTGGATAGAGCGGCTTCTGGTAGGCGTCCAACTCGTCGATCAGCGCGACGACCTCCGGCTGGTTGGCGCGTTCGAGTGCGATGCGCAGGCTCATGCCAACACCTGCGCCGCAAAGTCCGCCAGCGCACGGCGCACACCCTCGGGGTTTTCTGCCATCAGCGCGTGGCCGGTGGCGGGGAGGGTGACGACCTGCGGGTCGCGGCAGGCGTCGATCAATGCGCGCGCCGCTTTGGGCGGGGTCATCTGGTCGGCGGCCCCGAGCAGGAAGAGCGCCGGACACGTCAGTGCCTTTGCTGCGGCGAGGCCGCCCTCATAGCCATTGCAGGCGGCAAAGTCGGTCGGCAACACGTCTGCGCCGTTCAAGCGCGCGATCCGCTGCATCAGCCGCAGGTTCTGCCAGACGATGTTGAACCCCGGCCCCGGATTGCCCGGCCGCGCCGCAAAGGGTGCCAGGCCGGCACTGTGCGACCAGACGTTGATCGTCTGCATCGCCTCGTCCGGCGAGTCGCGGCAGGCGGTGAGCAGCGCATCGGCCACCCGCATCGGGAAGACGGTGCCGAGCAAGGCCACCCCCTTTACGCGGTCGCCCAGCCGCTGCGCGAGTTCGAGTGCGATCAGCGAGCCCATGCTGTGGCCAACCAGCAGAAAGCCGGGACAGGCCAGCGGCGCCAGCGCTGTCGCTAACTCATCGGCAATCGCCGGCACGGTGGCGAGCGCGGCACCGCCGCTGCGCCCATGCCCCGGCAGGTCGAAGGCGAGCACGCTGTAGCCGTGATGCGCCAACCAGCGGCTTTGCAGAATCCACACGCTATGGTCGTGCTGCGCGCCGTGCAGAAACACCACACAGGGCCGCGCGGCGTCGAAGGGCTTGCCGCCGGAGTAGGCGTAGAGCTTGCCGAGTTGCATGGTCAGCCCGCCTTGCCCGCGGCCTTGAGCGCGCGCGCCAGATCGTCGAGCAGATCGGCCGGGTCTTCTAGGCCGATCGAAAGACGAATCGTCCCCTGCGTGATGCCGGCGGCGGCCAGCTCCGCATCCGGCACGCGGAAGTGCGTGGTCGAGGCGGGGTGGATCACCAGCGACTTGGCATCGCCGACGTTGGCCAGATGCGAGAACACTTTCAGCGCTTCGACAAAGGTGCGCCCGGCCGCGCGCGAGCCCTTGAGGTTGAAGCTGAACACCGCGCCCGCGCCGCGCGGCAGCAGGCGCTTGGCCAGCGCATGGTCGGGGTGCGAAGGCAATTCCGGATGGGCGACCGACTCGACCTGCGGCTGCGCGGCGAGAAACTCCACCACGCGGCGCGTGTTGGCGACGTGCCGCTCCATCCGCAGCGGCAGCGTCTCCAGCCCTTGCAGCAGCAGGAAGGCGGTGTGCGGGCTCATGCAGGCGCCAAAGTCGCGCAGCCCTTCGCGCCGCGCGCGCAGCAGGAAGGGCGCGACCGTGCTTTCGTCGGCAAAGGTCATGCCGTGGAATCCCGCGTAGGGCGCGGTCAGCGTCTCGAACTTGCCGCTGGCGGCCCAGTCGAACGTGCCGCCATCGACCAGCAGCCCGCCAATCGCCGTGCCGTGGCCGCCGATGAACTTGGTGGCCGAGTGGAAGATCAGGTCCGCGCCGTGCGCAAAGGGTTGCAGCAGGTAAGGTGTCGTGAACGTGCTGTCCACCAGCAGCGGCAGGCCGTATTCGTGCGCGAGTGCGGCCACGGCGGGAACGTCGAGCACGTCCAGCCCCGGATTGCCGAGCGTCTCGCCGAACAACAGCCGCGTGTTGGGCCGCAGCGCGGCGCGCCAGGCATTCAGATCGCGCGGGTTGACGAAGGTCGTTTCGATGCCGAAGCGCGCCAGCGTGTAAGCGAGCAGGTTATGCGAGCCGCCGTAAAGCGCGCGGCTGGCGACGATGTGGCTGCCCGCGCCCATCACCGTGGCAATCGCCAGATGCAGCGCCGCCTGCCCGCTGGCGGTGGCGATGGCGCCGACCCCTTGTTCCAGCGCGGCGATGCGCTCTTCCAGTACCGCCACGGTCGGGTTGGAGATGCGCGAGTACACATGCCCGGCGCGCTCCATGTTGAAGAGTGCTGCCGCATGGTCCGAGTCGTCGAAGCAGAACGACGTGGTCGCGTAGATCGGCACCGCGCGGGCGCCGGTGGCGGGGTCGGGGGTTTGGCCCGCGTGCAGCGCGAGGGTGTCGAAGCCGGGGGTGCGGGGTGGGGGCATGGGATGGCGATTCGTGCAGAGGTGACGCTGCGCGGCGGTAGCAGCGGTCTTCCCTCAGCCCAACCCCACTCCCGGGGGGAGAGGGGGGGTAACCAACCCTCGACCACCGGGCGGGGGTGGCGCGCAGCGCCGGGTGAGGGAAGACCGCAACCCAATCGGTACGTCTGTGCCGCGTCTTCGTGTTCTTCAAATGGGCCGCTGCATAATGCCACGCATGGATGCCGCCGCACCTTTGCGCAGCGACTTGTACCCGCCCATCGAACCCTACGACAGCGGCATGCTGCCGCTGGACGAGATTCACACGATGTACTGGGAGGTCAGCGGCAATCGGCACGGCGTGCCGGTGCTGTTTCTGCACGGCGGGCCGGGCGGCGGGTGCTCGAGCGAGCACCGGCGGTTTTTCGATCCGGCGTTTTTCCGCATCGTGCTGTTCGACCAGCGGGGTGCGGGCAACTCCACGCCGCACGGCGAAGTCGCCGCCAACACCACCGCGCATCTGCTGCGCGACATCGAGCGGCTGCGGCACGCGCTCGGGGTCAACCGCTGGCTGCTCTTTGGCGGCTCCTGGGGCAGCACGCTGGCGCTCGCCTACGCGCAGGCGCAGCCGGACCGCGTGCTGGGCCTCGTGTTGCGCGGCATCTTTCTCGGCCGGCAAAGTGAGATCGACTGGTTCCTGCGCGGCATCGGCCAGGTGTTCCCCGAGGCGCAGCGCGCCTTTGTCGAGATGCTGCCGCCCGCGGAGCGGGCCGATCCGCTGCGTGGCTATCTGCGGCGGCTGTTCGACCCGAACCCGCAGGTGTATCTGCCGTTTGCCCGCGCGTGGAGCGAGTATGAGGGTCGCTGCTCGACGCTGCTGCCCAACGCCGACCTGGCGCGCCACTTCGGCGACGATGCGGTGGCGCTGGCGCGGCTGGAGGCGCATTACTTCGCCCATCGGTGCTTTCTCGCGCCCAACCAGTTGCTCGACCACCTGTATCGGATCCGCCAGTTGCCGGCCGCCATCGTGCAGGGCCGCTACGACCTGGTCTGCCCGGCGCGCAGCGCCGACGATCTGGCGCGGGCTTGGCCGCAGGCGAGCTACACGGTGGTGCCCGATGCCGGCCACTCGGTATGGGAGCCGCCGATCCGCGCGGCGGTGGTGCGCGAGGTCGAGGCGATGAAGGCCGTGCTCGCCCGCTGATCGCGCCGGCCGACCGCCACCTCGCTTCACTGCACGAACTGCCCGCCACCTGCCCGCACATCGGCGGGACTTGGTTGGCTGCGCGACGTCTAGCCTTGCGCGGCGCGCGGGGCTAGCATCGACGCACAGGGCGAACCGAGGGAGACAGGCCATGAAAGTCAGCGACATCCTGCGCGTCAAGGGCACCGCGCTTTTCACGACTCCGCCGCATGCGCCGCTGTGGCAGGCGGTGCAGACGATGGCCGAGAACGACATCGGCTCGATCGTCGTGATGGATCACGGCCGGCTCGCCGGCATGCTGACCTTCCGCGAAGTGCTCAAGACCGTCCATGCCAACGGCGGCTGGATCGGCGACGGCGCGGTGCGGCAGGTGATGGACGCGCAGCCGCTCATCGTCGGCTCGGACACCGACGTCAATCTGCTGCGCCCGCTGATGCTGGAGAAGCACACCCGCTATGTGCCGGTGATGGACGGCGGCACCTTGATGGGCGTGATCTCGTTCTACGACGTGGCGCGCGCGGTGCTGGAAGAGCAGGGCTTCGAGAACAAGATGCTCAAGGCCTATATCCGCGACTGGCCGGAGCCGGAGTCGCCGGCAGCCTGATGCGGCACGCCCGGCGGTAGCGGCGGCCGCGACCGTCGCGCTTGCGGGTGCGGGGCGGCCATTGGCCGGTAGGATGCGCGGGCCTGCGGCGGCTGCCGGCGCAGGCTGCACCGCCAAGGAGAGTGCCGCGTGTCCCATCCCAACCAGTTCGCGCTTCTGAGTCAGCGCCGCTTTGCGCCGTTCTTCGGTGCGCAGTTCCTCGGGGCGGCCAACGACAACGTGTTCAAGTACGCGGTCACGCTGCTCGTCACCTACAAGGGCGCGGAGTACTCGGCGCTAGCCCCGGCGGTGGCGATCAACATCATCGCGGGCCTGTTCATCCTGCCTTTCCTGCTGTTCTCGGCCACCAGCGGGCAGATTGCCGACCGCTTCGACAAGAGCCGCGTGATGCAGTCGGTCAAGGTGCTGGAGGTGGCCATCATGCTTGCCGGCGCGGTGGGCTTCTGGCTGCACAGCTTCTGGATCCTCGCCGCCTGCACCTTCTTGATGGGTCTGCACTCCACGCTCTTCGGCCCGGTCAAGTACGCCTACCTGCCGCAGGTGCTGGCACCCGGCGAGATCGTCGGCGGCAACGGCTTGGTGGAGATGGGCACCTTCGTCGCGATCCTGCTCGGCACGCTGACCGCGGGCACCTTGATCGACTCCGGCCCCAACGGGCATCTGTACGCGGCGGCCACCTGCGTCGCACTGGCGCTGGCGGGGCTGGCTTCCAGCCTGGCGATCCCGCGCACGGCGCCGTCGGACCCGGAGCTGCGGATCGATCTGAATCCCTTCCGCGTTACCTGGGACAACGTGCGCGTGGCGCGCGGCGACCGGGCGGTGTTCCTGTCGGTGATCGGCATCTCGTGGATGTGGTTCTTCGGCGCCGTGTTCCTGACGCAGTTTCCGCTGTTTGCGCAGAAGACGCTGGGGGGCGGCCCGTCGGTGGCCACCTTGCTGCTGGCGACTTTTGCGATCGGCGTGGGCGCCGGCTCGCTCGCTTGCGAGCTGCTGTCGCGCCGACAGGTGGAGATCGGGCTGGTGCCGTTTGGCGCCATCGGCATGACGGTCTTTACCGCCGACGTTTACTTCGCGGTGCAGGGTCTGCCGGTGGGCAGCATGCAGACCGTGCCGCAGTTCCTTGCCCACGGCGCGCACTGGCGGCTGCTCGTCGATCTGGCGCTGCTGTCGGCTTTTGCGGGGCTGTACAGCGTGCCGCTGTACGCGCTGATCCAGACCCGCTGCGAGCCGACCCACAAGGCGCGGATCATCGCTACCAACAACATCCTGAATGCCGTGTTCATGCTGGTGGCGGCGGCCTTCGGCGCGCTGGTGCTGGAAGGGCTCGGCTGGAGCATCCCGACGCTGTTCCTGCTGCTGGCGATCCTCAACGCGCTGGTGGCCGCATACATCTTCTCGCTGGTGCCGGAGTTTTTGCTGCGCTTCGTCTCCTGGCTTCTGGTGGGCTTGGTTTATCGACTCAAACGCCAGCACGTCGAGCGCATCCCGGCCGACGGCGCAGCGTTGCTGGTGGCCAACCACGTGAGCTTCGTCGATGCGCTGGTGTTGATGGCCGCGAGCCCCCGGCCGATCCGCTTCGTGATGGACTTGTCGATCTTCCGCATCCCGGTGCTGTCGTGGATGTTCCGCCAGGCCAAGGCGATCCCGATTGCCTCCGCGAAACAGGACCCCGCGATGATGGAGCGGGCCTTCGAGCGCGTATCCGAAGAACTGCGCGACGGCAACCTCGTCTGCATCTTCCCTGAAGGCCGGCTCACCGACACCGGCGAGTTGTATCCGTTCCGCCCGGGGGTGACGCGCATCCTGGCGCGCGACCCGGTGCCGGTGGTGCCGATCGCGCTGCAAGGGCTGTGGGGGTCGTTTTTTTCGCGCATCGACGGCGGCGCAGCGATGCGCCGGCCGTTCCGCCGCGGCTTGTTCTCGCGCATCGGCATCCACGTCGGCGAGCCCGTGCCGGCGGCGCAGGCCACACCGGAGACTCTGCAAGCGCGGGTGGCCGAACTGCGCGGCGATTGGAGATAGGGCGCCCGTAGAATCGCCGGCATGGCTGGATCGACCTTCGGGCACCTCTTCTGCGTCACCAACTTCGGCGAGTCGCACGGGCCGGCGATCGGCTGCGTGATCGACGGGTGCCCGCCGGGCCTGGAGCTTTCGCCTGCGGACATGCAGCCCGACTTGGATCGGCGCAAGCCCGGCACCTCGCGCCACGTCACGCAGCGGCGTGAGTCCGACCGGGTGGAGATCGTCTCCGGCGTCTTGGAGGGCAAGACCACCGGCACGCCGATCGCTCTCCTGATCCGCAACGAGGACCAGCGCAGCAGCGATTACGAGAACCTGCTCGACACCTTTCGCCCCGGCCACGCCGACTACACCTACTGGCGCAAGTACGGGCTGCGCGATCCGCGCGGCGGCGGGCGCTCCTCGGCGCGGCTGACCGCGCCGATGGTGGCGGCCGGTGCGGTGGCCAAGAAGTGGCTGCGCGAGCATTACGGCACGGTGGTGCGCGGCTGCCTGACGCAGCTGGGCGAGATCGAGATTCCCTTCGTCGCCTGGGAGCTGGCCGAGGCCAACCCCTTCTTCGCGCCCAATGCCGACATCGTGCCGCGGCTCGAAGCCGCGATGGACGCGCTGCGCAAAAGCGGCGACTCCTGCGGCGCGCGGCTGCGCGTCGCTGCGACCGGCGTGCCGGTGGGGCTGGGCACGCCGCTCTTCGACAAGCTGGACGCCGACATCGCCTACGCCATGATGGGCATCAACGCAGTCAAGGGTGTCGAGATCGGCGCGGGCTTTGCCGCCGTGACCCAGCGCGGCAGCGAGCACGGCGACGAACTGCTGCCGGAAGGCTTTGCCAGCAACCATGCCGGCGGTGTGCTGGGCGGCATTTCGACCGGGCAGGACCTCGAGGTGAGCATTGCGATCAAGCCCACCTCCAGCATCCGCCTGCCGCGCCGCTCGATCGACCGTGCCAACCAGCCGGTGACGGTCGAAACGCATGGCCGGCACGACCCCTGCGTCGGCATTCGCGCCACGCCGATTGCCGAGGCGATGCTGGCGCTGGT
>JBKCXU010000028.1:0-20667 GCA_046316025.1 Betaproteobacteria bacterium | reverse complement strand
TACTCGGACAACCACTAACCGGCGCGGGAGACGACGATGCAAGTCATTCTGCTCGATCGCGTGGCCAATCTCGGCCAACTGGGCGACGTGGTCAAAGTCAAGGAAGGCTACGCCCGCAACTACCTGATCCCGCACGGCAAGGCGCGCCGCGCCACCGACGCGGCGCTGAAGGAGTTCGAAGCGCGCCGCGCCGAGCTGGAGGCGGCGCAGGCCGAGCGGCTCGCGGCAGCGCAGGCATTGGCGGAGAAACTCAACGGCCTCACCGTGCACATCGGGGCCAAGGCGGGGGTGGACGGGCGGCTCTTTGGCTCGGTCACCAATGTCGACGTCGCCGAGGCGCTGGCGCGGCTGGGCCACAAGGTCGAGCGCGCGCAGATCCGCATGCCGCAGGGGCCGCTGAAGCAGGTGGGCGAGCACAAGCTGACGATCTCGCTGCACACCGACGTAACGGCCGAGATCGCCGTCGCCGTCTCGGGCGAAGCGGCGTAGTTCGCGGCTGGGCGCGCGGCGCGGGCGGCTCGCGCGCCGCCGCGCGGCTATAGTCATCGGCCCTGATTTGGAGCGTCGATGAATTCTCCCTTGGTCGATCCGCAACTGGCGGCGGTACGCACACCGCCGCACTCGATCGATGCCGAGCAGGCCGTCCTGGGCGGCCTGCTGATCGACAACGAGGCCTGGGACCGGATCGGCGACGCGCTCAATGCCGAAGATTTTTACCGGCACGACCATAAGCTCATCTACCGCGAGATCAGTCGGCTGATCGATCTGGACAAGCCGGCCGATGCGCTGACCGTCTACGAAGGCCTGCAAACCGCGGGCCGCGCCGATGAGGCCGGCGGCCTCGTGTACCTGAACGCGCTGGCGCAGAACACGCCGTCGGCCGCCAACATCCGCCGCTACGCGGAAATCGTGCGCGACCGCTCGATCCTGCGCCGGCTGGTCTCCGCCGGCGACGAGATCGCCACTTCCGCGCTCAACCCGCAGGGGCGCGACACCAAGCAGATACTCGACGAAGCCGAGGCGCGCGTCTTCAACATCGCCGAAGAGGGTGCGCGCGGTCGCGCCGGCTTCACCGAGATCCAGCCGCTGCTCACACGCGTAATGGAGCGGATCCAGGAGCTTTTCGACCGCAAGAACCCGAACGACGTGACCGGCATTCCGACCGGTTACTCCGACCTTGACCGGATGACCTCCGGCCTGCAGCCCGGCGATCTGGTGATCATCGCCGGCCGGCCGTCGATGGGCAAAACCTCGCTCGCGCTCAACATCGGCGAGCACGTGGCGATCCGCGAAAAGTGGCCGGTGTTCGTGTTCTCGATGGAAATGGGCGCGGGGCAACTGGCGCTGCGGATGCTGGGCTCCGTCGGGCGCATCGACCAGCAGCGGCTGCGCAGCGGCCGGCTGGAGCAGGACGACTGGGGGCGGCTCACCGACGCGATGGCCAAGCTGCACGATGCGCCGCTCTTTATCGACGAGACGCCGGGGCTGAACCCGATCGAACTGCGCGCCCGCGCGCGGCGGATGCGCAAGAGCGCGGGCAAGCCGGGCCTGATCATCGTTGACTACCTGCAACTGATGTCGGTCAGCGGTCAGGGCGAAAACCGCGCCACGGAGATTTCCGAGATCTCGCGCTCGTTGAAGGGCTTGGCCAAGGAAATGCAGGTGCCGGTGATCGCGCTATCGCAGTTAAACCGCGCAGTCGAGTCGCGCAACGACAAGCGACCGCTGATGGCCGATCTGCGCGAGTCCGGCGCGATCGAGCAGGACGCCGACGTGATCCTCGGCATCTACCGCGACGAGCAGTACAACAAAGAGACGCAGGACAAGGGCGTGGCGGAAGTCATCATCCTCAAGCAGCGCAACGGACCGCTGGGCACCGTGCGCACCGCGTTCCGCGGCGAGTACACGCGCTTCGACAATTTGGCCGCCGGCAGCGGCGCGCCGTTCTGAGATGAGCGCGCAGTTCGCCCCCGACGCGCGCGAGCCGCGGCCGTTCTGGCGCCGCATGTTGCGCCGTGTGCGGCCGGTGGATCGCAGCTTCTACCCGCTGTTCGAGGCGCAGGCGGCGCTGGCCGTGGAGGCGCTGCGCGCCCTGGCGCAACTGCTGCACGACGTGTGCGACCCGGCCCGCCGCGTGCGCGAAATCGAAGCGATCGAGAAGCGCGCCGACGGCGTGGACGATCAGGTGCAGGCGCGGCTGCGGGCCTCGCTCTTCCCGCCGTTTGCGCGGGCCGAGGTGCACGCGCTGGCGAGCCGCCTGGACGACGTGATCGATCTGGCCGAAGACGCCGCGCAGTCGCTGCACCTGTATCACCTGCTCGCCGTCACGCCCGAGGCGCAGCGGTTGGCCGATCTGGCAGTGGAGGCCATGCTCAAGCTGGAGCAGGCGGTCGGCCAGCTGGCGCGGCTGCCGTCGCCGGCGGCGGTGCTGGCGCTGTGCGCCGAGGTCGATGAGATCGAAGCGCAGGCCGACCATGTACTGCGCGCGGCGATGTCGCGGCTGTTCCGCGAAGAGCCGGACGCGCGCCAGATCGTCAAGTTGAAGGCGGTGTACGAGGTGCTCGAGTCGCTGACCGACATGTGCAAGGATGTGGCCGGTGTGCTCGAGAGCATCGTGCTCAAGCGAGGCTGACCGATGGACGCGCTGCTCTGGGTTCTGGCGGTGGCGATGATGCTGGTGGGTGTCGCCGGCACCGTCTTGCCGGCCTTGCCGGGCGTGCTGCTGGTGCTGGCCGGCATCGTGCTGGCGGCCTGGATCGACGAGTTCCAGAAGATCGGGCCGGTGGCGCTGGGTCTCTGCACACTCATGGCGCTGGCGGGGGTGGCGCTCGATTACGTCGCCAGCACCGTGGCCGCCCAGCGCGCCGGCGCGAGCAAGTACGGCCTGATCGGCGCCGCGCTCGGCACCGTCGCCGGCATCTTCGCCGGACTGGTTGGCGTGTTCGTTCTGCCGCTGGTCGGTGCGGCGATCGGTGAGTTCATCGCCCATCGCGACGCTTTGCGCGCCGGGCGGGTCGGTATCGCCACCTGGCTGGGCCTGCTCGCCGGCACGGTCGCCAAGCTGGCCATCGTCTTCAGCATGATCGGCGTGTTCGCCGCCGCACTGTTGATCGACTGAGCCGTAGAGGAGCGGCACGGTCGGATTCTTGGCTACACTGACTCGTTCGGGCCGCGTGGCCCCCAACTCAGGAGGACGACGAATGAAGTTTGCTGCTTTGAAGCTGCTGCCCATCGCGGCAGCGCTCGCGGCCGGCCCGGTGCTGGCCCAGGACGTGGTCGAAGTGAAGATCGGCCACGTCGCTCCGCTGTCCGGCGGGCAGGCCCACTACGGCAAGGACAACGAGCGCGGCGCGATCATGGCGATCGAAGACCTCAACGCGCGCAACCTCACCATCGGCGGCAAGAAGGTGCGCTTCCGCCTGATCGGCGAAGACGACGCCGCCGATCCCAAGCAGGGTGCCGCGGTGGCGCAAAAGCTCGTCGATGCCAAAGTCAACGGTGTGGTGGGCCACCTGAATTCCGGCACGACGATTCCGGCTTCGAAGATCTACTTCGATGCCGGCATCCCGCAGATCACGCCGGCGGCGACCAACCCGCGCTACACGCAGCAGGGCTTCAACACGGCGTTTCGCATCATCGCCAACGACAACGCGCTGGGCGCCGCCACGGCCAATTACGCCACCAAGACGCTGAAAGCCAAACGCGTGGCCATCATCGACGACCGCACCGCCTACGGGCAAGGTGTTGCCGACATCTTCGAGAAGGTGGCCAAGGAAAACGGCGCCACCATCGTGTCGCGTCAGTTCACCAACGACAAGGCAACCGACTTCAATGCCATTTTGACCACCATCCGGGCGCAGAACCCCGAAGTCGTCTTCTACGGCGGCATGGACACGCAGGCCGGGCCGATGCTGCGGCAGATGAAGCAGTTGGGCTTGAACGTGCCGGTGCTCGGCGGCGACGGCATCTGCACGGTGGAGATTGCCAAGCTGGCCGGCGACGCGATCAGCGACAAGGTGATCTGTGCCGAGGGCGGCGCCTCGCTCGACAAGATGCCCAAGGGCAAGGACTTCCGCGCCCGCTTCGAGGCCAAGTACAAGGAGCCGATCCAGGTCTATGCCCCCTACGTGTACGACGCGGTGATGACCCTCGCCGCGGCGATGCAGAAGGCCAACTCGACCGATCCGGCCAAGTACCTGCCGGTGTTGGCGACGATCGACTACGACGGCGTCACCACCAAGGTGCGTTTCGACAAGACCGGCGAGCTGACGAACGCCGCCACCACCCTTTACAACTATCCCGGCGGCAAGAAGACGCCGATCAACTGACCCGCGCGCTGCAATTCAACAAAAACGCCCGGCATGTCCGGGCGTTTTTGTTGGCGGGACGATCCCGGCCACCTCACTCTGGCTCCCCGACCTGGGCTCGAACCAGGGACCTGCGGATTAACAGTCCGTCGCTCTACCGACTGAGCTATCGGGGAATGAGCCGCGCATTATATCGGCGCAGCGCAGTCAGAGCACGGCGGCGATGGCGTCGCACACCGCGTCGATGTTGCGCGGGTTCAACGCTGCCACGCAGATGCGGCCAGTGGACAGGCCATAGATGCCGAAGTCGGTGGCGAGCCGCTGCATCTGCTCGGGTGTCAGCCCCGAGTAGGAGAACATGCCCCGCTGGCGCAGCACGAAGGAGAAATCGCGCTTCACCCCGCGCGTCTTCAGTCCATCGACCAGCTGCTGGCGCATGGCCTTGATCCGGTCGCGCATGCCGGCCAGGTCTTCTTCCCACAGCGCCCGCAGGCGGGCGTCGCCGAGGATGGCGGCAATCACGCTGCCGCCGTGGGTCGGCGGTGTGGAGTAGTTGGCGCGGATCACGCGCTTCATCTGGCTGAGGATGCGGGTGGCTTCGTCCTTGTCGGCGGCGACCACGGTCAACGCGCCGACGCGCTCGCCGTAGAGCGAAAACGACTTGGAAAAGGAGCTGGCGACGAAGAAATCGAGGCCCGAGTCGGCGAAGAGCGTGATCGCGGTGGCGTCGGCGGCGATGCCGTTGCCGAAGCCCTGGTAGGCGAAGTCCAGTACCGGGATCAACTGCCGCTCGCGCACGATGCGCACGACCTCGGCCCACTGCGCGGCGTCCAAGTCGACTCCGGTCGGGTTGTGGCAGCAGGCGTGCAGCACGACGACGGTGCCCGGCGCAGCGGCGCGCAGGGCGGCGCTCATGCCGGCGAAGTCGAGACCGCAGGTGGCCGCGTCGTAGTACGGGTAGGCGTTCACCACAAAGCCCGCCTGCTCGAACAGCGCCCGATGGTTCTCCCAACTCGGGTCGCTGATCAGCACCGTCGCATTCGGCAGCGCGCGACGCAGAAAGTCGGCGGCGATCTTCAGCGCGCCGGTGCCGCCCAGCCCTTGCGCGGTTACCACGCGGCCGCTGGCCAAGAGCGAGGAGTTCTCGCCGAACAGCAGTTTCTGCACCGCGGCGTCGTAGGCGGCGATGCCATCGATCGGCAAATAGCCGCGCGGCGCGGCGGTGGCGGCCCGCGCTTGCTCGGCTTCGCGCACCGCGCGCAGCACCGGAATCTTGCCGTTTTCGTCCACATACACGCCGACGCCGAGATTGACTTTGCTCGGCCGAGGGTCGGCGGCGAAGGCCTCGCTCATGCCGAGAATCGGGTCGCGCGGTGCCAGCGGAACTGCGGAGAAGGGCGAGGAAGTCATGGTCGACGAAAGGGCAAAGCAAGAGAGGACAAGGTTCTCGATCAGTCTACACGGCGCCCGTCGCGCAAGCCTTGCGGCTACCATTGCGCTTCGCATCGGCAACCGGCTCAGCGTCGTGTCCAACTACCCCCATCCTTTGCTTGCCCGCGAGGGCTGGCCGTTCATCGGCGCGAGTCTCGTCGCCGCCGTGCTGGCCTCCGTCTATGCCGGCGCGTGGTCGGCGCCGCTGTGGTTGATCGCGCTGTTCGTGATCCAGTTTTTCCGCGATCCGCCGCGAGCGGTGCCCACGCAGGCCAACGCGGTACTGGCCCCGGCGGACGGGCGCATCGTCAAGGTCGAGCGGGTGCGCGACCCGTATCTGGATCGCGAGGCGCTGCTGGTCAGCGTGTTCATGAACGTGTTCAACGTGCACAGCAACCGCGCGCCGGTGGACGGGACGGTCGAGCGCGTCGAGTATTCGCCGGGCAAGTTCGTCAACGCCGATCTGGACAAGGCCTCCACCGAGAACGAGCGCAACGCCGTGGTGCTGCGGCTGGCGAGCAGCGAGCACATCGCCGTCGTGCAGGTGGCCGGGCTGATCGCGCGGCGCATCCTTTGTTACGTCAAGGCGGGCGATGTGCTTGCGCGTGGACAGCGCTACGGCTTCATCCGCTTCGGCTCACGGGTGGATCTGTACCTGCCGCTTGCAGCGCGGCCGAAGGTGGCGGTCGGCGACAAGGTCGCGGCGACAACCACCATCGTCGCCGAGCTATGAACCCGATGCGCCTGCGTCGCCGCAAGGCGCGCCCGCTGGTGCCGGCCGACGGGCCGGCGGCCATGCCGCCACCGCGGCGCGGGCTGATTCGCTTGCTGCCCAACCTGTTCACCCTGGCGGCCCTGTTTGCGGCGTTTTTCGCGGTCGTGCAGGCGATGCACGGGCGCTTTGAGGTGTCGGCGGTCGCCATTTTCTTCGCGATGCTGCTCGACGGCATGGATGGCCGCGTGGCGCGGATGACCAACACGCAGAGCGCGTTTGGCGAGCAACTGGATTCGCTGGCCGACATGGTGTCCTTCGGCGTGGCCCCCGCGCTGGTCATTTACGAATGGCTGCTGAAAGACCTGGGGCGCGTCGGCTGGGCCGCGGCCTTCGTCTACTGCGCCTGCGCGGCGCTGCGGCTGGCGCGCTTCAACTCCAACCTCGGCGTGGTGGACAAGCGTTTTTTTCAGGGGCTACCCAGCCCGGCCGCGGCGGCGCTGATCGCCGGTTTCGTCTGGCTCGTGATCGACAACAAGATTCGCCTCACCGACGCGGCAATGCCGTGGGTCGGCACCGCACTGACGCTCTACGCGGGCCTGACGATGGTCTCCAGCGCACCGTTCTACAGCGGCAAGAGTTTCCACTTCTCCCGCAGCGTGCCGTTCTGGGTGCTGGTGGTGGCGTTGCTGCTGATCTTCTTCGTGCTGGTCGATCCGCCGATAGCGCTCTTCGCGCTTTTCTGTGCGTACGCGCTCTCGGGCTACGTCTACGGCGCGTGGCGCTGGTGGCGCGGCGAGGCGAACCCGGCTAAACCCAAGCCGCCGGTGCCGACGGGCGAAGCCAAGTGACCAACCGTTTGCTGGCTGTCCGCTTTGGCCCTATAGTGCGTCCCATGCCTCGTGCATCCTTCGCCGCCATCGCTCTTGCCGCAGCCCCGATCGCCTCGGGCCTGCTGCGACTGCTGCGCCCCGCGCGCAGCTGATCCCCTTTCCCCACAACCCGGAAGTCCCGCCGCCCGCCCCGAGCAGGCCGGCAAAAGTCCATCTGGAGACCGCCATGACCGACCGCCTCATCATCTTCGACACGACCTTGCGCGACGGCGAGCAAAGCCCCGGCGCCTCGATGACCCGCGAGGAAAAGCTGCGCATCGCGCGCCAGTTGGAGCGGTTGCGGGTGGACGTGATCGAAGCGGGCTTCGCCGCCAGTTCCAACGGCGACTTCGAGGCGGTGCGGGCGATCGCCAACGCGGTGCGCGACTCAACGGTGTGTTCTTTGGCGCGAGCCAACGACCGCGACATCAGCCGCGCGGCCGAGGCGCTGGCTGCGAGCGACAACAAGCGCATCCACACCTTCATCGCCACCTCGCCGCTGCACATGGAAAAAAAGCTGCGAATGACGACCGAGCAGGTGTTCGAGCAGGCCAAGCTCGCGGTGCGCTTTGCGCGGCGCTTTACCGACAACGTGGAGTTCTCGCCCGAAGACGGCTACCGCTCCGAGGTGGACTTCCTCTGCCGAGTGCTGGAGGCGGTGATTGCAGAAGGCGCCACCACGATCAATATCCCCGACACCGTGGGCTACGCGGTGCCGGAGCTGTACGGGGTCTTTTTGCGCGAGCTGCGCGAGAAGATTCCCAACTCCGACAAGGCGGTCTGGTCGGTGCATTGCCACAACGATCTGGGTATGGCCGTGGCCAACTCGCTGGCCGGGGTCAAGATCGGCGGCGCGCGGCAGGTCGAGTGCACCATTAACGGCCTGGGCGAGCGCGCCGGCAACTGCTCGCTGGAAGAAGTGGTGATGGCGGTCAAGACGCGGCGCGACTTCTTTGGTCTCGACGTGGGCATCGACACCACGCAGATCGTGGCGGCCTCCAAGCTCGTCTCGGGCATCACGGGTTTTCCGGTACAGCCGAACAAAGCAGTGGTCGGCGCCAATGCGTTTGCGCACGCCTCCGGCATCCACCAGGACGGCGTGCTCAAGGCACGCCAGACCTACGAGATCATGCGCGCCGAGGACGTGGGCTGGGTCGCCAACAAGATCGTGCTGGGCAAGCTCTCCGGCCGAAACGCCTTCAAGCAGCGCGTGCAGGAGCTCGGTATCCCGGTCGAGAGCGAAGGTGAGTTGAATGCGGCCTTCGCCAAGTTCAAGGATCTCGCCGACCGCAAGGCGGAGATCTTCGACGAGGATATCCAGGCGCTCTTTTCCGACGAGTCGGTCACGCCGAGCGACGAGCACTTCAAGCTGGTGTCGCTGGCGCAGCGCTCGGAAACCGGCGAGCGCCCGCATGCGCGCGTGGTGTTCAAGCAGGGTGCGCAGGAGGTGGCGGCCGAGGCCGACGGCAACGGGCCGGTCGATGCCTCGTTCAAGGCGATCGAGGGCTGCGTCAAGAGCGGCTCGGAGCTGCTGCTTTACTCGGTCAACGCCATCACCACCGGCACCGAATCGCAGGGCGAAGTCACCGTGCGGCTGGCGCGCGCGGGGCGGATCGTCAACGGCACCGGCGCCGACCCGGACATCATCGCCGCGTCCGCCAAGGCTTATCTGAACGCGCTGAACAAGCTGTACACCACGCCGGAGCGGCTGAACCCGCAGACCTCGCTGGCGCCGTAAGGCAGGCGCCGTGCGGGGGGCGAGCGCCGCCGGGGCGCGCCGGTATACTCCGCCCTCTCGCTTCCGCGGGATCACGCCACGGGCCATCCTTTCCGTGCGCGCAAGTGGACTCAACCAACAGGGATCGTCATGGCAGTCGCAGACATCAAGAAGGGCGAGATCGTCGCCAAATTCCAGCGGGCAAAGAGCGATACCGGTTCGCCGGAAGTGCAGGTCGCTCTGCTCACGGCGCGCATCAACGAGCTGACCGAGCATTTCAAGACCCACGTCAAGGATCACCACTCGCGGCGCGGCCTGCTGAAAATGGTCAGCCGCCGCCGCAAGCTGCTCGACTATCTCAAGGGCCGTAACCCCGAGTCTTACAAGGGGCTGATCGACACCCTGGGCTTGCGCAAGTAATCGATGTCCGTCGTCGCGCACGAAGCCTGCGAGGAGTTGCTCCCGCGGGCTTTTTGCATTGGCGCATCCGCCACGCGCGGTGCGAGAACAGCACGGCCGGTCGCCACCGGCCGTGCTGCTCTCGCGGCGTGCCTGACCGGTGCTGCGCCTGCCGCACAACACTGAGGTAACGAAGATGTTCAACAAGGTAACGACAAGCTTCCAGTACGGCGCGCACACGGTGACGCTGGAGACTGGTGAGATCGCCCGCCAGGCCACCGGCGCCGTGCTCTGCTCGATGGACGACACCGTGGTGCTCGCCACGGTGGTGGCGCGCACCACGGCCAAGGCCGGGCAGGATTTCTTTCCGCTGACCGTGGACTATGTGGAGAAGACCTACGCCGCGGGCAAGATTCCCGGCGGCTTCTTCAAGCGCGAAGGGCGGCCCTCGGAGAAAGAGACCCTGACCAGCCGCCTGATCGACCGGCCGATCCGCCCGCTCTTCCCGGACGGATTCTTTAACGAGGTGCAGGTGGTGATCCACGTGCTGTCGGTCAACCCGGAGATCGACCCGGACATCCCGGCGATGATCGGCGCCTCGGCCGCGCTGTCGATTTCCGGCATCCCGTTCAAGGGCCCGATCGGCGCCTGCCGTGTCGGCTATCTGGACGGCCAGTACGTGCTGAACCCGACCATCACGCAATTGAAAACCTCGCACCTCGATCTGGTGGTCGCCGGTACCGAGCGCGCGGTGCTGATGGTGGAGTCCGAAGCCGACCAGTTGCCCGAGGACGTGATGCTGGGCGCCGTCGTCTACGGCCACCAACAGATGCAAACCGCCATCGATGCGATCCACGGCCTGGTGCGCGATGCCGGCAAGCCCGCGTGGAACTGGCAGCCGCCGGCGCGCGACGAAGCGCTGCTCGACAAGATCAAGGCGGCGGCCGAGGCCGACCTGCGCGCCGCGTATCAGGTGCGCAGCAAGCGTGCGCGCACCGAGCAGATCGACGCGATCTACGCCAACCTGTGGTCCAAGCTCGCGGCCGATGCGGCGCTGGCGGGTGCGCCCAAGCCGGACGACAATGCGGTGGACGCCATCATGTTCGATCTGCAAGCGCGCATCGTGCGCGACCAGATTCTGGACGGCGAACCGCGCATCGACGGGCGCGACACGCGCACCGTGCGGCCCATTGAAATCCGCTTGGGCCTTCTGCCGCGCACGCACGGCTCGGCGCTGTTCACCCGCGGCGAGACGCAGGCGCTGGTCACCGCCACGCTCGGCACCAAGCAGGACGAGCAGATCATCGACGCGCTGCTGGGCGAGTACCGAGACCGCTTCATGATGCACTACAACATGCCGCCCTTCGCCACCGGCGAGACCGGCCGTGTCGGCGCGCCCAAGCGCCGCGAGATCGGTCACGGGCGCCTGGCCAAGCGGGCGCTCCTGGCGGTGCTGCCGCCCGCGGCGGACTTCCAGTATTCGATGCGCGTCGTCTCCGAGATCACCGAGAGCAACGGCTCCTCGTCGATGGCTTCGGTCTGCGGCGGCTGCCTGGCGCTGATGGACGCCGGCGTCCCGCTCAAGGCGCACGTGGCCGGCGTGGCGATGGGCCTCATCAAGGAAGGCAACAAATTTGCCGTGCTGACCGACATCCTCGGCGACGAGGATCACCTGGGCGACATGGACTTCAAGGTCGCGGGCACCGCCGCCGGCGTGACCGCGCTGCAGATGGACATCAAGATCGAGGGCATCACCAAGGAGATCATGCAGGTGGCACTCGCCCAGGCGCGCGAAGGACGGATGCACATCCTCGCCAAGATGCAGGACTCGATGTCCACGCCGCGCGTCGAGTTGTCCGCCTTCGCGCCGCGCCTGACCAAGATGAAGATCAACCCCGAGAAAATCCGCGACGTGATCGGCAAGGGCGGCGCGGTCATCCGCGCGCTGACCGAAGAGACCGGCACGCAGATCGACATCGAGGACGACGGCACCATCATCATCGCCAGCGTCGATCTGGAAAAGGCGCGCGAAGCCGAGCGCCGCATCCGCGAGCTGACCGCCGAGGTCGAAGTGGGCAAGATCTACGACGGCACCGTGCTGCGGCTGCTGGACTTTGGCGCGATCGTGCAACTGCTCCCGGGCAAGGACGGCTTGCTGCACATCTCGCAAATCGCCAACGAGCGCGTCAATCAGGTCTCCGATCACCTGAAGGAAGGCCAGGCCGTGAAGGTCAAGGTGATCGAGGCCGACGAAAAGGGCCGCGTGCGCTTGTCGATGAAGGCGGCGATGGCGGAACTGGCTGGCGGGTAGCAGTAAAGCAGCTCCGCGGGGCGTTCAGACCCCCACCCTGGCCCTCCCCCGCTGGCGGGGGCGGGACAGACTTCTCCCGGCGCGTGGCGGGGAGGGAATTCAAAACTCCCTCCCCTGCAAAGCGAGGGAGGGTCGGGGTGGGGCGATGAGCATTCGCTGCCGGTACCTACGTTTCCATGCGCGCTATCGAAATCTCCCACCCCGGCGGCCCGGATGTGCTGCATCTGGCCGAGCGGCCGCAGCCTGTGCCCGGTAGCGGCGAGGTATTGATTCGCGTCGCCGCGGCGGGTGTCAACCGGCCGGACGTTTTGCAGCGCAAGGGTGCCTACGCGCCGCCACCGGGCGCGTCCGACATTCCGGGCCTTGAAGTGGCGGGCACCATCGTCGGTGGTGAGATCGATGGCAGCGGCTTCGCCATCGGCGACGAGGTCTGTGCTCTTGTTTCGGGCGGCGGTTACGCGGAGTTCTGCGCGGCGCCGGTCGGCCAGGTGCTGCCGGTGCCCAAGGGTCTGAGCTTCATCGAAGCCGCCGGCTTGCCGGAAACCTACTTCACCGTCTGGAGCAACGTGTTCGACCGTGCGCGCCTTGCCCCAGGCGAGACGCTGCTGGTGCAGGGCGGCGCGAGCGGCATCGGTGTGTCCGCCGTGCAACTGGCCGCAG
Organism: Betaproteobacteria bacterium; assembly: GCA_046316025.1. Taxonomy (GTDB): domain Bacteria; phylum Pseudomonadota; class Gammaproteobacteria; order Burkholderiales; family Burkholderiaceae_F; genus JAJTHJ01. The sequence goes on along the minus strand of JBKCXU010000028.1, from coordinate 8,258 downwards.
CACTCGGCCATGTGGTCTACGCGACGGCCGGCAGCGATGCCAAGTGCCGCGCGGTGGAAGCGCTCGGTGCCAGGCGCGCGATCAACTACCGCAGCGAAGACTTCGTCGCGGTCGTCAAGCAGGAGACCGGCGGTCGCGGCGTGGACGTGATCCTCGACATGGTGGCCGGCGACTACATCGCGCGCGAACTGGAGTGCCTCGCCGACGACGGGCGGCTCGCCATCATCGCCACGCTGCGCGGAGCGACAGCACAGATCGATGCCGGCGCGGTGCTGCGCCGGCGGCTGACGATCACCGGCTCGACGCTGCGTCCGCGCTCGGTCGAGTTCAAGGCCGCAATCGCGCGCCGGCTGCACGCGGTGGTCTGGCCGTTGATCGGAGCGGGCCGGATCAAGCCGGTCGTGCATGCCACCTTCCCGCTGACGCAGGCCGCTGCCGCGCATGCGCTGATGGAATCGGGCGAGCACGTCGGTAAGATCGTGCTCGAAGTCGTTTGATAGAGAAACGCCATGCGCCGCAAACTGGTTACCGCCAATTGGAAGATGAACGGCTCGTTCGCCGCCAACGCGGCCTGGGCCGTGCCGTTCCGGGCGCCGGCCGGTTGCGATGTGGTGGTTTGCCCGCCCTTTGTCTACCTGGGGCAGATGGCCGGTCTGCTCGGCGGCAGCGCGGTCGAACTTGGCGCGCAGAACCTGTCGGACGAAAAGCCCGGCGCATTCACCGGCGAAGTCGCCGGCGAAATGCTTCTGGACTGTGGCGTGCGCTGGGTGGTCGTCGGCCACTCCGAGCGGCGTGCGCTCTATGGCGAGACCGATGCGGTGGTCGCCGCTAAAACCGCCCGCGCTGTGGGACTCGGCCTGCGGCCGATCGTCTGCATCGGTGAGACGCTTGAAGAGCGCGAGGCCGGGCGCACCTTGGCTGTCGTGCAGCGGCAAATTGCCGCCGTGTTGGCGCAGGCGAGCGTGGCGCAACTGGCGGGCGGCGCGTTGGCCTACGAGCCGGTGTGGGCGATCGGCACCGGCCGCACCGCGACACCGCAGCAGGCGCAGGAGGTGCATGCGGCCATCCGCATGCAACTGGCTGCGGCCGACGCGGCAGCGGCAGCCACGCTGCGCATTTTGTACGGCGGCAGCGTCAAGCCGTCCAATGCGCAGGAACTCTTTACCCAGCCCGACATCGACGGCGGGCTGATCGGCGGCGCCTCGCTGGTGGCGACCGACTTTGCGGCGATCTGTGCCGCCGCGTGCTGATTTCGAATCGAAGGGAAACGTAACGATGGCTTGGCTCAACACATTGCTGTTGGTCGTGCTGGTGATCAGCTCGATTGCGCTGATCGTGCTCGTGCTGCTTCAGCACGGCAAGGGCGCGGACATGGGTGCCGCCTTCGGCGGCGGCGCGTCGGGCAGCTTGTTCGGCGCGAGCGGCTCGGCCAACTTCCTTTCGCGCTCGACCGCGGCGGCGGCCACGCTGTTCTTCGCCTCCACGCTCGGCTTGGCGCTGCTCGCCACTCACGGCCGCGTGCCCAAGAGCGAACCGACCGGCATCATGGGCACGATGCAGCAGCCTGCTGCTCCCGCCAAGGATGCCGTGCCGATTCCCTCCGCACCGGCCCCCGCGACGGCGCCGCCCGCGGCACCCGCCGCGCCCGCGAGCAAGGCGGGGGAGATTCCGGCAAAGTAAGCGGCGCTCCGGGTCGCTGGGCGACCCGGCCGGCGCGCCTTCTCAAGTAGAATCGATCCGCTTAACGAGGTGCCGTGCGCGAGTCCGGCACCTTCTTCTTGCCCACGTGGTGGAATTGGTAGACACACCATCTTGAGGGGGTGGCGGCGCAAGCCGTGAGCGTTCGAGTCGCTCCGTGGGCACCAGCAGAATCGTCGTCACATCCGCGTTCGGTCGAGCCCGCTGCAGCTACCCCCATGAACCTCGACGGCTACCTTCCGGTTCTGTTGTTCATCCTGGTCGGTGCGGCCATCGGCGTGGTGCCGATGGCGCTTGGCTGGCTGCTCGGCCCCAAGCGGCCCGACCCGGAAAAACTTTCCCCTTACGAATGCGGCTTCGAGGCCTTCGAAGACGCGCGGATGAAGTTCGACGTGCGCTACTACCTGGTGGCGATTCTCTTCATCCTGTTCGACCTGGAAATCGCTTTCCTCTTCCCCTGGGCGGCTGTGCTGGGCGACCTGCCCGCCTGGGGTGCCGGGTTCTGGTCGGCGATGATCTTTCTCGCGATTCTGACCGTGGGCTTCGTCTACGAGTGGAAGCGCGGCGCGCTCGATTGGGAGTAGGGCGATGCCTCTGGACACCCCGGTCGCCGGCGAAGGTTTCCTCGTCACGAGCGTGGACAAGCTCGTCAACTGGAGCAAGACAGGCTCGATGTGGCCGATGACCTTTGGTCTTGCCTGCTGCGCGGTGGAGATGATCCACGCCGGTGCCTCCAGGTACGACCTCGACCGCTTTGGCGTGATGTTCCGGCCGAGCCCGCGGCAGAGCGACGTGATGATCGTCGCCGGCACGCTGTGTAACAAGATGGCGCCGGCGCTGCGCAAGGTCTACGACCAGATGGCCGAGCCGCGCTGGGTGATCAGCATGGGGTCCTGCGCCAACGGCGGTGGGTATTACCACTACAGCTATTCCGTGGTGCGCGGCTGCGACCGCATCGTGCCCGTGGATGTCTACGTGCCCGGCTGCCCGCCGACGGCCGAGGCGCTGATCTACGGGATCATCCAGTTGCAGAACAAGATCCGCCGCACCAACACGATCGCGCGGTGACGGATGAGCCGAGCCGAATCCCTGGCCGAAACACTGCGCGCCGCTCTGGGCGACGCTGCCGAGCTTGCGGTCGCGCGTGGCGAAGTCACGCTCATCGTGCGTGCCGCCGACCACCTGCGCGTGGCACAGACCCTGCGCGACGATCCGCGTTTGCGCTTTGCGCAGTTGATCGACCTTTGCGGCATGGACTACTCAGGCTACGGCGACGGCGCGTGGCAAGGGGCGCGCTTTGCGGTGGTGATGCACCTGCTGTCGATCACGCACAACCAGCGGCTGCGCGTGCGCACGTTTTGCCCGGACGACGAGTTGCCGCTGGTGCCGTCGGTGGTCGGCATCTGGAGTGCAGCCAACTGGTATGAGCGCGAGGCCTTCGATCTCTACGGCATCGTCTTCGAAGGGCATCCCGATTTGCGGCGCATCCTGACCGACTACGGCTTCGTAGGCCATCCGTTCCGCAAGGACTTCCCGGTGAGCGGCTATGTGGAGATGCGCTACGACCCGACCGAGAAGCGTGTGATCTACCAGCCGGTATCGATCGAGCCGCGCGAGATCGTGCCGCGCGTGATTCGCGAAGATGGCTACGGTCAGGGGCGGTAGTTCGATGGCCGAGATCAAGAACTACACGTTGAACTTCGGCCCCCAGCACCCGGCCGCGCACGGCGTGCTGCGTTTGGTGCTGGAACTCGACGGCGAGGTGATCCAGCGCGCCGACCCGCATATCGGCCTGCTGCATCGGGCGACCGAGAAGCTCGCCGAGACGCGCAGCTTTATCCAGTCGGTGCCGTACATGGATCGGCTCGATTACGTGTCGATGATGTGCAACGAGCACGGCTACGTGATGGCGATCGAGAAGCTGCTCGGTGTGGACGTGCCGCTGCGCGCGCAGTACATCCGCGTGATGTTCGACGAGATCACCCGCCTCTTGAACCATCTGCTGTGGATTGGCGCGCACGCGCTCGACGTCGGCGCGATGGCGGTGCTCTTGTACGCCTTCCGCGAGCGCGAAGACCTGATGGACGTCTACGAGGCCGCCTCCGGCGCGCGCATGCACGCGGCGTACTACCGGCCGGGCGGCGTGTACCGCGATCTGCCCGAGCGGATGCCGCAGTACCGCAACTCCAAGTACCGCAGCGAAGCGGATCTCAAGCGGCTAAACGAGAACCGGCAGGGGTCTCTGCTCGACTTCATCGAAGACTTCACGCGCCGTTTTCCGGTCTATGTGGACGAGTACGAAACGCTGCTCACCGACAACCGCATCTGGAAGCAGCGGCTGGTCGGCATCGGCGTGGTGTCGCCCGAGCGTGCGCTGGCGATGGGCTTTACCGGGCCGATGCTGCGCGGCTCCGGCGTCGAGTGGGATTTGCGCAAGAAGCAGCCGTACGAGGCCTACGACCGCGTGGAGTTCGACGTGCCGGTCGGCCGCAACGGCGATTGCTACGACCGCTATCTGGTACGCGTGGAGGAGATGCGGCAGTCCAACCGCATCGTCAAGCAGTGCGTGGACTGGCTGCGCGCCAACCCCGGCCCGGTGATGAGCGACAACCACAAGGTGGCGCCGCCGTCGCGCGTGGATATGAAGTCGAACATGGAAGAGCTGATTCACCACTTCAAGCTCTTCACCGAAGGCTTCCACGTGCCGGCGGGCGAGGCCTACGCGGTGGTCGAGCACCCGAAGGGCGAGTTCGGCATCTACCTCGTCTCCGACGGTGCCAACAAACCATATCGCTTGAAGATCCGCGCCCCCGGCTTTGCCCACCTTCAAGCGTTGGACGAGATGGCTCGCGGCCACATGATCGCGGACGCCGTGACCATCATCGGCACGCAGGACATCGTGTTCGGGGAGGTCGATCGATGAGCGCGGTGCTCGAGCATCCGGTTTGGCTGGACGAGGTCACGCGCCGCTGGCAGCAGGTGCTGGCGGACAAGACGCTGGCGGACTTGCCGTTCAAGATCGAAACTAACCGCAACGGACAGATCGTGATGAGTCCAGCCAAGGCCATTCATGCGCGGTTCCAGGGTGAGATCGCGGCGCTGCTCAAACGCGCTCTCGGCGGCGTCGTCTACACGGAGTGCCCGGTGGCTACGCCGCAGGGCATCAAGGTCGCCGATGTGGCCTGGAGTTCCACGGGCTTTGCCACGCGACATGAGAGCGAAGATGTGTTCAGTGTGGCGCCTGAGATTTGCGTCGAAATCCGTTCGCCGTCCAACGCGATGATCGAGCTGCTGAGCAAGGTGCGCCTGTATCTCGACGCCGGCGCGCGCGAAGTCTGGCTGGTATCGGAAGACGGCAAGGTCGAGTTCCACGACGTGAACGGCCCGCAGCCGCGCTCGTCGTTCGGCGTGGACGTGCCGCCGCTGCTGTAGACGATTCAAAAATGAGCGCCGTCCCCCAAGCCACCGCGATGCTGTCCGCCGAGTCCCTGCGTCGCATCGACCGCGAGATCGCCAAGTACCCGGGCGAGCAGAAGCAGTCGGCGGTGATGGCGGCGCTCGCCATCGCGCAGGAGGAGCACGGCTGGCTGTCGAAGGAACTGATGGCCGAGGTCGCCGCGTACCTGGAAATGCCGCCGATCGCGGTGTACGAGGTCGCCACTTTCTACGCGATGTACAACCTGGCGCCGACCGGCGGCCACAAGATCACCGTCTGCACCAATCTGCCTTGCGCGCTGTCGGGCGGCAATCAGGCCGCCGCGCACCTGAAGCAGAAGCTCGGCATCGGCTTCAACGAAACCAGCGCCGACGGCTGCTTCACGCTGAAGGAGGGCGAGTGCATGGGCGCCTGCGGCGACGCGCCGGCGCTGCTGGTCGGGCACCAGCGGATGGAAAGCTTCATGTCGAACGACAAGATCGACGCGCTGCTGGCGGAGCTGAAGTCCCAATGACCGCGCAGACCTGCTTCCACGGCCGCCATATCAACCCGCTGCTGCTCGACGGGTTGAATGGCGACAATTGGCGGCTCGCCGACTACGAGGCGCGCGGCGGCTATGCGGCGCTGAAGAGCCTTATCGCCAACAAGACGCCGCCCGACGTGGTGATCGGCGAATTGAAAAAGTCGGCGCTGCGCGGCCGCGGCGGTGCGGGCTTTCCCACGGGGCTGAAGTGGAGCTTCATGCCGCGCCAGTTTCCGGGCCAGAAGTACGTGGTCTGCAACTCGGACGAAGGCGAGCCGGGCACCTTCAAGGACCGCGATTTGCTGCGCTACAACCCGCACGCGGTGATCGAAGGCATGGCCATCGGCGGCTACGCGATGGGTGCGACCGCCGGCTACAACTACATCCACGGCGAGATCTGGGCCGACTACCGCCGCTTTGAAGAAGCGCTGGAAGAGGCCTACGCCGCCGGGCTGCTCGGCAAGAACATCCTGGGCAGCGATTTCAGCTTCGATCTGCATGCGGCGCATGGCTTTGGCGCCTACATCTGCGGCGAGGAAACCGCGTTGCTCGAATCGCTCGAAGGCAAGAAAGGCCAGCCGCGCTTCAAGCCGCCGTTTCCGGCGAGCTATGGTCTGTACGGCAAGCCCACGACGATCAACAACACCGAGACTTTCGCCGCGGTACCCTGGATCGTCCGCAACGGCGGCGACGCCTTCCTGGCGCTGGGCCGACCCAACAACGGCGGCACCAAGATCTTCTCGGTCTCGGGCGACGTGACTTACCCCGGCAACTACGAAGTACCGCTGGGCACGCCGTTTGCCAAGCTGTTGGAACTGGCCGGAGGCATGCGCGGCGGCAAGAAGATCAAGGCCGTGATCCCCGGCGGCTCCTCGATGCCAGTGCTGCCGGGCGAGGTAATGATGGCCACCGACATGGACTACGACTCGATCGCCAAGGCGGGTTCGATGCTGGGTTCCGGCGCGGTGATCGTGATGGACGAGACGCGCTGCATGGTGCGCTGCCTGGAGCGGCTGTCCTACTTCTACTTTGAGGAAAGCTGCGGCCAGTGCACGCCCTGCCGCGAGGGCACGGGTTGGCTGTACCGCGTGGTGCACCGGATCGAGCACGGGGAAGGGCGGCTCGAAGACCTCGATCTGCTGAACTCGGTTGCCGACAACATCCAGGGCCGCACGATCTGCGCGCTCGGCGACGCGGCGGCGATGCCGGTGCGCGCCTTCGTCAAACACTATCGCGCCGAGTTCGAGCATCACATCGAGCACAAGCGCTGTCTGGTGCCGGACTATCTATGAGCGCGACGTCACGGCATGCGAGAAAACTCCTCCCCCTTCAAGGGGGAGGTTGGGAGGGGGATGGGTCTTGTGCCGCACGGCCGGAAACCCATCCCCACCCCTTCCCCCTCCCCGTGAAGGGGAGGGGAAATGGACAGAACCATGAGCATGGTTGAAGTCGAGGTGGACGGCCGCAAGGTCGAGGTACCGGCGGGCAGCATGGTGATGCAGGCCACGCAGGCGCTCGGCATCTACGTGCCGCACTTCTGCTATCACAAGAAGCTGTCGATCGCCGCAAACTGCCGGATGTGTCTGGTCGAGGTGGAGAAGGCGCCCAAGCCGCTGCCCGCCTGCGCTACACCGGTCACGCAGGGGATGATCGTGCGCACCGCCTCCGAACGCGCCAAGCAGGCGCAGCGGTCGGTGATGGAGTTCCTGCTGATCAACCATCCGCTGGACTGCCCGATTTGCGATCAGGGCGGCGAGTGCCAGTTGCAGGACCTGGCGGTCGGCTATGGCGGCTCGGCCAGCCGCTACGCGGAGCCCAAGCGCGTGGTGTTCCACAAGAACCTCGGGCCGCTCGTCTCGGCCGAGGAGATGAGCCGCTGCATTCAGTGCACGCGCTGCGTGCGCTTTGGGCAGGAGATCGCCGGCCTGATGGAACTCGGCATGGCCGGGCGCGGCGAGCATTCGGAAATCCTCGCCTTTGTCGATGGCGCGGTGACCTCTGAACTGTCCGGCAACATGATCGATGTCTGCCCGGTGGGCGCGCTGACCAGCAAGCCCTTCCGCTACGCGGCGCGGACCTGGGAGTTGTCGCGCCGCAAATCGGTGGCGGGCCACGACGCGCTGGGCTCGAACCTCGTCGTGCAGATCAAGGGCGACCGCGTGCAGCGCGTGGTGCCGCTGGAGAACGAACCGGTCAACGAATGCTGGCTGTCGGACCGCGATCGCTTTTCCTACGAAGGCCTGTACGCGGCCGACCGTCTGACGCGCCCGATGCTCAAGCACGACGGCCGCTGGCACGAGGTCGACTGGGCGCAGGCGCTCGACTACGTCGCGCATGCGCTGGGCGACATCAAGGCGAGGCACGGCGCGCACGCGATTGGCGCGCTGGTCGCCCCCAACGCCACGCTCGAAGAGATGCACCTGCTCGCCAAGCTGATGCGCGGGCTGGGCAGCGACAACCTCGACTTTCGCCTGCGGCAGTCCGACTTCTCGGCCGACGGCAAGCGCGCCGGTGCGCCCTGGCTCGGGATGCCGGTGGCGGAGCTGAACACGCTCGACCGGCTGCTGCTGATCGGATCCTTCCTGCGCAAGGATCATCCGC
>JBKCXU010000027.1:0-48297 GCA_046316025.1 Betaproteobacteria bacterium | reverse complement strand
CCACGGCCTCCGCCCCCCCCCCCCGGGGCGTCGGTCCCGTAGCCCCGGCCGCGGCGTGGCCGCCGGCATGCAGGCCGGCGGCAACGCCGAAGCCCACCTCTTCACTTCGTTGCTCCATCGTCTTCCACCTCCAAGGTCGGGGGGTGGGGAGATTTCGATTGACACAGGTGGGGAGTATTGGACTGACACTGACAAGCGGCGCCGTCCTCCGTCCTCGTCGTTGAGCTCCAGAACGCACTGTCCCGTAGTCCCTGAGCCAGCGAAGAAGTCAAGCACGATGTCATCCGGACGACTTGCCTGGCGTAGCACCTCACGGATCAGGGTCGGGGGCTTCGGATACTGAAAGGCCTTGTGGCCAAAGATGGCCTGAATATCCTCGGTACCTTCTCCCGCCTGGACGGACCCGATCGCCAGGAAGTCCTCGTCATCGTAAATCTCGTTGACGCGAAAGATCCACGAACTCACCGGATTGGTGTGGCTGCGTAGGTCCTTCCAGAACTTCTTGAACAGCGGACGGCCAAAGCCGACAGGCTTACCGACCCAGAATGCAAGGTCTGGGGTCTTGCGAGTCAGGAGAGGTCGCTTGCGCTTTGGCGTAACCGGCACGTCCCCAGCGTCGATTGATGCAAGCAAGTCGTCGATCGACTCCCAGATAACGACGCGCTCGTCCGCAGGGAAGAGAATCTGCTTCCGGCGGATGTACTCCTCCATCGTCTCCGCTTGAAGAGCCTGACCTTCCTTGAGGCGAGCCTCGGTTGCATAGGCCCACACGCGGTTTTCGTCACAGGGGTACCACCGACCGGTCTCTGGATCGGGTAGTAGAGGTTCTCCCTCTCAAAGCGATCAAAGGCCAGCGTCAGTGGATCGGCGTTCCACGGGCCTCGTGAGTCGTTGTCTGGATTCCGGTACTTTTTCTGTGTCTTTTCTCTGCCGTTGAAGGCGAACTGTTCTCCGCCGTAGACCAGGATGTGCTCGTGTACGTCGCTGAAGTTCCTCTCCTTCACGCTCGTCGTATCCCGTGTTCGCCAGACGAGGCTCCCGATGCGTATGCCCGGGAAGACTTCCTCCATCAAGAGGTCAAGGCGTGCGCGGTTCTCATCGTTGATCGAGACAAGAATCACCCCGTCTGGCGCGAGCAGATCCTTTGCGATCAATAACCGCTGGTACAGAAACTCCAGCCACATTGAGTGGCGCCAGCGATCGGTCGTGCGAACGTACTTGTCGTTGTAGACCCAGTCTCGGTTACCCGTGTTGTAGGGAGGGTCGATATAGATGACGCGAACCTTGTTTCCGTGCGTCGTTCGCAGCAGCCGCAACGCATCGAAATTGTCGCCTTCGATAATCAGGTTCCTGTACGGATCACCGGGGCGATCACTGCTGCTGCATGACAGGTCTTCCCGCAGCCGAGGTAAAACGACATCAGCATTGAGTGCCTCGTCGCGCTCGATAGCGTCGTACTCCCATGTGAGGCCGAGCTTCTGCTTGGTCAAATGCTCGATTAACAACCGCCGAAGCTCGGCCGCCGAGAGTTGAGCTAAGCGATCCTCGATTCGCTGGCTCATGGTGCTATGACCCACGCTGAACCTCGGCTATTTGAGAGGCAAGGACCGTCAGCCGTTACCGCCAGGATTGCCGCGAACCCGCCGCGGCAATCGCGAGGCCCCGGCTCGTGCAACTCGAACATGGAGAGACGAAGGGAACAATCAACTCGGAATGGAAAGGCTACCAAAGCCGGGCTGCACAAACCCGGCGCGCGTGATTGCCACCAACCATTCCGGCCTCGCTGGGTCAAGCGACACTATCGCTCACAAAAGTTGCTCAGTTTCACTCGTGAACTGATGCGCGAAGCTTCTTCGCTCTTGCATGTGGCGCGATAGACGATAGTTACCCGTGTGCGGCCGCAGCGAGCTGCAGGAAGTGACCTCTGAATCGCCCTAGGTGCCGCTGTCGAGGTCTTCGGAGGCTTCCGGGCAGTCGTGCGGTCTGATAGGCCTGCTCGGTTCCGTGTGGGGCCTTGGAGAAGGATATCTAAGCGGTCTGTGTTCTATCCGTCGAAAGCCACTCCTTTTCTGAATGCTGTTGGGCCTTCAGTGAGGTCAGGTGGGGTTCTTTGCATGGTGTTGGTGCTGGGGCCGGCGTAGCCGGCTCGTTTTCTTCGCGACCGTAGGGAGCGCCAATTGTGGGGTGAAGGCCGTAGGCCGAGGGGCGGAGCCCCTGGGGGGGATGCCGGGTGGCCCGAAGGGCCGGGTGGGTTCGAGCCGGCGGGGGGGCGTAGCCCCCCCAAGAGGCGGCGCGGTTAAGCCGTTAAAAAAGAACTGTTAGGCGAGTTGCGGCCGTTAAGGCGCGAAAAGTGATTTTAAATATCTGATTTGGAAGGTTTTATTTCGATGCCGTGTGCCCCGATAGACGAGTCGTCTGTGCCCCGATAGACGAGTCGGATGTACCCTGATAGACGACCCTCTGTGGTGCGAAAGACGACAGGCTGCGGCAAGTTGTGGATAAGTGGCCGTTTGTTCCCTGATAGACGGTGGCCTTTCTGATTTCACCATGGCCGCAGTTTGAGCGCTTGGATGACAAAAGCGGTGGAAACTAGCGTGCAGACAGGCCTTTTGACCGGTGTGGTGTACCCCGATAGACGAGTTTCGCGTACCCCGATAGACGAGTCCGGGTCGACGCGTGAGCAGTCGCGCTGTTCCCCGATAGACGGCTTGGACCGCGGCGTCGATCAGTGCATGGACTTCTGCAGGCACTTGCCGAGCCAAGCAACCTTGTCGGCTTTGTTGGCTTGCTGAAGCAGCTTCTTGCTGTCGCGTGTCAGGAAAATCACGACGTTAGGCCGTACCGACTCGTCCAGGGCCATGCGGTAGTCGGGCAGCGCATCGGCCTGCACCATCGCCTTGATCTCTTGCTTCCACTTGCGGGCGCTTTGGGTGCTGCCCGTCTTCTCTTGCAGCAGAGGCAAGCTGATGGTCCACCAAGCCTGGTCGCCGCAGTGCTTGCGCGCGAGCTCGTACACGCGCCGTTCCAGCGCCTGGGTGAGCGAGAAGTACTCGGGGTTCAGGGTCAGCACGTCGTAATCGACGGCCGCGCGGTACAGCCAGTCGGAAATGACCACCTCCAGCACCAGCGCGCCCTTGCCGTTCTTGGTGGCTGCGATCACGTCGTAATCCTCGATGAGGCCGAAACCCTTGGTTCGCTCCTCTTCGGTGGTCCGGATGTTGGTCTCGATCGTGGTCCCGCGCAGCCGCCGGCACATATCCAGCACCCGCGTGTAGGACGCACCGCCCGTACTGCGGCGCGTGGCGACGAGGAACGGATGGACGTCGATGCGCACCCGGCGCGACACCGGCTGCTTGCCGTTCAAGCCTTTGACCAGGTGCGAGACGAGGTAGATCACGAGGTCCTTGTCGAAAACAGTCGGAGACCCCACCCCCGACGGGATGATGCGCAGGGTTTTACCGCCGCGCGAGTAGGTTCGAATCTCGCGACTCGGCGTCTTGGCCAGCGCGAAGATCGGGTGCTCCATCGACGAGATGTCGTCTTTCACCGACCAGTCCTGGCCCTGGTCCTCGACGACGAACAACTCGTGCTGGATTGGCTCAACAATGGAAAGCTGTAGCTTCGCGGCGGCGCCCGCTGCCTCGGCCGCCGTTGCTTCGGCCGGAACCGTGGTGATAGACTGATTCATGTCGCAATTGCTCCTGCCCGGTGCAGTTGGTGATGCTCCAAAGAAACGCCCGGTCTGGCCACCGGGCGTTTCGCTTTTTCAGGGGGTGTCGACAGGAAGCCGCCGCGCCCGGGTGGGCGGGCGCGACCGCAAGCCGCAGGCCGAGCGCGCCGAGCACGGCGGTCAGGCTGCGTAATTCGGGATTGCCCTTCTCCGAGAGCGTCCGGTACAGCTGGTTCTCGTTCAGGTCGGTCTCACGCGCCAGCGCGCGCATGCCGCCGCGCGCGCGCGCGAGCTGGCGCAGCGCGATCAGCAGGTCCTCGGGGAGGCCTTCGGCCAAAGCGTCGTTCAGAAAGCGGGCGGCAAGTTCCGGATCGGCGCGCAGCGCCTCGGCCGACAACTGCGCGCGGGAAACGTCTTGGGCAGGTGCGGCTGAACTCATGGCCGAAAGTATCGTTTATAAACGGGACGACGGCAAGGGGTCACTTTCGCGCGCGAAAGTGGCGCGCGCCGTTCCACGCCCTGGGCGGGCACTACTGGCCGCGCAACGCGGCGGTCGCTTGCTCGACGGCGGCCACCACCTGGGTCAGCGCCTTCTCGCGAACGCGGCCGGCGGGTGCCGCCCGAAACGCGCGCGCGAACTGGTCCAGGTGCACCGACAAGGCCTCGGGCAGCGGCAGGTCGAGGCTCACCCAGCCCCGGTCGATCGCCTGATCCTTGTAGACGCGGCGGATCGCCTCGACGGCGTGGCTGACCCGCTGCCGACTGGTGTTGTGCAGCGCGCCGACGCGCGTCATGGGACGGCCTTCGACGAGCACCATGCGCGCCATCGTGCGCGCGGCCTCGCCCAACTGCGTGAGGGCGGCCAACCGGTCGAACTCAATGGCGTCGAGGCGTTTGAGCTTCATGGCTTCGGGGGTGTGCTCGCTACTGTACCGCGCAGCCACACCGGCGGCGCAAGCTACGGCAGACACACACCGCGCCGCCGCTGGTTGCCGCAACCCCGTCAGAACTTCCATCCGCGCGGCATCGCGGCAAGGTCGGACCGTTCGTAGGGCCGGTTCTCGTGCCGCGGCCCCTTCAGGGTCGGGTGCAGCTTTTCCCAAAGCTCTTGCGCTGGCTTCGACTTCAATTCGGCCTGCAGCCGCCGCAGGTAGGCGGCCGCCTGCTTGCGATCGAAACAGGCGAGCACCGGCAGCACGGCGTCCAGAAAGGACGACCAGGTGACCCACTCCTGGCGCGTCAGGTCGTAGTCCAGCGCCTTCAGACGCGCCTGGAGGTCGGTAAAACTCTGCCGCGTGAGGCGCCCGCCCTCGAGCAGTTCCTCGCGGGTGGCCGCGAGCTTGGTCTCGGCCGCGTCATGTTCGGCCGCCGCGCGCTGGTCGAGACTCAACTGGCCTTGCCGCGGCGCGACTGCCCTGCCGCGGGCCCCGGAGCGCGGCGGCAGCGGCGACTCCCCTGGGCGTGCCGCGGCGCGCTCCTTGGCGGCGACGGCCGCCTGCTTCTTCCAGGTCTTCACGGCCGCCACGCGGTTGCGCGCATCGTCGCGCGATACCGTCTGTCCGCCCTTCATGCGCTGGATCATCGCCGCGAACTCGGTCTCGTCGATCGCCAAGAGCTGATTCAGGCTATGCAGCACTTCGAGGTCGCCGCACAGCCCAGAGCGAAGCACGCCGCGCACCGGCTCGGCGTACTTCTTGACCGCCACCCGCTTGCTGATCCACCCCTCGGAGCGGTTCCAGATCTCGCGCGCCTCTTTGAAGCCGAAGCGCTCCACGTCGTCAGCGACGCCGATCGCCTCGTCGTACGGCGACAGGTCGGCCCGCTCGTTGTTCTCGGTGACCTGCAAGCGGCGGACGTCGAACTCCGACAGCCCGCGCCGGATCAGCGCCGGGATGCTGGCCAGCCCCGCGGCCGCGGCCGCGCGCACCCGCCGCTCGCCGGCGATCAGCCGGTAGCGTCCATCCTCCTTGGCCAGCACCAGCACCGGTTCGAGCACGCCGACCGCCTTGATGCTGTTGGTCAAGTCCGACAGATCCCCGAGCTGGCTGCGCACCTGGCGCTCGACATCGATCAGGTTCAAAGCGATTTCGGCGTCCGGCCGCGGGGTCCCCGCCGCCGCCGCCACGACGCCGGCGAACTCGGTCAGTTTCAGAGCAGGTTTCTTGGTGGCCATGGCGTCCTCAGAATCCCATGCGGGTGTAGATGTAGTTGCAGACGGTCTTCATTTCGCGCGCCGCTTGGCTGCGCCCCTCGCCGCGATCGGTGCGCCAGACGGCGCGATCCTTGGCCACATCGATGCTGGCCCGCTCGTACAACTGCACCGGCAGCACGCCTTCGCCCCAGGCCGCACGCATCTCGGCCAGCACGTTGCGGTGATAGGCACGCCGCGGACTGACCAGGTTGGGCAGGACGCCCAGAGGTGCCAGCCGCGGATTGATGCGCGTATCGTCGCGCACGCGCAGCACATTGCCGAAGAAGTTCGCAAGGCCGGCGATCGCGTCGCGGTCGGGTTTGCAGGGCGAGACGGCGAAGTCGCCCACCGCCAGGGCGACGACCAGCAAGTTCGATACCGCGGGGCCGGTGTCGATGACGCAGACATCGAAGGACTTGCCCAGGGTGGCGAAGCGGCGCTGTCCGGCCTTGATCGCCCGCGCCAGGTCGCCGCGCTCGACATTGACGATACCGGCGTCGGCCGCCACGTAATGCAGCCGCTCGCCGCAGGGCGCCGGCAGAAGTTTGTCGGCCGGATCGAAGAGGCCGCTGGCGGACAAGGCTGGCGGCGCGCTGCCGTCGCCGGCGCCAGCCAGGGTACGGAACGTCGTCGTCAAGTTGCCTTGCACGTCCATATCGACCGCCAGCACCCGCAACCCGCGTTCGACCCCGTAGAAGACCAGATGACGGGCGATCGTGGTTTTGCCCACGCCGCCCTTCTGGTTGGCCACCACGATCGTTTTCATGCGCACTCCCCCGCAAGTTCTTCTGCCGCGCCCGTCTCCACCGGCCGGAAAACCGCACCGCAGGCAAGCCGCGCAGCAAGCCAGGTCAAGGCGAAGTCGTTCATCTGCGCTTGGCGCGGATTCGGCCGCCCGTCCTCGTCGTACAGCACTTCGTAGCGCCACTCGTCCTGCACGGCGGTCAACTCGGCCCGCCGTGCCGCCAGATCGACATGAAAAGACAGCGTCGCCGCTCCAGTGCGGTGGCCTTGCATGGCATGGGCGATGTGCACGTCGCAAGCTCGTGTGTCGATTGTGCTCAGGGTGCAGTATGAAACGAGTTCCCCGGGACGTGGCGTCAACGCCCGGAACGTACACTCGCCGTTGGGCCGGGCGAGGTCTGGAATCAAGGCTGCGAGGCGGTCGAACAGGCGCTGGTACACGGTAGCAGGCATGGCGGGGCGCTCCTGGGTCGGCGTCGGTAGCCACCGCCGGCGCGTACTTTCGCGCGCGAAAGTACGCCGGCGGCGGGAAGAGACGATGGGCATTGGACGGGCAAACGGACAGACAAACGTACTGTAAACGCGCATTTATTGACTGTCAATAAAATGCGGCGCGGCCGTCGCGCGGCGGCAACGAGTCCTTCGCCAACGGCGGGCGGGCCCGCGCGGGTCAGTCTTTGCGGCCGAAGCCCTCGATCGGGGGCAGGCCTGTGGCGGCGGTCAATTCGGCCGCGCAGCGTTGCAACAGCGCGGCCGGAACCAGCTCACGCGCTTCGACACTCGACACCGCCAGCACGTGCATCGATGCGGCGCCCTCGCTCCGCTTCAGGTTGACGACGGCGCGCTGGCGATAGACCCAGCCTTCGCATTTGGCCAGGCACTTGCCGTCGGCGTCGCCCACCGCGCCGGCATTGATCGCGTCGCGTGCGCCGGTGCCGTCGCCGACGTTGGACAGAATCGTGCCGATGATGGTGATCAGCGGGTTGACGCTGACCATCACCGAGGCGCCGCGGCCGCTGACCGTCTTCAGTTCGTCCGGATTTTCCGCATACTCGCCGGCGCGGATCTCCGCCGTCCTCTGGGTCGCGGGTCTGAGCGCCTGAAAAGCCCCATCGACCTCGTACACCACCGCGGCTTCTTCGCGCGTAGCGGCGAGTCGATACCCTTGCTCGACCAGGCCTGCACGGAACGAGTCGGTGAGCTTCTTGCTGGCCAGAAACTCGGCGTAAAGCAGCTTGTTGCGGTCCGCCTTTGGATCAAAGCCGCTCGGCACGGTCAGCTGGATCTTGACCTCCGGCGGCACCAAAGGGGCCGCCGCAGCCGGGGCTGCTTCTTCAGCCAGCGCCGCCGACGTCAGTAGCGCGGCGATGGCCAGCGCAGCTGCTGCGAGAGAGGGATTCGGCATGCTCTGCTTGGTGCGCGATCCGCAGACGCTGCCCGGTGCAGCGGCGACCGCGGTGGCATGCTAAGCGGTTG
The DNA here is from genome assembly GCA_046316025.1 of Betaproteobacteria bacterium. Taxonomy (GTDB): domain Bacteria; phylum Pseudomonadota; class Gammaproteobacteria; order Burkholderiales; family Burkholderiaceae_F; genus JAJTHJ01. The sequence goes on along the minus strand of JBKCXU010000027.1, from coordinate 40,216 downwards.
GATCGATCCCCTCAAGATTGCGACCTCGCTCGGGCCAAGTTGCGGCCGGTAAGCCGATTCGCGACTCAATGCGAGCGACGCCACTCCCATGGCGGCACCGGCGTTGCGTCCGCCCACAGTCCTCGCCGGGCCGAGCGCGCCTCCCGCTCTGCGGCCGCATACCGGTCGCGCTCCGCACTGGGTTGATCGGCGGCGTAACGGAGAAAGTGCCAAGCCATTCCCGCTCTGATCTGCTGCTCGCCGACGTCGCCTCCGTCGAGCCGCAGTATGCAGACGAAGCGTCCGTAGCGATCCTTGCTGCGGCAAGTCATCTCAACCTGCCGGCCGTGCACAAGGCCTCGTAGCGCCCGCCTTGAGGCATCGCCGTATGGCTGTGATGCGGAACCGCTGCTTTCCGAGCGATGCGCCACCTCGGGAGCGTCGATTCCAACCAAACGCACCCGAACCTCGGTCTTGGCATCGGCGAGCACGGTTACGGTGTCGCCATCTGCGACGTGGATGACGCGACCGGCGATCGCTGCGCCGAGCGCAGGGGGTGGTGGCGAAGGGGCGGCGCGAGTTTTGCCCGGTAGCGCGGTGGCCGCGCCGACACCGAGCGCTGCGGCAAGCAACCACCGGCACAAGGTGGACCGGACGCCTTGCATGCTGTTCCTTCAACCGCAGACGGCCGTCAGTCCAACCACCGGTACGTCGAACCGTCCAGCGCGGGAAGCGTCGCCGAAGCGCAAAGAGAACGCACCGCGTAAACGGGTTGGGCTGGCGGCTTCGATCGCTAGTTCGCCCGCCGTGGCACGAGCGCAAGGTCGGTGCTCGCCAACGCACTCGGCCGCGGACAAACCATCGATACGGTTTTCGTTCCCAAGATTCCAGCGTCCCGCCGAATCGAGCAGCGGCCGGTTCAGCAAGAGCGTCAAGCGCACACCGTCTCCGGCGTGGAAGATGACGCGGGACGCAGCGCCATTGAACGAAGAGCAGTCCGCGTGCGCCCATCCGTTGTCGAATCCAGATGGCACAACTGCCTCCAGACCAACGCCCGTTCCCGCGCGCACCGGGGCGCCGCTGCCTGCCAGCGCCGCCAGCACAAGCGCAAGGAATCGAGCGGCCGCGGTCACGCGGCGCGACATTGATCCGCTATGAACTTTCCCATCGCTAAACCTGCTGGGTTATGGCGAGGGTTTCGCGGGTCTTCGACCTGGGCTTGCGCGGCCTTGCGGCCGGCAGAGGCTTGGGTCTCGCCGCCACGCCCGTTCCAGGCGTGTGCGCGTCGATGAGGACCACCTGCGCGCTGTTCTGGTCGCGCGGTGCCGTGTGTCCGCAATGCGGACACACATGCACCCGCTGCGCCAGCGTCTTGGACACGATTGCCCAGCACGCCGCGCAGCGCTGCGACGGTTTGAGTTGGCGCGTCTGGCTCAGATGCAGCCGGCTACCAGCTTCCGCCGCTTTGTAGCCCAGCATCCGATGCGCCATTCCCAGCCCGGCCGAGAGAATCTCCCGGTTGAGGCCGGCTTTCTGCCGCACGCGCCGGCCCGGTCGCTCGACCGTACCGCGCGCGCTGCGGGTCATGTTCTTTGGTTGCAGTGCTTCGGTCGCAATCACGGCGCAGGTTGCGACCAGCCGCGTTGTCGTCTGGTGCAGAAATTCCCGGCGCAGATTCCCGATGCGCTCATGCAGCCGGACGATGCGTCGCCCCAGCCGTTGGTAGCGCAGCGATCCCCTGCGCTTTTTCGCGCGCTGCCGCTGGAACCCCGCCAGGCGCGGCAACTCACGCCGAACCCAGCGCGGATTCTCGATCGTTTCGCCGTCGTCGAATATGGCCCAATCCGTGACGCCGAAGTCGATGCCGCGGTGCCGGTGATCGGTGCGCTGGTGCGCACAAGCGGCCTCCGCAACGCGCAGCGTGACCGACGCGAACCATTCGCCGTTCCTGCGGGTGACTGTCAGGTCGTTCGGGCGCGCACCGTCGCCAAGGCGGTGCTGGCCGCGTGCACGGATCGACATCGCTTCCTTGCCCGATCCAATCCGCAGCGTGGCCCCGCGCCGGCCGAGTTGCATGAGCTTCCAATCGGCAGGGTCGGGGTAGGTGAAACCCGCGAAGCGCGCCGCGGCCTTGAAGCGCGGGAAGCCCGGTGCCTGCCCGGCCTTGACGCGACGAAAGAACGCCTGGAACGCCAGTTCGAGCCGCCGCAGAGTCTGTTGCAGCGCGTGGCTGCCGAGCTCGGCCAACTCGGGCCGAGACTGCTTGACTTCCGGCAGGGCGTTCTGCTGCTCGTAGTATCCGATCGACTTGCCGGTCTTACGGTAGGCGTCGATGCGCTCTTCGAGCGCGGCGTTGTACAGCTCGCAGTGCAGTCGTACCCATGCCGCGAGCCGCGCTTCGTCGGCAGCGTTGGGGTAGAGCTTGAAGGTGACTTTGCGGCGTTCCATGGTGCTACACAGATCAAGTGCTTCTTCGTTGACCCGCAAGGGCATCGGCGAGCGTGTCGTGCGAGGGGCGGCGCCAGGTCAAACCACCCGCTTGACCCCCTCCTGACCGGTCGGCTCGCGCCTCAATCGACGCCGCGCGTCGGGCCAGCCAAGGAAGGGGAATGCGCGCGCTTTCGTTCATTTGCGAAACAGGATGACGTCCACCCGGCGGTTGGCCTGGCGCCCCTCTTCATCGTCGTTGCTGGCAGCGAAGCAGTCTACGCAGCCCCAAGTGTGAATGCGCTTACGGTCTACGCCCTGCCGGACCAAATCCTCGCGCACGACTTCAGCTCGGGCGCGGGCGAGGATCTCGTTCAACTGCGGGTTGCCCGTAGAGTCCGTGAAGCCGCGGACTTCAACTTTGTCCGCCTTCTTGGCCTTGCCGGCGAACGTGGCCAGGGCGGTTCGCCCCGCGGCGTCCAGCTTGGCACTCGCGTACGCGAACAGAACGCGCAGCGTCTCCTGTGGTCGGGAGCGCGCGGGATCTGCCTCACGCGGGGTCGTACTCGATGCCGGAGGTTGTCGTACCGACGGCGGCGCAGTCGGTGCGTCCGCGGCAATCGGCGTCGCCGCGGGCGAGGCGGGAACGATCGCCGTCTTTGGCGTCGGGGCGGGACAGGGACTGCATGGGGTGAAGTAGACGTTGCCGTCGTCCAGGCGCTGCTGTTGAACGCCCACCGGAATGGGGTGGCCCATCAGCATCGAGCGCGGCGGCGGCCGTTGCTCCTCGGCAGGATGGGCACAGCCGGCCACGAAGCCGCCGGCGACGAACGCTGGAAACAAGCACAGGGCGAGGAGCGGAAACCGCTGCTGCCAGCCGATACGGCTGCGGCGGGTGGGCTGAACGCTACCTGTGGAGCGGGCTGCGGGCCGTGCGGCTACCGATGGCGCTTGATGGCTGCCTTGAACGCCCGGCTGGGGGTAAACCGCGGGCGGGTAACCGGGGGGATTTGAATCGTCTTGCCTGTACGCGGACTGCGCCAGTTGCGGGCCGCGAGCGTCGTGCTGTCGAACTTGCCGAAGCGGGCCACCTTGACCGGTTTGCCGCGGGCGACGTTCGCGTGAATCTGTTCCACCATGCTGTCGAGGACGCGCCGGATCACCGTCTTCGGGGCTTCGGTGTCTTGCGCGATGGCTGCAATCAGGTCGTCGCGGTTCACAGGCAGGCTCCTTTCGGGAGTGCGGGGGAAAAGGGCAGGGCGCCGGAGGCGGTGCGGCGGTCGGTCGATCCTCGAGGCCGAGCAGGGCAGCGGCCTGCTGCAATACCGCCACGTTCAAGCCTTCCATGTAGTCCGTGCGGGCCAAGTGCCGCCCGGCGGTGGTTGGGAACTCCGCGGCACGGTCGTCGAGCGCGACCCAGCTCGCGATTGCGTGCTGGCGCACCAATGCGAGGACTTCATCCTCGCGGCAGCCGTCGTCGAGAAACGGGGTGGTGCCAATCGCCCGCTCCCTCAGGTCGGGCGCCAGCAGGGCGCGCAGTGCATCGAAGCCATGCGTGAGCCGCCAGTTCGACGAGAACACCACGTCCACGGCGGGGTAGCAGCGCAGCCAGAATTCGAGCAGGGGCAGATAGATCAGCGAACCCGATTGACCGGGGTGCAAGACGCCGTCGATGTCCAGCATCAGCACGCAGTCGCGGGGCGGCCGGATCAAGCCGCCCTGGGAGCAGGCGCGAGCCGGGCCGCTTTCGCGCGCGAAAGTAGGATCGGCAGGCGTTGCCGGCCCGCGCGCCGCGGGTAAGCGGAGTCGGAAAGGCCACATCAGGATGTCCGCTCGCTCAGCGCCCGAGGTCGCGGTCCATCCCGCGGTCGTGGCCTCGCTCCAGATCGCGCCCGGGATCCTTGCCGAGCTCGTAGACGCGGCCTTGGCCCTTGTCGAATTGGATAGCAACCCGCTCGCCGACGCTCAAGTCGTGGTCGAGTCCCGGTCGCTCCACGCGGACGGCCACCTGGTCGGACAGCTTGATCAGCGCATGGTGACTGGAGGTGGCCACCACTTCGCCGCGCACGTCGCTGTTTAGTTCGGCCGCGCTGCGCACGCTGGTAAAGCCCCGCTCGCGGGCGGCCAGATCGATTACGCGTTCCGACTCTTCCCGCGTCACCGAGCCGCGCGGCACTTCGCCGCGCTGAAGCTGTTCGGACAGACGGGCGGCGAGCGACAGATACGATTGTTCGCGCTCGTCGCGGGACATGGCCGGCGGAAACTGGCTGCGAGTGTCGCGCAGTTGCGCGTAAGCACCATCCAGTTCCGGGTGCCGCGCCAAGGCCTCGCCCTTCGGCAAGTTATCGAAGGCCTCGGCCCGCTGAAAGGCGGGCGATTGCTGCGCGACCGCCCAGGCCGACTGGGCGCGTTCCAGCTTCGCCTCGATCTCCCGGTCGGGCTGTCCTGTGCGATCGCGGGCCAGCGAGGCGATGTCCTCCAGCGCAGAAACCTGCGCACGCGTTTCGGCCGGCGTGTATGGCCGGGCGCGCTCTTCGTCGAGCTTCTGCGCGGCGGCCGGTGCCTCGCGCCACTGCCCCTGCGCGAGTCGGTTCTCGTAGACGAGGCGTTGCTGAGCGTCGTAGACGGCGATTCGATCGACGAGCTTTTCCCGTTCAAGGGTCGCGACTGTGCGCGGCAGCGCCTCGTAAGCAGCGTCGTGCTGTTCGCGATTCACGTACCGCCCGGCTCCGCCGGCTTCGGTTTGCTCCTCGAACCGCAGCCGGGCGCGCGTGAGCGACGTTTCGGCATCCACCGCCAGAACACGGGCTTCGACGGTGTATCCGCTTTCGCGCAAGCGCGTGGCCAGATCCCGGATGTTGTCCGGGTTGCGCATCGTTCCGTCCACGACGAGGTTGCGGCGCGCCTCGGCCGCAGCGATGGTCAAGCGGGTCGCCCATTGGCCTGCCTCGGCCTGCGTTCGATCGGCCGCATTCTGCGGATCGTCGCGCAGCAGCTGCTGGTAGCGCGGGTTCGCCGCGCGCATGCGGTCCGCATCGATAACGACCGCGCCGCCGTCCTCGGCGAGTTCGCGCGTCGCGCGGAACGCGAGTTCGGACTTGCCGGCTCCGGGTTGGCCGCCGAGCAGGATGGCTCGCGGGCTCGCCTGCGGCTCGGTGCGAGCCAGCGCGTCGCGCTCGATGTCTTTGTACGCGGCCTCGGCCGCGTACTTCGTAACGTCGGTTGCCATCGTCAAGCCGTGCCGGTCGTCTGCATCGCTGCCACCCGCGGTCCGTAGGTGCGGATCGCGAGTTCGATCGCCTCGGGGTCGTCGGGATCGAGGGCGGCCCTGCGGTCGCGCAGTTCCGCTTTCTCCGCCCGCAAGCGCTCGATGCGCTTGACGTTGGGGTTCGGTTGCGCGGACTCTGTCGCCTCGTCAGCAACCTTCGCACCAATCAGCGTGTCCAGTATTCCGCAGGCGACCTCAAAGCGAATGCCGGCGCGGTTCGTTCGGCCCTCGTTCGATGCTTTGCTCATGGTTCAACCTTTCGTTGATCTTCGTTCGGTAAGTAGGTGAAGGCTTGTCGACGACGACGCGATCGGCGAAACAGCAGGAAAGCAGCCGCGAAGGCCGTCAGTGCCAAGCCGGCCCAAAGCCCGCCTATCAGGCAAAGGGGCGCCAGCAACAGCAGCAGCAGCGCAGCCGTTCTCCAGGCTGAAGGTGCAAACACCGACAGCGCCGGGGGCAACAGCAGCACCCACGCGCCGTAGGCCAACAGCAGCGTGGTTCCCATCGAGGGGTCGTCACCCAATTTCGTTCTCCTCAGTGCAACGATTTATCGTTTCTTACATGCTTTCACGATGGCATCATTTTATCGTGCCGCGCGCATCCCGCGCTACTGCAACAAGGGCAGCACGTAGCGTGCGGCCAGCACCAAGAAAAAGCCGCCGCCGGCGACGAGCATCAATCCGCCCAGAGTGTGAGCCGCGCTTTCGAGCATGCGCGCGCTCCAAAGATGCTCGTAGCTCTGAAACTGCTCGACGCCAAGGGCGTTGATCCGGGCAAAGCGCCGGCCGCTTGCCCAATACCGCAGCGCCCAGCCCGCGACCAGGCCGCCGATCGTTCCGATCCAAAGTATCCACAGTGGCGCACTCAGCATGGGCGCTCCTTTCGCGCGCGAAAGTGGACGCTGGCAGGCGCGCGCAGCAGCCAGCGATAGACGCCCAGCAGGCTCGTCACCGTCATTACCACCTGCATCGCGACCAGCGCCGCCAGGCCGGTGGTCAGCCCGAAAACGATCCAGCAGGCGTTGGAACCGAGGAAGGCGATCCATCCCCAGCCGGAGTACGGCCGGTTCATCGCGAGCAGCAGGGCGCCCACCGCGCCAAGGACACATCCCGCCCATTCGAGACCGGTAGTCATCATTTCGTACCTAGAAGAGGGGTCTGCGCCCCGTCTGAAGCGCCGCAATCCGCATCGAAAGCGAGGGGTAGGGCATCGCGAACATCAACCATCGCGTCCATCGCTGCTCCTTGTAGACCGCCTTCAGCTCGTGCAGCGCGGTCAGCATCGCTTCCCTGCCCGCGCTGGCCGCCCCGCCCGCGTCCGCGCGGTATTCGAGATAGCGGCGAAGTGTCATGAAGCCAACGAAGCCCAACAGAAAAACCTTGTTGCTCGACACGTAGTGGGCAAGCAAGGCATAGGCGCAGGCGTACGTGAAGGTAGTCAGGATGTGGTGCTCTCGCACATGGGTTTCCTCGTGCGCGAGGATCCCCTTGAGGCCTTTGTCGCTCACGCAGGCCATCAATCCGCTGGTGACGTAGACCCGCGAATGCCGCTCGATGATGCCCACCGTGATCGCGTTCACATCGCGGTGGTCGTACAGCGTTACCGGCCATCGCGCGGGCAGCGCCAGCGCAATCTCGCGCAATCGGGCGAGCAGCGGGCCATTGCTCGACGGTTTCGGGGCCAGAAAGCGGGCCGACAAAGGCGCGCAGGCGTAGAAGCCCAAGAGAAACACCATGCCCGCCACCGTCTGCGCGAAGGCCTTGTCTGCGGGATTGGGCACTAGGCGCGTTGCGAGCCACATCACCGCGCCGGCGAATTCGAGAATCGCCAGCGCCAGGATCAGGCGCCTGAACCACGTGCTGGGGATCATCGATCAGTACCGGCAGTCGTCGCATTGGATCACCGGGGCGATTGATCGGTATGGAGAGAAGCTCGTCCCCTCGTGCGGGTCCGGCTGGGCTTTCGGGGGCGGCGCGGTCGTACAGGCGCTCAGAGCAGCAGCCAGAGTCAACGCAGCGAGGGCGGCAGAGAATCGGGTCATCGTTTCGTTCTCCAAGTGGGTTTGAGTTGTTCGACCGCGTGGAGCACGGCCTTGCAGATGGAATGAACGCGCTGCCGAGAGATACCGGCGTGCCGAGCAGCGACGGCCTGGCGGAAGCCGCGAACCAGGACGTCTTCCGCAACGCGGCATGCAGCGGGGTCCAACTGCCGCTGGCGTGCTGCTTTCACAACGGCAGCACGTTGCAGTTGACCGGAAGCCTTGGGGATGGAGCGGCTTTGCATCGTTTGGACTTGCGCGCGGCTGCGGGCAGGCGTACCTTTTCAGCGATTGGCGCCGAAATGGCGGCAATCGTTGGAGGCATAGATGACGGGTCGTAAGAAACTTGCAAGTATTCTCAGCGTCCTCGCCATGGCAGCACTGCCCGCCTTTGCGCAGTCCTCGGGAGGAGCGGTCGGACTACCGAAGGCGACGTATTGCGTGTCGCACAATCTTGCGGTGGGCGGCGGCAAGGACGCTGTGATCTCTTGCTTTGGTGTTGGTACCTTTTCCAGTCTTGCCACTATGTACGAAAAGGGGTATCGCGTAGCGTCGTCGGGCTTCTTGCCTGCCGCGCATGGCGCGGGGATGTCTATGTCGATGTATCTCATCATTGAACTGAAGGACACGAAATGACTATCGCGGCCCTTGTCAAGGACGTCATTCCTATTGTTGGTGGTTCGCTTATCGTTTTCGGTATCCCGATTGGACTCGCTTGGTGGCTTAGCGACGGATTCGCTTGCTTTCGAGAAGCTATCGACGATGATTGCGTAACCGACCCGACCAAATATCAAACGTGGATCAACCCGAGGACCGGAAAGATTGAAGTGGTGCCCGACGGCGAGTTCGGTCCGATGTGGTATCCGTACTAACGCATTCGCTTCCGGTGCGTCACTTCGCTTTTGTGTCATTCTCGCGTCCTGGTGTAGTCGATGTTTTTGCGGGATCGGCGGTGCTGGGTTTCGCTGAATCTGCGTCTATTGCGAGTTCGGTTTGTGTCTCCCGCCTCATGTTCGGCGTGAGCTTTTCTCCGTCCGCAGTGCCGTCACCACCAGTGACGTGGTCCCACGCCTTCTTCACTGTATCTTTCACGTCGCGCCCTTCCATACCTTCGACGACAGCCATCGGATTTGCTCGCCCTTCGCCGAGCTTCTTGTCGGGGCTGGCCCATGCTTGGACGTTCTCGTCCAGCGCTGCCGCGCGGCCCGGAATGCTTTGAGGGATTTGCGGATTCAGTTGACCCATGACGCTCCCCTCGGACTGAACCACAACCGAGGGCACGGACGTGTCGACCGTCAACGGCGTTGCTCCAGCGAATCCCGTTCGTGCCTGATTCTTCCTGTGCAGAGCGTCGATGTTCGCGCCCAATCCTTCTCGACCCTCAGCAAAGGTTTCGTCGAGCTCGCTGCGTCCCGTTGGCAAAGCATTGCCGCCAAGAGTCGTACGCGGCAGCGTGGACGAGGCCGTCGCGACGCCCTTCTCGGCCGCGTAGTCGCGCACCATCGCGAGAATTCGTCCCTCCGCTTGACCCATAAGCCGTGCGGCGGTCATTCCGTTACGCGCCGCAACTTTCTCCAGTAGGTTGGGGTCCGCCATCAAGTCGCGATGCACGCTGAAGCTGTCGCTTCTCGACCGGCTTCCTCGGTCGCCCACGCCATGCTCGCTGCGGCGCGTGGCGTCCGTTGTCTGTGAGGATGCGTCTGAAGTGGAACGAGTCGCGTCGCTCCCGGTACGGCTCGATTGAGCGGACTGTTGCGCTTGGTTGGCAGCAACTACCTGTTGTCCCGTGGTGCTGAAGGTCTGCTGAATACGAGCGCTTTCCTCTTCACCGTGCTGGGTGCCGGTTTCCTTGCTCCGCCCGTGCGACGCGGAGTACGTCTTCGCCGAAACAGCGCCTAGATTCAGCCCCGCCCCGAAACGAGATATCGGCATCCGCGCGGCACCCGCCCCTCTCTCACCCACCGAGGCTTGATGCGTAGCCCGGTAGCCGGCAACCGCAGAATCGATGTCTTCCTGCGATGCGCCGCCCTTACGCAGTGCATCGGCAATGCGCTTCTCACCGGCTTCGGTGGGTGGGCCACTTCGTCCGGCGCTTGGAGCCCCCGGCTGGGTGGGATCGCTGCCCGCGATCTGCTGCTGGCCGCGACCGCCGCCGTATCCGACCCCTGCCTGCCCGCCCATGTAGAACTGGTCTTGGGCGCCAGTGGCCGCCTGGAAAGTCGACCTGTCCGCGGAGGTACGACTCAAGTTCTGTCCGACGCCGTAGGTACCCTGTTCCCCGCCGGATCGCACAATGCTCGCCGCGGACGTGACGCCCTGGGCCGTGCCCCGTGTGGCGTCCCTCGCCGTGACATTGTTGAAGGTTGCGCCCTCACTGTGACTTTGCTGCGCGATGCTCCCGGTTCCGGCAATTTGCGTGTCGTGGGTTTCCTGGGAAATCTCCGCACGCGACCCTCGCTCGACCGCCATTGAGGTCAGCATGCGATTCTGAAACTGCTGCAGAGCCATCGAGCCGTTTGGCGCCATGGTCCCCACATTGCCGTTGGCGTAGCCAAACGTCGCCCCTCCGCCCGCAAGGCCCAAGTTGGCGTCGTACTTGTGCATGGCCGTCGAGTTCACCGAAGCGGTGTCCAGCCCAACCTGGCCCGTACTGACGTTGCCGCCGGCCATGCTCGCGCCGACAGCCTGGCCGGCGCTTTGGACTCCCGTCACCATGCGGTCGGCCACTGCCATAAACCCGCCTTGCCCCATCTTGATGATCGCGGCGCTGAGAAACGGCACCAGCAGCACCATGTAGCCGATCGCTGACAGTTCGTCGCCGAGCGTCGCATCGAAGGTGTCGGACAACTGAAACGGCACCCCTTGCGCGAGGTTCAAACCGGCCACCTTGTGTTTCAAGTACATCATCGACAGGTGGTTGATCACAGCGAACATGACGGGCCACATGCCGAGCCACGCGAGCGTCATCATGTAGCCGCCGACGATGCGCTTGGCTCCATCGGTGGAAGTGACGACCATCAGCACCACCACAATAGGAAAGAGGGCGTAGACGATCGCTTCGAGCCAGTTGCGGATATGCGGCAAGGTCTCCTGCGCCAGTAACGACAAGGTAGCTTTCGAGCCGTCGGCCTGGCGCGCCGCCTGGGCGGCTCCAGCCATCGTTTGCAACTCCTGAATGCGGCCCGGATCGTTTAGCAGGGCTGGCAGTTCCGCGCCGGCGTCTCGCCAGATGTTGTTGAACATCGCCTGCTTCATCGCGTCGGATGCCGTCGAGGCGCTGGAGAGGATCCAGTCATAGGAGGAACCGACAGCCGCTGCGTACATCGCACTCGCCGTGGCGTCGGTGTCTGCGCGGCTGAAGTTCTGGCGCCCGTAGAACGTCTGCGCCGCGTCGATACCCGCATCGACGCGGTCCTTGAGAATCACCGCGACGTTTTTGCACGTGTCGGTCGTCGGCGTCGCGGTGAGCGTGTTGTAGGTGACAAAGCGTGCGGGACTCGTGTCCGCAAAGATCGTGTTCCACGTGTCCGTCTCTCCTACCACCTGGTTGGGAGTGAGGATGCCGTCCTTTATGTCGTAGAGGGTGCATTCCTTGAAAAACTGCATCAGATCGGCGCGCAGCCCCGGGTCGCGGATGATGACCTTGTTGACGTTCTTCAGGATGCGATGGCCGAACGCCACGTCGCCTTTCTGAAGGCCCAGCTCGTCGGGGACACCGAACACGGTCTCGTAGGTTCGAGTTGCCCAACCGAAAGCAAGGTTGCTCGTCTGGCCCACGATGGCCAGCGCGAAGGGCACGTTGTCAACGGTTCGTGGCGGCTCGAGCCCCGTCTTATCCGTGAGGAGTACTCGGGCGATCGGCAGATTCAGCAGAGTGACGAAGATCAGCGCCTGGATAAACCACGTGAAAAGCTCCAAGTGGCGGTTGCCGGCGTAACCGAAGATGCCGATCGTCAGCGCGAAGAGGAAAACCATCTTCAGCAGCCCGGTGTACCCCGCTCCGCCCATGATGGACGCCACGCCGTTGAAGACGTAGTAAAGCGTCTCGACGTTCCAGTACGTCGCGATTTCGACGTCGATCATCGGTCAGCGCCCGAGCGACTTGCCGTAGGTCAGAGAAGATCGCAATGTCTGCGAAAGGTTTGCGTTCAGGGCGCGTTCCATGTGCGCAACCTCCAAGGCGATGTTGTAGGTGCTGATCGTCTGCGTGTACGCGGTAGCCAAGACCTGCCTCGCCTGCGTTTCGATCACGTTCAATTCGGGCTTCAATTCGTCGAGTTCTCGCCCCAAACTCGTGCTGGCTTGAGCGCTGTATTTGGCAAAGGCCGCCCGTAAGTCGGATACAGCCCGCTGGATGTAGACCTCGGCGTACTTGGCGGCCAGCAGTTCCTGGTAGCGGTTGAGTAGGTTGTCGGCGATACCCGTGTTGTTGAGGCTCGTTGCTACCGCGATCATCTTGTAGACCGGGATGTCGGTGACGTTGAGAAACTTCATCACCTCGGCTGAGTCCGCGTAGGCTTCGCGCCCAGCGATCTTGTCGATGATGGAGTCGAGCTTGGTGCGCACCATCGTTCGGAAGCTGTCGACCTTGAGGACATCCTCGGTCATCGTGCTGCAGTCTGTTGTCTCGCTGCACTTCCAGATCGGGAGTTCGATCTTTCCGACAGGCTTGCCGTCAGCATCGACCACGTTGCCGCCGATCAACGCTTGGACGGTTATTTCTTTACGCGGGTAGGGCTTCGGTGCGCCAGAGTCTCCTGGTTTTGGGAATACCGTTGTGCCGATCATGGACATCAGCAGCATTCGGTACTCGTCGGTGAGCCCGTCAATCTTTTTCAGCGCGATCCACACGACGTTTCCGACAGGCAGCGCCTCTTTGACTTCCGGTTTTGCATCGGGGATCTTCTCGAGCTCGTCGCCGGCCTTGCCCCAGTCGTTGGCCACCTTGGTCCATGCATCAGTGACGTCAGCGAATGATCCCAAGCCCACGCCGTAGTTCTTGGCGGTGTTTTGAACGTCACGCTTCCAACTGTCAGGTTTCACTGCGTTGACCAGTCCAACCGCCGTCTCGCAGCTGTTAACGTTCATTTGGTTCATGAAGCGCGCAGTCGCTTCCAGCGCTTGCATCACGTTGTCGCAGGTTGGGCACAGGTTCTGGATGGCGAGCTTGAAGCCATAGCCGAGCGCGTTGGTACCGATGTTGCGCAGCATGGAGACGAACTGCTCCTTGTTGATGAAGCTGAAGCCGCCGAGAAACAGATCGATGCCGCCGCAACCGGCGTCCCAGCTTGGCGGCGTGAAGCTCGCGACGTTGTAGGTGCGCTTGGGCATCCGCATGAACATGCTGCCGCCGGTGTACATATTCAGCGTCTGCCCTTGGACGACCGCTGGACTCGACACGTTGCCGGCGGCATTCACGCTGTCGAAGAGTTCCTGCATCGTCATCGCGTTCGCTGACGCGGTGTAGAAGCAGACGGTCACCGCGGCAGCGAGAGAGCGCAAGCGGGGGAGTCGGGTCGGCATGGGCGGCCTCCTAGAAGTTGTCGCCGGGCTTGGTGCCCGTGAGTACGAAAATCCGCGAAACGATGTCGGTTAGGGCCATCGCGCCGAAGCCGATGGCGGCGCGATCGCCGGTTTGCTTGGATCCAATGAATAGCGCCGGTACGCGCTCCACACCCCAGGCGGCGGCCGTCGCGCGCCCGTCGGTCGGGTTGGGGAACTCGGGCAGCGCGCCGCCGTCGATCGTCACGCCGAGCACTTCGATGCCGTACTTGGCGGCGAGCGACTTCAGTACCGGTGCCATCGCGTGGCAGTAGGGGCAATCCGACCGGAAAAAGAAGATCAGGCCGTGATCCTTGGCGAGCGCGCGGAGTTGGTTTTCCTCCTGCGCTTCGCGCTGCGCGTCGAAGGTCTTGATCGCGGCGTTGTTGGTGGGTCGGCGCAGCGAGTAGTCCAGTTCGGGGGTTTGCCAGACAACGCGGCGCCAGCTGTCGGCGAACACCGCGCCTTTCTCCTGGGCGACGGTCCACAGGGTCAGGTAGTCCTTGAGATTGGCGTCGGTCGGATTCATCACGGCGATATCCTCGCGGCGCTTCAACTCCTCGCGCAGTTCCGCGGCGGTCTTGATGTCCTTCAATTCGATTCGTCCTGTCGCCCGCTGTGACGCGGGCGGCGAGGTCTTTGGTTTGGCGGCGGGATCGTCGTCGCAGTACCAGTTAAAGCGCGGCTCGTCGCAGCGCCAGATCGAGGGATAGTCCAGTCCCGTGCCTTGGGCGCTGGCGCCGGAAGCGGTAAGTGCGAGCAGCAGGGTCAGTGCGATGCGAGTCATCGGCGCACCTCGTCGGTGGACGGTGGGCCTCCGTCCAGGCAGTAGTTGATGGCGGTCTTCATGGTCACGTCGCCGCGGCCTCTCGGGCCCGCTGCGTCGCGCTTGGTGAACGTCACCTGCAGGCGTTTGCAGTCCTGTTGCGGCAGATCGGCGACGACTTCAGCGGTCGCCAGCAAAGCCCCGGCCCTGCCGAACTGATTGGAGAAAAGCTCGGCCACCGCGCCAGTCATCACGCCGCCGGCGCGGCCGGTCTTGATCGCCTCGGCCAGCAGATCGTGCGGATTGGCGTAGATCGCCTGCGCCCCACTTTCGCCCGCGAAAGCGAGCGCAAGAAGAACGGAAACAACGGATAGCATGCGCATCGGTCAGCCTCCGTAGTAGTCCTTGAACTTCTTGTTGGCGGTGTCGGTGACGTCGTTGGTCGTCTCACCGGCAGTGATGTTCTTCGGTACGATGGTGGCCAGAAACTCGCTGAAGTCGATCTTCGAGAAGTCGATCGCCTGCAGTTGGGTTTGGTTAAAGCCCGCGCAGCTGCTCAACGTCAGCCCCAGTTGCGCGCGTCCCTGCCGGTTGATGATCTTGGCCAGGACGCTGTTGAAGCAGCAATGGCGTTCCTTCTTCTCGATGCAGCCGCCGAGAAGCTTCTTCGAGCAATAGGTCTCGACGTGGGAGCACAGGTGCTGCCCGCGTTTGAGCGCCATCACTTGCTCAGGTTGATCGCAGCTCAGCCAGCGGGTGATCAGCTGGATAGCCACAGCGATTGCGAAGCTGTACGGATCGAAGCCGACGAATTCGAAGCCGCCGGCGGCCGAGTAAGAGAACTCGAATCCATACGCGCCAAAGCTCGTTCCCGAAGACGCTGCAACGCTGCTCGCGGCTTCGGTGGACAAACCCTCCGCGGCTGCCCCCAGACCTTCCTTAATGAGCGTCGAGTCCTGGGCTTGAAACAGGCTGTCGTAGACGTACTTCGAACCAGCTTTAAGTTCTTCTTTGCCCACGGCGTACGCCGCTTTTGCCGTCACCCCTATGACGCTGAAGTTGGTAAAGCTCTCCCCACCACCGGAAGGGGCGCAGCAGCTTTTGACTTCGGTGCCTCCGGCAACCTTGATCGAGCACTCTTCGGAGTAGCCCTTGAAGATTTCGATCTTGTCCGGATCGATGCCGTAGATGCCGGCCTCGCGGGTAGCCTCCATCATGGCCGCGGCCATGCCGAAGTCCTTGTCGGGCGGATGCGTCGTATCGAAGCAGGCGGCCTTGTCGTCCTGGCAGAAGGTCGTGTCGCAGACCGTGCTCTCTATTGTTTTGGCCGGGGTTTCCAGACACTGGTACGCCTGCTCGTACATTGCACAGCTGCCTTCAGGTGCCCATGTCACGCAGGTCGATCCGACCTGTCCGCAGCCACGTGCCTTCAGTTCGGCGCAGTCGTCGATGGTGTCCTGACTGCGGCAGGTGTAGACAAAGTGCCAGCGCCAGCAGTCGCGATAGACGGGAAAGCCGTTGATGTCCCGAGTTTCGTTGGGTTCGGCGCAAACCTTGGTCTTTTGCTCGCACGATCCCGCCTGGCTAAGCGCGTTGCCCGTTGCAAGCAAGCTCGCGACGATCAGAAAAGCCTGGGCGAGGCTGCGAGCGGTCATTGGGCCACCCGCGCTTCGAGAGCATCGCAGCTACTGGCCCAAGTGTCGGTCGTTTGAATGTCGAGGGTCGTGTACGAAAAGCTCTTGGTGAGGGTCCCGGACAGGGAGTAAGAGTCCACCGTCTCGTAGCAGCTCTTCTTGGTCTCCCCGCAAACGGGCAACCCGACGGGCCCGATGTCGTAGCAACTGAAGCTGTTGCCGTTCTCGTCGTAGGCCGTGCAAAAAGAACTCCCCAAGTAGATTTCCATCGTCACGTTGGACGTGCAGTTCGGTCCGTCGCAGGTTGTGGTTCCTTTCCACCGCCCGCGGCAGTTGGAGAAGTTGTGCGTCTCGTCGAACGACCATGCGCTGACGTTAAAGCCGAAGTTGCCGCCGTACTTCTGGTTGGTTTCCACGCGCAGCGAAGGCGGGCGCGTTTGGCTGCACTGGTAGGTCAGGAAGATCGTGTCGCCGCCGTCGCACGCGTCCTTGCCCAGGCCAGAGTTGTCCGCGGCGTTGGCGTAGTAGGAGCTTCCTGGCGTGCAGGACGCCGTGGCGTTAACCGTGAGAACCTTGTCGCAGGGAATGTCCTGAAAGGTCTGCGTTTGTGTGCACGTCTCGTAGGTGTACGTGCCGGGCACGTTGGTGGTTACCACCTTGCAGGATGATGTGCCGCTGCCGGGCACGGTTCCGGGGTTGGCCACGGTGGTCTTGGAGCCGACGAGGATCGGGTCCTTGGTCTTGTCGATGTCGAACTTCGGCCGCTCGCCCGGCATCTTGGTCAGGTAGTTGACGGCATCGCACTCTTGCTGGTCGTAAGCGTTGCCAGCCTTGTAGCCCACGCAATCGTTCTGCTTCTTGGTGCCCGCCGGCGCGATCAGCGTCTTCCCTGCCCCGAAAATGCTCTTCTCCTGTGGATCGGTGCTGTATTTCGGCACGTTGCCGGCTGCTGCGGTGGCGTTCAAGCTGCCGGCTGCCGCATCCTTTCCCTTGGTGCCGTTGGCGAAGGTCTGACCGGCGCTGAAGGCGTCGGCCGGAGTCTTGATGTCCTGCGCGAGTGCGATCGCTGCGATGCCGCAGCCAGCTGCAATCCAGGGCAACAGGTACTTCATCGGTGAGCCTCCTGCAGCGGCCGCGCGTATCGCGCTGCCATTGCTCGAAACTGCGGCGAGCGGGCGCGGATCGCGTCGAGCGCGTATGCCAGGCCGACGTCGCCGCTCACCTTCGCGTAGCGGTCGGGCAGCGCGCAACCCTCGGCGTCCACCGCGTCGGCGCCGTCGTTGCGCACGAGAACCACGGCCGGCACGGAAGTCACCCGGTATTTGGTGAATGCCGCGGGGTTGATCTGCACCGCACCACTGTCGACGCCCAAAGCGCGGACCGCCTCGGCAGTCGCCTTCAGCGAACCGTCTTTGAATCCGCGCAGGACGACGGCGCCACCGGCGCGCGAGGTGTCGGCGATCGCCTTACGCAGGGACTCGACTGGCATTGACAAGCTGGCGAAGACCAGCAGGCCTTCCGATATGTGTGCTTCCGCTCGCTCTCGGTAGCGGCGGGCGATCGCTTCGGGGTCGATCCCGGCAGGCGAGGGTGTTGCGATGTTCGGGAAGGGTGCCGGTGCGCCGCCTTGGGCCGCGGCCGCGTCGAAGGGCGCCTTCCGGTCGCGCTCAATCTTTCGGATTTCTCGCTCGATGACGGCATCGGCCGGCAGGCGCGCGCCAGCAGGACCGCTTGCGTTCTGCGCGTGGGCGCCTACGCAGCAAGCGAGCAGCATCGCGGCGGTGAGCGGCTTTCCCATCAGTAGCCTACCCCTAAGCAGCAGTTGCGCTTGCGGAAGATCATGTAGGCGAAGTCCTCCCCCTTGTACGGATAGCTTTTGCCGGCGCCCCACACCACCGACGAGCGACCAAACGGCTGGCAGCACTTGTTGTTGATCTTCTGCGTCTGGGCGACCGGATAGAGCATGTGGTACTTGTATTGGGTCTTGTCCATCACGGGCTGCACGAACAAGCCGCACAGGGCATCCTCGCCGGCCGTTCCCCACAGCAGAAACTCGCGGTGCATCTTTGCGGTCATGCGCTGCGCGACGAGCGACGAGGCCTGGACCAGGGAGACGTGCGCCTGCACGTGACCGTTGAACGGGTAGATGCTTCCGTTACAGCCGGCGCACCAGAACAGCTCGTTGCTGCCCCAGCCGGTGGTGGCGAGCACGCAATCGGCCGCGCACGCTGCTTGCGCTATCGGGTTGCCGAAAAGGAAGGTCTCCGGATTCAGCAGCATCGTCACTTCGTCGTCGTTCCACGTGGGATCGATCTCCGTCATGTAGGCTATGTCGAAGGTGCCGGTCTCCAGGCAGGGGTTGTCCAGCACCACTTCGAGGTAGTACAGAATCGGATCGACGTACCAATGCGCCTGCCAGGACGACTGGCGCGTGTTGTCTTGCTGCAAGCGGACTTCGCCCTCGGGCGCACGCACGCCCGGATCGATGGACACACCCCCGAGCGAGACGAAGCAATACGGCGTGCGGGTGATGTCCACGCGGCGCGCCGGTTCCCAAAACCCGGTCTTGATGCCGATGAGCTGCGGACTTGAGCAGTAGCACCCGAAACCGCTCGGGTTGTCCGTGTCTTCCTGATCCATCGTGAGCAGCGCCTTGCTGCCCAGGGAGATGGGGAACATGCAAGACCAGCAGATGTCGGTGATCGGGTTCGCGAACTCGCCCTGGCAGCGCTGCGCGGCACTTTCGCGTGCGAAAGCGAGCGCGAGCATGCACAAGAGAGCGGTCAGACAGCGCCTCACTTCAACTCTCCCGCCGGGACTTCTTCGAGCAGCAACATCGCGCCTTGCTGCCGGATGACGGTGGGCACCCCGCGAATGCCGAAGCGCTCGGTGAGCCGTCCGTGCTGGTCGTAGAAGACCTGCGTGCGCCAGGCCTTGGACGTGTCGTACCAAGAGCCAGCAACGAGAATCGGCTTGACCTTCGCGCCGTTCTTGGCGACGAGTTGGCGCACCGCTTCGGCCTGCGCCGCGTCGCGTCCGTCGAAAAAGACGAGCCGCTTTGTCAACCGCGTCACGAGCAGCGGATTGACCTTGGCGCCTGCCGGTACCACGATGCGGCCGTCCGTGTCTTTGATTGCGGCGGGGTAGGTGACCGTGGGGTCGATCAGGCGCTGCGCGCGCTCGGTTACGGCGGCGATCCCCTCCACCGGGGCGGGGTTCTTGATGCCGTCGATCGAGCGGGCGATCGCGGCGCGCTCAATGCGCTTGAGTTCGCCGCTGGCTTCGAGCGCTTTCAGCCGGCGCAGGATCGTGTCCAGAGCGCTTTCCTCACGCACCGGATAGATGGGGCCCAGCGTTCCCAAGTCTTCGCCGCGGGCGCTGGTGGTGGCAGCACCGGCGAGCATCATGGCAGCGACGCAAGCTTGCCTAAAAAAGTTCATAGGCCCGCCCTAGGATTTGAGCGCGTTTGACGTTGCCGGCCAGCGCGTAGCGCGAGTCCAGGCTGTCGGGATTGCCGGTAGCGACGAAGTACTCGCCATCGGGGATCGTGCCGCCGGCGGCTGGGGTCAGCGGGACACCGGCGCGCGATACGGGCTTAGCGAAACCGATGTAACGCTCGCCAATCCAGAACATGCGCCCGTCGGTGCGCACTTCGTCGCCAGGCACCCCGATCACGCGCTTGATAAAGATGGTGCCGGGCGGGTAGGTGGCTCCGCCTTGCCAGTGGTACGCGATCAGATCGCCGCGGCGGAAAGGTGCGCCCACCTTGTGCAGGTAGATGTGACCGTTCAGGCTCGCCGTCATGTTCTCCGTGATGCGGTAGCCGAAACCGGCCGCTATCCACAGGGACACGGCCAGCACTCCGATCGCAGCCGAGCAGCCGAGAAACAGCTGCTTGGGTGCACGCAGCAGCGCGAAGGCCAGGGGCGCGGCCACCAGCGACCACACCAGCACCACGACGATGGCGCCCTTCATCGCTTCAGGCTTTCCCGCACCTGGTCGGTGTAATCGTCGGCCCGGCCGCCCAGCAGCGCGGCTTTGTTCACGATCACGCAGCGGCAGCTGGCGCCAAGCTCTTCGACCGCGGCCGACAGTTTCTTGGCGAATTCGATCGTCAGTTGCTCGACGGTAGCGCGCTGCTCTTCGGTAAGCGATCCGCTCTTGGCGACTATCCCGAGCGTGCGCTGCTGTTCTTCCTCGATGAGCTTCTGCAGATCGACGGTCGCCACCCGTGGCGGCAGCGCGGCGTAGGCGACATAGGCCACCGGCGCGAGGACGATGAGCGTGGCGAGCACCGACAGCACGACGGTGAGCAGCTGTTCCCTACGCATCGATTCCCCGCCGCTTGAGCATGATCGTGAGCGTCTCCAGTGTGCTGTGGCCCTCGGCCAGCAGCGCCTGCACCTCATTGAAGTCCTCCGCCTTACTGGATGCCATCAGCAGAGAGAACGGGTCGGGGATGTGACGGACGACCGCGTCGCCGTTGGGCGAGGAGATCAGCATCTCGGCGTAGCGCCCGCCTTCGGTGCGCAGCGAAGTCAGCATCCGGCGCACCGCCGGGCTGAAGTTCACGACCCCGTCCTCGATCAGCTTGTCCAGGCTCTTGCGGTCCTGGCGCAGAAGAATCTTCCAGTCGGCGTTGTTGTAAGCGGCTTCCGACGCAGCGTTGGCGTAGGCGTCTTGAATGCCCTGGGTGCCGACGCAGAAGATGCCGTTGTACTTGCGAGCCCGCCGGTAGCCCTCGCCAATGAACTCGGCGGTCTCCTTGTCGCCGCCGAGCAGCTGCCACGCTTCGTCGACCAGGCACAGCTTCTTGCGGTCGCGCGACAGGTACATGTCGTGGGCGATGCGCGAGGTCAGAACGAAGAGCACCACGCGCCGAAGATCGGGCGCGGCCTTCAACTCTTCCAGTTCGAGGCCGATCATGTCGCCGCTCAGGTCGATGTCGGCGCGGCCGTTGAAGTAATCCCCGTAGATGCCCTCCTTCGTGAAGGGCTGCAGCTGCTTGGCCAGTTCGTAGGCGATGCGCTCGGGCTCGCCGTGCTCGTTCTTGACCTTCTTGAGAAGGTAATCGCGCACCAGGGTCGGGTTCGTGTCGGGGCCGTAGTCGTCCCACACTGCGGTAATGGCTTCGCCGATCAGTGCATACTGAAACTCACTTAGAGGGTCGTTGGGCGAAGCCATCCGCCCGACCATCGGTTTCAGCAGCCGCAACTCGTCCTTAAAGGAGATCTCCTCGTCCACGCCAACCCAGCTGAAGGGGTTGATGCACACCGGTGCGCTGGTGGTGAATTCGAGGAAGGTGCCCTTCTGCAAGCCGATCAGGTTCTTGTAGGAGCGGCCGACGTCGATCACCCACACGCGTGCGCCGATGCCGCGGTAGGAGCTCACGATCTCGTTCATCGTGACCGACTTGCCCGAGCCCGACACTCCGGCGACGAAGATGTTGTAGTTGCCCTGCTTGTTGCTGTAGAAGTCGACGAAAGTCGGCGTGCCGCGGCGGCCGAAGAGCATCAGCACGGGATCGCCGGCGCCGCGCCACTCGGCGATCACCGGCGACATGTCCACCGCGTTTACCGTCGTCTTCGTGCTCAGGATGCGGAACTTCTTCAGGTCCTGGCGCACCGCGTTGGTGAACGTCATCGGCAGACTGGCGTACAGCAGCGGCAGATGCAACGAATCGAGAGTGCCGATGATGAATCGCTCGGAGCGCCAGACATTCAGCGCGACCTGGGCGCAGCGATGGATAGTCGTTTTCGGGGCGAAGAGGATCAGCGTGTGATAGATCTCCGTCATCGCGCCGCCGGCGTTTAGCTGGTGCAGCACGATGTCCCAGTCGGCCGCCTGCATTGCCAGTTCGGGTTGGAACTCGGCCATCTTCGACTTCGCGTTCTGCTTGGCGCGGGCGGCGGTCAACTGGGCGCGCGCCTCGACTTTGGCTGGATCGAGCGTGAACATTCCGCCACAGATGAGAAAGGGGCAGGGGTATTGCAGGCCATCGTCGAAGAAGCTGCCGATCATGTTGGCCATCTCCCACAGTTCCTTCTTCTGCGGGTATTGCTGCACGCCGAACGCGCGCACGGCAATGCGCTCGTCCGGGTCGGCATCGGTGGCCGGCGCCAGGCCGAAGAGGATTTCGTTGTTCTTGACCCTGACGTGGTGGCCGAAGGGGGTGACCTGATCCTTGATCGACCGGGACGGGTCGTAATCGAACGCCGGGAAGCTGTCCTGGCTGAAGAGCAGGTGCGGGTCCAAAATGGGCCGCACAAAGCGGATCAGGTCCCCCGCGTCGAACGCGTGCGCCGGCAGCGCTGAGGTCTTCAGTTGAGCCTGAAGCGTCTGGCGCAGTTCCATCAGTTCCTGCCGTAACCGCTTGTCTTGATGGGAGCCGGTCTTGGTGACTGAGAACACGAGGCGGATGTTCTTGACCGTGTAGTTGTCTGCGGGAAAGAGCGGCATGCCCTTGGCCCTGCCGACGTAGGCGATGCGCCGCTTGGCCAGCTCGACGAAGAACTCCGGCGTGCGGCCGTTGTCGGCAGCGATATGGCGCTGATCGACGTACGCCTCGTACATGTGATCGGCAATCGAGTTGCCGAACAGGCACCACTGAACGCCGTAATCGGGCGGAATCGGCGTGAAGAGCTGCGTGAGCTTGGCCGTCATGTCTTCGTCGGCGCCCGTTTGAGGAACCACTTCGAAGCAGAAGGCGATTGCGTTGTCGTTGTAGAACAGACCCGTCTCCGGGTCGTACTGGTCATAGGTGAGGATGTTGTGGATCCCGTGCACGCTCTGCGCGACGTCGTGAATCGTGGCGCCGCGCGCTCCGCTCAGTACGCGGTTGGACACTTGCACGGGGGCCGGCTCCTTGCCGTGATCGGGCTTCTTGCCGAGGATGCGGTCGTGCCAAACTTCGGCGATTGCCGCCAGCGCGCGGTTGGGCAAGGACATGTCCATGGCGTTGCTTGTCGGGCCGATCAGTTAAGCGACGGCGGTCCCGCAGGCGCCGCCGGGCGCAGCAGGCCGTTAAGGACATCGGCCGCGGATTGCGGGATCGCCGGCGGGCCGGGTTCGGCAGACGCGGGCTCTGCATCGACGGCGGAGCGGGCGGTCGATGGCGGCGCGGCCTGCGCCGCAGCGACCGGCGCGCGGACCGGGCGGTAGGCGTCCTGGATGCGGCGCCGGTTGTGCTCGATCAGCCAGCGCCCGCCGTCCACAGGCACGTAGATGTAGCTTTGGTCGTGCAGATCGCCGTCGTTGTCTTCCCACGGCGCCAGCCATACGCGCAGCACCACGGGCGCCGTCCGTATCGGAGTGCCGCTGTAGATCGGCTTGGTCAGAACCCCACCAGCGCTCACCACTGCGGGTGCGGCGGTGGCAGCTTGGCTCCCCGTACTGCCTGCTTCGCGGGTGGCCCGCTGTCCCGGCAGGTTGTGCGCTTCGGCGTTCGCGTAGACGCCGCTCATCGATTGGCACAGCACACCGTCTGGCGCCTTGCAAGAAAACTGCGAGGACGCGTCCAGCCCGGAGAAGCTGGCGCAACCGGTCAGCGCGATTGCGACGCAAATGGATGTCGCCCAGCCAACGGTTCTCATTTGCGCGCTCCGTCGGCGGTCTGCGCAGCGCGCGGCGTTGCTGCGTCGAGCCAGGCGTTCAGACGCTGCGCCGACACCGCCCCCGGCAGCAGGCGACCGTCCTGCGCGATGAGGGTCGGGGTGCCGACGACGCCCAGCCGGGAACCGAGAACCAGGTTGTCGTTGACGGGGTTTTCGCAAGCCGCCAGCTTGGGCACCGTACCGGTGAAGACGGCTCGCTTCCATGCCGCTTCGCGATCAGGGGCGCACCACACCGAAATGGCCTTGGTCTTCGCTTCGGGGTGCAAGGTTTCCAGTGGGAAGAGGAACGTGTAGATCGTGACGTTGTCGAGCTTCGCGAGTTCTGTTTCTAACCGCCGGCAGTAGGGGCAATCGGGGTCGCTGAAGACGGCCACCACACGGCTGCCGTCTCCCTTGACGCTCTTGATCGCGTTTTTCAGGAACTGCGCAGGGAACTGTGTCTTCTGCTGTTCCGCCTGGCGCTTCGCCGTCAAGTCCACCTGCTCCTTCATGTCGAAGAGGTGGCCGAAGACGAAGTAGCGGGCGGTGGCGTCTGTGTATGCCGTGTTCGATCCCATAGTCACTTCGTACAGGCCGTCGATGGGTATCCGCCGCACGGCGTGGATGGCAGTGTTGGGATACTTCTCGCGCAAAGCGCGGGCGACCGCCTGTTCGTCGGTTTCTTCGTCGCGGGCCGCGGCTGCGCCAGCCAGGAGGGCAAGGCAAACCAGCAAGATTCGCTTAATCATCGGTATTCCTCCCGATCGTTCCGTTACGGCTCATCAGGCCGCGGTACAGCGCCTGAGTGTTGGTTTTTGCGTTGAAGGTGGCGCCTTTGGTGACAAGGATTTCGACCACCCGGCCGCCGTCGGTCTCGATGACGGGGAAGAGCTTGTCGGCGGCCTTGATGTAGTAGGCAGCAAGCATGTTGGCGGCCTGCGCGACGCCGCCGCCGAGCCCGGCTTGCGCGACCTTGTTGGGGTCGATGGTGGTGGTCACGCCGCCGCCACCGGTGGTCACGATGGTCGATGAGGCTTGGATGGCCTGCCCGATGCCCGACAGCGTTCCGGCGAAGAGCGCGTTGGCGAGCAACTGCCCTTGCTTGGTCACAAGCCGCCCGCGGATCCCCGCTTTGCCGTCCTCGCCGATGACGACGCCCTTGACCGGCATCTCGACGACTTCGCCTTCGATGATGCAAGTGAGGCTTTCGGTGCGCCCCATCGTGCGTTCGCTGCTCAGATCGCCCCATGCCGCGGCGACGAAGCGGCACTCGCGGATGTCGAGCTTGTACTTGTTGGCAAGGTTTGCCGTATCCAGAACCTGGAAGGCCATCGGCAGCGGATTGCCTTGCGCCTGGCCGCCGGTTGGAGCGTCCACCCCATTGAGCATCGCCACGCGAACAAAGCTGCCGGCGGGAATGAACTCGATCGCCGTGCGCTTTTCGCCCGCGCCGGCGCCTTTCGGGTGCTGCACCTTCTTTGCCCGTTCGTCGACCGGAAAACCCAGGACTTCCGGTCCTGCAGGGGCTCCGCCGGTCACCGAGCCGACGCCGGGCGCGGCACCGGAAAAGGCGATCAGTTCGACCGTCTCGCGTGGCGGCGGCGCCGGCTGCACCACTGGGGAATTCAGCGGCTTCGATCCCGGCGGGGCGGTCGGCGGTTGCAGTACCTTGGTGCCCTTGGTGGGTTGGGGCAAGCGTTCGTCGAGTTCCTTCGTGTCCTGCGCTTTCGGCGCGGCCTCTGGACGCGTACCTTCGGCGGTCTTGCTGGCACCCGGCTTGCCCTGTTTGATGTTGGCCAGTTCGGTGGACAGCTTCTCAATCCGCTCTTCCTGGGCCTTCACTTTGGAATTGAGGCTGTTCAACGTCCCTTCGTTGGCCTTCTGGCGCGCCGCTTCGTTGGCGCGCCACACGTCCTTGTCGTCCACTGTCCCCGGCGGCGTGAGGTTGACCGTCTTGGGTTTCTGCTTGGATTGGGGCGGCTCCGTATCGAACAGAAAGACGCCGGCGCCGACCAAGCCGAGAATGCCGACGACTGCGATGCCGAGGACGAACAATTGCCGCCGCTTCGTGCTTGCGTTCGGGTCGCTCATGGCGCTTTCCTCCGCGCCGCCGCCTGTGACTTCGCGAGGTTCGTTGCGGCGGATCGTGCGCGGTACGGTTCGCTATTCATTGTCTTTGCGCTCCCGCACCACGTAGATGTCGGTGGTATCGCGCGGTGCGAGGGTGTGGTGCCTGACCGACACCGCGCGCACGCCGCGCCTGTACAGTTCCTGCTCGACCAGCAGCAGTTCCCGTGGCGACACGTTGGTCAGCGCGTAGCGTTCGCCGATCAAGTCGCCGTCGCTGTACTTGGTCAGAAAGACAAGCCTGGCCTCCTGCCACAAGGGAATCTCGCGGTTGACTTCCTGCCGATCAATCGGCGCGCCCTGCGTGTTGTCGTCGGCCATGATCAGGATGAGGTTCTTGACTCGGCGCGTGTACGAAGACGCGCGCCCGTCCGGCCCGGCTGCCGCCGCGGGAATGGAACGTGCTGCCGGCGGACGCAGCACGATGTCCTGCGCCGGGATCGGCTTGACGGCGAGAATCAGCTTGTAAGTGTCGCTCTGGTCGTCGGTCACAAAGACGGTCAGCGCCGAGCCGGTGCCGGCTTCCGGTTGAAATCCGAAATACAGCACGCCCTGGGCTTCGTCCTTCTTGGCCGTCAGCAGCCCGGTTTGCGCCGGTACCACGGTCGCGATTCGGCGACCCTCGATCGCCAGTCGATTGGTTTCTCGCCCCGAGACATTGACAATCGGACTGTCCTGGGTCGCCGTGTCGATGATGGTGGCGGCGCTAGCCGGCAGGCTGCCCAGCAGGCCGAGCAGGATCGGGTTTAACCACTTCTTGCAAACTGACCACATATAGACGCCCCGCTGCGGTGACGTTGAATTCGATGAGGTATTCCTTCTCCCGGTCGCTCGTGAGCGTGTCGGCCACGTAGGTCTTCAGCCGCCCGGAGACCTTGACCCGCTTGTCGCGCTCTTGGACTTCTTCCTTGCGCGGCGTCCAGACGGTGCTGACCCGGTCGCGCTTCATGCGCAGCGCGGCACCTTCCAGATCGGCCTTGAGCTTTCCGTAGCCGTCCGGGTCGGTCATCTTGAGGATGACCTTGTTGTTGTAGTCCACGCTGTCGGGCGAGACCGTCAACACCGTCTGCAAGACGAAGTTGGCCATGTCCGACAGGTAGTCGCGGTTGCCGAAGTTCGAGCCGATCTCGTAGGGCCGCTTCACCTCGGGCGGGACGATGGCCACCACACTGTTCATGGCGGTCCACAACCAGCCGCCGGCCAGCACCACGCTTAGCCCGAGCGCGCCGACGATGACGTAACGCTGAAAACTGATCTGCGACTTGAGGACTTCGCGCTCGTTGCGGGCGTGCTCCGGCGTCATCTTGGCTCTACCCGTTGAGCTCGCGCAGATGGGAGCCGGGCAGCTCGCGCGGCTGAGGCAGCCCGGTCCACCAGTACAGAAGGTGCGCGGCCATGCCAGGATGCTTCCCCGACTTCAGCTTGTTGTAGGCGTAGGCCATCGCCACGCCGAGCACGAGGCCGACGAGGTTGTAGCCACTTGCCACGCCCAGCAGCATGCCGATTACGCCGATGCCGGCGACGTCCAAATCCCAAAAGAGGAACTTGCCCGCCGCGTCGAGCCGGCGCGGTACGAAGTGCGTCAGGTCCTGAGCTGACATGGCCGCGTCTTTCGCGTGCGCTCAGATCGTGGCGGTGAAGCTGGCGTTGACCACGCCCACCAGAATGCCGACGCCGATCGACAGGATCATTGCACCGAAGAACCAGGACCAGTCCTTGCGCACTGCAGCCACCACGCTGCCCACGGCCAGCGCGACGAACGCCGCCAGCTTGCCCAGATTGCCCTTGATCCACGACTCGAACTTCGTTGCGGCATCCGAGAACTCGGTGCCATCAGTCGCGAGGGCCTGCTGGGCGAAAAGCATCAGTCCGACCAGCAGCGCGACGAACAGCGCTGCCTTGGCCCAGGCCTTAAGGTTGTCGTTGCCGGCCAGTGCGAGGGCCGGTGCCGGTTGAATCGCGTTCATGAGTGGTACTCCTTTGCAAAGTGATTCCCCAAGGGGTCCCGGGTGGGGCTTGGCGCGGGGCACGCCAAGGGGTTGCGCACGATCATTTCGGGGTGACCGGCGGGCAGTCGCACGTCGCCGGCCGCCGCTTCGGTGCCGTCGTCGGTTTAGTCTTGGGCGCAAGCGTCGGCGTCTGTACTTTCGCGTGCGAAAGCGTCTCGGCGACTGGCGCGGATGGTGGGCTTGCGGGCTGGGGCGGCGCCGGGGCGGTCGCAACGCGCGCAATTGGCGCTACGGTGAAGCTCTTGGTCGAGCGAGCCGGGCATTCCCCGGTGTCGCAGAACACGTACCTTGCATCTCGCGGCAAGCCAAACTGCGAGATTTCAAGTACCCGCATGATCGCTGGCGGCTCGCCCAGCGACTGCGCCAGCGTGGGCGGCGCGAGCGTCAGCGCGCAAACAGATAGCGGCATCGCAGCAGCGCGCATCTCAACCGCCCCGTCCACCGGCCGGCGGCGCGAGCGCTGCTCCTGCAGCGCTTTGCCGCTTGTACCCGTCGTAGTTGGCCCTTACGGCGCGCACGTAGTCGAGTTGTGCGGCGGTGTTCTTCGAGTTCGGGCCGGTGTAGTAACACCCCACTGCGCGCCAGGTGGCGCCAAGCTTCGTGATGCAATCTGCCAGTACCCAGGCTCCGAGTTGTGCACTGGCGCACCCGTCGAACAGGTCTTCTTTTCGAACGCCGTATTGCTGCAGGTTGGGCAGATGCACGGTGTTGATCTGCATAAGGCCGAGTGCGCGGTTGCCGTCCGGCAGGCGCGGCCCCACAGCGTTCGTCCATCCGCGGCTTTCGTGCCACGCGATCGCGCGCAGCAGATCCGGGTCGATGCCGTGGCGTGCTCCGGCCTCCTCCCAACACGCAGCGGCCACTGTCGGGGCGGCGAGCAGCAGTGCGGCAGCCACCGTCGCGGCTGTAGCGCACGCGCAATAAGCCCGCGCGCGTCCGGGTGCCTTCGCCATGCGCGCCGCAGTCGGGTGGGCCAAGGTGGTCGGTTTACAAAACATCGTGATTTGGCCGTTGCCGGTGCGCTTTTGCGGGTTAACCCGATACGGCTCGCATCGTTCGCGATTAGCCACGCGCGCTCAAGTGCAAATCGCGGGTGCGATTTGCACTTGCGAACAGAGGCTGGGAACGGTAAGAAGCGCGCGCGTG
This sequence comes from Betaproteobacteria bacterium, assembly GCA_046316025.1. GTDB lineage: Bacteria > Pseudomonadota > Gammaproteobacteria > Burkholderiales > Burkholderiaceae_F > JAJTHJ01. Next base: position 11,689 of record JBKCXU010000027.1, on the reverse strand, counting down.
CGCGCGGTTTGCGCCGGCGCGAGCGGATCAGCGCGCCGCCAATTGCTGCGAGCCTGCGACGCGCCGGGAAAGCCCCGGATGCTTGCGGTAGGCGCTGCGCAGGCGATTGCGGACGAGTTTCTCGCTCAACTTCAACTGGTCCGCGATGAGTCGAGCGGTCGCTCCCTCACGCACCAGCCCGAGGATGGCAGATTCCTCCGGCGTCAGAGCGCCGTCGGATACGAACCGCTCGGCGTCGTCGCGCAGCAAGTGCCAGTCCGTTAGCGCCGTCACGAATGCGCGCAGCGCGGTTCGATGCCCCCAGAGCCCTTGTTCGGCGGCTGCGGACTCGGCGCCGATGTACAGCAGCGCATCGCCGGCAGTGCTGCCATGGTGAACGACCAAGCCATGGCGGAAACCGTAGCGGGCGGCATGGGCAAGGATGCCGCGCTGCGCGGCCGTAAGGTTTTTCAACTCGCCGTAGCGAACCACCCCGCGCCGCTGGGCGATATCGAACGGATCATTGGCGAACCAGGCGCGGGTGGTGTACTCGACGATCCAGCGCGGATCGCAGCCGGCAAACAGTTCGTGCTGGGACCGCAGGCCCGACTCGCTCGTGTGGCTCAGCCGGAACAGAAATACCTGCCCGCCGCACTGGCGAATGAAGTCGTGGGCAAGCCCGATCATCTGCACCCGGTCCAAGTTCGGGCCGAGCGCATCGAAGAATCCGACGATTCCCCGTAGTCGACTTTCAGCCGGGCGCGGCGGCCACCTCGAAGAGGCGCTGGGCTTGCTCGATGAAACGCTCATAGGCGTCGCGGCGGGCGTACAATCGGCGATCCGCGTGGATCAGCGCGAGCACGTCGTCCATCGACTCGGCGATCGACCAATGGCGGATCGTCACGCTGCCGCGCCCGCGGCCGGACTGACGCAACTCCCACAGCAGCACACAGGCCTCTGATTGGCGCATCAACCGCGCCCGGGCGTACAGGGAGTCGCCTTCCAACCGCAACGCCGTCATGCCGCCGTCGACTGCTTGCCGGGCGGCCGCAGCGCGCACGGAGCGCGGCGGCGACTTCGGAGCGGTGGCTGGTTGCGGCATCGGCGATACGACCGCCGGGATTCCCGAGCGTGGTCCGCATGCGGTGGGCGGAAGGAATGACGGCGCGAATCGATTCGGCCATCATCCTAATTAGCTTTCACAGTGAAAGCATTGTAAACCGCCGATGGCGGTGCGATTGGCTGCCGCGGGTGGATCGGCCTCGCGCAATCGTGGCATGCGAGAAATGACAGGGGCGGTCTGGCCGCTCCGCGAAATCCGGCGAGCGCCGGATCTCAAGCGATCGTACTCTGCTTGAGATCCTTGGCGATCAAACCGCAAACGAAGGCCGTCGCCGATACCTGCGATTGCGCGGACTGCGACAGCAAGGCGCGATGCATGTTCCCGCTCAGGCGGATGCTGACATTGACTCGCGGCTCGCCCCGAACAAGCGGTGGACCCGCAGTCGCGACGGGTTTCGCGCGCGCCAGAGCGTTTTGGATAAGGCCCGTAATGTAGGTGTTGGCCGGCACCTGCAAGCGGTCGCAGCGTTCAAGCAGGCGTCGATTCAAGTCGAGGCTCATACGCAGAGCAAATACCTTCCGGCCATGGTAAATCTGGTTACGCCTGCGCGTGGAGCCGTTCGAGGCAGCAACGGTGGTTTCCTTGCGCGATTTCATGGGTTGCTTTTGTGGTCGGCATTGAGGCTTTGGAGAATAGTGTCTCGACGAGCACGCACAGCAGCACTCGGGCGTCGGGGATGCAGCGCGAGTCCTGCCTAAGCTCGAACCGGGCCGCTGGGCGCGCCTCGGAGTTACATCGGCCCATGCGGAAGTCGATTCATCGCGGTTTCGCGTTGCACGGAAGCCGGGCTTACAAACGCAAAGCGGCGATTCTGGCACGGCCCACGCCGGCGCGATGCGGCACCGCGGTCGCCGGTTCTTGGCACCCCGAGCCGGCCCTGCGGTCGCTTTCGCGCGCGAAAGGCGCGCCTCGACTGTTACGCCCGCTGCTGCTGCGCCGCCGCGGGCGGACGCTCCAAGCCGAACCGCTGGAGCGTTTCGACCGCGCTGGTCTTGTCCTGCTTGCCGACGACGGCGCTGGCGGCCAGACCCTTGTCGTTCGTGTAGATGGTCAGCGCGTGGCTGGCGCGGGTACTGCCGACGTAGAAGCTGCGCGCACCGAAGACCTTGGCCATGTCGTCCAGTTCGCGTTGCCCGCCGCGCTCACCGGCGTCGATCGGAGCGCGGATATGAAATACGGCCCGCTGTTGGGTCGCACCTTGCGCGGCGTGGACGGTAGACGCGTACGCATGGTCCCAATGCTTGTTCTGCTCCAGGTCGAGCTCGCGGCGCGCGGCCTCGGCGCCGCGACCGACTTCGAGCGTTGCGTGCTGCCCGTCCAGCCTTAGCACGCGCGCTACGTCGCCGTTATGGAAGTCGCCGCCGTTGCGGGTGATTCGAATCAGATCGCCCACGGCCAGCGCGCGAGAGGCACCCTCGTAGACCTCGATGCTGTTGTGCTTCCTTGGCTGCCACTCGACGATGGTGCCGTCGCGCTTTTGCAGGCGCACCGCGTGGGGCGTCTGGCCCGGCAAAGGTGCGAGCACCCTGAGATACTCGCCCTTCTCCACGGCGATCGTCTTGTAGCTGCGGCCGAAGCGCACGACGTCGTTGGGCTGGTAATACTGCGCTTCCTTCGATTTGGCGCGGGTCCACCCCTTGGATTCGTAGACTTCCTGCGTCTGCTCCGCAGCGGATAGTTCGCCTCGCGCCTGGAGACCTGCGCGCACGCCATCATTGATGGCGCGGCGATCCTTGTTGAACGCGGTAATGACGATCGTGTTCTCGCGCGTGCCGCGCGGCAGCGCCACGACATCTTCGACGACCGCGGCGAGCACGTCGCGATCCTTGATCTCGCGAACCATGCCTGCGCCCACCATAAACTCGAAGGCGCGTGCGTTGTTGTTCAATTCGACTTTGGCTAAGCGCGCACCTTCGGCGAGCTGGTCCCGGCCGGTAATGATGTCCACCGCCGCGCGCAGGTCGGCCTCCTTCTGGCGACTGATTTCGGTCATGAAGGCGGTCTCGATCCCGGCGCGCTGCGCCATTTCGAAGGGCTTGCCCGCTTCGACGCCTTGCAGTTGCAACGTGTCGCCGAGGTAGACGAGCTTGGCGCCGGCACGGTTGGCCATGTGGTCGAGTTGCGCCTTCTGCCGCTGCGACAGAAAGCTGCTTTCGTCTACGACCCAGAGCTCCGGGCGGCGGACGAAATCCGGAGCGTACGGCTGCGCGAACTCGATGTCTTTTTGCAGCTTGCGCTCCTTGATTTGAAACATCGCCACGGTCTCGGCCGCGATACCCGCTTCCTTGCCGAGCACCTTGGTGGCGGCGCCGGTGGGTGCCATGCCGCGCACGGTGTATCCGTTGGCTTCGGCCAGCTCGCGCAGGCCGCGCAGCATCGTCGTCTTGCCGGTTCCTGCCATACCCTGCACGGCAACGAAGCGGTCGCGCGAAGCCAAAACGGTTGTTATGGCCTCGCGCTGGCCGTCCGTGTAACGAAAGCCCTGGCGCCGCTCAATCGCGGAGATTGCCTCGGCCAGCTGCGCGGCGTCGGCGATTGGGACTGTCTGTCCTTTGGTCCCGCGCACCTGGTCGAGTGCCCAGCGCTCGGAGCCGAGCATCTTCTTGGTCGTGTACCGGCCCTCTGGGAGTTCCAGCAGATCGCCGTCGCGCACAAGTTTGTCGAAGGCCTTCGTGACCTCGCCGGACGACACCCTCCCCGCGCCGTGTTCGATTGCCGTGCGCAAGAGCTCGTTGCCGGTGACCACGGCTTCGCGTTCGATCAGATGGCCGGCTGCATACTCCATCGCCTGTCGGCCGCTCAGGCGGTCGTCCCGGATCACTCCGCCTTGCTCGCGCTGGCTCGCGGCTTTCGCGGCGATCGCGCCGAAGTCGATACCCACATCGGCGCCGCGCTCCTTCCACTGCGCTCGGAGCGTTTCATGGTCGACGTCGCGCTTGCGGTCTCGCGTGGCCAGAGCGGCTGCTTCCTTCTGGCCGGCGCTCGCGCTGTCGATGTCGAGGCCGCGGGCTTTCATTGCCGCCTCCATCTCCGCACGTCGCTGACTGAAGTGCTCGATCTGTTCGCGGGTGATACCGGCGATCTCAAAGTTGCCGCGCTCGTCGGTGCGGCGCAATTCGTAGCCCAGGGCCTGCAGGCGGTCGGCAAGTTCCGACGTATAGATGGCGCCGATCACGCGCTGCGCGCGATAGATCGCGTCGTTCTGCAGCGAGCGCCACTCACCATCCTCGCGACGCGTTGCGTTCATCACGATTGCGTGCGTGTGCGTCTGCGGATCGAGGTCGCGGCTCGTGTTGTGGCGGAAGAGGCCCACCACCAGGTTTCCGGTCTTCACCAATTGCCGCTCGCCGTCCTTCATCTGACGGGTAACGGCCAGTTCGCGCTCGATGTGGCCCAAGGCCGTCTTGACGGCTTTTTCGTGCGCCTCGCGCACGTCGCGCGCGCCGTCAACTTCGGCGAGCAGCGACACGCTCTTTGGGGCGGAGAAGGTAATGTCGGTGCCGGGGCGGTGCTGGCGCTCGGTCTCGCCGGTCTTTTCGTTGACGGTGCGCTTGCCGATCTCCTGGCCGTCGAGTTCGCCGTCGAGCGCACGCATGAAGGCCGCTCGATCGATCTTTCCCTCAAAACCCAGTGTCTGCGCCCCCTTGCCGAACCACTCGGATTCGTCGAGTCCTTCATGTTCGGTGTAGTAGTTGTCGCGCGCGAAGTAGTGCAGTGCCTGGCCCGCGCTCGCGACGTTGTGCAGGGAAATCATGGGCGCCCACCGGAAACCGCGAAAGTTCGCTCGATCACCGGATAACAAAGGCCGAAGTCGCTGCACCCCTGAGCACGTGCGATCAGGCGGAAAGCCGAGCCGAGGCCTTCGATGCGAACACGCACCACCACCGCGCCGGGGAAGTACGTGACTTCGCAGCCCAGCGCGAGGTCGAACTTCCGCCGGCCCCCAGTCGGCAAGAGGACTTCTGCAATGCGGACTTCCGATCGATCGGCGGCGAACTCGAAGCGATGGGCGTAAAGGAAATAGCCTGGTTCACTGCGAAACTCCAGCGCCAGCCAGTCGCGCTCCTTGGCAAGCGGACGGATCTGAAACGCTTCGTCCGGCGGTAACGGCTGGGGCGCAGCGCGGGCGCGTGTGGCGGCAATCGCGGCGGCCGCCTGCAAACCGCAAAGCACGCGCCGCCGGTTCACTTTCCTGCCGCCGCAGGTTGCGCCTTGCTCGCCGGCGGCTGTTTCGCCGCGGCCCTGACGGGCGCGGCCGAGGCGGCAGGTTTGTCCCCCGCTCTCACCTTCAGGATTTCGCCGGTTTCCCGATCGACCGTCTCGTCGCCGGCGCCGTCGTCGAGTTCGTTGAAGTGAATCTCGCCCTGGGGTTCCCCCTCGCCGAATAAGTCAACAGCTGCGGGCGGCACCGCCGGTGGTGCCGGCCCGAATTTGATGCCGAAGCCCTCGCGCTCGATAAAGCCTTCGGCGACGGGCGGATTCGGTTCGAACCCATACGAAACGCGAGCGACGGGGTAGTCCCCCGGCACGGTGATGTAGCCGGTCATGTCCGGCAAGGTCAGAATCTGCGAGGTCAGGACGATGTCGCGCAGGTTGCGCCGGGCGTAGACGCTGACCCCGTCGCGCTCCGCGCTCAGTCCGTAGCTCAGCGTCTCTTCCTTCTCGTCCAACTCGGCTTCGCCCATCAGCTTGGCGAGCAGGCGCGCGGCGTCCCCATCCGTCACACGCAAGAGCAGCTTGGTCTGGCAGCCCGAAATGATCGTCTTCGCCTGATGGGTGCCGTAGATCTCGTGCAACTGCGAGAAGTCCTGAATCCCGATCACGCAGCACAGTCCGTACTTTCGGGTGTTGGTCAGCGCGAGCTTCAACACGTCCAGCTTCTGCAATGTCGGTAGTTCGTCGATAAAGAACCACAGCCGCTCGCGGTGAATCGGCTCCAAATCGAGCACGGCCTTGATCGCCGTATCGATCCACAGCGACAGCACCGGCTTGAGCGCCTCACGCATGGCTTCGCGCGCGGTAATGAACATCCATGAGTCCGACTCGGTTTGCACCCACTGGCGGATCGAAAACGACGCGCCGCTGTCGTGCAGAAAGCGGAAAGATTCGAGCTGGTTCTGCACGGTCATCTTCAACGACATTCCCGTGCGCTCGGTGCTCGGGTCCACGTAGGTGGCCCCTGCGGTGCCAACCAGCAGGGCATGCAGGGCGTCCAGATTGCTCTTGGCCACCGCGTTGTACAGATCGGCATTCGTGCGCCGATCCTCGCGCCCCAGCACCCGATAAACGTCCTTCAACACCATGCGGCCGGCCTGCGCCCAAAACGGGTCGGCCTCGGCCGGATCGGGGATCAGGCCGTTGGCCATGTTGTCGAAGTGATAGTCCTTGGCGATTTCGTTCCAGATCGTCCAGTGCGGGCTGCGCGCATCCAGCGGGTTCATCAGGATGTCCTGGCCTTCGCGGAAAAACGCTTTCGTGAATTCCCCGGTCGGGTCGTAGACGATGGCCCGCTTGCCCCGTTCGCGCACCTGCCGCATCAGCCGGAAAAACTGCTGGCTTTTACCGGTGCCCTGCGCGCCGCCGATCATCGTGTGCAGCGTTTCGGAGCCCTTGCGCATCGGCACGCCAGCGATGGTGTACGGACTGCAATCAACGCGCCGCTCCATCATCCGCCGCAGTTCCTCGCCCTCGACAAGATGCGCGCCGCGCAGCCGGCGATCCTCCATCTTCGAGCGCCCGTAGCTCCACCAGAAGAGCGCGAGAAGCAGGAAGGCGCCGGCGCCCGACAAACCACCGACGACACCGCCGTTCCTCATTTCTCGCATGGCCTCCGCCGCGCCATCGGTGGTCAAGTCGGCGACCTCCTGCACCGTAAGCATCTGGCGCTCACCCTCGGCGTACAGCTCCATCTTGGCGTTCGTCATCATCAGCAGCAGGCGCAGTTCGGCGATGCTGTTGCGCTCCAGTGCGTAGCGCTCGATTTCCGTGGTGGCCCGATAGAAGTACGTGCCGCCGGCAACTAACCCGAGCAACACGGAAACCCCGAATCCCATCCAGACCGCAACGACGAACAATCGCGCCTGGTGCATCCATAAGTCCGCGCCGCGGGCGAAATTGCCCATTCCTCCCTTTGATCCCCGGCTGCCCATTCACGCCCCCCTGCGCTTGCGCACTCTGACCTTCGCGGCCTCCTGCGCCCGGTATAGAACCTGCGGGTCCTGCTTCTCCACAATGGCGGTCAGCAAGGCCTCGCAGGTCACGAGCGATAGCGCCAGATCGTCGGGTATGCCCTCATGCCGGGCCTGCGCTGCGGCCGGCGCAGTGGAGACGAGGGTGCGGAGCCGATCCTCGACATCTTGGATGTTCTCCGCGATGACGCCCTCGTGCAGCGTCTTGCGCAGGAACTCCGAAATATTCACGCCACCCTCCTTGGCCTTGCGGCGGTAGAAGGTCGCGGTGTCGGGGTCCAAGCGGACGGTGAAGCGCTGGGCCTCGCCCTTACCCTGTCCTTTAGGCCATGCCATCTGAATCTCTTAGGGCTCAATATGTTGGGCAGAATATCGCCGCATTCCTGTCAGCGTCTAGGCGCATTGCTGTCGGCACTTGAAAAAGCGCGCAACGGCGCGCTTTTTCACTTGTGCAACAAAGTTGCGTGGTGTGTGACGGCCTTCTACGGGTGCGGGGAAGCCCCGCGACCCTAGTGGCCGATCATCCAACCTTGGCGTTTCGCGCCCCGAGTGGATTTACGGCGCCATGTCACTAGAATGGCGGCTCGCCGCGGAGCCTCAGCGCCGTGGCGAGACAGTAAATCCGACTCGGCTCGCTTGAAGGGAAACGCCGTGAAATCCGAGAAACCCGCCGGCAAGGCCGGCCGCCCGTCGCGCTCGCTGGCCGAGGAAATTCAGGCCGCCGAGCAGCGGCTCAAGGCACTGAAGGACCGTCAGCGCGAGCAGGAGCGCCAGGAGCGCGAGCGCAATCAGAAAATGATCCTGAACCTGATCCGGGCCGAAGGCCTGGACTCGGTTCCCTTCGAGCAGTGGCGAGCGGTGCTGCCGAAGCTCCGCACGCTGCTGAAAGTCGACGCTGCAGACAGCGGCGGTTCTGGCCGCGTAGCGGTTACTGGCGTTGGGGCATCGGGCCAGGCAGCAGCGCAAGCCTAGGGTTTTCCACAAATCCACAGCCGCCCTGCCGCCGAACGCGGATATTCCATATATCCCAAAGGGAGGCGGTCGCGCCCGGTTGTCCACAGGAGACTTCCTTTGGTCAACCGATCAGGCGCGAGCGGCTGTGGAGCTTGTGGGAAACATCGATCTCCGCGCGCCGCTATGACAGGGCGCGCAAGGCGCGCCTGCGAAAGGGATGCGCAGGGCCGCGCCAGCGGTCCCGGCTTGCCGGGATGAGCGCGGAAGCGCGAACCCGGGGTGAGGAACGAACTTGCCGGAAATCGACGGTTGGCGCGCTGCCGGGCGAAGGCCCGGCGGCTGCGCAAACCGTTGTGGGCGCCGGCTGGCCCGGCGCCGGCGTCCGGCAGCAGCTTGAGTCTGCCGGGCGGGGTTGGGGGCGCCAAGCGAATGGAGCGCAGCGGCATTCGCGGAAAGCGCCCGGCATCCTTTCGCGTGCGAAAGGCCAACGTCGGGCGGCGCCGAAGGGGCCGCCGCCTCAACGCGCGGCGTGCCTGCACGCCGCAGCCGGCGATGGCGCCCAAGGCGCCGAGCCGGTAGCGCCATGCGAAGCATGGCGCGCGCAGTGCCGCTGGCTTACGGCAGCGGCGCAAGCGGGATCGGTGGCACAGCAGCCGGCGATTCGGCTATTGCAGCGGTCTCTGGGAACATTTGGCGGATGCGCCGAAAGATATCGAGTGCTCGCTCGATCTCTGCTTCTGTTGGGCTCATTCCCGCCGGGAACTGCCACTGAGACATGATTTCGCACGCAGCCAGACGAACTTGCAGCAGGAGAGCGTCGCGCACAATCCGCTCCGGCGTTTCAGGTTCGGACTTGCTCATAGTTTCAATGACCTGTGCGCAGCGTTTTCCCGCAAAAAACTGGACGACCTGGGGAAACGCCCAGCCCTGTCCAAGGGCCTGGCGCAGGCGCACGCCTGCTTCTTCGAGTTGTGAGGAATCGCCGGTTGTGACGCGGAAAAAGAACTCGGCGCAGGCGAGTGTTTTTTCGCGGTCGGAGGGCCGCACGCGGCGGATCAGTGCCATTGGCTTGCGCCGGGCAGGTCCGCAAGATAGGGCGCAAGCCAGCCGAGTAAAGCGCCCTGCTCTTCCAAGGTCAGGCCCTGCGTCAGGCAGTAATCGAAGGCGTCCAAGGCGGCGATCTTGGCTTCGTTGTCCAGCAAATCCAGCACTGCGAGGTTGCACACGTAATCGGGGTGAACGAAGGCGGCCAAGTAGGCCGCGAGGGCCAGCCGGCGGCCGGGCGTGCGGCTGCGGTCAATCTCGTGCAGCAGCGGCCGCAGCGGTTCGGGATAGGACTTCAGGGCGGCGGTGTGTTCGCCATAAAGCGCGCGGCCTTCGGGCATTTTCACCTCACGCGGCGCTGGGCGCCAAGTGAGCGAATCGTATCCGAAGGAGCGCGCCGGCGTCGCAGTCAGATGCTCTCAGCGTGCCGCTTACCCATGAACTCGCCGATTACCCGGCTGTATCGATCGCCTTGCTGCGCGTCCAAAACTACTTCGCCGCAAGCGTCGCAATAGCCGCCCTTGACTGCGGGGATGACGGCGGTCTCGCCGGCGTAACGGCACGGCAGATCGCGCGTGTCCTCGATCAGCTGGGCGGCACCGCAGGATGGGCATTTCATTTTGGATCAGCCGAACAATTCCGCGTGCGAACCCAGACGGGCCAAATGCAGTTCGTCGGCTCCGACCTTGCGGTAGATCAGTACCAGATCGGGCTTCACGTGACAATCGCGGTAGCCCTTGCTGTCGCCCTTCAGCGGGTGATCGGCGTAGTTCTTCGGCAGGGGCTGGTCGTTCACAAGGAGGTCGAGCAGGGCGTCGAGCAGATCATCGAGATTTCGGCCGTACCGGCCTTTGCGTTCTCGTTTGAGGTCGCGCGTGAACTGCTTCGAGACGACAATCTCACGCATCGGCATCGGCCAGCAAGGCCTTGACACTGCGATAGCGGCTGCCCTTGCCGGCTTCCAGTTCGGCCATCGCCTCGCGGGTCTTCGCGTTGGGCACCTTGACCTCAAACGGCAGCCGGCCCTCGGCGGCGACCTGGAGCATGAAAAGTCGAATGGCGCCGGAAACGGTCAGCCCCATGCTGTCGAGCGCAGTTGCGGCCCGGGCCTTGGTCTTGTTGTCGATGCGGGCGCGTACATAGGTATCGGCGGGGATCATGTTCGGTTCTCCGGTCTGCTTTGCTGACGGTTGCGCAGTGTGGTGCGGGTAGGACTACATCATACGCGCCGCGCTTCATTCGCGCAGTCGGTCGGCCACCGGGCGGGCGGCCGTGTTGGCCCAATCGAGCACGCGACCGAGCGTTGCGAGCCGCTCGGCATCGGTCGCGGTGGACATCAGGTTGTGCTGGCGCAGTACGCGGCCACGGTAGAAAGCGAGCACGGCCTCCGCACCGAGTTGGTATTCGTCCATGCCGGCGAGTGCGCCGCGCAGCATGGGATCGTCGATCCCCGCGCGCAGTTGCGCTGGCAGATCGGCGGCGCCGGCTCGTTCCTTCGCGTGGCCGATCTGCTCTGCGCCGTAGTGCTGCGCGATGTGCTCTTCCAGCGCCGTCCGGCCGCGGCCGAGTTCCTCGCGCAAAGCGAGGGCGCGCGCTTCGAAGCGCAGCGCTTCGTGCGCGAGTCCGCGCAGACGTTCGCGCTCCGCGCGGGTAGCGGGGTGCAGATTGGCCAGCAGGCCGATCCAAGTCAGAAAAGGCGGGGCAGAGTTCATAGCGAAGGTTCCAAGGTGAAGGGAGCGGGCGCGCATTCGCACGCGAAAGCGCGCCCGCCGTCCGGTTCGCCGGCCGCGATCGCGTTGAAACGGGCGAGCGGCCCGGCGCGCAGGAAGAGCAAGCTGGCGCGGCCGGTGTTGCGCCAGCGCAGGGCGAAGTGGCGGCCGTGCGCGGCGCCAGCGCCAGCGCGCAGGGCCGCGTTCAAGCGCGCGGACCAGTTCTCGGCGTCCGGCGCAGGCGGCGTGCCGTCGAGCACCGCGAAGACCCGTTCCAAGTCGTCCAGACAGGCCGCCCGGCGCAGGTTGGGCACCAGCAAAGGGGTGGGTGCGCCGCGCAGCACGTCGAACATGCCGATCAGTTCCAGCCGGGCGGGCGGCTGCGCTGGAGTGGCGGCCGAGTAGTCGCTGCACAGTTCGCGCGCGATGCGCCGCGCGCCTTCGGCGAACAAGCGCGCGCGCCCGACGTGCAGTTCGTCGAGTGCGGCGGCGATCGCCGCCGCAGTCAAGGGCGGCGGCGCGGCCGTGCCGCTGCCCTGCAGCCAGGTCAGGCTGCGTATTTCAGCCCATCGTAGACGGCATTTCAGGCCGATCGTAGACGGCATTTCAAGTTGATCGTGGACGCTGTTTCAGCGTGATCGTGGACGGGGTTTCAGGCGGATCGTGGACGATCCGGGAGCGCGCAGGCGATC
>JBKCXU010000026.1:0-13949 GCA_046316025.1 Betaproteobacteria bacterium | reverse complement strand
GCCGCGCACCGCTCGGCCGTTGCCAAGCAGCCGCCACCCCAGCTCACGCGTGCGCTGCGGGCGGCGGTGGAGCGCCAGCAACCGCCGCGCGCCGGTCGCGGCCGGCCCAAACTGCGCTACGCCCACCAAGGTGGGCACAACCCGCCGGTGGTGGTGATCCACGGCAACGCGCTCGGCAACGTCGGCCCGAGCTACCGGCGCTACCTGGAAGGCTGGTTTCGCGAGCAGTTCGATCTCGAAGGCACGCCACTGCGTATCGAGTTTCGCACCGGGGTCAACCCGTATGCGGGTTAGCCCCGACACGGGTTAGTCCGGCCATTGGCGGCAGGCGAACTTTTGCTTTACATTGAATTTTCCGGCGCACCCGCCATCTAACGGCGGTCGCGGCGTTTTTTCGCGGCCCTCTTGGCCGCGGCGCCGTGCGCCACTGGAGCCTCCATGAGCAACAACAAAGGGCAACAACTACAAGACCCGTTCCTCAACGCCCTGCGCAAGGAACACATCCCGGTATCGGTGTATCTGGTCAACGGCATCAAGCTGCAAGGCCAGATCGAGTCGTTCGACCAGTATGTGGTCCTGCTGCGCAACACCGTCACGCAGATGGTTTACAAGCACGCCATTTCCACGGTCGTGCCGGCGCGTGCCGTGAGCCTCAACACGGAGACGGACAACTGACCGTCTTTCAGGTCGATAACCGTCGGGCGGCGCGTCCGCCGCGTGCGGTACTGGTCAGTGTCGGCGTCGGCCGCCACGCGGCTGCCGACGCTCGCGACGCACAGGCGGAGTTGCGCCAACTGGCCACCTCCGCCGGGCTGACCGTGTGCGGCGAGTTGGCGGTGCGGCGCGAGCGGCCCGACCCCGCCTACTACATCGGCACTGGCAAGGTGGAGGAGCTCAAGGCGCATCTGCTGGGCGAAGACGCCGGGGTGGCGGTGTTCGACGTTGCCCTGTCGCCGGCGCAACAGCGCAACCTCGAAAGCAGCCTCGACGCGCTCGTGCTGGATCGCAGCGACGTGATTCTCGACATCTTCCAGCAGCGCGCGCGCAGCAGTGCCGGCCGCCTGCAAGTGGAACTGGCCCAACTGGAACACCTGTCCACCCGCCTGGTACGCGGCTGGACGCACCTGGAGCGGCAGCGCGGGGGCCTTAGCAAGACCGGCGGCCCGGGCGAAAAGCAGATCGAGCTCGACCGCCGGATGATCGGCGCGCGCATGAAGCTCTTGCGAGCACGCCTGGAACAATTGCACCGGCAGCGGCGCACGCAGCGGCGCTCGCGCGAGCGCCGCGCGGTGTTCAGCGTGTCTCTGGTCGGCTACACCAATGCCGGCAAGTCGACGCTCTTCAACGCGCTCACCGGCGCCGGCAGTTACGCCGCCGACCGGCTGTTCGCCACCCTCGATACCACCGCGCGGCGCTGCTTCGTCGCTGCCGACGTAGAAGTGGTGCTGGCCGACACGGTGGGCTTTGTCCGCGGCCTGCCGCACCAATTGGTGGAGGCCTTCAAGTCGACGCTGGAGGAGTCGGTGCAGGCGGATCTGCTCTTGCATGTGGTCGATGCCGCCAGCCCGGCGCGGGATGCGCAAATGGCCACCGTGCGCACGGTGCTCGACGAAATCGGCGCCGGCGATGTGCCGCAACTGCTCGTCTACAACAAGATCGATTTGAGCGGCCGCGCCGCGGGTGTCGAGCGCGATGCCTGTGATAGCATCGAACGCGTTTTTGTGAGTGCAGCCAGCGGAGCCGGACTGGAGTTGTTGCGCTCGACGATCGCCGCACGCGCGCGCAGCGCGCGGGCGGCGCAGGTCGAGCCTGCCGTACCGGTGGCCGACCACATCGCCGACGCCCCGTAGCGCCGGCAACCTTTCCCTGGAAACGACTTCGCCATGTCGCTGAACGACCCGCAATGGGGCCGCGGCTCGGGCAACGAGCGCCCGAGCGAGGCCGAGCGCAAGCCGCCCCGGCCCGGTGCCGCCGACGGCCCGCCCGATCTCGAAGAACTCTGGCGCGACTTGAACCGCAAGCTGTCCGAGTTGTTCGGCAAAGGCGGCAAGGGCGGCAACGGTCAGGGCGGCGGTCGCGCCCCGATCCGCCCCGACGGGCGCAGCGCGGGTATCGGCGTCGGGCTGGTGATCGCCGTGGCGCTGCTGATCTGGCTGGGTACGGGCTTGTACGTCGTGCCCGAAGGCCAGCGCGCCGTCGTGCTGACTTTCGGCAAGGCGACCGAGACGACGACCCGCGCCGGCTTGCACTGGCGCTTGCCGGTGCCGATCCAGCGCCACGAACTGGTCAATGTGGCCGAGATCTCGCGTGTCGAAGTGGGCTTCCGCGGCTCCGCCGGTGGCCAGCGCAGCGAGGAGGCCAAGCGCGAAGCGCTGATGCTGACCGACGACGAAAACGTCGTCGACATCCAGTTCGTCGTCAGCTACCGCGTGCGCGACGCTCAGGCGGCTGAGTTCCTGTTCAACAACCGCACTCCGCGCGAGGCGGTCAAGCAGGCGGCCGAGGCGGCGATGCGCGAGGTGATCGCCAGCGCGACGATGGACGCGATCCTGTCCGAGGGGGCCGCATCGGCGGCGTCCGGCGCCAAGCCCGCCGAGGGTGCGCCGGCAGAGGCGCCGCGCGCCTTCGACGACGACGTGCGCCGCTTGATCCAGTCCATTTTGGACCGCTACAACATCGGCATCACGATCACCCAGGTGTCGATCGTGCAGCGGCGCCCGCCGGAGCAGGTGCAGGCCGCGTTCGAGGACGTGAACCGCGCCGGACAGGATCGCGAGCGCTTTATCAACGAAGGGCAGGCCTACGCCAACCAGGTCGTGCCCGAGGCGCGCGGCACCGCGGCGCGCCTGTTGCAGCAGGCCGAGGGCTACCGCTCGCGCGTGGTCGAGCAGGCGCAGGGCGACACCCAGCGCTTCCTCTCCGTGTTGACCGAGTACAGCAAGGCGCCGCAGGTGACGCGCGAGCGCTTGTATCGCGAGGCGATGCAGGACATCTACAGCAACACGAGCAAGGTGCTGGTCGACACCAAGAACGCGAGTCCCTTGCTCTATTTGCCGCTGGAACAGTTGCTCAGGCAGGGAGCGGGCGCGGCGACCGCCGCCGGCGCCGCACCCGCGCCGGCCGCAGCGGCCGCCGACACGGCGCTGCCGTCCGCCGGCGACGCCCGCGCGCGCGACGCTCTGCGCAGCCGCGAAACTCGGTAGGGAGTTTGCAGATGAATCGAATCGTCGCCATCCTGGCGCTCCTCGTTGGCCTGGCGGTAGTCGGCTCGACGATGCTCTTCGTCGTCGATCAGCGCCAGTACGCGCTGGTGCTGTCGCTGGGCGAAATCCGCCGCGTCATTACCGAGCCGGGCTTGCACTTCAAGTTGCCGCCGCCGTTCCAGAACGTCGTCTACTTCGACAATCGCGTGCTGACGCTGGATACCCCGGACACCGATCGCGCCCGCACGTCCGAGAACGTCGAGCTGCTGGTCGACTCCTTCGTCAAGTGGCGGGTCGAGGACCCGATTCAGTTTTTCCGTACCTTCGGTGAGCGGGGCGAGAACGCCGCCCGCGACCGGATGACCGACCTGCTGCGCGACGCCATTCAAAACGCCTTCCGCCGCCGCACCGTCAACGAGGTTACTTCCAAGGAGCGCGACCGCGTGCGGCAGGAGATCACCGATGCGGTGGCCGGCGGCGCCGCTCGGCAGAACTTCGGCATCGACGTGCTGGACGTACGGTTGAAGCGCATCGAGTTTTCGCCGAGCGTGCTACCCAATGTGTTCGGGCGGATGGAATCCGAGCGCAAGCGGGTGGCCAACGAGCGGCGCTCGACCGGCCAGGCCGAGGGCGAACGTATCCGGGCGGACGCCGAGCGGCAGCGCGAAGTGATCGTCGCCGAGGCTTACCGCGACGCGCAGAAGATCAAGGGCGAAGGCGACGGCAGGGCGGCGGCGATCTTTTCGCAGGCGTTCGGCCAGAACCCGGAGTTCGCGGACTTCTACCGCGGTCTGGAGGCGCTGCGCGCGAGCATCCGCAAGGGCGACGTTCTGGTGGTCGATCCGGCGGCGTCGGACTTCTTCCGCCACATGCGCAGCCCCAACGCGAGCGGCAAGCCCGCGCGCTGATGTCCACACTCGGCCTGGCGGTCGCGCTGATGCTGATCCTCGAGGGCCTGCTGCCGCTTGCAGCACCCGCGCGCTGGCGCGAGATTTTCCGTCGCGTGCTCGAACTGAACGACGGGCAACTGCGTTTCTTTGGCCTGGTAGCGGTGGCGACCGGGGCGATCCTCTTGCTGATCCTGCAATGAGCGTTGCGGCGTCGCCCGCCGGCGCTGCCTGAACCATGGCTAGCTGGCTGCTGCCCGAAGGCATTTCCGACGTGCTGCCGCTCGAAGCGGCGCGCATCGAGGAACTGCGCCGCGCGCTGCTCGATCTGCATCGCGGCCACGGCTACGCGCTGGTGATCCCGCCGCTGGTCGAGTACCTCGACTCCCTGCTGACCGGCACCGGTCGCGATCTGGATTTGCGCACCTTCAAGCTCGTCGATCAGATCTCGGGCCGGCAACTCGGGCTGCGCGCCGACATCACGCCGCAAACCGCGCGGATCGACGCGCACATCCTCAACCGGCGCGGCGTGGTGCGGCTGTGCTACGCGGGCAGCGTGCTGCACACGCGCCCGGCGCATCCGCTGGCGAGCCGGCAGCCCATTCAGGTCGGCGCCGAGCTGTACGGCTCAGACGCGCTTGCCGCCGATGCGGAAGTGCAGCGGCTGGCGGTGCAGTCGCTGCGGCGCGCCGGTGTGGAGCAGCCGCACTTCGACCTCGGCCACACCGGCGTGGTGCGCGCGCTGCTGGCCAGCGACGCGGCGACGCAGGCGGCGGCCGACGAGATTCTCGCCGCCCTGAGCAGCAAGGATCGCGGCGCGCTGGCCAGCGCCGTGGCGCAAGCGGCACCGGCCACACAAGCGGCGCTGGCGGCCTTGCTCGATCTGAACGGCGGAGCCGAGGTGCTCGACCGTGCGCGTCGCATGCTGCCGGACTTGCCGGCACTGACCAAGGCGCTCGCCGATCTGGCCTGGCTCGCGCAGCGGCTTCCGGCGGACGCCGTGGGTATCGACCTCGCCGACCTGCACGGCTACCGCTACTACACCGGGGTGAACTTCGCCGCCTATGAGGTGGGCGCGCCCTCCGCACTGCTGCGCGGCGGGCGTTACGACGACATCGGCCGAGCCTTTGGTCGTGCCCGGCCGGCGACGGGGTGTTCGATCGACCTGCGTGAGTTGTCGCGGCGACAGGTCAACGGACTGCCGCGCGCGATCCTGGCGCCGGCGCTGACCGATCCGCAGGCGGCGCAACTGGCGGAGTCGCTGCGCGCCGCGGGCGAGATCGTGGTCGAGCGCCTGGCAGCCGACGACGCGGTCGAGGGCTACGAATTCGACCGCGAACTGGCGCTGGTCGATGGCCGCTGGCATGTTGTGGCACGCGGCGGAAAATAGGGTTTCGTAAGAGAGAGAGGGGCAGCGCCATGGCGCAAAACGTGGTCATCGTCGGCACCCAGTGGGGCGACGAGGGCAAGGGCAAGATCGTCGATTGGCTGACCGAGCAGGCCGATGGCGTGGTGCGTTTTCAGGGCGGGCACAACGCCGGCCATACCTTGGTGATCGGCGGACGCAAGACCATTTTGCGTTCGATCCCCTCCGGCATCTTGCGCCCCCACGTGGCCTGCTACGTCGGCAACGGCGTGGTGCTGTCGCCGCAGGCGGTGCTCTCGGAGATCGACGAACTGCTGGCGCTCGGCATCGATGCGCCGGCGCGACTTTCGATCAGCGGCAGCTGCCCACTGATCCTCGACTACCACGTCGAACTCGACAAAGCGCGCGAAGCCAAGCGGGGCGAGGCAAAGATCGGCACGACCGGCCGCGGCATCGGGCCGGCCTACGAAGACAAGATCGCCCGCCGCGCCGTGCGCGCGCAGGACCTCTTCGACCCGCCACGCTTTTCCGAACTCGTGCGCGAGGCGCTCGACCTGCATAACTTTGTGCTGACCCGATACCTTGGCGCGGCGGCGGTGGACGCCGGCAAGACCATCGACAGCACGCTGACGCTGGCCGAGCGGTTGAAGCCGATGATCGCCGATGTGTCCTACCTGCTGAACGCAGAGATCGGCCGCGGCAAGCGCTTGTTGTTCGAAGGCGCGCAAGGCACGCTGCTCGATGTCGATCACGGCACCTACCCCTACGTGACCAGCAGCAACACCGTGGCGGGCGCTGCCTCCGCCGGCGCGGGCGTGGCCCCACAGCAGTTGCACTACGTGCTGGGTATCACCAAGGCCTACTCGACGCGGGTCGGTTCCGGCCCGTTCCCGACCGAGTTGATCGACGACACTGGCGAACTGCTGCGCAAGCGCGGCAACGAGTTCGGCGCCGTGACCGGCCGCCCGCGCCGCTGCGGCTGGTTCGACGCCGCGGCGTTGCGGCGCGCGGTGCAGGTCAACGGCACCAGCGGCCTGTGCCTGACCAAGCTCGACGTACTCGATGGGCTGCCGACGGTGCGCCTGTGCGTCGGCTATCGGTACCGCGGCAGCACCACCGACATCCTGCCCTTTGGCGCAGACGAGGTGGCGCGCTGCGAGCCGGTGTACGAAGACTTTCCCGGCTGGAGCGAGTCGACCTTCGGCGTGCAGCACTGGGATCGACTGCCGGCCAATGCCCGCAACTACCTGTCGCGGCTGGCCGAGCATTTGGGCGTACCGATCGACCTTGTCTCCACCGGCCCGGATCGCGAGCAGACGATCGAACTGCGGCATCCGTTTGCGGGGTAGGGTGAGGGCAGCGATGAACCACTTGTACGTGACCTGGGACGAGTACCACCGGTCGATCGAGACGCTCGCGCTGCAAGTGCACCGCGACGGTTACGCCTTCGACAGCCTGCTGTGCCTGGCGCGCGGCGGGCTGCGGGTCGGAGACACTCTATCGCGCATCTACGACATGCCATTGGCGATCCTGGCGGCGAGTTCGTACCGGGCGGATGCCGGGCGCATACAGGGCGAGCTCGACATCGCACAGTTCATCACCACCACCGGCGGCGAGTTGCACGGCAAGCTGCTGCTGGTGGACGACCTGGTCGATTCCGGAGTAACGCTGGAGAAGGTCGTCGCGAGCCTCAAACAGCGATACCCGCGCGTCACAGAGGTGCGCACCGGCGTGCTCTGGTACAAGGCCGTGTCGGCGTTCAAGCCGGATTACTACGTGTCCTACCTTCCCGACAGCCCCTGGATCCACCAGCCGTTCGAGGTCTACGACAGCCTGGGCACCGAACGCCTCGCCGCGCGCCTTGAAGGCGCGCCCAAAGCGTGACCTTAGAAGCGGTGAGGCCCGCTGAAGCGGGCTTCACACCGAAGGGAAAATGGTTGAGGGAGTGTAGCGAGCGGCCCAAGGTCGCACCGAGAAGCGCAGCCATACGAATGCGTACGGCGAGCATCGCCGGCCCGAGATTGGGCCGCGCCGTAGCTCCAACAACGATTTTTGGTGCCCAGGAGAGGACTCGAACCTCCACACCTTGCGGCGCTAGTACCTGAAACTAGTGCGTCTACCAATTCCGCCACCTGGGCAGGCAAGCGAGGCGCGAATTGTAAGGACGGCCCCTTACGTGTCAAATTGCGCCTGAGTCGCGCTTTGCCTGCGCCGGTACCCGAAAGCTTCTCTTGTCCGCAAAACAACTTCCTCCCTCGCGCGACGCCATCCTGGCGGCGCTCAACCAGGCACGCGCGCCACTGGTGCCGTCCGAACTCGCGGCGGCGCTCGCCGCCGCTCCCGCCGCGCTCGAAGGCGAACTCGTCGCGCTCGAACGCGCCGGCCAGGTCGTGCGCAACCGCGCCGGCCTGCTGCTGGTGGCGGCCCGCGCGAATCTGATCGCCGGCCAGGTTCAGGGTCACCGCGACGGCTATGGCTTCCTGATCCGCGACGACCGCTCCGGCCCCGACCTCGTTGTCCCTGAGCACGAGATGAGCAAGGTGCTGCACGGCGACCGCGTGCTGGTGCGTCCAGCGGGGCTGGACCGCCGTGGGCGGCAGGAAGCGGAGATCGTCGAGGTCGTCGAGCACCGCACCAACACCCTCGTCGGGCGGCTGCTCAACGAGCGTGGCGTGGCCATCGTCGTACCGGAGGACCAGCGCATTCAGCACGACATTCTCGTGCCGCCCGGCGCCACGTCGGACGCCGACTTCGGCCAGGTGGTGGTGGTGGAGATAATCCAGCAGCCGCAACGGCATGTGCAGCCGGTGGGTCGGGTGATCGAGGTGCTCGGTGCGGTCGACGACCCCGGAATGGAGATCGAGATCGCGGTACGCAAGTTTGCGGTGCCGCACGAGTTTCCGCCGGCGGCGCTCGCGCTGGCCGAGACGCTGCCGACCCGCGTGCAGCCGCGCGAGATCAAGGGCCGGGTCGACCTGCGCGATGTGCCGCTGGTGACCATCGACGGCGAAGATGCGCGCGACTTCGACGACGCGGTGTACTGCGAGCCGATGGACCGCGCCGGTCGAAAGTGGCGGCTGCTGGTGGCGATCGCCGACGTGAGCCACTACGTGCAGCCGGGCGATGCGCTGGACGCGGAGGCGGCCAACCGCTGCACCTCGGTTTACTTCCCGCGCCGCGTGATTCCGATGCTGCCGGAGAAGCTGTCCAACGGTTTGTGTTCGCTCAACCCGCGGGTGGACCGGCTGGTGTTGGTCGCGGACATGGTGATCGATCTGCAGGGCGCCGTGACGGCCTACCAGTTTTACCCGGCGGTGATGCACTCGCACGCGCGGTTGACCTACACCGAGGTGTGGGAGGCACTGTCCGCACCCGGCAGCCGCGCGGCAGAGCGTCTGGGCGATCTCTTGCCCCAGGTGTCGAATCTCTACGATCTGTACCACGTGCTTGCCCGCGCCCGCGGTGCGCGCGGCGCGCTGGAACTTGAAACGACCGAGACCACCATCGTCTGCAACCCCGATGGGCGGATCGAGCGGATCGTCGCCCGCAGCCGCAACGACGCGCACAAGCTGATCGAAGAGTGCATGCTGGCGGCCAACACCTGTGCCGCCGACCTGCTGGCCCGGCACGAACACTTGGGCCTGTATCGGGTGCATGAGGGGCCGACGCCGGAGCGACTGGTCAATCTGCGCACGCTGCTGCGCTCGCTCGGCCTGCAACTGGGCGGTGGCGACGCTCCGCGCCCGTCCGACTACGCCAAGCTCATTGCCGAGGTGCAGGCGCGGCCCGACCGGCAACTGCTGCACACCGTGCTGCTGCGCTCGATGCGACAGGCCATCTACACCCCGCACAACAGCGGGCACTTTGGCCTTGCGTACGCCGCCTACACGCACTTCACCTCGCCGATCCGCCGCTACCCGGATTTGCTGACGCATCGGGCGATCAAGGCGATCCTGGCCGGGGCGACTTTCGTGCCGCCGAGCGAGGACGAAGCCGCGGCCAGCGGCCGCCGCAAGCGCAGCACGCCGGATGCGCGCGAAGTGCTGGGCCGCTGGGAGAAGCTCGGCATGGTCTGCTCGGCCAACGAGCGGCGCGCCGACGAAGCCACGCGCGACGTGGAGGCGTGGCTGAAGAGCTACTACATGCGCGAGCGCGTCGGCGAGGTTTACAGCGGCACCGTAGCCTCGGTGGTGCCCTTTGGGCTCTTCATCGTGCTGGACGATCTTTTTGTCGAGGGCCTGGTGCATGTGTCCGAACTCGGCTCCGAGTACTTCCACTACAACGAACCGCTGCACGAGCTGCGCGGGGAGCGCACCGGCCTGCGCTATCGGCTGGCCGACCGGGTGACGGTGCAGGTCGCGCGCGTAAACCTGGAGTCGCGGCGGATCGACTTTCGCCTCGTGCGTCCGGGCGAGCGGATGCGCTCGGCGGGCGGCGGTGCTGCGGACGAGCGTCCCGCTCCGCGCGAGCACAAACGCGGCGAGACGGTCGAAGAGCGTCGCGCGCGCCACGCGGCCAAGGCGGTCAAGCAGGGCAAGCGCGGCGTTGGCGGCAAGGGAGCCGCCAACTCGCGGCGACGGGGCGGGTGACATGAGGCGCCTTGGAGACGCCGGCTTCCGCTGCAACGCTTCGTCGCGGCACAGGCCCGCCAATCCCGTCCCCCCGGCGCAGGCCGGGTCCCCGTGGCGCTGCCTTGACGACGCCGGAGCCCGGCCGGCGCCGGGACGACGTGCCTTTCGCCCTGGGCCGAGGCGCCCATGAAAGGCAAAGTCCTCGCCGGCTTTCACGCGGTCGCGGCGCGGCTCAAGCACTCGGCGGCAAGCATCGATGCAATTTACGTCGCTGCCGGCCGCCACGACGGGCGGATGCGGCGTCTGGTCGGCGACGCGGAAGCTGCGGGCGTGCGCGTGCTGCCCGTCGACGAGCCGCGGCTGCGCGGTCTGGCCGGCGACGTGCCGCACCAGGGCGTGGTCGCGATCTGCACCCCGGACGCCGCACCGGCGGCCACGCTGGACAGCCTCATCGACCGCGTGGGTGCGCAGACGCTGCTGCTCCTGTTGGATGGCGTAACCGATCCGCGCAACCTCGGCGCTTGCCTGCGCACCGCGGATGCGGCCGGTGTGCAGGCGGTGATCGTGCCGCGCGACCGTTCGGCCGCAATGTCGCCGCTGGTTGCGAAGGCGGCGGCGGGCGCGGCGGAGAGCGTGCCGCTGATCGCCGTGACCAATCTCGCGCGGACGATGGATGAACTGAAACAAGCCGGCGTCTGGATCGCCGGCGCCGCGGGCGAGGCCGACCGCAGCCTGTACGACATCGATCTCACCGGCCCGCTCGCGTGGGCGCTGGGGGCCGAGGGCGAGGGCCTGCGCCGGCTCACCCGCGAGCGCTGCGACTGGCTGGCGCGCATTCCGCTGCACGGTGCCGTGGACAGCCTGAACGTCGCCGTGGCCGCCGGCGTGTGCTTGTTCGAAACCCGGCGGCAGCGCGTGCAGGTCATTGCCAAGTAGCCGCTGCGCGGGCAACATTTTTCCTATGTCGGCTTTACTCGCTACCCTTTTGCTGCTGTTGGGCTTCTCGCTGTCGCCGCTGCTGGGCGTCGCGCATGGCATGCCGTGGCTGACGCTGGCGATCACGTTTTTGCTGATGCCGCTGTTCGACGCCGCCGTGGGCAACCGCGGCCGGGCCCCGCCGTTGGAAAAGCCCCTCGCCTGGGCGCGCTGGGTTCCGCGCGTGCAGGTGCCCGTACAGGCCCTGCTGCTGATTGCGGCGGTGGCGGTGGCGCCGCGCCTGGACGGAACCGAGCTGTTGCTGTTCTCGCTCGCCGTCGGCACGGTGACCGGCGGTCTGGGCATCACGGTGGCGCACGAGTTGGGCCATCGCGCCAGCCGACTCGACCGGCTGCTCGCCAAGGTGCTGCTGGTGACCGTGCTCTATGGCCACTTCTTCGTCGAACACGTGCGCGGCCATCACGTGCGCGTCGGCACGCCCGACGACCCGGCCACCGCGCCGCAGGGGATGAACGTCTATCGCTTCTGGCTGCGTTCGGTCGGCGGCAGTTTCGTTCACGCCTGGCGACTGGAGGCGCTGCGCCTCGCGCGCACGGGCGGCAGCGCCTGGAGCCTGCGTAACTGGGTGCTCAGCGGCAGCCTGATCTCGGCCGCGCTGGTCGCGTCGGCGTGGACGGTCGGCGGCGGCAAAGGGCTCATGCTCTTTGTCGTGCAGGGCGTGTTCGCGTTCACTTTGCTGGAGGTCGTCAACTACGTCGAGCATTACGGGTTGCGCCGCCGACGCGACGGCGCCCGCTACGAACCGGTTGCACCGCGCCACTCGTGGAACGCCGACTTCACCCTGAGCAACTGGCTGCTGCTCAACCTGCAACTGCACTCGGATCACCACGCGCACATGGAGCGGCCCTTCGAGACGCTGCGCTCGATGCCGCAGGCGCCGCAACTGCCGGCAGGCTACCCGACGATGGTGGTGGCAGCGCTGCTGCCGCCCTTGTGGTTCGCGCTAGTCGATCCGCGCCTGCCTGTGCAGCCCGCGCCCGCGGCATGACCGATGCCGCCATCGACGCGGCCGCGCGGCGGCTGGCGAGCGCGCGCCGGGTGGCCGTGCTGACCGGCGCGGGCATCTCTGCCGAAAGCGGCGTGCCGACCTTCCGCGACGCGCAAAGCGGGCTGTGGGCGCAGTTCGACCCGATGCAACTCGCCTCGCGCGAAGGCTTTGCCGCCGACCCGGCGCAGGTCTGGCGCTGGTACGCGTGGCGGCGCGA
Organism: Betaproteobacteria bacterium; assembly: GCA_046316025.1. GTDB lineage: Bacteria > Pseudomonadota > Gammaproteobacteria > Burkholderiales > Burkholderiaceae_F > JAJTHJ01. The sequence continues at coordinate 1,721 of JBKCXU010000026.1, read as the reverse complement.
ACTCGTTGCCGGCGCCCAGCCCAACGCCGGACACGTGGCGCTGGCGCAGGCCGCCGCGCGCCTTGCACGGTTGGATCTGATCACGCAGAACGTCGATGGCCTGCACGCCCGCGCCGGCAGCAGCAACGTGCTGGAGCTGCACGGCAACCTCCTGCGCAGCAAGTGCTTCGCACAGTGCGGGACGTTCATCGCGGACCCAAGGCAACTGCCACCCGGCGAGCCGCCGCGCTGCCCGCGCTGCGGCCGCTGGCTGCGGCCGGACGTGGTGTGGTTCGGCGAGACGCTCGAGCCCGAAGTCCTTGACGCCGCACAGCAATCCGCGACGCAGTGCGACGCCATGCTGGTGGTCGGCACCTCCGGCCACGTCTATCCCGCGGCCGGCCTGCCGGCGGCGGCCAAGCGCGCCGGGGCAGTGGTGGTCGTCGTCAATCCCAACGAGTCCGAACTCGACGACCTGGCCGACCACTTGATCCGCGGTCCGGCGGCGGCCGTGCTGCCGCGGCTCCTCGCCTCCTGAGCGCCGACCGCGCTGGTCTTTTCCGGACTTTGCGCCGCGAACCGCTCTGCGGTTAAAATCGCAGGCTTTTCCGACGACCTTGCCACACCCGGAACATCGACGCCCGGGGTGGCTACCCCATAAGGAGTCTCGATGCGTCACTACGAAATCTGTTTCATCGTTCACCCGGACCAGAGCGAGCAGGTGCCGGCGATGATCGAGCGCTACAAGGCGCTGATCACCGGCCAAGGCGGCGCGGTGCACCGGGTCGAAGACTGGGGCCGGCGCCAACTGGCCTACCCGCTGCAAAAACTCGTCAAGGCGCACTACGTGCTGATGAACGTCGAGTGCGGCAAGGCCACGCTCGATGAGATCGAACACGCCTTCCGCTACAACGACGCCGTGCTGCGCCACCTGACCGTCGGCATGAAGACGGCGGTCACCTCGGCCTCGCCGATGATGAAGATCGTCGAACGCGATGAGGCGCGCAAGGCAGCGGCCGAGCAGGCGGCGGCGGCGGCGCCGGCTGCGGCGGCACCGGCGGCCGCGGCGGCTTGAACGAAGTTCGTCTGCGCGTGCAGCTCGTGGGGCGCGCGGTGCTGCGGTTTACGCCGGCCGGTGTGCCGGCGCTGGAAGCGACGCTGCACCACCGCGGCACCGTCAGCGAGGCCGGGCTCCCCCGCACGTTGGACTTCGAGTTCGAAGCCATCGCGCTGGGGCGGGCGGCCGAGCGGCTGAACGGCGCTGCGCTGGGCTGCGAGTTCGACTGCACCGGCTTCATCGCCCCGCGCAGCAAGCGCACGAGCAGGCTCAGGATTCACATCGACACCATCGAACCGGTTACGGGAGTTTGACCAAATGGCTACTGGACGTTTTGGCAAGGGCAAAGGCAAGGGCAAGGGCGCGCCGCGCCGCGAGAAGCAAAATGCGCTCTTCAAGCGCAAGAAGTTCTGCCGCTTCACGGCGGAAAAGGTCGAGACCATCGACTACAAGGACATCGACGTGCTACGCGACTTCGTTCACGACAACGGCAAAATCATTCCGGCGCGGCTGACCGGCACCAAGGCGCACTACCAGCGCCAGCTGGACACCGCCATCAAGCGGGCGCGCTTCCTGGCGCTGCTGCCGTACTCGGACAACCACTAACCGGCGCGGGAGACGACGATGCAAGTCATTCTGCTCGATCGCGTGGCCAATCTCGGCCAACTGGGCGACGTGGTCAAAG
>JBKCXU010000025.1:0-21337 GCA_046316025.1 Betaproteobacteria bacterium | reverse complement strand
CCGGCCGGGTGCGGCCCCCACCCCCCCCGGGGGGGTGTGTTTTTCAACCCCCCCCCCCCCGGGGTTGGGGGGTGGGGGTGCGGCAAGACCGCCGCCAGAGGCGCCGTTGCCGGCGCCCGGGCGGCTTTATCAGTGGGCGGCCAACTTGCGCCGCAACCACCGCATCAGCGCGCCAAGGACGGGAAGTTTCTCATAGAGTTCTTCCGCCGCGTCCCAGTAGTCGCGGTGCATTGCAATGCGCCCGTCGGCGGCAAAGCGCACGTGCGTAGCGCCGCGGATCGCCTGCGGCGCGCCGCGCGAGCGGAAGTGCATGGTCCAGGTGAGAAACGCCTGCTCGCCCGCACCGATGGCTTCGTGCACCTCGAAGCGCGGCGCCTCGACCTGCTCGAACATGTGGTTAAAGATGCGGCCGATAGCCGCCGGTCCGCGCACTTCGTTGAACGGGTCTTTGAACAGCGCGTCGGCGGTGTAGAAGTCGGCCAGCCGCGCCACGTCGGCACGGCTGAAGTTCTCGAACAGTCCACGCAGCCGCGCGAGCGCAGCGCCCGTATCCACCGTCAACCTCCGGTGATCCGCCGCACCAGCCACAGCTGCAGCCGGTAGGGCAGCACGCGCAGCAGCTTGAGCCATCGCGTGAAGCGCTTGGGGTAGTGGATCTCAAAGTGCCCGGCGGCGATCTCGTCCAGCGTCACCCGCGCGGCGGCGGCAGCGTCCATCAGCGCCGGCATGCGGAAGTCGTTCTTGCGCGTGAGCGGCGTGTCGACAAAACCGGGGTTGATCAGGTACACGCCGATGCCGGCCGGCCGCAGGTCGCCGTGCAGCGACTCGGTAAAGTTGATCAGCGCCGCCTTGCCGGCGCCGTAGACGAGCGAACGCGGCAGGCCGATGTAGCCCGCCACCGAAGAAACGATGCCAATGCCGCAGCCGGCGCCCTGGCGCAGCAGCACCGGCAGCACCGCGTCCACGCAATTCAACACGCCGTGCAGGTTGACTTCCAGCAGCCGGCGCGCGGCAGCGAGGTCGAAGTCCTGCGCGCGCATCTCGATGTGCGTGCCGGCCACCACCAGCACGAGGTCGATGCCGCCCCATTGCGCGAGCACCGTGTCGCGCGCGCGACGGACGGACTCGGCGTCGGTCACGTCGAGCGGCGCTGGCAGCGCGCGGGTGGCCTGCGCCACAGCGGCCAGCAGTTCGCGGTTGCGGGCGGAGACGGCCACCTTCGCGCCACGTTCCGCCAGTTCGCGCGCCAGTGCGGCGCCGATGCCGTAGGAGGCGCCGATCACCCACACGCGACGGTCGCGCCAGTCGGTGAAGGGCAGATTGAGCGGCGCAAAGAGGCCCGGCGCCGGCGGCACCGGCGACGCCGGCGGTACCACGACCGGCGCGGTTTCGCGTTGCGTGATCGTGCTCATCACGGCCGCCGGTCGAAAGAAATCAACACCTCGCCGACGCGGAAGCCCCAGAAGCTCATCACTGCGCGGTTGAGCATCACGCGCTCGTCGATCAGGAACATCCAGTCGTCGAAGGCGATGTCGTAGGTCTTGCCCTCGTCGGTCTTGAGGCGAAAGTCGTACTTCCAGTTCAGCGCATTGCCGGCCACCGTGCCGCGCGCCTCGCCGATCACGCCGTCTGCCGTACCGGTCCACTGGCCGGGCGCGCCCGCTACCGGCCGCAGCGTCCAGATGCGCTTTTCGGTCTTGCCGTCGGACCAGACGAAGTCTTCGTCGAGCGTGCCGACATCGCCGTTCCAGGTCGCCTTGATGGTGACGACGAAGCGCCGCTGCACCTCACCCGAGCGGTCGGAGAACATCCCGTGGCCGATCAGCGTGCCGTTGAAGTACTGGCGCAGGTCGAGCGCGGGTTTCTGGTTGGCGTAGACGCTGGGGTCGATGGAGGAGCAGCTGGCGAGCAGCAGCGTGCCGCACAGCGCGAGAGTGCCGGTCGCAAGCTTGCGAGCCAGTTGCGATAGCCACGCCCCCACCCCAACCCGCCCAGTCGCGGCCTTGCAAGGCCGCGCCGCTCCAGCGGCGCGAACCGTTGCTTCGCGAAACCCCGCTTCCGCCCCCCGCTTCGCAGGGGGGGGGGGAATTGCCCTCCCCCGCATGCGGGGGAGGGCTAGGGTGGGGGCGCTGAGCGCAGCAACAATGTTCGACTTCATGATCCGAGTCCTCAAAATTTCCGCCCGCGCCAAGCCGCGAGCAGCAGCGCGGCGGCGACGAGCTTGAGTGCGCAGGGCACGACCGCATAGGTGATGGTGAGCGCGTGCAGCGCCGCCGCATCGGTGGCGCCGCGCGTGTAGCCGAGCGCATCGAGCGCGGCCAGCGCCAGCGCGGCGGCCACCGCCAGCACCAGCTTGTTGACGAAGTTCCACAGCCCAAAGTACGCGCCTTCGCGCTGGCCGCTGTGCCCGTTGGTGTCGATCACCCGCGCCAGCAGCGCGGGCGGCAGCGCCAGGTCGGCACCGAAGGCCAGCCCCGACAGCACGCAGATCGCGGCAAAGCCGGCGAGCGCGCCCGGCGGCAGCGCATAGGCCCAGACGAAGGCGACCACGGCCGCGACCATGCCGGCGAGCCACAGCGCGTGCAGGCTGACCCGCTGCGCGAGCCGCGCCCACAGCGGCATGCCGGCCGCGCCGGCGATGAAGTACAGCGCCAGAAAGAGCGGCGCTCTGTCGGCGAGCCCCAGCCGGTCGGTGACGAAGAAGATGAATACGGTCGCGGTGATCGACGGCGCCAGCGCATTGAGCGCAAACACCGCCAGCAACCAGCGCGTGTTGGCGTGGCGCACCGGCTCCAGAAACGCGAGGTACGGGTTGCCGCCGGCGGGCAAGCCGCGCGCGGCCGGCGCACGCGGCGCGCGCAGTGCGAGCAGCCACAGGCCGGCGCCGAGCAGCAGCACGAGGCTCCAGGTCATGCCGGCGTAGCCGATGGCCGCCGGCAGGGTGCCGCCCAGCAGCACGCCGATCAGCCCCGCCGCCTCGCGCGCAGTGGTGATGCGCGTGCGGCCGGCATCGTCGTGCGCGAGTTCCGCGCCCCAGGCCTGGTAGGCGACCATCGCCAGCGAATAGCCGAGGTAGGCGCCGGTCAGTGTGGCGAAAAGCCAGGCGCCTTGCCGCGCCGGCGTGGACAAGCCCTCGGATGGGTTGAAGAGCAGCCAGAAGCTCATCGCCAGCACGGGCGCGGCGAGCAGGATCGGCCACAGGTAGTTGCCGCGCGTCTTTTGCGCATCGACCCAGGTGCCGAGCAGCGGATCGGCCACGGCGTCGATCAAGCGCGTGGCGAGCAGGATCGCGCCGATGACGGGCAGCGCCAGCTGCGTTTGCGCGGCGTAGAAGTCCGGCAGCAGCAGATTGACCGGCAGCGCGGTCATCGCCAGCGGCAGGCCGAAGAGCGCGTAGGCGGTGAGCGTGCGCGGGGCGGTGGTAGCGGCTGCCGTGGTCAGCGCCGGAGCAATTGGCGGCATTCTTCCCTCACCCGCTCGCTGCGCTCGCACCCTCTCCCGGCGGGAGAGGGTTAAAAGCCCCTCTCCCCCCGGGAGAGGGGTTGGGGTGAGGGAAGACCGCTGGCATGGCTACTGTCTTTCGAGCGCGGCGGTTCAGGCGCCGCTCCGCCCCGCCGCCGGCCCCAGCAGACTCGCGCGCAGTTGCGGCGCCGCCGTGCGCTCGTCGAACCAGATCGCGAAGAACGCCTGCGCAAACGCCGGGGCGTCGATCGTGCCGAGAAAGCGGCCGTCCAGGTAGAAGCGCGCGCCGCCGCCGGGCACGTTCACGCCCGCTAGCCGCTTGCCCTTTTCCACGTCCGGAAAGAGCGCGGCCATCTGCGCAAACCACCGCGCGCGCTGCTCGGGCGTGCCGTAGCCCAGGCGCTCGATCTCGTCGCGGCTGCGCTCGGCAATCGACTTGCCGGACAACTTGCGCGCATAAGTGAGTTCGAGCACGAACGGACTCGCCGCGCTGCCGGCCGCGGTGAAGCCCGCCGGCGCGTAGAGCGCCGCGTCGTAGACGTGGAAGCCCAGCCACGTGAGCCGCCCCTGGCCGGCCACCCGCGCGTCGGCGACGTACTTGCGCACATGCGCGGGCGCCTCGGGTTGGGCGGCGGCGGGCTGCATCGTGAGCATCGCGGCAACGGCCAGGGCTCTAAGCCCGAACCAGCGTGTATTGAGCGACATCGGTGTTCCCTTCGGCGAAGGCGGCTTCGCAATAAGCGAGATAGAAGTTCCAGATGCGCAGAAAGCGCTCGTCGAAGCCGAGCGCGCGCACCGCGTCCACGCGCTGCGCAAAACTCGCGCGCCACGTGGCAAGCGTCTTGGCGTAGTGCGGGCCAAAGGCAAAGCGCTGTTCCACGCGCAGGCCGGCGCGCTCGGCGCGGCGGACGAACTCCGCCGGGCAGGGCAGCATGCCGCCCGGAAAGATGTACTGCTGGATGAAGTCGGTGCTGCGGCGGTAGCGGTCGAACAGCGCATCGGCGATCTCGATCGTCTGGATGCAGGCGCGTCCGCCGGGCTTGAGCAGGCGTGCCAGCAGCGCAAAGTAGTCGTCCCAGTACTGCTCGCCGACGGCCTCGAACATCTCGATGGAGGCGACACCGTCGTACACGCCGCGCTCGTCGCGGTAGTCCTGCAAGCGCAGGTCGGCGGCGAACCCTTGCCGCGTCAGCCGCTCGCGCGCGTAGACCAGTTGCTCGCGCGACAGCGTCAGCCCCGCGACGGCGTGGCCGGCGCGGGCGGCGGCCTCGGCCATGCCGCCCCAGCCGCAGCCGATTTCCAGCACGCGGCTGCCGGGTGCGAGGCGCAGTTCGGCGAGCACGCGGCCGTACTTGGCGTGCTGGGCGGCGACGACTTCGTCCTCCGTAGCGGGCGCGTGCGGATCGACCTGCGCCTGCGGGAACAGCGCCGCCGAGTAGGTCATCGTCGGGTCGAGCCACAGCGCGTAGAAGTCGTTGCCGAGGTCGTAGTGCGCGTGGATGTTCTTCTTCGCCTGCCGGCGGGTGTTGCGGTTCAGCAGATGCGTCAGACGATGCAGCAGCGTGCCCCAGGCCGAGCCGTAGATCACCTGCTCGGCAGCGGCGCGGTTGCGGATGAACACTTGCAGCACGCGCGCGGGATCGGCGCTGGCCCAGTCGCCGGCGATGTAGCTCTCGGCAAAGCCGATGTCGCCGCTCTTGAGCGCGGCGCCGATGACGTTCCAGTTGGCGAGCGTCATCTGCGCGTGCGGCGCGCCGTGGCCGAAGCGCGTGCGCTGGCCGTCGGGCAGTGTGAGGTCGAGGGTGCCGTCGCGAAAGCCTTGCAGCAGGCGCAGCGCCCAGCGGGCATGCGCCGGCAGCCGCGCGGCGTCGAAGGCGGGGGACGCCGCAAGCGGCGCGTCGAGGGCGAGGTCGTGGCTCGGGGGAGTCATCGGGTCACGTCGATTACGGGGGCGGAAGGTTTGGAGAAGAACGGCACGCGCTTGGCCCAGAGCTTGAGCGCCTGCCAGTGGATGCGAGCGATCACGCCGAAGCTGAACGCCGGGTAACGCCAGAACGCGCGCGCCAGCTGCGCGTCGGTGAGCGGGGCCAGGTGCCCCTCGATCGAGGTGGCGAGCAGCTGGCCGGCGCCGTCGTCGTAGTCGATGCGCGCGACGAAGCGTTCGCCCTCGGCGCGCCGCGCCAGCATGAAGCGGAAGCGGTAGCTGCCTTCGACCGCGCAAAACGGCGACACGTGGAACACCTTGCGCGCGCAGAGCGTCTCGCCCCAGGCGAGCGGGCTGCCGTCGGCGTGCGCGAGCAGATAGCAGTGGCGCTCGCCGAAGGTGTTGTTCACCTCGCACAGCACCGCGCGCAGCGCGCCGTCGGCGCGGTGGCAGAACCAGAGGCTCACCGGGTTGAACACATAGCCCAGCACGCGCGGGAAGCAGTGCAGCCAGATTTCGCCCTCGGCGTCGGCGACGCCCTCGCGCGCGAGCAGCGCTTCGATCCACGCCAGCAGCGGCCCGCCGTCGCCGTGGTCGGCGTCGTTGAACGCAAACACGCCGCGCCCATTGCGTGCCAGCTTGCGCAGCGACCACGGCTGCCGCGCCAGCGCGCGCAGCGGCAGCCGCAGGAAGAAGCTGCCGTAAGCGAAGGCATTGCGCGCCGGCCGCGTGCGCGCGTGGCGCACCTGGCCGAGACCGATTTGGGGGAGGACCGATTGCATGGGGGCGACGGGTAAGAAGCGCGGAAGTTAGCAGCAAAAACCCATTAGTTCAAGTAGTGACTGATCGGTAACTTTATTAGGGTTTTGCCGTAACTCGGGGTCGGCGTGCGTTCGCGTCGAGTTTAAGCCGGTCTCCCTCCGGAAGAGACCGCTGGATGCCTTTGCGTCCCGACTTTGGCTCATGAACCAGGCCCCCACGCCAGCCCTCCCCCGCTTCGCAGGGGAGGGGGTTACTCCCTCAACAACAGTGGGGCAGGGTGGGGGCGTGGATGCCGAACGTGGTGAGGTTCATGGGTAGGGGTTGGGATGAGGGAAGGCCGCGGGATCGGGCTTCGTCGCCTCAACGCACGACAAGTGCTGCACACCTTGCGACCGATGTGTTCGCCAAGTAAACTAAACGGTCACAAAAGGCGCTGCTTCTGAATGGAACCTCAACTTACCCTGCGCGAACGCCAGCTCAAGCTGCGCGAAGACGTCATCCTGCAAGCGGTCAACCGCCTGTTGGCCGAGAAGGGCTACGACCTGATGACCGTGGACGAGGTCGCGACCATGGTCGGCATCGCCAAGGCGAGTCTGTACAAGCACTTCGAGTCCAAGGAACTGCTGGCCGCCGCCGCGATGGTGCGGCTGCTCGACCGCACGCTGGAGGTCGTCGGCACGCTGCCGCCGACCGTCGCGCCGATCGACAAACTGCAGGCAGTCGTGCGCTGGGCCGTGCGCGAGCACCTGCGCGGCGAGATGCCGTCGCTGCCCTCCACCCGCTCCGCGCTGCGCGAGACGCTCGTAAACCACCAGCCCTACATCGACCGGCTGCTCAAAGTGACCGAGCACCTGTCCGGCTGGATCGAAGCCGCACAGACGCAAGGCGCACTCAGCCCGCGCTGGCCCGCCGAGGCCGTGCTCTACACCATCTTCGCTCGCGCCTGCGACCCGGTGGCCGACTACCTGCAAGACGGCGGCGCCTACAGCGACGAGGAGATCGTCGAGTTGATCGCCGGCACCTGCTTCGCGGGGCTGCTGGCGCGGCCGTCGTAAGGCGGCGGGCGTAGCCTCGCCTCGTCCTCTGCGGTGGCTAACGCTCGGATGGCGCCCACCCGAGCGCTCTAGCCGTCTGCCTGGGCTAGGCAAGCGGCCGGCCGCTGCGAGCGCCGGTGGCCTCTTCGTGAAACTGAACCAGCGGCGCCAAGGATTCAAGCATCGTCCCACGGCCCACCGCGGCCACCCAGGCGCAGGTGGCAAACGCGCTGGCGCGGGTCTCATAGTCGGCGAGCCACTGGCGGAACGTCGACTGCTGGGCGGGGGTGCGCGGATGCTCACCGCGTGGGCTGCCGGCGCCACAGCGCCACGGCTTGGGCGACAGGCGCGCACGAAAGCAAGCCTGCGCCGCACAGAGGCGCACAAAAAGCGGATCGGCGCCGACACCTTCCAGCACTGCGCGGGTGTGCGAAGACACCGGGTCGAACTCGCGGTCGACCGCAAGTGCGCGGAATCCGGCCGCCGTCCGATAGACCCAGAACGTCGTGTTCCCCACCTTCTCGAGATCGCCGATCAGGCGATCCAGCCGCTGCTGCGGCGATTCGGCCCTACGCCGCAGCCACCCCAGAGGCCCGCCGCCGCGGCTTGGCGGCAGATCGACGTCGATGAAGAGCAGGCGCGCGGTATTCAGCACCGCGACGCCGAACCGGTTGCGCGTGACCACCGCCCGGCCGGTCGTCGCGCCGGCCGGCGTCGGGTCGAGAATCTCCTCGCGCACCGGCCGTTCGCCGCTGCCGTAGTACTGCCAAGCGCGCGGCGCATCGTCCGGCCGTTGGTAACGGCCGACGGCGGCCTGCAGGCGCTGCTGCGCGAGGCGCATCGCGTCGATCTCGCTCGCGTCCGACCAGCCCCAAGTTTGCAGCAGCATCCGGCCGCTGGGGGTGGCCGCCTTCTCGCTTCGAGCCCAGTAGCGCGGGATGAGCATGACGGAAAGGTCCTTGAGCGTTGGCTGCGTGGCGTTGGGCGCGCGGATCCGATGCCCGAGAGCTCGCCATGGTAGACGCGTCCGCCGGAGCCTGCGGTCGACTCCGGTACGGATCTGCGCTGCATCGGTACGAGCCGGCGCAGCAAAACGCTACCTCGGCACAAGCGGCACACCGAACTCCCGCCGCGCGACAATTCGCCCATGCTGCGCCTTACCGAACTGCGTCTGCCTCTGGACCATGACGAGCCGGCGTTGCGCGCCGCCATCCTCGCGCGGCTGAAGCTGCGGGACGCTGACCTCACTGGCTTCACCGTTTTCAAGCGCGCGGTCGATGCGCGCAAGCGCTCGACGCTTTATTTCACGTACACAGTCGATTGCGGGGTCACTGACGAGGCGGGCGTGCTGCGCAGGTTCGCCAACGACCCGCAGGTCCGCCCGGCGCCCGACATGCGCTACCGCTTCGTCGCCCACGCGCCGGCGGACTTCTATGCGCACCAGCGGCCGCGGCCAGTAGTGGTCGGCTTCGGCCCCTGCGGCATCTTTGCCGCGCTGGTGCTGGCGCAGATGGGGCTGCGGCCGATCGTGCTCGAACGCGGCCCCCGCGTGCGCGAGCGCACGAAAGACACCTGGGCGCTGTGGCGCAAGGGCGTACTCGCGCCGGAGTCGAACGTGCAGTTCGGCGAGGGCGGCGCCGGCACGTTTTCCGACGGCAAGCTGTGGACGCAGATCGGCGACGCGCGCCACCTGACGCGCAAGGTGCTGACCGAGTTCGTCAAGGCCGGCGCGCCGGAGGAGATCCTGTACGTGGCCAAGCCGCACATCGGCACCTTCCGGCTGGTGAGCATGGTCGAGAAGATGCGCGCGGAGATCGAGCGGCTGGGCGGCGAGATCCGCTTCCGCCAGCGGGTGATCGATCTCGTCGTCGAGCGTGGCGCCGTGCACGGGCTGGTGGTCGCCAACGACGCGCATCCGAACGGCGAGCACTTGGATGCCGAGCAGGTGGTGCTCGCCGTCGGCCACTCCGCCCGCGACACCTTTGCGATGCTGCACGCGCGCGGCGTGGCGATGGAGGCCAAGCCGTTTTCGGTCGGCTTTCGCATCGAACATCCGCAAAGCCTGATCGACCGCGCCCGCTGGGGCGCGCACGCCGGCCACCCGCTGCTGGGCGCCGCGGACTACAAGCTGGTGCATCACGCGGGCAACGGCCGCTCGGTGTACAGCTTCTGCATGTGCCCCGGCGGCACCGTGGTTGCCGCGACCTCGGAGGCGAACCGCGTGGTCACCAACGGCATGAGCCAGTATTCGCGCGCCGAGCGCAACGCCAATGCCGGCCTCGTGGTCGGCATCGCGCCGCGCGACTACGCGCAAGACCCCAATGCGCCCGGCCCGGTGCCGCCGCTGGATGGCATGGCCTTTCAGCGCTTCTGGGAGTCGCGCGCCTTTGCACTCGGCGGCGGCGACTACCGCGCGCCGGGGCAGCGGGTGGGCGACTTTCTCGCGGGACGAGCGTCCACGCAGTTCGGCGACGTGCAGCCGTCGTACACGCCGGGCGTGACGCCGACCGATCTCGCGCAGCGCGGGCACGAGAGCCTGCCGGGATACGTGCTGGAAGCGATCCGCGAGGCGCTGCCCGCGTTCGAGCGGCAGATCAAGGGCTTTGCGCTGCCCGATGCGACGCTGACCGGCGTGGAGACGCGCACCTCATCGCCGCTGCGCATCACGCGCGGCGCCGACTACCAGAGTGTCGACGTGCGCGGCCTGTACCCGGCCGGCGAGGGCGCGGGGTACGCCGGCGGCATCATGTCCGCCGGGGTGGACGGGATCGAAGTGGCGGAGGCCGTGGCGCGGGCAGTGTTGCGTGTGCCGGTAGGTTGAACGCTTCGCCGCCCGCGCCGCTACCAATCCGCGGTGCCACCGCCCGGCACCCAGGCCTCGCTGCCGTCGCCGCCCTGCAGCCGCCCCAGTTCGCGCCGGTCGCGCTTGGTCGGGCGGCCTTTGAGCGCTAGCGCCGGCTCGGCGCCCAGGCGGCGGCCTTCGGCGAGCCGTGTGCGGCGGGCGATGCTCTCGGGCGTTTCTTCGTACAGCAGCCGCGCCGCCGGCGCCGGGCCGCGGATATGCGAGACGCCCAGCACCACGATCTCCAAACGCTGCTCGCCCACGGCGATCTCGTAGCGGTCGCCGGCATGCACCTCGCGCGCCGGCTTGATGCGCTCGCCCGCCAGCCGCACGCGACCCAGATCGACCGCCTGCGCGGCGAGCGAGCGCGTCTTGAAGAAACGCGCGGCCCACAGCCACTTGTCGATGCGGATGCGGATGCGGTTCGGGGCGGTGTCCATCGGCCGAGGGTAGCCGACGCGACCGACCGTCGGCCCCAGCCCGGCGCCCCGCCGCGGCACAGCCCGCGCCAGGGATCGCCCGAACAGGCGACGGCCGCCGCCGGCCCGTGTGCGCGGGCTCACGTCCGCGCCCGGCCGAACTCGGCCAGCGTGGCGTCCAGTGCGCGGGCGATGGCGACGGCATCGAGCGGCAGCGCCTCGCGGTTCCAGTCTGTGTAGGGCGGATTCATCGCGTTGACCACCAGCGTCGCACCCGCCGCCGGCTGCGCGATGGCGGCTGTATCGGCGAGCGGCAGCGCGATGTGTTGCGCGCCCGTCGCCGCGTCGGCCAGCGGCCGGTGCGCCTGCGCCAGCACCTGCCCAGCCGGCCTCGGCCAAGGCCCGCGCTGCGCAGCGTTCAAAGCGGCCGTTGGCTCCCAAAGCCAACACTTTGTCGGTCATCGGCGCGCTCGTGCCGGGGAGAGGCGATGCCGTGATTTCGGATCATCCGCCCTCGCACCCGCCGGCCAAACAAAGCGGACAATGCGTTACCGACGCGCCGCGAACACCGCCGATGAACCCTACACCCAGCAACCACATCACCGACCTGCGCGGCGGCTCGCGGCTGGCGGTGGACGCAGTGGCGGGCATCGCCGATCTCGTGCAGGCGCTGCACGGCAAGATCGCGCGCGCACCGACGGCGCTCGGCGGGCCGCTGGTGGGCGGTGCCGTCAACGGCATTACCGCGCTCGTCTACCGGAGCATCCGCGGCGTCACGCGCGCGGTGGGCGGCGGCATCGATCTGGCGCTGGGCGCAGTGGCGCCGGCGCTGGGGCAGATCGAGTCCTCGCCCGCGCGCGAGGCGCTGCTGGCCGCGCTAAACGGCGTGCTCGGCGATTACCTTGCCGCCACCGGCAACCCGCTGGCGATCCCGATGCGGCTGCGGCGCGATGGCAAGGCGCTGACGCTCACCCGCGAAGCACTGGCCGCCGCGTATCCGGCGCCGAGCGCCAAGTTGCTGTTGCTCGTGCACGGGCTGTGCATGAACGACCGTGCCTGGCAGCGCAAGGGCCACGACCACGGCGCAGCACTCGCGCGGGCGATGGGGGCGAGCCGCATCGACCTGCACTTCAACAGCGGTCTGCACATCTCGACCAACGGCCATGCGCTGGCACATCTTCTGGAGACGCTGGTGGCGGCCTGGCCGGTGCCGGTACAGGAGATCGCGATCCTCGCGCACAGCATGGGCGGGCTGGTTGCGCGCAGCGCGCACCACACGGCGCAGCGCGACGGCCTGACTTGGCCCTGCATGTTGCGCAGGCTGGTCTTCCTCGGCACGCCGCATCTGGGCGCGCCGCTGGAGCGCGGCGGGCATTGGATCGACCTGCTGCTGGAGCAGACGCCGGTCACCGCGCCGTTTGCGCGGTTGGGCAAGATCCGCAGCGCGGGCATCACCGATCTGCGCCACGGCCTGGTGCTGGACGAGCAATGGCAGGGCCGCGACCGCTTTGCGCGCCACGGCGCGCCGCGCACGACCTTGCCGCTGCCCGCCGACGTGCAGTGCTACGCGGTGGCGGCCGCCACCGGCACGCCGGAGGATGGATTGCGCCACAAGTTGCTGGGCGATGGCCTCGTGCCGGTGCCCAGCGCGCTCGGTGAACACCGCAATCCGCGGCTGGCGCTGGCGTTTGCGCCCGAGCGGCGCTGGATCGCCTACGGCTGCAATCACCTCGACCTGCTCTCCAGCGCGGAGGTCTGCGCGCGGCTGCGCGGTTGGCTCGTGGAGCAGGCGCGATGATCGAACCGCTGCTGCTGACCGCCGCGCAGATCGCCACCTTCGACGGCCCGCGCGCGCTGACGCGGGCGAGCGGCTTTTTCTTCGCCCGTGGCGAGCGGCTGTTTCTGGTGACCAGCCGCCACGTGCTGATCGACGAACCCAGCGGCCACCACCCGGATCGCATCGAGATCGAGCTGCACACCGACGCCGGCAATCTCACGCGCGCCATCGGCTACTCGCTGCTGCTGTACCAGGACGGCCAGAGCGTCTGGCGGCAGGGGCGCGACGCGGCGGGCGAGATCGACGTGGCGGTGATCGAACTCACGCGTGCCGCGCTGCCCGAGACCGTGCTGCTGTACGCCTTTACCCCGGCGCACTTGCAGGCGGCGCTGCCGGAGATCGAGGTCGGCGCGCCGCTGTTGATCGTCGGGTTCCCGCTCGGCTTTCACGACACGCTGCATCACCTGCCGGTGGTGCGGCAGGCGGTGATCGCCTCGTCTTTCGGTTTGCGCTTTCAGGGGCAGGGCTACTTTCTGACCGATGCGCGCACCCATCGCGGCACCAGCGGCGCGCCGGTGGTGATGCGCGACGCCGCCGCCGCGGCCGGCCGCGCGGAACTGCCGTGGAAGCTCCTGGGTGTGCACGCCGCGCGCATGGACATGAGCGCGCGCGACACGCAGCAGGACGAGTCGCTGGGGCTCAACTGTGCGTGGTACGCGGACATCCTGCTGACGCTGACCGAGCGTCAATGAGCGTTTGGAGTGTGGTTGCCAGTCGGTGCGTCTTCACCTGACGTCTTCGGCGCCTTGCCCGTCTCCACCGGTGGCTCCGAGACAGCCGATGCCGCTGCATTCCGACTTCGGCCCAAGAACCTCGCCCCCAAGGTGGTGCCGTTCATGAGTGGCGTTTACGCCCGTCACCCGCGAGTGCGCGGCCCCGGCGCCGCGTATCTGGGGCCGTCAACGTAGTGACGAAAGCTCAATGGGCCTGCGCCGGCACGCTGCACAGGGTGCCGAGTCCCTCCGCCACCGCCAACCCGGACTTCAACCCGTCCTCGTGAAACCCATAGCCGGTCCACGCGCCGGCAAACCACACGCGGTTGCGGCCCTGCACCTGCGCGAGCCGCTGCTGCGCGGCCACGGCGGGGGCGTCGAAGATCGGGTGTGCGTAGTCGAAGGCAGCGATCACCGTCTCCGGCCGCGGCTCGATCACCGGGTTCAGGCTCACCATCAGTGGTGTCGCAAACGGCAGCGGTTGCAGCTTGTTCAGCAGGTAGGTGACCGAGACATTGGGTTCGTCGCCGCCGTCGCTCATGTAGTTCCACGCCGACCACACGGCGCGCGTTTGCGGCAGCAGGCGCGTGTCGGTGTGCAGCAGCGTGCGGTTGGGTTGGTAGCGGCAGGCGGCCAGAACACTGCGCTCGTCCTCGCTGGCGTCGGTCAGCATCCGCAGCGACTGGTCGCTGTGACAGGCCAGCACGGCGTGGTCGAAAGCTTCCGTGCCGCTCGCACTGCGCACGGTCGCGCCGGCGTCGGTACGGCGCACCTCCAGCACCGGCTCGCCGACGCGCACGTCGGGCAACCGCGCGGCGATCTTCTGCACGTACTGACGCGCACCACCCGGCACCGTGTGCCACTGCGGGCGGTTTTCCACTTGCAGCAGGCCGTGGTTGTGGCAGAAGCGCAGAAAGGTCGCCACCGGATAGGCAAGCATCGTGCGCATCGGGCAGGACCAGATCGCCGCGGCCATCGGCAGCAGATACCACTGGCGAAACGGCGCGCCATAGCGTTCGCGGTCGAGAAACTCGCCGAGCGACTCGTTGCCCGCAGGTTCGTTGCCGAGCGCGATCGCGGTGCCTTGGCGGTTGAAGCGCAGGATGTCGCGCACCATCGACCAGAAGCGCGGCGAAAACAAATTGCGCCGCTGCGCAAACACCGTATTCAGGTTGTTGCCGGCCCACTCCAGCCGGCGGGCGCCTTGTGCGACGCTGACGGCGAAGGTCATCTCGCTCTTGCCGGTGGCCACTCCGAGTTCATCGAAGAGCGCCGGCAGCAGCTTGTACGTGCGGTGGTTGAAGACGAGGAAGCCCGTGTCCACGCCATGCGTGATGCCGTCGAGCGTCACGTCCACCGTGTTGGTGTGGCCGCCCAGGCGCGGCTCGGCTTCGTACAGCGTGACGGCGTGGCGCGCGGACAGGCGCAGCGCGCAGGCAAGGCCGGAGATGCCGGCGCCGACGACCGCGATCTTCACTCGCCGCGCTTGTCGCGCTCGACCTGCGCGTAGGCCGAGTGGTTGTGGATCGACTCGAAGTTCTCGACCTCGACGCGATAGGCCGCCACCGCCGGCTCGCGGTCCAGTGCCAGCGCCACGTCGCGCACCATGTCTTCGACAAACTTGGGGTTGTCGTAGGCGCGCTCGGTCACGTACTTCTCGTCGGGGCGCTTGAGCAGTGCCCACATCTCGCTGGAGGCGGCTTCTTCGGCAATGCGGATCTGCCGCTCCAACGACAGCTCACCCGCCAGCTCCGCCGCAATGGTGATGTGCGAGCGCTGGTTGTGCGCGCCGTAGTCGGCCACTTTCTTGCTGCATGGGCACAGGCTCGTCACCGGCACCACGACGGTCTGCGTGACGCTGGCCGCCTGCGCGGGGCCGGCGACCCGCCACTGCACCTGATAGTCGAGCAGGCTTTCCACACCCGACACCGGCGCGCGCTTGGTGACGAAGAACGGGAAGCGCAGCTCGATCTCGCCGCGCTCCGCATCCAGCCGCGCCAGCATCGCAGACAACAGTCCGGGCAGCGCGCCGACGGCGAGCGGCTCGGCCTGCCGTTGCAGTACCTCGATAAAGCGCGACATGTGCGTGCCCTTTTGCGTGGCGGGCAGCGCCACGACCATGTCGGCCTCGGCCACGGTCGGCTGCGGCCTGCCCTGCGCGGTGGCCACGGTGAGCGGCCAGCGCATCGAGCGCACGCCCACGCGGGCGATCGCCACATTGCGGGCGTCGGTCGCACCTTGCACGTCGGGCAGGAAAAGGGTGTCGCGCACGTTCATGAGGAAATAGGGGTCTGACCCCTATTTTCCGGGGTCGTCGGATTTCGCGAGGGGCGAATTGTCGCTCAATGGCCGGCGCCGGGGTCGCGCCAATCCAGCACGCGCAGGCCGGGTACCGCAGCAAAGCGGCGGTCGGCGGTGACCAGCGTGCAGTGAGCGGCAAGGGCGTGGGTGGCGATCATCAGGTCCATCGGCGCGAGCGGCCGGCCACTGGCCTGCAACTCCGCCCGCAGCCGGCCGTACTGGCGGGCACAGGCGGAGTCCCACACGCGGATATCGGCGCTGTCCAGAAAGCCCTCGACCAGTCGGCGCAACTCGGCGCGGACCGGCCCGCGCGCAAGCCCGAAGCGCAGCTCGGCTTCCGTCAGCACCGAGATGCAGAAATCGTGGTCTCTCGCCAGGCGCTCGATGGCCGCCTCGCTCTTGATGAAGCCCGAGGCCGCATTGGTGTCGAGCATCAGGGTGGCGCTCATGGCCAGTCGCGTTCCTGCGCGGGGCCGGGATCGCGCAGGTTGTCGAGCACGGCGAAGTCCTCCGTCGTCATCTGCGCCGCGAGTTTGTCGCGCAGTTTGAGCCACTGCTCAAACTTCTTGTTACGCGCGGAGAGGATCACGTCGCCGGTGTCCGGGTCGCGGCGGATATAGACCTCGTCGCCCTCGAAGCGGAACTCCGCGGGCAGCCGTACGGCCTGGCTGCGGCCGTTCTTGAACAACTTGGCGGTGCGCATTGGCGGGCCCCTGTGATCTACCGCGGTATAGACCGCAGTTTAGCGGCAGCGTGCGCGTGCAGGGGTAGTTGAGCTTTGTCCAAGACAGTGGAGGCGGGTTCCGGTAACTTCGCCGACCTGACGACGCCCCCCGAACAGCACGCCATGACCCGCGCCACCGACACGCTTTCGATCGCCGCCGTCGAGCGCGACACCGGCCTGCCCAAGGACACGCTGCGCGCTTGGGAGCGCAGGTACGGTTTTCCCAAGCCGCTGCGCGACGCGCAGGGCGAGCGCGCCTATCCGCTCGCGCAGGTCGACAAACTGCGCGTGCTCAAGCGGCTGGTCGATTCCGGCCATCGCCCCGGTCGAGTCGCAGGCTTGCCGGTGGATCGGCTGCGGCGGCTGGCGGGTGCCGGCACCGCGGCCGGCGCCGCCGAGCCTGCCGATGCCGAAGACCTCGGCGCGCTGCTGGCGCTGATCCGCGCGCACCAGGCCGAGGACCTGCGCCGCGCGCTGGCCCAGCATCTGCTGCGGCTCGGGCTGGCCGGGTTGCTGCAACGCGTGATCGCACCGCTGACCGTGCTTGTGGGCGAGGCCTGGAGCCGCGGCGAGTTGCAGGTCTACGAGGAGCACCTGTTTTCCGAAACCGTGCAGTCGCTGCTGCGTCAGGCGATCGCCACGGTCCCGGCGCCGGCCGACGATGGCGCACCGCGCGTGCTGCTGACCACACTGCCGCGCGAGCAGCACGGCCTGGGGCTGTTGATGGCCGAGGCGATGTTCGCGCTGGCGGGCGCCCGCTGCGTCTCGCTCGGCGTGCAAACGCCGCTGGCGGACATCGTGCGCGCGGCCGCGGCGCAGCGCGCCGACATCGTCGCCCTGTCGTTTACCGGCGTGATGGCTGCGCGCCAGGTGCTCGACGGTCTGGCCGAATTGCGCGCCGCACTGCCGGCGCGGGTGCAGCTCTGGGTCGGCGGCAGTTGCCCGGCGCTGCACGGGCGCCGCGCGCTGCCGGCGCGGGTGCTCGACTCGTTGGCAGCCATCGACCCGGCGGTGCAAGCCTGGCGCGGCGCGGCGCGATGAAGCGATTTGCCGGCAACAAGACTGCGCTGCCCGAGAAGCCCTGCGCGGCCTGCGGGCGGCCGATGACCTGGCGGCGTCGCTGGGCGCGCACCTGGGAGCAAGTCCGTTACTGCTCCGACCGCTGCCGCCGCGCGGCGCGCAGCCCATGACGCAGCGTCTGCGGCTGATCCTCGGCGATCAACTCGCGCACGACTCACCGCAGCTTGCCGCGCTCGACCCCACGCGCGACCGGCTGCTGCTGATCGAAGCGCCCGGCGAAGCCACCCACGTCTGGAGCCACAAGGCGCGCATCGCGTTGTTCCTGGCGGCGATGCGCCACTACGCCGCCGAACTGCGCAAGCGCGGCCTGCCGCTGGACTACGTGACGCTCGACGATCCGCGGTTCGCCCACTGTCCCGCGCTGACCGACCGCCTCGCCCGCGTACTGGATCGCGCGCAGCCCGCGGAGCTCGTTGTGGTCGAGCCGGGCGAGTGGCGCCTGCGCGAGGCCATTCGCGCTTTGGCCGCCGCGCGCGGCCTGCGCTTGACCGAGCTGCCCGATGCGCACTTCCTCTGCTCGCGCGCGCAGTTCGCCGCCTGGGCCGGCAGCAAGCGAGAGTTGCGCTTGGAGTTTTTCTACCGCTGGATGCGCCGCCGCGAGCAGGTCCTGGTCGATGCCGATAACGAGCCCGCCGGCGGCCAGTGGAACTTCGACGCCGACAACCGCAAGCCCTTTCCCAAGAGCGGCCCCGGCGCGATTCCGTCGCCCGCCCCGTTCGCGCCGGATGCGACGACGCAGGCGGTGCTGGCGCTGGTGGACAAGACCTTTCCGCAGCACCCCGGCTCGCTCGCGCACTTTGCCTGGCCGGTCACGCGCGCGCAGGCCTTGGCCGCACTCGAACGCTTGGTCGCCGAGCGGCTGCCGCACTGCGGCCCCTATCCGGACGCGATGTGGACCGGCACGCCCTTTGGCTGGCACGCGCTGCTGTCCACCAGCCTGAACCTCAAGCTGCTGCATCCGCGCGAAGTGATCGACGCCGCGGTCGCCGCCTGGCAGGCCGGCGCCGCGCCGCTGGCGAGTGTGGAGGGTTTCGTGCGCCAGGTGCTCGGCTGGCGCGAGTTCATCCGCGGCGTGTATTGGCAGTTCATGCCGCAGCTCGCGCAGGCCAATTTCTACGGCCACACGCGCGCCTTGCCGCGCTGGTACTGGACCGGCCAGACGCAGATGGCCTGCATGCGCGAGTGCGTCGGCCAGACGCTCGACTACGGCTTTGCCCACCACATCCAGCGGCTGATGGTCACCGGCCAGTTTGCGCTGCTGGCCGGCATCGAGCCGCGGCAGGTGGCCGACTGGTATCTGGCCGTGTACGTGGACGCGGTCGAGTGGGTCGAACTGCCCAACGTCGCCGGCATGGCGCTCTTTGCCGACGGCGGGCGCTTCACCAGCAAGCCCTATATCGCCAGCGGCCAGTACATCAAGCGGCAGAGCAACTACTGCGCGGGTTGCCGCTACCGGCCCGCGCAGCGCAGCGGCGAGCGCGCCTGCCCGGTGACGGTGCTGTACTGGGCGTTTCTCGACCGGCACCGCGACGCGCTTGCCGCCAGCCCGCGCACGATCCTGATGGCCAAGAGCGTGGCCCGGCTGCCGGCCGCCGAGCGCGCCGCCCTCCGCGCCGAGGCCGCGCGTATGCTCGACGCCCTCGACGTTCTGTAACGCCCATGAAGCTCGCCCAACGCATCGCCATCGTCACCGGCGCCGCGCAAGGTATCGGCGCGGCCTGCGCGCGCGCCATGGCCGAAGAAGGCGCCTTCGTCGTTCTCGCCGACAGCAACGAACTCGGCGCCACGGCACTGGCCCGCGACATCGCCGCCGCCGGCGGCAGCGCCATCGCCTGCCGTTGCGACGTCGGCGACGCCGCCGAGGCCGCGCGCCTCGTGCGCTTTGCGGTGGAGCATTACGGCCGGCTCGATGTGCTCGTCAACAACGCCGGCATCGTGCACGCGGCGGACTTTCTCGACCTCACGGAGGACGACTTCGACCGCGTGCTGCGCGTCAACCTCAACGGCGCCTTCCTCTGCGGCCAGGCCGCTGCGCGCCAGATGGCCGCGCAGTCGCCGCGCGCCGGCGCGCCGGCCGGCAGCGAGCGCGGCGTGATCGTCAACATGAGTTCGGTCAATGCGGTGCTGGCGATTGCCAACCAGGTGCCTTACACGGTCAGCAAGGGCGGCGTGAACCAACTGACCAAGGTGATGGCCATTGCGTTGGCACCCCGCGGCATCCGCGTGATGGGCATCGGCCCCGGCTCGATTGCCACCGAACTGCTGAAGACCGCCGTGCTCACCAACGAAGCCGCGCGCGAGCGGATTCTCAAGCGCACCCCCTTGGGCCGCCTGGGCGAGCCGGACGAAGTCGCCCGCGTGGCGGTCTTCCTCGCCAGCGACGATGCGGCGTATCTGACCGGCAGCATCGTCTATCCGGACGGCGGCCGGCTGGCGCTCAATTACACGATGTAGGCTTGCGTGCATGAACGCCCCCGCCGCACCCGCCGCCCCGCCGCCGTTCCAGATCCACCGCATCTCGGTGGGCTTCGCCGCGGTCGAAGACCGGCTGCGGCTGGACGCCGCCGACGCTGTCGGCAACGCGCGCGCCTTCTGGCTCACGCGCCGCATCGTGTTGCGCTGGGGCGAGGCGATGGCGCATTGGCTCACCAACTCCAACCCGCTCGCCAACAAGCTGCCCTCGGCCCTGGTGGGCGAGGCGCTGTCGATGGAGCACGCCGCGGCGCAGGCGCGCGCGCAGGCCACTGCGGAGCCGTCGGCGCGCGTGATGGCGCAAACGCCGCCGGCGCTGGTGCTGGGCTTGCAGATCAAGCCGCAGCCGGGCGGCTGCGTGATCGACATCGAATCCGCCGGCGCGCCGCCCGCGCGCTTGACGCTCGACCGGCCCTCCTCGCACCGCACGCTGGGCTTGCTGGCGCGCTTCGTCAAGCAGGCCGAGTGGTGGCCGGACAAAGGGCCGCCGTGGATGGAGGCGCTGGAGATTTCCGGCGCGCCGAGCGGGCAGCCGCCGGACAAGCTCAACTGACCGTTTTCTGTTGTCGGTTGTCGGTTGTGTGTTGTCGGTTAATGGACAACACAGTCAACAGAAAACCGTCAACACGCCGGTAAACCCGTACAAGTTCTTCCCGCCGATCTCGCCGCCGGCATAAAACCCCACCAGCGGCACGTCGCCCAATTGCTGGCGGATCACGCGCAGCTCCTCGTGCGGCTCGCCGAACATGTGGCTGCCGCGACCCAGGCAGGACACGTACACCGCGCCGCGCGGCGTCACGTCTTCGCCGCGCGCTTCGCTCTGCTCATGCAAGTGGTCGCGGATCTCCGCGCAGATGCGCACCAGATCGCGCCGCGCGGCATTGTCGTCGCGGGTGCAGAAGGTGATGCCCATGCCCGGCTCGACCGTCGCCGCAATCGCCACCGCGCCGCGGCCGGGGTCGATCGCCACCACGTGCCGCACCAGATAGTCGTCGCGCAGCGCGGGGCGCGCCTCGCGGTAACCGTCGGCCTCGGGCGCGATGCCGACGAACAAGCCGCGCCGCCCCAGCGCCTGCAACTGCGCGCGCTGGCGCGCGGCGTCCTCGCGCGTGGGCGCATCGCCTGCCAGCGCCTCGGCCTTGGAGCGGATTCCGGCGTCTTCCAGCAGCGCTTCCAGCGCCGGCCGGCCGTCGAGCTCGAGGATCAGGTTGTCCTGCGCCTCGGTCGCGCGGCGGCGCGCGGCGCGCGCCAGCGGATGAACGCCTTGCGTGACGCGCGAGACCACGTCCACGTCGGCGCCGAACACCGCCCCCGACAGGCCGCCGGTCAGCACGCGGTCGGCGATCTGTACCGGCCGACTGCGGCTGCTCACCACGCCGCCGAAGAGATACCCGCTGTCCACCTTGCGCGCCATGTCGGCGATCAGCTCGGGCAGCTCGGGCGTTTCCGGGTCGGCATGCACCAGCGCCGTGTGCGCGGCGGCGCTGCCGCGGTCGGTGCGCGTGCCTGCCGCCGGCGGCCGCTGCGTGCCGGAAAACACGTTCACGCTGCCCGGGCGGAACTCGCCCAGCATCACCGCCCGCGCCGGCTCGTCCATGAACTCGGTGGCGCCCGCGGCGATGCCGATGCCGGCGGCGCCGACCCAGTTGGCCACCCCGGTGCGCAGCTTGAGCAGCGTCAGGATCTGCTCGGCCTGCGGCGCCAGCGCGTCGGTCAGGTAGACGAACCCCAGGTTGGGGTTGCGCGCGTAGTGCGTGTCGCCGGCGT